>CAZABJ010000031.1:0-13018 GCA_964483375.1 uncultured Caulobacterales bacterium
TGGTGCCGCCTGCGTGACTCGAACACGCGACCCTCGCATTACGAATGCGATGCTCTACCAACTGAGCTAAGGCGGCTCGCCAGATCCGTGGATTTACGCCCAACGTCCCGCGCACGCAAGCGGGCGCGGGCGCTTGGCCGTCAGCCAGCGGCCGCCGCCGTCGCGACGGCCGGAGGCGCGGTCGGGATGGCGCTGCGCGCGACGACCGTGGCGCCGGGCCCGGCGGAGGGTTGATGCGCGATGGCCGGGCGCGGCCGCAGCGGCGGGTGCCGAGGCGGCGGGGCGGCGGGCGCAGGTTCCGGCGCGGTCAAGAGCGCGGCCACCGGCGCATCCAGCTTGGGACGCTCATACCGCTCATGGCGGGGATGAATGAGCTCGGCGCCGTCGCCATAGGCGTAGACAAGGCGCGCCCAATCCTCCGGCGCATAGGCGAACGCCTCCCCTTCAGGATCAAGGTCGGACCAATCAGGCTCGACAGGCGCGGTCTCGGCTTGGCGAGCGAGCCCTCGAGCCTCCTCCATGTGTCCGTCAGCCGCGGCGATGCGCGACAACAGACCGATGATCCGGCTGGAGCGCTCTTTCTCATACTGCAGAACGGGCGCGAGCGCGTTGCGCGCCGCGGACGCCTCTCCCAGGGCGATATGCTGTTCGGCCCGCAGAATGGCGCTTTCGCGATGCTCGGCATTGGCGGCGGCCAAACGCTCCATGCGCTTGGCGCGGGCCTCGGCGGTCTCCTCGACGACCAGATCGCGATAGGCGAGCGCAAGCGCAGGATGCGGCGCAGCCGACCACGCGTCCTCCAACGCGCCGGCCGCGCGGCGGCCCATGCCGGCTTTCACGAGCAACCGAGCCGCCACGGCGACCCCCGGCGAAAAGGCGGGGCTCAGCGCAGCGGCTTCCTCGGCCAGCGCGCGGGCGCGGGCGGGTTCAGTGCGCTCCAAATCCTGCGCCGAGGCGGTCAGCAACACCGCCCGACGGCGGCGCGCGACCGCGTCGGGCACATGCTTGCGGCGGACGCCCTGGGAGAGGGTCTCGATCGCGGCGTCCCATTTGAAGGAACGGGTTTCAGCGTCGAACAACAGATCAAACGCCCAACGCGCGGCGGGCGCCGTCAGAAAGGCTTGGCGGGCGTGGACGATGGCGGTGTCGAAATCCCGACGCGACACGGCTGCGGCGGCGAGGCCGCGCCGGCCGACCAGTTCGGTCCGCGGATCGGCGATCATGGCGGCGTAGGCGCTCTCCGCGCCGACCAAATCGCCGGCGAGCTCGGCGGACTGGGCGGCCAGCACGCGCGGCGCGGCGGACACATCGAGAAGGTTCTCCGCCCGGCGCGCTTCCCGCCGCGCCGCACGCTCATCTCCAGCGGCGTTCGCGATCAACGCGGACTGAAGCGCCTCGAAGCCCTTGTCGCGACGACGCGTACGGGCGCGGTCAGCGATGATTTTCGGCAGCCGGAACATCAGGATCAGACCCGCGACCAGCGGAGCGATAATGAACAGGATCCAAAGCAGAATGTTGGCGTAGCGGATCTCGACCGCTTGTGCGCCATTCATGAAAACGAAGGCGTCATTGCCCGTCGCCATCAGGTAGACAAGCCCGTAAGCCGCCGCCAGGCACAGGCCCAGCGCCGCTCCGAGCACGATTAAAACGCCGCGCCGCATGGTTCTCTCGCTTACATTTCCGACAACTCGTCGCGCAAGGCGTCGAGCGCAGCCTCAATCGCCAACCGGCGACGGGCCTGCATGATCCAACCGCGCGCGGCTTCTCCGGCGGGGCCCTCCAGCCGCGCCATTTCTTCGGCGGCGGCGTTTAACTCATCGTCCTCAAGCCGCGCTTGCGCGCGAACCAGAATTTCCTCCGGCGCCCGAATGTCGGGGTTGTCCACGCGGCGGGTTGAGACCGCCCCCGCGAGCGCGCCGGAAATCTGCCCAAGCATGCCTGTCTCGCCGTTCCCCCGTTCCGCGGCGCGAACCTCATGGGCGATGGCGGGGAACATGCCGCCGAGGGTCGCGCGCGAGGGCGCGCCCAATTCAGCGAGCGTCGAGAGCTCTTCAAGAGCGCGGGTGTTGTTGAAACTCGGCCGCGCATGCTCGAGCTGCGCGGTGAACGCTCCGCCGGCGTTCGCCGCCTCTTGCAGCTCGGCGAGCGCGAATGCGGCGGCGGCGGCGTCCCGGCCTCCCGCCTGGAGATCCTCCACCCCCGCCAGTCGCGCGGCCAAGGTGGCCGCCGCGTCTTCCGCAGCCGCGGCGCGCAAATTGACCCGCTCTATCAACGCCTCAAGCCCGGCGACCTCTCCCTCAAGTTGCGCCGCCAATCGCTCGACGCGCAGAACGGTCTCGGCGTCCAGCCGTTCGCCCATGGCGTCGAACATCTCCCGGGTGATTTGAGGTTGAGCGAGGGCTCGGTCCGCAACGCTCCGCGCATCGCGCACGTCTTCAGCGAGCCTGTCCAAGCGGGCGGCGATCATGGCGGCGGCGGCGGGGTCGCCGGTTTCGGCGCGTTGCGCTTCGAGCGATGCGATGCGCCCGTCAGCGCCGGAATAGTCGCTGCGCAACAAATCGACCCGCTCTATGAGGGCGTCCACGCGCGCTAAGGCTTCGACGGCTGTGGCGTCCGGCGCCGGGTCGGCGAGCGCGGCCGCCGCGGCGTCCAAATCGGTTTGCAGAACCGCATTGGCTGCGGAGAGATCGGCGAGCGCGGTTTCGAGCGCCACGATACGATCGGACTGGGCGGCCGCGGCGGTGACCGCGGAGTGGCGCAGCACATATTGCGCGCCCAACAGACCGCCGCCCACCGCGCTGATGACCGCGATGATGAAGAAGAAAAAGGCGAATGTGGCGCCGCGGCGGGCGCTGGGCGTCCGCATAGCGGGACCGGCGGCGGGCTCGAACTCCGCGTCGATCGGCGTTTCGACCGGCTCGGCGGTTTGGCCTTGGCCTTCGGCGTTTTGCGCCATCGACGCTCTCCTCATGCGCGCCGCCCCGCCCCGTCAGACATCATCCTCCGGCGGCATGGCGGCGCAAAGCGCTGCGATCAGCGCTTCGTCGCGGGGAACCTGCGCGATGATGGTGGACGAGAACTTAACGTCGCGAAGCGGAGCGACGGCCTTTTCGCTGATGCCCGCGAGCACGGCCGCTTCGCACCCCAGCGAGACCCCGCTTGACGACCGCGCCGCCTCGGCCAGAACGCGGGCCGCGCTGGCGGCATGCACGGTGACTGCGGCGACTTCGACTTTTCTCAGCGGACGCAACGCCTCAGCCAGGTCCTCAGCCGCCGCGATCTCATAGACGATCCGTTCGGTGATCCGCCGATCCCGGGCCTTCAATGCGCCGGCCATATCGAAAGCGATTTCGGCGCCGCGCAAATAGGCCAGCGGCGCCTGCATGGGACGGATCGCGCCCAGAATCACCGCCGACAGCCCCGCCGCATCGCCCGGGCCCACCGTGACATCCTCAGCGCCGGCGACCCGCGCGGCGTCCGCGGTCGCTTCGCCCACGGCGAACACCGGCGCAGGCGGCGCCTTCTCCAAGGCATAAGCGGCGTTCGCGCTGGTCAGCACATAGGCGGACGGCCTTCGGTGAAGCGGCGCGAAGGACACGCGCCGGACCTCCGTCAACGGCGCGGCTATCGGAGCAAACCCCGCCTCGCGCAGCCGCGCGATTGTCTGCGCAGCGTTCTCTCCCGCCCGGGTGACCAGTACGGGCTCTCGCAAAAAACCCGTCACGCCTGGGTCGCTGTCTCGAGCGCAGGGCCCGCGTCCTCGCGCATCGCTTCGCCGACCTTGCGGCCCTCCCCGGCGGCCCGCGCGCGCTCGTCGCCGCCCGCCTCCCAAGCCGTCTCGCGCGCCCAGCGTTGCGCGCCGTCGAGCGAATACGCCTCAGCGCGCAGACGAAATCCGGTTTCGGTTCGCTCGCAGAACGCCGCCAGCGGCGTCCGGCACGACCCATCGAGCGCCGCCAAAAAACCGCGCTCAGCGGCGGCGTGAATGGCGGTCTCGGGGTCTTCGACGGCTTCGGCCGCCGCCCGCGCGGCCGCATCCTCCGCGCGGGTTTGGATTGCGACAACGCCTTGGCACGCGGCCGGCAACATCTCGTCTGCGGAAAGCGGCGCGGCGGGCGCATCATGGAGCCCTAGGCGATTGAGCCCGGCCTGAGCGAGAAAGGTCGCGTCGATGATCCCCCGGGTCACCTTAGCCAGGCGCGTCTCCACATTGCCGCGCAGCAAGACGATTTCCACATCCGGTCGCCGCCATCGCAATTGTGCGGCGCGACGCGCGCTCGCGGTACCCACAAGCGCGCCGTCGGGCAATCCTGCGATCGCCACCGCCTCCAAAGCCACGAGCGCGTCGCGGGGGTCCTCACGTTTGGGAACCCCTGCGATGACGAGGCCTGGGGGGTCTTTCGCCGGCACGTCCTTCAGCGAATGCACCGCCGCATCGATCCGCCCGTCAATGAGCGCGCGTTCGAGTTCCTTGGTGAACAACCCCTTGCCGCCGGAGTCCGCGAGCGACCGGTCTTGGATTTGGTCGCCGGTCGTCCGCACGACCGCGATCGGGAACGCCTCATCGCGATCCGCCTCGGACACGCCGAACGCCGCGGCGAAACTGGCCTGCGCCGCTCGCGCTTGGGCCAGCGCCAGCGGGGAGCCGCGTGTGCCGATTGTCACGGGTCGTTGCATGCGCGCCTCATGAAGGTTATCGCCCACAGCATGAACGCTAATGAGCGCCCGGCGCAACGCGGGCCCCACGTCGCCCTGACCGTACTGGGCTTGGAATCGAGCTGCGACGACACGGCCGCTGCGGTCGTGCGGCTCCACGCGGACGGCGCGGCTGAGGTTCTGTGCGAAACCGCTGCGGGTCAAGACGCCGCCCATGCGCCCTTCGGTGGCGTGGTGCCGGAGATCGCCGCGCGCGCGCATGCTGAAAAGCTTGACGGGCTTGTCGCACGAGCGATGTCGGGCGCGGGCTTGACCTACGACGCGCTTGACGGCGTGGCGGCGACGGCCGGGCCTGGTTTGGTGGGCGGGGTGATGGTGGGTTTGATGACCGCCAAAGCGATCGCTTTCGCCCATGGCAAACCGTTGATCGCGGTGAACCACTTGGAGGGCCATGCGCTTTCCCCCCGGCTGGCCGAGCCCCTCGCCTTTCCGTATTTGCTTTTGCTTGTCTCCGGCGGCCACACCCAGCTGCTGATTTGCGAGGATGTGGGCGCATATCGGCGCTTGGGGTCGACGATCGACGACGCAGCGGGAGAAGCTTTTGATAAGACAGCGAAGGTCCTTGGGTTGCCGCATCCCGGCGGACCCGCGCTTGAGCGCTTGGCCGCCTCAGGCGACCCTGACCGCATCGCCCTGCCCCGGCCGTTTTCGGGCGCGGACCATTGCGACTTTTCTTTCGCTGGACTGAAAACGGCGGCGCTGCGCGCTTGGGAAAACGCCGCCGACGCCTCTGAGCAGACCCGCGCAGACGTGGCGGCCGCCTTCCAAACCGCCGCGGCGGCGACCTTGGCGGATCGCGCCGAGCGCGCCGTCGCTATGGCCGGGGGCGCTGGCGCGCTCACCGCTTTGGTGGTCGCCGGGGGCGTCGCGGCGAACGCAGCCGTGCGCGCAGCGTTGCAGGAGGTGGCGGCCGGTCATGGGCTGTCCCTGATCGCGCCGCCGCTAAAATGGTGTACGGATAATGCCGCAATGATCGCTCTGGCCGGGGCGGAGCGATTAAAGCGTGGGATGACCGATGGGCTGGACGCCCCGGCCCGTCCGCGTTGGCCGTTGGACGAAGCCGCGGCGGCGCGCGCGCCGGCCATGGGCGGGGGACGGAAAGGACCGAAAGCATGAGCGCGCCGTTTTTGCGCGTCGGGGTTTTGGGCGCGGGGTCCTGGGGGACGGCGCTCGCCCAAACCATCGCCCAAGCCGGGCGCGACGTGATGTTGTGGTGCCGTCGGCGGGAGCAAGCCGTCGGGATCAATTCTCGCCAGGAGAACGCCGACTATCTGGCCGGCGTTACGCTGGACCGGCGCATCCGCGCCACCGCTGACCCGGCGGCGTTAGCGGAGTGCTCAGCGTTTCTCTGCGTGGCGCCCGCCCAGCACGCGCGGGCCGCGCTTGAGCAGATCCGCCCCTATATGGCGGAAGGCGCGCCGGTGGTGATGTGCTCCAAGGGCATTGAGCGCGGCACCTTGAAATTGATGAGCGAAGTGCTGGCTGAAGTGGCGCCGGACGCCCGCGCTGCGGCGTTGTCCGGCCCAAGCTTCGCGCATGAGGTGGCCGCAGGGCTGCCCGCGGCGGTCACGCTCGCCTGCCATGAACCCGCGCTGGGACGCGCTTTGATGGCGACCATCGGGCGGCCGCAGTTTCGACCCTATCTCACCGATGACCTCATCGGCGCGGAAGCCGGAGGTGCGGTGAAGAACGTGCTCGCCATCGCGTGCGGCATCGTTGCAGGCCGCAAGCTGGGCGAAAGCGCGCATGCGGCGATGGTCACACGCGGCTTCGCGGAAATGACGCGCTTCGCCGCCGCTCTGGGCGGTCGCCGCGAGACCCTGCAGGGATTATGCGGGCTGGGCGATTTGGTGCTGACCTGCTCCAGCCTTAAGTCGCGAAACATGTCGCTTGGTCACGCGCTGGGCCAAAACCAACGCCTTAAAGACATCATGCTGGACCGCAAAGGCGTCACCGAAGGCGTGACCACCGCGCCCGTCATCGTCGGGTTGGCCGAGCGTCTGGGCGTTGAAATGCCGATCTGCGCGGCGGTCAACGACGTGTTGAACCACCGCGCCAGCGTCGACCAGGCGATCGAGGGCCTGTTGTCGCGTCCGTTTAAGGTGGAGATGGCGTAGCGCCATCCTACTCCGTGGCCGGCGCGTAGGGGGCCTTGACCAGAAGCGTCACTGACCGCGTCGCCGCCACATCCGCGAGCGGGTCGTCCTCCAAGACGACGAAGCTGGCCTCAAACCCTGGCGCGAGTTCGCCAATCTGACGGTCGGGAAAAGCGAAACGCGCGCAGTCGGTCGACATCATTCTGATGAGTTCGTCCGGCGCGAAGACGCCTAAGCCGTCGACATAGGTCGCTTCACCCTGAATGTCCGTATGGCCGTCGGTTCCCAGCACGACCTCAACGCCGGCGTCGCGCAATACCCGGAGGCTCTCGGCTTGAGCGGCGCGCATCTCTTGGTAAAGCGCCGGATCACGATCAGCCGTCCGGTCAGCGAGCGCGGCGGTGGTGACCACCACGACGCCGGCCTCAGCCGCGGCTCGGGCGTCCTCCGCGGTCAGGATTTGCACCGAACGCTGACCGGGAAGATGTGCGATTTCGTCCACGCCCGCGGCGATGGCGACCCGGAAATCCTCGACCGTGCTGACATGCGCCGCCACCAGTCGGCCCGCGGCATGCGCCCGCTCAACGAGCGGCTGCAACAAGTCGGGATCAAGGCCGGTGAGCCCGAAATACGCCCCGCGACCGACCCGCGCGTCATAGTTGGCCGAGTCCTCGACCATGACCTTCACCATCGGACCGGATCGCGCGAGGATCGACGGCCAAGCCGCTTCGAGCGCCGCTTCGCTGTCGAGCGCGAAATAGGCGAAGCCGTCGAGCTCCTCCAAGGTCAAATCCGGATAGGCGCCATAGCCATGAAATCGGTGATAAAGCGCGATCGGGTGCCCGCCCGGCCCGGTCACGGGCGCGCCGGCGAACACGGCGTCTACGCCGTCCGCCTGAAACAACCGCGGCTCGATCTCATCGGTGTAGTCCGGCACCGAGGTCATGACGCGAATATAGGCGACGCCGGCGTCGCGAAACGCCGCGATGCTGGGCTCGAGCTCCCAGCTCGACTGGATTTCATGCGTGTGTGCGTCGCAAAACGGCGGCAGCACGTATCCTCCCGCTAAGTCGACGATTTCAGCGGCGCTGCCGGGCTCAACGTCGATGAAGCGATGCCCTTCAACCACCAGCGGCGCGGCGACGAAGCCCTCTCCGGTCCAAATCTGGCCGCCGATATAGGCGGTGCGACCTTCAATCTGACTCTCTTCGAGCGCCGCTAACTGACACCCGGCCAATACTCCGGCAGCCGACGCCAAGAACACAGCCCGCATGCTTCCCTCCTGTGCTTGTGCATCGATGGCTTCGACGCCCTCGTCACAGGCATGGCGGTTTCGCGCGGGAAAGTTGACTTAAATCTCGGTAAGACGCAGAGGTTGCACCGGCTCGATCACACGCCGACGCAGGCATACGCCAAAGCCGCCAACGCATTGCGCCACGCGTTTTTCTCGGTTTCACACGCCGAGGCGTCGGGAAGTTTAGAGATATTGACCTGCACCAGCGTCTTGCCGCCGGGCTTGGTGGTCAGCATCAGATCGAGATGCGCTTCCGCCCCGCTGGGACCGACCCAGCGGCCGCGCAACGCCTTGCGAGGCCGCTCCGTGGTCACCTCCAGCTTGCCTGGCGGGAACCACGCCGCGCGGGCGTAGTGCTCCAAGGCGCGCCACACCCGCGATACGGGAACGCCGACGGTCTTGGACGCCGAGGCCTGGAACCCGTCGGGCATCTCATGGCGCGCTCTGCCTCGGACGGCCTGCTCATAGCCGCCTGCAATGGTTTGACGCCACCATTGACTGTCCACCGCATCCGCGAGCGTCGCCACAAGCATGCCGTGGCCCAAGTCTCGGCCGCCATGCTCGTCGAGCCATTCAAACCAGTCCGACCAGCCACGACCGGTGGCGTGACGCACTGCGGCGTCGCTTACATTGGGAGCCGACATCGGCCTCTCCTATTCGGCGGCGATGGCCGCGCTTTGGTCTTCTGAGAAAAAGGCCGCCGCTTCTGCGGCGACGGCTTGAGCTGCTACGGCGATAATCTCAGCGCCCATCTCGGGCGTCGCCGTCGCAGGGTTTGATCCGATGCGCCCGTCGGGGAACCGCGCGCGATAGTCAGTCGCGTCGCGGATCGGTCCTCGCGGCGCGATCTTCGGCTTCATTTCAACGGTCTTCACCGCCTCGGGATAAGCCGCATATGTGACCGCCACCTCTGAGGGTGTCGCATGCGACCCCATTCCCCGCGGGAAGAGCCGCCGCTGAAGGCGGTCAACCTCCGCAAACTCCCACCAGTTGCGTCGGCGTAGCACGAACGGGGCCGGTTGCCCCGCAAAGCTGTAAGCCCCGTAGAGTTGCGCGAACGCCGCCTCGATCGTGGCGACATTCCCGCCATGTCCGTTGAGAAAGTAGAGCCGCTTGAACCCGTGACGAGTCAGGGACGACACCCAATCCTCAATCGCGGCGATCATCGTGGTGGGACGCAGCGTGATCGTGCCGGGAAACCCCAAATGGTGCTGCGCAACCCCGACAGTGAACGTCGGCGCCACCAACAGCTCCGCATGCTCCGTCGCCGCTTTAGCGATGATCTCCGGGCACAGAGCATCGGTGCCCAACAAGCCGTTGGGGCCGTGCTGTTCCACAGAGCCGATCGGAATGATCACGCCGGTGGATCGGGCCAAATAGGACTCGATCTCCGGCCAGGCCGACAACGTCATAAGCATAGAATATTTCTAATGTGCTTACCTGCCCGAGCACAAGAGGCGTTTTCACCTCCGGGCCGCACGCACTAGCCGCGCGAAACACGCGCCCGCTTCGCAAATCGCGCCAGCATTTCCTCTTGCGCGGCGTTGGCGCGCGACGCCCCGCCGACATAGGCTTCCAGCGTGCTTACCACCGCCGCCCGCTCCGGACGTTTCAACCGTGATTTCACCACAGACGCGGCGCGGTCAACGCCAGCGCGCGCACGGGCTCTGCAGCGGCTGATGCGCTCGAGCCGGACCAGAACTTCCTCGCCATGCCGACCGCAATAGCCCATCGACTGACACAATTCCGCCAGAACGCGGGCGCGCAGGCCGTCCGTCAACGGACCCTCCGCACGGGCGAGCTGCACGATCATGAACGCTTGAGCGGCGCGCTCATCAACCAGACAATCGATGGTTTCAGGGCGGAGCAGCAGCGGCGGCATTCGTCCGCAACCCTGCGGCGCCGGGGTGAAGGCTTTGATGATCGCGTAGGCGCCCGCTGCTGCGAGAACGCCGACGAGAACCGTCGCCAAGGAAAGTAAGTAACCGCTCATGCTTCCAAACATCGCCGCATCATCGTGAACGCAGCCTGACTAAGGGGATCATCCTCCGCACATGCGGCGAAGATGAGGCGGCCGTACCGAATTTTCCTCCGTGGGACGGTCGAAAGTCGGGTTGCGCGCCAGCCCGATGCGCCGACAATGGGTCCGCTGCGCGCCGCAAGAGCGCGTTCCCGCCACGACGCAACCTGGGGAGGCCGGCGATGAGCGACGCCAAATCGAAGACCGGTGCGGAGGGGCGGGTGTTTCCGCCTGACCCGGCGACGGCCGCCGCCGCCCATGTGGACGCGGCGGGCTATGAGGACATGTATGCGGCGTCAATCGCCGATCCGGACGGCTTTTGGCGCGAACACGGCAAACGCATCGACTGGATCACGCCTTATACGATCGTCAAAGACGTCGCTTACGAGCCGCATAACCTCTATGTCAAATGGTTCGAAGACGGCGAACTGAACGTTTGTTTCAACTGCGTCGACCGTCACCTAGAGGAACGCGGCGACGACGTCGCGATCATTTGGGAAGGCGACGAACCCAATCGCGACGCCAAAATCACGTATCGAGAACTGCACGGCCATGTGTGCCGGTTTGCGAACGTGCTGAAAGACCGAGGCGTCAAAAAAGGCGACCGGGTCACGATTTACATGCCCATGATCCCGGAGGCCGCCTACGCGATGCTCGCCTGCGCGCGCATCGGGGCGATCCATTCGGTGGTGTTCGGCGGCTTCTCACCTGAGGCGTTGGCGAGCCGCATCGAGGACTGCGAGTCGCATTGCATCATCACGGCGGATGAAGGTTTGCGCGGCGGTCGCAAAGTGCCGCTCAAGCAAAATGTCGATGACGCGCTCGACCACCATAAAGACGCGAAAGTGCACACGGTTGTCGTTGTCACCCGCACGGGCGCTGACGTGCCCATGACGCCGGAGCGCGATCTTCGTTACGAGCTTGCCGCGGAGACCGTCTCCGACGAGTGCGCCTATGAAACGATGAACGCCGAAGACCCGCTCTTCATCCTCTATACGTCAGGCTCGACCGGCAAACCCAAAGGCGTGCTGCATTCCTCCGGCGGCTATCTCGTCTACGCATCGATGACACATCACTATGTGTTCGATTACCAACCCGGAGATGTTTACTGGTGCACCGCTGACGTCGGCTGGGTGACGGGACATAGCTACATCGTCTATGGCCCGCTCGCGAACGGCGCGACGACGCTGATGTTCGAAGGGGTGCCCACCTACCCCACCGTCTCGCGCTTCTGGGAGGTGGTGGACAAACACCAGGTCTCAATCTTTTACACCGCGCCCACAGCGCTCCGGGCGTTGATGCGCGAAGGCGATGAGCCGGTGCGGCGCACCTCCCGAGCGAGCTTGCGCGTGCTCGGCAGCGTTGGGGAGCCGATCAATCCCGAAGCCTGGGTTTGGTACCATGACGTGGTCGGCGACGGTCGCTGCGCCATCGTCGACACCTACTGGCAAACCGAGACCGGCGGCATTCTCATTACGCCTTTGCCCGGCGCAACCACGCTCAAGCCCGGCTCGGCGACGCGGCCGTTTTTCGGCGTGCGGCCGGTTGTTCTGAGCAATGACGGCAAGGAGTTGGACGGGGCGGCCGAAGGCGTGTTGTGCATCGCCGACAGTTGGCCGGGCCAGATGCGCACGGTCTATGGCGATCACGAGCGTTTCGTGAACACCTATTTCACCCAATATCCAGGCTATTACTTCACCGGTGACGGTTGTCGGCGAGACGAAGACGGCGACTACTGGATCACCGGGCGGGTGGATGACGTCATCAACGTGTCCGGCCATCGCATGGGCACCGCGGAAGTCGAAAGCGCGCTTGTGGCCCATGCGAAAGTCGCCGAGGCCGCAGTGGTCGGCTATCCGCACGATATCAAAGGCCAGGGCATCTATGCTTATGTGACGCTGGTGGCCGGGGTCGAACCGTCAGAAGAGCTACGCAAAGAACTGGTCAAATGGGTGCGTCACGAAATCGGCCCCATCGCGTCGCCGGACTTGCTGCAATGGGCGCCAGGCCTCCCCAAAACCCGCTCCGGCAAGATCATGCGCCGCATCCTGCGCAAGATCGCGGAAAACACCTATGACACCCTGGGCGACACCTCGACACTGGCCGATCCCTCTGTGGTGGACGAGCTGATCGATAATCGGATGAACCGGTGAGCAAGGCCGCGGCGGCGTTCGTATTGCTGGCGATTTCGCTCTGCCCCTCTGACGCATGGGCGCAGGAGGACGCGTTTGACGCCTGCCTGTCTTTGAGTTTCGCGCCCTTGGACCACAACGTTCCGGCGTGCTCGGCCCTGATTGACGGGCCGGCGGCGCTCGATTCGCAGACGCGTGCGGCGGTATTGGCCGCACGTGCGCGCGCTTATGAGTTTGCGCTCACCTATCGCGGCGACAGCGACGTCGCCGACGACATGCTGTTGGCGTCCGCTTTAGCCGACTTGGATCGCGCCGTCGCAGCCGATCCGTCGTTCCGCCCGCAGCGAGCCGGCGTCTTGCATCGCCTCGGCCGTTTCGCCGACGCAGTGCAAGACTACGACGCCGCCATAGCGGCCGCCGCACCGTCGCTTTCGTCGCTCCTGTCCGCCCGTTCTACATCGCTTGCCGCTCAGGGCCGTCAGGCGGAGGCCATCGACGACATGACCGCCGCCATCCGCCTTTCCACGTCGCCGTCGCAAATCGCAGGTTTTCTGTTTCGGCGCGGGGAGCTACGCGAGGGGACGGGCGCCCAGAGCGCTGCGCTCGCCGACTATCAAGCGGTTCTGGCGCTGCAACCTCACCATGGGGGCGCGCGCGCCGCTGTCACACGTCTTTCGGCGAGCGATGGCGACTGATGCGGCGCGCAATCGAGCGCCGCCGCTCGGCTCAATCGCGCCGTTGCGGCGCACCTTGACGGCCG
>CAZABJ010000031.1:13118-32616 GCA_964483375.1 uncultured Caulobacterales bacterium
GCGAACGGCCTGACCGCCGGGTTTCCTCAACGACGCCTTCAAGAGCTCGGCGGCGAAGGCCGAGGCGATGACCGCGCCGGCATAGGCTTGCAGGCCAGGCATGCTGATCGCGGAGGCGAATCCGGAGGTCTTGGCGGCGAACACCGCAATGGCGACCAACAGCACGTCCATCATCGACCATTTGCCGAGCCAGCCGATGTGGTCGAGCGCGGCGCGCGGGGCGCGCTCGGGCCCGGCGATGGCGGCGAGGCTGAGATAGCCGAGCTTCAGCACCGGAAAAATGATCGAAAAAATCATCACGACGATGGCGAGGAACAAATCGCCGCTTTCGATCACGCCGGCGATGAGCTCGATGAGCGACGGCTCGTCGGTCCAAAAGCGCAGGCGCTGCACCGACACCATCGGCAGGGTGACGCCAAGGACATAAAGCCCCCAAGCGCCCGCAGTCAGAAGCGCGCCCAGTCCCCGCGCGACGCCGCGCGCCGCCCGGCCGGCGTCGAGATCGGGCGTTCGACGATATCCGGCGACCTGCTCGTCAATCTGTTCGACCGCCATTTCACGCAGTTCCCTCGCTCATCCCGACAAGGATAAAACGACCAAACAGCGGCGGAAATGCGTCGGCTTAGCTCGGCGCCGGAGCATGCGCTGCGACCAAATCCGCCTGCGCCGCATCGATGGCGCGCCCCGCCGCCTCCGCCCAATCCTCTATGCTCGCCTCACGCCCCGCTTCGTCGGGATAGAGCACGCTGCGCGACGCGTTGACCGTCACGCCGTCCGCCCTGCCCGCTCGCCAAACCGCGCCGGCGAGCGCGTCCGCAGCCGTTCCGCCCTGCGCGCCATAGCCTGGCGTTAAGAACGGCGCAGCGGGCGCAATGGCGCGAATCGCCCGGGCTTCCTGCGGCGCAGTCGCCCCGACGACGAACATCAGCGATGACCACCCCGTGTCCGGCCCCCGGCGCGTCTCCGCAAGCGGGGCGAGCGCTGAGGCCATGTGTTCATACACCGGCGCATCCCCGACAGGCAGGTCCTGAAGGTCTCCGGCGCCGGGATTGGACGTGCGGACAAGCGCGATCACCCCCTTCCCGCGCGCATCCGCCAACGCAAGGAAGGGCGCAAGGGACTCCGCGCCCATATAGGCGTTCACCGTCATCGCATCGGCATAGAGCCAAGCATCATCGCCCAAATAGGCTTCGGCGTATCCGGCCGCGGTGGCCCCGATGTCGCCCCGCTTTGCATCCAACAACACCGCCAAACCCGCGCCTCTGGCCCGATGGGTCAACCGCGCGAGCGCCGCAAGGCCTTCGGGCCCGAACCGCTCGAACAAAGCGATCTGGGGCTTCACCACGCCCACGCGGCCGGCGGCTTGCTCAATGGCGCAGGCGCAAAAGGCCTCGAGCGTCCCCGGCCCCGGCGCGCCGAAGGCTGACGGGATGCGATCAGGATACGGGTCAAGACCAACGCAAAGCGGGCCGTAGCGGCGGAGGGCGGCGGCGAGACGGTCGCCGAAATGGTCTTGCGTCATGCGGATAAGGGGGCCTAAGCGCCGCGCGCCGCGGCTCAGTCGCAGATGTCGTAAGGACCAAGATCGAAGTGAAAATGGTCCCGGTGTCGGGCGTTATACTCCGGGCCAAGCACGCCGGTGAACACCGCGCACGAACCGTCGCGCAGCGCGCGCAGGAAGCGGCCCTCCTCGGTGTCTTCGCCCCAATCGTTGAGCACGCTGACCACCTCGCCCCTGTCGGTCGCGAAGCCGACCACGTCCATGGCGTTGGCGGTGGCGTGCTGGCTGGGCTGTCCGGTGCGCCCGCCATAGACCCGCCGGCACGCATAGGTGCCCACATGATCGACCCGGGCGATCTCAGTCCCCAAATGCTCCCGCGCAAGCGGCTGAAGCACGTCGCGCTCCCAAAGATAAATCGCCGCCGCCATCGGGCAGGACACGCGCACAGGCGCGGAATAGTCCGTCACGGTCCGACGCAAGGACACGGCGTTTTCGAAGCCGCAAAACTGGCCTTCCGTGCGGTCGGCGATGGGGGCGAACTCCACCGACGACACCTCAAGCGCGAATCGGCACCAACTGGGATCCTCGTCCAAGGCGATGATCTTCTCTTGGGTGAGCGTCCCGATGGGATGGCGCAAATAGAGCCGCTGGAACGGGTTTTCTCCGCCCGGTATCGTATTCCACAACCACCAGCCCGTAAGCACGCAGGCGAAGACGGCCGCGTTTGCGACGGTCAGCCGGAGTGCGCGTTGCCAAAACGGTAGCCGCATCCGGGGCACATCGGTTCGCAATAGGGCGAAAACAAGGCCGGGGCTGCGCCCGCCCCCCAACCTTTCGAAACCTTAACCCGGCTGGCAGAGCACCCGCGCGACCCGGGAGGCCTGACGCAACGCGTCTGACGGCTCGCCATAGGTCTGCGGAGAGAACGCGCCCGCCGGCCTGGCGTTTTCAGGTGCGGCGACCGCAGAGCGGAGCACCATGGTCCGCAAGCTGCGCGGCGCTGCGGTGTAAACCCGTCCCCGCCGCGGGCTCTCAGCCACCGTGATCCCCACCACATTGCCCTGGGAATCGAACGCCGGGCCCCCGGAAATGCCGCCGAGCCCGCCGCGCAGCCCAAAGGTGCGGCCGACTTCAGCCCAGGCGATCACCGGCTCTCGGGTCCGATAGCGGCCTTGCACGACCAAAAGCTCGCGCCCCATCAGGCGGCCGAGCACTTCGCCGGGACGTCCCTGGGGGTATCCGACCATGTATCCCGCCGCCCCCATGGTGAGCGATTGGGGATTGAGCGCCAGCGGCAGGGGCTCACGCTCCAAGGCGGCCCGAAACACCGCCACGTCGGCGTCGGGAGACACTTCGAGCCGCTCGACCCGATACCCCCGCCGGCGATTGTCCACCAACACCAGCCGGCCGCAGCCGTCGACCACATGTCGGGCCGTCATCCAGAGGCCGTCACCGATGGCGAAGGCCGTGCCGGAGCCGCTGGAGACGTCATAGGGGATGGCGACATGCACGCGCGGGTCCCGAGCGCTGGGCGGCGGCAGCGATCCGCCCTCCTCGAAGCGGACGCGCGGATCATAGGTCGGCGGCCGGCGCTCGCCGCCGCCGCCGACGGCGTTGGTCAAGACCACCAACGCAATGAAAACCACCAGGTAGATAACGCCGTCAAAGCCGCGCAAGAGGCATCCCCGCAACCGCCGCCGCCAGCACGAACGCCGCCGACAATTTCGCCGCAGCGAGCAGCGTCGCCGCCGCCGTTTCTCCTTCGGAGATTCGCTTTGACAGCCCCGGCAACAAGAGGTCGACCACCCGGAAGGTCAGAAGCTGCGTCACCAATGTCGCTGCGCCCCAAATCACGATGTCCGCCCAGTTCAAGCTGGTTGCCATGCAAACCGCCAAGGGCAAGGCGAGCCCGGCCATCACGCCGCCCAGCGATATCGCCGCAGCGGGATTGCCCGCCCGGATAAGACGCATTTCCTGGTGCGGGGTCAGCAAGACATAGATCGTCGTCGCAAGCGCCAGCATCGCCAGCGTCACGCCCGTATGCAGCGCGAACACCGGAAATCCCGACAAGAACGAGTGTATGGCCGCATCAAAGGCGTCGCCCACCCCTGAGGACAAGCGCGTCGTCTCGGTCGTCATCCATTTCCCCTGGTTTCGTCTGAAAACTCTGCCCCGACCAAGGGTTCCGATCAAGCTGGCCGTCAACGGTCGACGCAGCGCGGCGGGCTCGGGCATAAGGCCCGGATAGCGAAACCGTTTGACAGAGCGAAGAGATGGCGAAGGCGAAACGCAAGCCCGTAAACATTGCACTGCAAGGCGGCGGCGCCCACGGCGCCTTCACCTGGGGCGTGTTGGACGCGCTGTTGGAGGACGGGCGGCTTGCGATCGAGGGGCTGTCGGGCACCAGCGCCGGGGCCATGAATGCGGTGGCGTTCGCCGAAGGATTTGCGCGCGACGGGGCCGCAGGCGCGCGGTCTTGTTTGCGACGGTTTTGGGAGGGGGTGGCGCATTCCAGTCGTCTGGGCCCGACGGCGAATGCGCCATGGTCCACGTTTTTCGACCCGTTCAACCTCTACAAGCAGGCGTCAGCGGCGTGGATGAGCACGTTTTTGCGAAACACCAGCCCCTATGACGTCAATCCGCTCAACCTCAATCCGTTGCGCGACGTGGTCGACGAGTTGATCGATTTCGAGGCGGTTCGGGCGTGCGACAAGCTCAAGCTCTTCGTCACAGCCACCAATGTGGAAACCGGGCGCACGCGCATCTTCAAGCGCGACGAGCTGACGGCCGACCACGTGATGGCCTCGGCCTGTCTGCCGTTTGTCTTCCAAGCCGTCACAATCGACGGCACGCCCTATTGGGACGGGGGCTATGTGGGCAATCCCGCGCTTTGGCCGCTGTTTTACGAGACCGACGCCAGCGACGTGATCGTGGTGCAGATCAATCCCATCGAACGCCCGGGCGAACCCAAATCGATCCAAGATATTTTGGATCGCATGACCGAAATCACCTTTAATTCCAGCCTGCTGCGCGAGTATCGCATGATCGAGTTCGTCAGTCGCCTCATCGGTGAAGGCCGGCTTGACGAGGATCACTACAAAAACGTGTTCGTTCACCGGATCGATGGCGGCGCGGCCTTGATGGATTTGAGCGCAACCACTCGACTGACCGCCGATGCGGCGTTGTTTGAAGACCTTTTCACTCGCGGCCGCGACACAGCCCAGGCTTGGCTCGGAGACTATTTCGACGCCCTGGGCGCGCGTTCAAGCCTGGATTTACGCCGGCTTGTCAACAATCCAGACGTGGGCGTGTGACGCCCATTCCCCTCAGTCGCGCCGAGAGCGCCGGCGATACGGCATGTCAGCCGCGCCCAACGGGGCCGGCGCTGCGGGGCGGGCCGCGCGGTCGAGAAAATCGTCCCAACTCGCCACGGACACGGGCTTAGTCGGTCGGCGCGTCGTAGAAGGCGGCGGCAGGGGCGGCGGCGGTTCCGGTTCAGGGCGCGGCTCGGGGCGCGATGCGGCCCGCGGCTCGGGCCGAGGCTCGGGCCGAGCCTCACGACGCGGCTTCGGCGGCGGTCCGGGTCGGACCGTCGCGCCGACAGCCCCCTGATCGCGCCGCGCCCGAGCGAGCCCCCGCATGCGCATCCAGCGGGCGGCCATCAGCATGACGATCGCCGCCGTCGCCGGGAGACCGGCGATAGCGAGCCGATCGTCGGTGGAATAGACGTAAGCGTCGAGCACGCCGTCGGCGCTCACCGTAGACATCAACGCCATCAGCATGATGCCCGCCGTGGCCATGGCGCCGGCGAACACCCAGGCGACCGCCCAATAGAGAAGCCCCGCCCCGCCGCCGCGAAGTCCCGACGCGCACGCCAGCGCTAAGGCCATGGCGACAATGAACACCGCCGCAGCGGGCCACTGGAATAAGACCGTTCCGCCGGAACTCAAAAGCGCTTGCAGGGTCTCCCCTGGGGCGCTGATCGCGATTTGTGGAAGGGCGAAGATGAGGTTCGCGGCGCGATCTGTCGGAGCCGGCGGGCTGAGCGCGATCCACCGGGCCGCCCCGCCCACGGTGATGAGCAAGAACATGCCCACCGCGGCGAGAAAGATCGCCCGCGCTAAGATCCGATTGAACCCCGGGCCGCTTGTTTTCTGGGACTGTTGCGGACGCACGATGACGTCCCGAGAAGCGCTCCGGGCCGCACGTCGGGCGTCTTCTTCCCGCGCGCGCCGTTCGAAATCGTCGAGATCGCGTTCGATCTCCCGGTCTTCGAACGGGGGCTCCTCATCGTAGTAGCGGTCGTCATCGACCGGATGACGATCATAGCCGCGATCATCGGAATACCGGGCGTCTTCGTAGCGATCGTCATAATCGTCGTCGCGTTCGTCGCGATGACGACTTCTGCGCTCGCTGCGGCGTTCGCCGCGCCCTTCCCTCGCCCAGTCATCATCCTGGTCGAAGTCGTCGCGACCGCCCGCGCCGCGGATCCGACGCGGCTCGTAATCGTCGTGGCGCAAAAAGGCCCTCCCGCACTACGGCCGCTGAACGCGATGACCCGATGTCGCAGCGTTCAAATCCTAGAGGCGAAGTCTTACGGAAACGGGCGCGTGCGAACAAGCACGCCAAGCCGTCCGATGCGCCGTGCAGATGGCGCTCTCTTGGGGAAAGCCCGCGCAACGCCAGTCGCCGCGGGCCGATCCATCCTTGTTGTTTGAGCTAACGGACTGGTGTTCGATGCCTGCTCCGCGCGGCGAACTTGCAGCCGATGACGAAGGCTCTTCCATGGCGACAGATCAGAGCTTCGTTACGTTTCTCCTCGACCAAGCCGACGCCGCGCTCGACTTCAGGGCCCGGAAGATGTTCGGCGAGTACGGGTTCTATGTGCGCGACACGTTCGTCGCCCTGGCTTGCGACAATCGTTTCTTCATCAAACAGACAGAGGCCGGCCGGGCTTATCTGGGCGAGGTGGTCGAGGCGCCGCCCTATCCCGGCGCAAAGCCGCATTTTCTGATCGAAGAAGGGTTGGAGGACGGCGCTTGGCTCAGCGGCCTCCTAGCGGCGACACAAGCGGCTTTGCCTGCGCCGAAGCCCAAAAAATCCTAAGCCCTTCGGCGCGCGCCGCCCCCAAACTCAGCAAAATTCAGGGCCTGTGACCGGCGTCACAGCGCCCAAAAGGGGGATAGCGGAAAACAGGGTCATCGGGGGCCGGATGAGCCGGCGCCCAGGAAAACCAAAAGGATGACCATCATGAACCGCATCAAAACCGCCGCCGCCGCCGCCGCTTTGGCCCTGGCCGGCTTCTCCGCCGCGCCGTCTTTCGCCCAAGACCTCACGGGCATCTCGCCCTGGGGCGTCGAAGTCCCCGACGGATACGGCAGCTCGGTCTTTGTCCACCCCTATACCGGCGAAGTCTACACCAACGCCTATGGCGACGTGGTGGTCACGAACTCCAGCTATGTCGATCCGTTCGAAAACAGCTATCAGAGCGCGCCGAGCTACTCGAGCTATCCGAGCTACACGCCTTACACCGGCCACAACCCCTACAACCCCCAAACCAACTACAGCGGCTACGTCGCCCACCAGAACATCATGAACAACTTCCGCATGAACGAAGCCATCCGCGACCGCTCGCACCAGCAGGCTCTTGAACGGATCTGGGCCGACTAAGCCCGGCTTCCCTTCCCAAAACATCGTTGGGTCCGGACGCTGAAACGTCCGGACCTATACGCATCACCGCCCAGGGGACGGCGCGCCGCGGTTTCCACTCTGCGGATAAGGCGCTAGCGTCTGCTCATCGAGGGTTCTTAGCGCAGTGAGGCGGCGATGTTCGCAAACCGGAAAAGCGGCGTTCGCAGATATGCGGGCGTCTTCGCGACGGTCGCCACATTGCTGATCGCGTCTTGCGCGACAACGGGAACCAGCGCGCTGCCCGACCAAACGCGCGCCCCGACTTTTGGCTCGGTTAGCCTGACCGCCGGATTCGCCAACGACCCCCACATCGCGCCGATCATCTCCGGGGGACCGTTGAACGCCCGCCGGGCGCTCGGGCCGGCCTGCGCGGGCTATGTCGCGGTGGAGCCCGACTATCGGCTCATCTACCAAGCCGGCGGACAGCCGCTCTCGTTCACCGCGATCAGCCCCGGCGACGTGACCTTGGCCGTTCGCACGCCCGGCGGCGATTGGCTGTGCGACGACGACAGCGGCCCCGGCCTGAATTCCTTCATCGGCCTCCAAAGCCCGGCGAGCGGCCAGTATGACGTCTGGGTCGGGTCGTATTGGCCCGACCAGTTCCTGCAGACCATCCTGGCCATCAGCCAGAACGCCGAAGGACCGCCGTCACCCTCTGCGGGGGGCGTCGCTCGCGGCTCAGGCACGGGATTCTTCGTCAGCGCGCGGGGGCATGTGGCCACGAGCCATCACGTGGTCGACGGCGCGTCCTCCATCACCGTGACAGTCGGCGATGTGAGCTACGACGCCAAAATCGTCGCCATCGATCCTGAGAACGACTTGGCGATTCTGGAGACTGACGCGCGCGCGGCGCCCCTGCCCCTCGGCTCCTCCGTCGCGCTGCGCCGCGCCGAGGAAGTGTTCACGCTCGGCTATCCGCTGGTGAACATTCAAGGCTCTGAACAACGGGCCTCCTTCGGCCGCATCAACGCCTTGTCCGGTCAGAACAACGACCCCCGCTACATCCAAATCGACGTCCCCGTGCAGCCGGGAAATTCCGGCGGTCCCCTGTTCGGCCCGTCCGGCGCTGTGGTCGGAGTGGTATCCGCGCGTCTTGACGATGCAGCCGTGTTTGGCGCGACGGGGGCTTTGCCGGAGAACATCAGCTTTGCGGTCAAAGTCGAGCATCTGATTGCGATTTTGCCCGACGGGGTTCGAGCCGCCGCCGCGCCGCTCACCGGCCCGCTGGAAGACCGGGTGGAAGCCGCCGAAGACAGCGTGGTGATTGTCTCCACGGAATTCACGCGGGCCCGCCGCTAAGAGGAAGGCTGGCGGACGCCGCAGGGCGCCTCTAGTGTGAGCGCTCACTCGCCGTCGACTCAGGAGCCGCGCCATGTCGCCCCAGCCCTCGCTCGCCGCCGCCGTCGCCGCGTTGTGTCTTGCCGCCGCAGCGGTCGCCCAAGAGCCGACGAGCCCCGAAGCCGTGGCGGCGCGCTTCTTCGAGGCGCTGGAAACCCAAGACGCCGAAGCCCTGCGCGCGGTGTTGGCCGAAGACGTGACGACGACGCTACCCTTCGGCGTTAACGGCGCGACCGCCACGGACGCCCTGACCCGCTATGAAGGCCGGGAGGCGACCGCGGCCTATTTCGGCGGGGTAGCCGCATATCTGGCGGAAATCGCCTTTGTTGAGAGCCAGGTCACCCCCGGCGCGGACGGGACCACAGTCTTTGTGGAAAATCTCGGCGACATGACCTTCGCCGACGATCGCCCCTATCAAAACCGCTATGTCTGGCGCTTCACCGTTGAGGACGGCGAAATCACCGCGCTCACCGAATACGCCAACCCCGTCGCGGCGGGACTGGCGTTCGGACTGCCCTTTGGGCCGCAAGATCCTGCGGACCCCGCAAGCTCAGGACCCGGATCGCAAGACTGAAAGCGCCGCCCGGCGGCCATTTAGCCCTCGCAGATATCGTCCATCCGGCCCTTTCCCAACCCCTAGGAGAGGACAGCGGCGATCGCCCATTGGGATCGCTTATGACGAGCTCCCCACCCGCCGCCGTTCCTTGACGCTTTCGCTCTTGAGCTGGCCGCAGGCGGCGAAGATGTCGTGGCCCCGGGGGGTGCGGATGGGTTTGCTGTACATTCGCCATTATTGAATGATAACATTTGGGTATGAAAAGGAAGAGATTAGATAGCCCCTCCAAAGGGTCTCAAAGACTTGTCGAAGCGCTGGCCGAGGAAGTACGCGATGCGGTCGCACGCGCCGAATTCGCAGGCGTCCCGGTCGCTCGGCCGCCAAGCGAAATGGCGGCGGCGGACTCTGCGCCGGAGCATGACGTGAAGTCCACAAAAGCACGAAATCCCGGAACCGAATTGAAGGCCAAGGCTGGGGTCGCGCTAGAGGCAAAAACCACAGGATCGCGAACGTCGCGAAACGGTGAGGCGCGTCCAAGGAAACAATCCAAGGCTGGCGGGTGACAAGACCATGCCTGTGGTTGCTGGCCGGACCCAACGGCTCAGGCAAGAGTACTTTTGCACAAAGCAGCATCTTTGACCGACTTTCCGGCGCCCCCGAGACCCCACAGCCTCTTGTTCGCTTGAACGCGGACGCCGTCGCCAAGGAACTTGCGATAGCCCACCCGGAATTGCCGCTGAACCAGGTGAGCTTGCTAGCCGCGCAACACACCGATGACCGTGTTGATGAACTCATTGCCGGCAGAGCATCGTTTCTAGTCGAAACTGTGCTCTCGTCCGATAAGTACTTTCCCCGACTTGAAGCCTCTTCACGCGCCGGCTATTGGATTGGCCTTGTTTTTGTGCTTCTGACCGATCCGGACCTCAATGTTAGGCGCGTCGCGCAGCGGGTTGCGCAAGGCGGCCATTCAGTTCCCGAAGATAAGATAAGAGATCGCTGGAAACGGTCTTTGGAGCGTTTGCCTAAAGCCGCTGCATTCGCTGATGCAGGCGCGGTCGTAGATAACTCCGCCACGCGAGGCTTGCCCGAATTGCTCATCTCATGGGACCCGACGTCTTACTATGTCAGCTGGGGCGCTGTGAGGCTCAAGCGGAGCCGCAGCAAAAAGCGAAAACCTCTGGCCGATGCGATGAGGGCGACCATCGCCGTCGTCGAAGGCGGGCGATGACATAACCGCGAACGCAGGCCGGCGCTCGGACCGCCTACCCCACCCGCCGCCGTTCCTTCACGCTTTCGCTCTTGAGCTGGCCGCAGGCGGCGAAGATGTCGCGGCCGCGGGGGGTGCGGCTGAGTTTGCTGTACATTCGCCATTATTGAATGATAGCATTTGGGTATGAAAAGGAAGAGATTAGATAGCCCCTCCAAAGGGTCTCAAAGACTTGTCGAAGCGCTGGCCGAGGAAGTACGCGATGCGGTCGCACGCGCCGAATTCGCAGGCGTCCCGGTCGCTCGGCCGCCAAGCGAAATGGCGGCGGCGGACTCTGCGCCGGAGCATGACGTGAAGTCCACAAAAGCACGAAATCCCGGAACCGAATTGAAGGCCAAGGCTGGGGTCGCGCTAGAGGCAAAAACCACAGGATCGCGAACGTCGCGAAACGGTGAGGCGCGTCCAAGGAAACAATCCAAGGCTGGCGGGTGACAAGACCATGCCTGTGGTTGCTGGCCGGACCCAACGGCTCAGGCAAGAGTACTTTTGCACAAAGCAGCATCTTTGACCGACTTTCCGGCGCCCCCGAGACCCCACAGCCTCTTGTTCGCTTGAACGCGGACGCCGTCGCCAAGGAACTTGCGATAGCCCACCCGGAATTGCCGCTGAACCAGGTGAGCTTGCTAGCCGCGCAACACACCGATGACCGTGTTGATGAACTCATTGCCGGCAGAGCATCGTTTCTAGTCGAAACTGTGCTCTCGTCCGATAAGTACTTTCCCCGACTTGAAGCCTCTTCACGCGCCGGCTATTGGATTGGCCTTGTTTTTGTGCTTCTGACCGATCCGGACCTCAATGTTAGGCGCGTCGCGCAGCGGGTTGCGCAAGGCGGCCATTCAGTTCCCGAAGATAAGATAAGAGATCGCTGGAAACGGTCTTTGGAGCGTTTGCCTAAAGCCGCTGCATTCGCTGATGCAGGCGCGGTCGTAGATAACTCCGCCACGCGAGGCTTGCCCGAATTGCTCATCTCATGGGACCCGACGTCTTACTATGTCAGCTGGGGCGCTGTGAGGCTCAAGCGGAGCCGCAGCAAAAAGCGAAAACCTCTGGCCGATGCGATGAGGGCGACCATCGCCGTCGTCGAAGGCGGGCGATGACATAACCGCGAACGCAGGCCGGCGCTCGGACCGCCTACCCCACCCGCCGCCGTTCCTTCACGCTTTCGCTCTTGAGCTGGCCGCAGGCGGCGAAGATGTCGCGGCCGCGGGGGGTGCGGATGGGCGAGGCGTAGCCCGCACGGTTGACCACGTCGGCGAAGGCTTCGATGCGGTCCCAGTCCGAGCACTCATAGGGCGCGCCGGGCCAGGGGTTGAAGGGGATCAGGTTAATCTTCGCCGGAATGCCGGCGAGCAGACGGACCAACGCTTTGGCTTCGGCGATGGAATCGTTGACGCCTTTCAACATCACATATTCAAACGTGATGCGCTTGGCGTTTGAGAGGCCCGGATAGGCGCGGCACGCGTCCAAGAGTTCGGCGATTGGCCATTTGCGGTTGATGGGCACGAGCTCGTCGCGCAGCGCGTCATTGGTGGCGTGCAGCGAAATCGCGAGCATCGCCCCGGTGCGCTCCCCCAGCTCGGTCATTTTGGAGACGACGCCGGAGGTCGACACCGTCGTGCGACGACGAGAAATGGCGACGCCCTCGCCATCGGCCATCACGTCCATGGCCGCGGCCACGCCGTCCAAATTGTAAAGCGGCTCGCCCATGCCCATGAAGACGATGTTGGTGAGGCGCCGGTCTTCGGTGGAGGTCGGCCATTCGCCCAAATCATCACGCGCGATCATCACTTGGGCGACGATTTCGGCGGCGGTGAGATTGCGCACCAGCCGTTGAGTGCCGGTGTGGCAGAAGGTGCAGGTGAGCGTACAGCCCACCTGAGAGGACACGCAAAGCGCCCCGGCTTTTCCGACATCGGGGATGAAGACGGTCTCCACCTCCGCCCCGTCAGCCAGACGGATGAGGTATTTCCGCGTGCCGTCTGTGGAGACCTGACGTTCCGAAACCGCAGGCCGCGCGAGCGTGAACGTGTCGGCGAGCGCAGCGCGCAAATCCTTCGACACGTTTGTCATCGCGTCGAAATCCGTGGCCCCGTAATGATAAATCCACCGCCACAGCTGCTCGGCGCGCATGCGCGCCTTTTTGGGGTCTACGCCCGCCCGCGTGACCAGCGCGGCTTTGAGTTCATCATTGGTCAGGCCGACCAGCGAAGGCCGCGCATCCTCCGCCGGCGCCGTCGCGCCCGCTATGGTCGGGGCGTTCGGGTTGGCTTTGCCGATATCCAGTTGGTGGTCCATGACTGCGGAGATAGCACTGCGCGGGCGCGCTCGCTACGCGCCTAGGCGGACGAATGCGCAGCCCCAGTCATGCCGCCTTGCCCCGTGGTCGGCATTCTGGTCTGGGTAGGCGCGAGCCGCGTCTTGAGGTTATCCGCGATGAAACTCATCTGTTTTCCACTTTCCCGCAACGCCCCGCCAATCCGTCCGGCGCCGTCGAAACGCGACTGGATGGACGCCACCCCGCAATCTTACGCCTATCGCTGTCTGCCTCTGACCATCGCCAATTCTCACGGCTGGGAGATTCTTAACCCGGCGGCGTTCACCGCCTCATGGAACGGGCGCGACGACAAGACCGAGATGACAGTGACCTACGACCCTGACGCCCCCGTCGCCGACGACGCAGTGGTCAAGGGCATGAGCCATTTCGGTTCCGGCGTGCTGACGTTTGAGTTGCCGATGATGTTCAAGACCCCGCCGGGTTGGAACATCATGGTTCAAGGCCCCATCAACCGGCCGAAAGACGGCATCGCGCCCCTGACCGGCGTTATCGAAACGGACTGGTCGCCCTACACCTTTACGATGAACTGGCTTTTCACCAGGCCAGACCATGCGGTGCGTTTCGAACAGGACGAGCCGATCGCCCACATCTTCCCCGTGCGGCGCTCCACGCTCGAAAAAGTGGAGCCGGAGATCCGCCCGATTATTGAGGACGTGGACCGCAAGGCGATGAACGACTTGTGGCGCGACAGCCGCGGCGACTTCATCGAGGCGCTCGACGAACGGGCCGAGTGGGCGGTCGATGAAAAATGGCAAAAGGCCTATTATCGCGGCATGCGGCCGGATGGGCGGCCGGGCGCGAAAGACCACCAGATAAAGCTGCACGTCAAAGATTTCGAGCCCGTCGGCCCGCATGCTGACATTTGGCCCAACCGTCGCCCAAAATAGGCGGCGTCAGCAGGCTTGCGCCACCGCGCGCAACGCCGCCGTCACCCCGCGAAGCGAGAACGCATACGCCGTAGCGTTGCCCCGCGTCGAGGTCGCCTCGACGCGCAAGGTCGAACCGCGGCGCATCGCGCGAACCAATCGGCTTTCCTCGTCATCATAGGCGAAGGCGTCGGAACCATCGACGAACATGCGATAGACATCCGACCCGACCCGGGCCCGCACAGGTCCGGACGGCCGAAGCTCGTATCCCGTCTGAAACATCACCTGCTCGGTCCGCGCGCCTGACGCCCAGGACCCCACCATCATCACCACCCGGCCGTGATCCAGATTTCGCGGCGCGATTTCGGATGCATCGGTCAACGCGTAACACACCCGCCCTTGAGGGCTGTCGTCGTTCACATAGACGACCCAGTCCTGATGCGTCGACACGCGCCGAGGCTCGGCCGACGCCGGCCCGAGCCCCGCGGTCGCGACAGCTGCGGCTAAAACAATAAGGACAGTCCGGTACATGCTGCGACCCCGCTTTGAAGGAACTCTCCTGCGCCCCCGCGCCTATGCACTCTATGGCGTAGATGCGTCAAAAAAACCCTGCTTGTGCGGCGAGATCGCGGCGAGCGACGCTTGATTTCACCGCCGGCCTGCGCCTTGATCGGCCTCAGGTAGCAACACACGGGCCCCGCACTAGCGCGTTTTTGCGCAACGACCCGGCTGAGGAGCCTGAACGCTGAGCGTCTCATCACCCACCTCCGCCGCGCCGGATCGCGACCGGCTTGCCGCGCTTGTGGAGGAAATCGGCCAGAGGCGCGACAAAGCCGCTTTCGCAGAGATCTTCACCTATTTCGCGCCGCGCGTGAAAGCGTATTTGATGCGCTTGGGCGCCGACGCCGCGCAGGCCGAAGAGATCGCCCAAGAGGTTCTGATCGCGGTTTGGCGCAAGGCGGACACGTTTGACCGGGAGCAGGCCTCGGTGTCGACGTGGATTTTCCGAATCGCCCGCAATCGCCGCATCGACGCGTTGCGACGCGCCTCCAAGCCCGACTTGGACCCCTACGACCCTTCCCTGTTGCCCGAACCCGAGACCGCGCCGGACGATGCGGTGTCAGCCGGCGAGCGCGAAGCGCGGGTGCGCGACGCGGTCCAAGATTTGCCGGCGGAACAACTGGAATTGCTCCAGTTCGCCTTTTTTGACGGCCTCACCCACCGAGAGATCGCGGAGAAAAGCGGCCTGCCGCTTGGCACCGTGAAATCCAGGCTGCGACTGGCGTTTCAGAAACTGCGCGGGAAACTGGACGGCGACTTGTAACCGCCTGGGCCCATCTAAAAGTTGCGCGGCCTTGACCAATAGCAGTGTGTGATCGATATGCTCACTTTGTCGATGTATGTGCGGTTTAACGCCGCGCGAGCCAAGGTGTGCGATTGAATGTGGGATGAAGCTGGCGATATCAGCGATCTCGCGCTGTCTTACGGCGCTGGGCGGATGCCGGCCCCTATGCGGCTTCTGATCGATACGCGCGCGCGGCTCGAAACCGACACGCGTAACGCGGCGAAGGCGGCCGACGCGCTTGGCGGCGCGCTTTTGGAGACGATCGACCCTGTCGCGCTTCGCCCTGACGCGCTCAAAGACATGCTCAACCTGATCGACGCCTTGGATGAAGACGACGCCGCGCATGCGGACGCCGCCGCTGAGGCCGGCAAAGGCCTCGACGAAATCCTCAGCTTGCCGGAGCCCGCCCGCGGGGCGGCTTTGGCGGCTCTCGAACAAACAGGCTGGAAGTTTGCGGGACCTGGGCTTCGGACGCTGCCGTTGATGAGCGAAGGCGAGACCAAGGCTGAGCTGATCCGCATCGAACCCGGCAAAGGCGCGCCGAATCACGGCCATAGCGGGGAAGAGTACACCTTGGTGTTGACCGGCGCGTTCGGCGACGGCCGCCGGGTCTATGAACCCGGGGACCTTTGCGTCGCCGGCCCCGACGTGGTGCACCGCCCCGTCGCGGAGCCTGGCCGCACCTGCATCGCCCTGGCGGTGACGGACGCGCCGCTGGCCTATCGCGGCGCCCTGGGGCTGATGCAGCGCGTGTTCCGGTTGAACTAAGCCTGCCTGCGCCGCATCGGCGGGGCGTTCCAGTCGTCGGCCGCTTTCAACTCAGGACCGCCCGGCATGAGAGGCCGTTCGGGCCATCCCCCCATGGCGATGGTGCGGTCATACATGGTGAGCGCGGCCGCCAGACCGACATTCAAGCAAAAGCGCGTGGGGATTTTCACCACATGCTGGCAGCGGGCGAGCATCGCCTCGCTAAGGTCGCCGCGCTCCCGACCAAGGACATAGGCCGCGCCCTGGGGATGCTTGAACGTCGGCAGTTCGACCGCGTCCTCGGTCAACTCCACGCCGACCAGGCTGCACCCCTTGGGCAACCGGATGTCCTCCACCGTATCCCAGGCGTAATACGGCACATGGTCGAAGCTGCGCGAGGTGTCCGACTTGCGCACCTCATGGGCGCGGGGATGAGCGTCGACGGTGAACACGAAACTCGCGCCAAAGGCATGGGCGGTGCGCATCACCGCCCCCAAATTCATGGCTTTCGAAATGCCTTCGACGCCGACGCCGAAATACCCTCTCAACGCACGCATAGAGCAGGCTCCCGCTTGGTCTGCCGGTGCGACCATAGCGGAGTTTCCGCCAAGAGAGGCGTTTTGCGCGGCCGCAGCCGCGGCGCGGGGCCATGGCGAGGGACGGCGGCCGGCGCCAAAAATCGACGCGGGCCGCCGGGATTAGTCGACGAGAATCTGGCGCTCAATCTGTAGCGGAGCGCCGCAGTCTCCGTTCACGATCGCCGTGATCGTGTGGAGCCCTGGCGGCACATTTCGCAACGGGCTATCGGAGCCGCCGCCTCTGCGCGCCCATTCATAGGGATAGCGCTCTTCAGTTCGGACAAACTCACCGTTGAAATACAGGTCAATCGAGTCGACGTCGGTTTGGTCGTTCGGCTCAATCCGCACATACAGCCTGTCTCCGTCGGCTTCTTGAGCGCCGATGGGAGGCTCTGCGAAGACGGCGGTGAGGTCGCACGCCGCGTCGGGCGCAGCGGGCCCGCCGATTTCGACGTTCAGGTCGTCGTCGAAGTCCTGGCTGACGCCCGTTTGGATCTGACGTTCGACGACGGTCTCGCCCCCGCACTCATCGATGACGCGCGCGCGCAGGGCGTATGACCCCGGGGGCAGCGTACGCAGATATTGGTGCAGGCGACCGCGCCGATCGCCCCACTCATAGGGATGGCGCACTTCGCGGCGGATCAGCGCGTCGTTCACATAAAGTTCGATGTGCTCAATATCCTGGCGTCGTTCCGGGGTCACTTCCACGTCGAAGTCTTCGTCCGGGTCGAACACGGCGCCGACCGACGGGCGAACAAAGCGCGCATTGCCGTTGCAGGCGTTGATCTGGCCATTGTCGGCCGAGCCACCGGTTTCGTCGGGGCGAATTGAGAAGTTCGAGACGTATTCGTGGTTTTGCCCGCAGACATCGTGCACGACCGCCCGAAGCTGATAGTCGCCCTCTCGCAGATTGCGGAGGGCATTGTCGCCGCGCCCGTCACTCCGGGCCCACTCATACGGATCGCGCTCCTCGGTCCTGACGCGTGCACCATTGCTATACAGAACGATGCGATCGACTTGCGCGGGGGAACCGACTTGGACCCTCACATAGATCGTGCTGCCAAACTCAAAAGTCCGGCCGTTCGCCGGGTATTGAAAATACGCCCACGCCCCACTGCATTCGTCCGGCGGCGACTGAGCCGCGACCGGCGCCGGCGCAAGAAGCAGCGCCAAAGCGGTCGCCGCGCAGACGCTCAAGACGCTCGCGGCGCGCCGAGCCAAACCCGTCAAGCGCGCCGTCCGGCGCGGACGCGCTGATTGTCGAGAAGCAAAATCGTCTTTGCGGCTGCCGGTCATCGTCCGCCCCCTCGCGTCAGCGCGACCTGCGCTCGCTTTGAGTGTTTTCCGTCAAACATTGAAAAGCAACCTCGGCCGCAACGCGCGCGCCCGCCCGACGAGCCTCTCGCCCCCTATCCGTATGTCGAGGCGCGGGGGGTTCCGTCGGGGTCAAGCCAGGCGCGTTTCATGCCGGGGCTGACATAGGGGGTGGTCACCGCGCCTGTGACGTCCACGGCGATGAGGCCGCCCTCGCCGCCCTGCCGCCGCATGTCTTCTAACGCGCCGTCGGCGGCGTTCTTAAGGCCATAGCGGCCATAGCGCATGCGCGCGGAAATATCGGCGGCGACGGCGGCGCGGATGAAGTACTCGCCCTGGCCCGTGCAGGAAACGGCCACGCGTTCATCCGCCCAAGTGCCCGCTCCGATCAACGGCACGTCCCCGACCCGGCCGGGCAACTTGCCCAAAACCCCGCCTGTGGAGGTGGCGGCCGCTAAGCGCCCCCGGATGTCGCGCGCCACCGCGCCAATGGTGCCGTGCCCCAGCTCGTCAGCAGAACCCGGTTCGTAACGGGCGGCGGGCGTGTAGTAGGCGGGCGGATCGGTCACCTGCTCAAAGCCGTTTTGGGCCGCGAATTGGTTTGCGCCGCCCCCGGCCAACAACACATGCGGCGTATGCGTCATCACGCCGGCGGCGACTTCAGCGGGGCTGACATAGCCCGTGAGCGCGGCGACCGCGCCCGCCCGCCGGGCGGAGCCGTCCATGACGGCCGCATCGAGTTCGTACTCGCCGTTACGGTTAGGAGAAGACCCCTTCCCCGCCAGGTACAGGCCCGAGGTCTCCAGCGCGCGTGCGGCGACCAACACCGTCTCCAGAGCGCTTGCGCCTGCGGCGAGCATGTCCCGTCCGCGGGTGACGACCGTGAGAAGATGCGCCTCCTCTCGGCCGTAGTCCTCCCCCGTCATCGGCACCGCGCCGCCATGCACGGCCATCGCAATGCGAGCTGAATTGGGCATGTCGCGGTTCCCAGCCGGGTTGTCCTGCGTTCGCTATCATCGCGACGTCGCTTTCGGAAGCGGTCGACGCACCGAGGCATGGGCCAGTTTCTCCACAACATCGCCCGGCTCGGCGCTGAAACCGGCGACGTCTGCGGCGAATAAGGGTAGCGTTTGGCTGTGTACGCCCTTCGCGCCCGACGCGTGCTTATGAACGGGACGCGTGTTTCGAAAAGCACGAGGAGAACCCTCATGGTCGCCGAAAAAATCAAAGACGAGCCGCTCGACGCCATGTCGATGATGCGACAGGCCTTCGAGCCCTTCCAGTCCATGCAGTCGGAAATGACACGCATGCAGGAAGAAATGACCCGGATGATGGAGTCTTTCTGGAACGCCACCGGCGCGCGCGCCAGCGTGGCTCCGGGGGCGAACGTGCCGGCGATGCGCCCCGCCCACCCGATGGCCGCCAGCGCCTTTGGCCCGATGTTCGGACTGCCCGCGGCGGACGTCGCGGAAACCGAAACCGCCTATGTCATCTCGACCGAACTTCCCGGCATCGACCGGGGCGACGTGGAGCTCTCGGTTTCCGACGCGATGATCACCATCGCAGGGGAGAAAAAGGAAACCTCCCAAGACAAGCGCGCGAGTTTCTATATGAGCGAACGGCGCTTCGGCCGCTTCCAACGCTCGTTCCCGCTGCCCGCCGACATCGACCGCGAGAAGATCGAAGCCGGGTTCGAAAAAGGCGTTCTGACGATCACGCTGCCTAAGACCGAAACCGCCACGCGCGCGGCGCAAAAAATCGACATCAAGGGCTAAAACCGGGTCACGCCGCCGCGGCCTGCGTCTGCGGCGGCGATCCTGACGTGATGACCGTCGCCGAAGCCCATTCGGCCGCCGTCGCAATTCGCGGAAAACGCGTTACCCTGCCGGGCGCAGCAAGCGCGGGGGAGCGGGATGTCTTTGGAATTCAGCTATGCCGGCATGAACGCTGGCGTCTTGGG
>CAZABJ010000032.1:0-1704 GCA_964483375.1 uncultured Caulobacterales bacterium
TATTGCGTGCTGATGCCCAACACCGCGCGCGGCGGCGGGATCAGCCGCAAGATCACATCCGCCACCGACCGCAAGCGGCTTCGCAAAATCGTCGACGAATTCGCGGTGCCTGACGGCATGGGGCTGATCGTGCGCACGGCGGGCGCCAAGCGCACCAAGACTGAAGTGCGTCGTGACTATGAGTATCTGCTCAAGGTTTGGGAGACGATCCGCTCAGACACCTTGAAATCCGTCGCCCCGTGCTTGGTTCACGAAGAGGATAATCTGGTCAAACGCGCTATCCGCGACCTTTATGACAAGGACGTGGAGGAAGTCCTGGTGGAAGGCGATGTCGCCTATCGCGAGGCCAAGGACTTCATCCGCATGCTCATGCCGAGCCATGCTAAGAAGGTGCAGCCCTATCGCGGGGAGTCGCCGCTCTTCTTGCGCGAGCGCGCTGAGGACCAGCTCGAGCAGATCTACAATCCGACCGTGTCGCTGAAATCAGGCGGCTATCTGGTCATCAACCAGACCGAAGCCCTTGTGGCGATCGACGTAAACTCCGGTCGGTCCACGCGCGAACGCAATATCGAAGCCACCGCGTTGAAGACCAATCTCGAGGCGGCGGAGGAAGCCTGCCGGCAATTCCGCCTCCGCGATTTGGCCGGGCTGATCGTCATCGACTTCATTGATATGGAGGAGGCGAAAAACACCCGCGCCGTCGAAAAACGCATGCGGGATTGCCTCAAGCGGGATCGCGCGCGGGTGCAGGCGGGCAAGATCTCCGGCTTCGGCCTGATGGAGCTGTCCCGTCAGCGTCGCCGGGCGAGCATGCTTGAGGGCAGCCACACCGAATGCCACGTCTGCAAGGGCCGGGGGATCGTGCGGTCGGTGGAGTCGAGCGCGCTTCATATTCTGCGGTCGATCGAAGAAGAGGGCGTGCGCGGGCAAGCCGGCGTCATTCGCGTCTCCGCCGCCACCGACGTGGCGTTGTATCTCTTGAACGAGAAACGCGCGCATCTGAACGCCGCCCAAGAGCGCTATGGCATGACGGTGCTGGTCGCCGCTGATGACTCGATGATCCCGCCGGACTGCACCATCGACCGGCTAGAGTCCTATAAGCGCGAAGACGCGCCCTCCGCTCTTCCCGTCGAAGACGAACCAGCCGCCATTGAACCCGAACCTGAGGTCGAAGAGGCGTCGGGCGACGGCGAAGAGGAACAAGGCAAAAAACGTCGCCGCCGCAGACGCCGGCGGCGGGGCGGCGCGGACGCGGACGCCGAGGCGGAGGTCGCCGCCGAAACGACCGCTGATGACGTGGCGGCCGACAGCGCCGACGACGAGGAGCCCGAAGAAGCGCAGGAAGCCTCTGGCGAAGAGGACGACGAGGACAAGCCGAAGCGTCGGCGTCGCCGCGGTCGGCGCGGCGGCCGCGGTCGCCGTACGGCTGAAGGGACTGCGGACGCCGAGCCCGAGGGCATGCGCGTGGTCGACCCCGAAGCGGCGGCCGCTGAACTCAGCGCCGCCCCAGCGCTGGCGGAAGCGACGACCGCTCAGGGAGCCGCGGCGATCGAAGTCGCTGAGGATACGGCCGAGGCGGCTGATGAGCGTGAGGAGCGGTATGACGAGGAACCGGCCTCCGCGCCTGCGCCCCAAGCGTCGCCCGCCCAAGAACAGCCTGTGAGCGAGGACGCCGCTGCGACTGAGCCCGAACCGCCCGAGGCG
>CAZABJ010000032.1:1804-12306 GCA_964483375.1 uncultured Caulobacterales bacterium
CGAGGCGGCGATCCCGGCCGAAATCGACGCGCCGGCGCCCGAGCCTGAGCCTGAGATGGAAACATCCTCGCCCAGGGCTGAAGAGGCGGAGCCGGCTGACGCGTTGGTTGGGGTCGAGGCGGAACCGGAAGCAGAGGCCGACGCCGAACCGGACCTTGAACCCGAACCGGTACTGGCCGCCGCGCCAGCCGCGCCGGACCCTGATCCCGAAGCCGAAGAACGCCGGCAACGCTGGCAAGATCGGCTCAAGACCTGGCTGAACGGCTAGGCGAAGAGTGCGGGGTTGAATGAGCGCGCCGAGGGCGGTCGCCGCCTTCGGCGCATCAGCTGTCGGAGCGAAAGTCGTGGACGTCGGCGGGCTCTGTAACGCTCACTGCGACTTTCTCGCCCTGAATGCTCACTTCGCCCCGCGCGATAGGATGATTGTTTGCGAGGATCCACAGCGTGTCGTCTTCGCGGGTGTCCAGCGGGATCACCGCGCCACGGCCCATGCGCAGTAGCTGCTGCATTGGCAACGTGCAGCGGCCCAAAAGGACCGAAATCTCCACGTTTACGCGTTCGACTTGGCTCATGACCCGGCTCGCCTGCTCCGCCGGCTGCAGGTTGAAACCGCCGGCGCAAAGGCGACTATAGGGCTGGTGTCGTAAAGGACGGGTAAGGACCGATGCACGATCTCGCCGCGCCCGCAACGCCGATTGACTGGCTCCAATCGCCGGGTCTGACGCCTTATGAGAAGGCGCTTGCGGTCATGGACGCGCGGCGTGCGGACATTCTGGCCGAACGCGCGCCCGAACTCGTTTGGCTGTTGGAGCACCCCCCGCTCTACACCGCAGGCTCAAGCGCCGCTCCCGAAGAGCTGACGGCGCCGGACCGGTTTCCCGTTTTTCAGACAGGGAGAGGCGGGCGGTACACCTATCACGGGCCCGGACAGCGGGTGGTCTATCTGATGCTGGATTTGCGGCGTCGCGGGCGCGACGTCCGTCGGTTCGTCTCTTCCCTCGAAACCTGGATGGTCGACGCACTCGGCAGACTTGGGGTGGCCGCGGAGCCGCGCGCGGATCGCGTGGGCGTTTGGACGCCCCGCGGCGAGGGCCGGGAAGACAAAATCGCCGCGATCGGCGTGCGCCTATCGCGCTGGATCAGTTCGCATGGCGTGGCGTTGAACGTCGCACCCGACCTTACGCATTTCTCCGGCATCACCCCTTGCGGCATCGCCGATCCCCGCTATGGCGTGACGTCCCTGGCCGCGTTGGGGGTGACGGACAACATGGCGGTCGTCGACGCCGCCCTGCGCGAAAGCTTCATCGCCCTGTTCGGCCCTATTCGCTCGATCGGGGCGGATCTCGAAGTGTCGGCCCACTAGTATTACGGGCTTGCCACGCCCTTCCCTTCGCCTCAGCGTTGCGGCGCAGAGCCAATGGGGAGATGCGCTGATGAGCGAATACCATGGGACTTGGGCTTGGCACGAACTGGCTTCGCCCGATCCGGAGGCCGCCGCTGGATTCTATCAACAACTGTTTGGGTGGACGACCCGCGGCCAGGACATGGGCGGCGAGACCGGCGTGTACACGCTCTTTCAACGCCCTGGCTCAAGTGAAGACTATGGCGGCGTCGTTAGAATTCAGGGACCGCAATGGGAAGGTATTCCGCCCCACTGGATGGTTTACATCGCGGTGGACGACGTGGACGCGTCCTGCGCAAAAGCCGCTGAAGAGGGCGGTGAGGTGAAAGTCCCCGCCTTCGACATCCCCGGCGTCGGCCGGATGGCTGTGATCGCCGACCCCCATGGCGCGGTGTTCTCTGTGATCACGCCGAGCACGCCCGCACAGAGCTGAGCGCAAGGCGCTGGGGCCGCGGCGAGCGGCCCCAGCCCGTGACTTACGCGGCCGCCGGCGTCGTCGGCGGTCCATATTTGTTGGTTTCAGGGTCGCTGCGGAGATTTGCGACCACAAACGCAACACCCAACGCGATGACGGCGTTGAGGATGATGCTCGGAATGAGCAGAGTTTGGGTCATCTGCATTTGGAGGGCCTGAATTTGCGCCTGATCCCCGCTTTGAGCGGCCTCCATGACTTGCGCGGTGAGATCGCCGCCGAGCGTGAAGCTCAGTACCATGCCGCCGATGAAGCCCAGAATAATGTAAGCCAGGATCACCAGCAGCACGAGCCAACCGCTCTTTCCGGCGTCATGGAAACGCTTCACATAGACGCAAATGAACGGATAGAGCAGCACGATCCCGATGATGCCGATCATCGGGTTGACGTAAGCCGACGCCGCTGAAATCGCGGCGTTCACGGCGATGAGAATGAGAATGCCAGTCCAGAACGGGCCGGACGGGATTCGTCCGTTGGGATTGAACAGTACGTTGACCATGGAGTGTCCCCTTCCAAGCAGTCGCGCCTCACCCTAACGTCTTCGCGCGACGACGCCACGCCTTGGCGCCCAAATCCGTCAGGAATAGGGACGACGCACCGCCGCGCCCGCCCAAATTGCGAGCAAGAAGGCCGGCGCCCAAAATCCGACAAAGCTCGGTCCGGCCGAACGGCTGACGAGGAGCGCGGTGACCTCAGGATCGGTCACACGCTCTTCGAGCGCAGCCTCGAACCCTTCATCGGTCTGAACGATGGCGGCGAGTTCGACGAATGTCTCGACATCGTGTCCGCGGTCTTGGGCCAATTCGATCATAACCGGGGTCATCACGACGAACTGGGCGGCGAAAAAAGCGGCCAGCGCCACCGCAAAGCCGGCGCCCAGCGGGATCAGCGCCAAAGCGGCGGGCTGCCCCTTCGCGCGAAACCGCTGAGCGAAAACACAGAAGAACGGAAACTTCAAAAACAAGCCCGCGAACGCGGCGAAATTGGCCTGTTCGGGCCGTTCCTGTTGCAACAGCGCCAAGAAACCGCCTGCGATCACCAAGAACAACAACGCCGACCAAAACGCGCCAGCGTCCAGAGTTCCTCGCGGATTGAAAAGCGCCCCTAACATGCCTCGGCTCACTCCAACTCCACCAACACTTGGTCAGCCGCGACGCTCTCGCCGGGCTCGACGGGCGTCGCTTTCACCACGCCGTCCCGCCCAGCGCGTATCACATTTTCCATTTTCATCGCCTCAACGACGACCAGCGCCTCTCCCGCTTTCACCGATTGGCCAACTGCGGCGGAGAGACTGACCACCAAGCCCGGCATCGGACTGACGACGAGACCGCTGGTGTCTGCGGGTTCCTTTTCAGGCAGCCGCTCATGCAATTCCGCCGCACGCGGCGGGGTGACGATGACATGCGCCGCCGCGCCGCGATGCCGCAGCTGGTACCCCTCCCGCGCCGGCGCGATGAACACAGCGAAGCGTTCGCCATCGAGCTCGCCCTTGAACAAGCGTTCGCCGGGTCGCCATGTCGTCTCAAGCGAGGCCGTTCGGCCCGAAGCGGCCCAAGTGAGCTCTCCCCCATCTTCGCCAAACGCCGTTGCGATCTCGTGGGTCTCGTCATGCAAGAGGACGCACCAGACGTCCCTCTCCGCGCCCTTAGGCGTTGCGATCCGGCCGCTGATGCCGCCCGCGCGGCGCACGCCAAAAACATGGGCGAAAGCGGCTGCGGCGATGAGTTTGTCTTTCTGATCGGCGCGCAAGTCGGTTCCGCCGAAGCCTTCGGGAAACGTTTCCGCAATAAAGGCGGTCGACAACGCGCCCTCGCGAAACCGCTCGGTCTCCAAGACCGCCGACAAAAACGGCCGATTGTCCTGGATGCCCTCCAGCTCATAGACGTCCAACGCCTCAAGGGCGGTGTCGATGGCGGCCAAGCGGTCGGGACCATGCGTGACCAGCTTTGCGATCATCGGGTCGTAGAACATCGAGATGACGTCGCCCTCGACCACCCCGGTATCCAAGCGGATGCTCCGCCCCTCCTGGCTTGTCTCCGCGGGCGGACGCAGGCGCGTCAGCCTGCCGATGGAGGGGGCGAAGCCGCGATAGGGGTCCTCGGCATAGAGGCGGCACTCGACCGCCCAGCCGTTGAGACGGACATCGTCCTGGGTGATGGAGAGCCTCTCCCCCGCCGCCGCCCGCAGCATCTGCTCCACCAAATCGAGCCGGGTGATCATCTCGGTGACGGGATGCTCGACCTGGAGACGGGTGTTCATTTCGAGAAAATAGAAGTTGCGGTCCTTGTCGACGATGAACTCGACCGTGCCGGCGCTGTCGTAGTCCACCGCTTTGGCCAGCGCGATCGCTTGAGCGCCCATCGCCTCACGCACCGTTTCGGTAAGGAACGGGCTCGGCGCCTCTTCGATCACCTTTTGGTTTCGCCGCTGGATGGAGCATTCCCGCTCGCCCAGATGGACGACGTTTCCATGTTTGTCGCCGAGCACTTGGATCTCGATATGCCGCGGCTGTTCGATGAATTTTTCGATGAAGACCCGATCATCGCCGAACGCGGTGCGGGCCTCGTTGCTCGCGGACGTAAAACCCTCCCGCGCCTCCTCAGCGTCATAGGCGATGCGCATGCCCTTGCCGCCCCCGCCGGCGGAGGCTTTCAGCATGACCGGGAACCCGATCTTCTTGGCGATTTTCACCGCCTGATCGGCGTCTTTGATGATGTCCATATGCCCAGGCACGGTCGACACCCCAGCGGCGGCGGCGGCTTCTTTGGAAGCGATCTTGTCGCCCATCGCGTCAATGGCGTGGGGATTGGGTCCGATGAAAACCAGCCCCGCCTCAGCCACCGCGCGAGCGAACTCCGCTTTCTCCGACAAGAACCCGAAACCGGGATGGATCGCCTCAGCGCCTGACTTGCGCGCCGCATCCAGGATTTTTTCCATCACCAAATAGCTCTCGCCGGGTGGCGGCGGGCCGATGGGATATGCCTCATCAGCCATCGCAACAGCGAGCGAGCCCGCATCCGCCTCGGAATAGACCACCGCTGAGGTCACGCCGAGGCGGCGCGCGGTCTTGATGATCCGCACCGCGATCTCGCCGCGGTTGGCAATAAGAATTTTTGAGAACATGCCGCCTCGATAAAAGTCGACCGGCGATGGACCGGGGATTGCAGGGGCATGCTTATCCTCTCCCCCGCGTCAGCGCAAAGGAACGAGCCTGGCCATGCGCGCACTGATTATTCCGTTGTTCGCCGCCTTTATGGTTTCAGCCTGTGACGGCCCGGCTTCTGCGGACAAAGACGCCCCGGCGCCGCGCGCGCCCGACGCCGCCTTCGACTTTCCAGTCCGGGCCTGCATCAACGTCGCCAACGCCTTGAATGCGCCGCGGGAGGGCGACTGGGGGTTCGCGATTGAGGCATGGCACTTCGACCAGATCGCAGCCGCCGGTTTCGACACCGTCCGGCTGCCCATCGCATGGACCGAGCATGCGGGACGCGAGCCGCCCTACGCCATCGATCCGGCTTTCTTCGCCCGAGTGGACGAAGTGCTCGCCCAAGCCCGCGCGCGCGACCTCAACGTCATCCTCGACATGCACCAGTATTACGCCATGATGAGCGCGCCGCGCGCTGAGCGACCGCGTTTTTTGGCGCTCTGGTCGCAAATCGCCGCTCGCTATGCGTCCGAACCCGATGACGCGGTGTTTTTCGAAGTCCTCAACGAGCCTCGCGACGCGCTCGAAAACCCGCTTTGGGAGGAAATCTCAGCGGAAGCGATCGCCGCCATTCGTATGACCAATCCCGCCCGCCCCGTGATCGTGGGCGGGGACACCTGGAACTCCACTTGGGGCTTGTCGCGCTTCACCCCGCCTCAGGACCCTTATCTCGTCGGGACGTTTCACTTCTATGACCCCTATGAGTTCACCCATCAGGGCATCGACTTTTCAGACACGCCCCCCCCGCTCGGCCGCCGGTGGGGAAGCGAGGCCGAACGCCGCGCGTTGGAGGAGGACTTCGACGAAATGGCCGAGTGGGGTCAGCGTCACGACCGGCCGGTCTTTCTCGGCGAGTTCGGCGTTTTCCGAGACGCCGCCCTGCCGCAACGGGTCGCTTGGACCCAGGCGGTGCGAGAAGCGGCGGAATCGCGAAACATGGGATGGTGCGCCTTCGATTTCGCGGCGAGCTTCATCACCTACGACCTTGAAGCGGGGCGGTGGATCTCCCCGCTTTTGGGCGCACTTGGCCGGACCTAGCTTTGCGCGTCTTGTCGTTCCGCCGCCTCTAAAGCGTTGAGCCGGTTGGTCACGCTGATGAGAAAAGCGGTCGACCAGCCAATAAGGATGAGCCCGTTCGCGCTTTCCAGGGCCCCGAAAAGCCGCCATTGCGGGTCGAGCACGACATCCCCGAAGCCCACCGTGGTGAAGCTGGAGGCCGAATAGTAGAGCGCCTCCTCCCATCTCTCGAACGCGCCGACGCCAAGAAACGCGCCCGCATACAGCGTGATTTCAATCCAGTGCAACACGAAGAGAGCCAACACGACGCCGAGCAGCGCAAAAAGCTGAACCGAGCGCGCCGCCGCACGGGAAAGCGACTGGCGTTCAAGCGCGTTCATCACGCGCAAGAGGACGGCGAGCCCAACGAAATGCACGCCCGTCGTCACCGCCGCCATAATGGCGGACAACGCCAAATTCATCCCCATGTCCGACCCCGCCTTCCCCTAAGCGCCGCAACCGTCGCGGACGTCCTTAGCATGGACCTTTCCGCGATGCGTCACGGCCCACTCTGACGGAGCGCGGCGGGACTCGCGCACGGGCCGCCCCCCGATGTGACTACGACACCACAGACACCGTGACACAAAATCCCCAATTCCACGAAATCGCCACAATTCCGTCCCAAACGATCATGATCGCGGCGCCGTTCAGCCGTGCTTTGCCACTACTCACGCGCGCCTCGGGCAAGGTGTTAGGCAAAACTGCGCCGGACCGGGAATTGGTTGAAACTCTGCGGGAGACAAAAATGTCGCAACGAAACCTGGGGCTTAAAGCCTAGTGTCCGTGGGACTTCGCATACCGGGGTTCCACACTCACCTTTACTTGAGGAAACGAGTGGAACACCATGTCGACGCTTCGCAAGGCGCGCAGCGTGCTGAAGAATCTGTTCCTCAGCGCGTCTGTCGTGTTCACGGTCGTAGACGGCTTTCAGCTGGCGACCGTCGTGCCGGAGATCCTGGGATGGATCGACCGGCTGATCTGATGATCTAGCGGGGCGTCGGGGCGACCGACGCCCCGTTTTTCGTTCTTCCCAGCAAATTGCGCGTGCTGCGAGACCTTGCCCGCCGCACCCGCCTCTTCTGCGCCCAAACGCACATCGCCCCCGCCGCCGGAAAGGCGACGAGGGCGACGGTAGAGCGTCCGATGCGGGCGTTTTATTCGGCGGCCGGCACGCGGAACAGGAGCGTCATGCGATCGGATTCGCCGATGGCGTCCAATGCGGCGCGCTCTTCTTCGGTTTCCCCTTCCAGGCTGCGCTGGGCGGGCTGAAGACGCCAGACGCCGCCTTCATGGTCGGCGGTGTCGTTCTCATTCGCGTTGATTTCCGAAGAGCCCACGAACTCAAAGCCTTCGGCTTCGAACGCCGCGATCACGTCGGATTGGCGCAGATAGCCGTTCGAGCCATCGATATACGCCTCAGGCGCGTCTTCTTTGGCGCGGTGCTGGACGACCCCGGCGATCCCGCCCGGACGCAAAAGGAGGCTGGCGTCGCGGATGGCGTCATCCATCTGATCAAAGCGGGCCAAGTTATGCAGCGCCCGGATGAACAGAACCGCGTCGACGGTGTCTTCGGCTTCGGCCGGAATGGCGGCGAAGTTATAGGCGCCGACGATGTTCGCGCCTTCAGGGCCCCAAGCAGCGGCTTGCGCGGGGAAGCTGTCCGCCCAGCCCTCAAGCGTGGCGCGACGCTCGTCCGACATCGCGTCGCCGAACAGGCTTTCGAACAACGACATGGGGTAGTTCACGCCGGCATAGGAGCCTTCCACGCCCGCGAACGGAACGAGGATACGCGAATACCATCCGCCGCCGGGCAGCACTTCGGCCACGTCCATCTGCGGGGTGACGCCGAAAAAGGCCAGCGTTTCGGCAGGGTTCCGGGCGCCGTCGCGGGCGCGGTCTTCGTCGCGGCGCGCATCAGCGATAACCGCGGCGAGGTGCGATTCCGCCTCAAGCGTCGCAGCCTGTTCGGGCTCGGGCTCGGGCTCGGGTTCTGGCTCGGGCTCAGGCTCGGGCTCAGGCTCGGGCTCGGGCTCGGGCTCGGGTTCCGGCTCGGGCTCGGGCTCGGGCTCCGGTTCGACATTCGCAGGCTCAACGGCCGGTTCGGGATCGGCCGGCGGCGCGTCTTCTTCTCCGCTCGGCGAACAGGCGGCCAAGAAGGCCATGGCACCGGCCGCCGCGGCGGCCAAAAGCAACTCACGGGACATTTCTGTCTCCCCCAATGAAGGAATTGGCGGCCCAGCCGCCGGCGCCAGACACTACATCTCCCCCGGCCACCGCGCTACCGGAGAAGCGAAATCTCCGTTGGGAATCGCGTCACGGGCGCATCTGCGGCGACATGAGCGGCGCGCAGAAGCCTTTAAGAGGCTATATCTTGAGCGCGGGAGAGCAGACCGACCGCGGCGAACGGGGGACGGCATGGCGCAGGGCAACGTCATCAAACGGGGCGTGCGTTGGCTCTATTATGGCGACAGCCGCACGGCGCGCCTGTTCCGCTATGTGCAGCTGAGTTTCGACATCATCACCGTGTCGTTTTTCATCGTCTCGTCATTAGTCGAGCCGACGCCCACGTTGATCGCCATCGACTTAGCGATCGCCGCAGTGCTGAGCCTGGACTTTCTTATGCGAATGATCGCCGCGGACACGGCGCGCTATTTCTGGCTGCGCTGGGTCACGCTCATCGATCTTGTGGTGATCTTTTCGCTCTTGGCGCCCGCATTCATGCACAACGTGGCCTTCTTGCGCGTGGTGCGGATGCTGCGGCTCTTGCGCAGCGACTATCTGCTGCGCCAGCTGCGGGACTCCTCACGCTGGTTTCGGCGAAACGAAGAGGTGGTTAAATCCACCATCAATCTCTTCGTTTTCATCTTCATCGTCAGCTCTATCGTATTTTTGTTGGAAGTCGACAGAAACGAGAACATCAACAACCACTTCGACGCACTGTATTTTACGGTATCAACCCTGACCACCACCGGCTTTGGCGATATCGTGCTGGACGACACTGTCGGTCGTATGTTCACGGTGGGGGTGATGGTGTTCGGCGTCGCCTTGTTCTTGCGGCTTTTGCAGACGCTGTTCCGCCCGCCGAAAGTCACCGTGACCTGCCATTCCTGCGGCTTGACCAAGCATGACCCTGACGCGGTGCACTGCAAGCATTGCGGGGCGACGATCAACATCCCCACAGAAGGCGATTGGCGCTGAGAACCGGGGGAGACGGCGGGCGCTGAAACGCCCGCCCCCAGCGACTAGCGGTTCACGCGCGTGATGACGAGAACCCGGCCCTCGGCGTTGTAGGCTTGCACCGTGAAGAGCTGACCGGTCAGCACTTGGCGCATGAGGAACGACAAGTCCCCGGCGGCCGGCTCCAGGCCTTCCGCATACATGCGGGGGCCGTTTGCATCCGCGGCGATCGCGCCGTCGCCACGGACGCCGAAGGTCAGCTCCACGCCGTCATGCGCCATCCAAAGCGTGGTCGGTTCGGCGTTGTTCAACGGGCGGTCGATCCAGGCGCACTGGCCCGGCCCTGGCGGGGAGCCGCCGCCGCGTTGCGCAGCGCGATCGAAATACAAGCGAAAATGCGTCCGCCCGAGCGCGCCGTCCGAGCCCACGTCATGGCTGACGCTGACGTCCATGGACGGACCGCCGCGGCAAAACAGCGTGTAGCTCGGCGGATCCTCCGCCGCCGCCGGAGCGGCGAGGGCCAAGCCGGCGAACCCGGCCAAGGCGAGAAGAGCGTTTTTCATGGGTCTATCTCCTGCCTTGGGGCTCAGCGGTTGACGCGCGTGATGGCGAGGCCGGCGCCGGCGTTGTACGCCTCCACCGAAAACGGCGTGCCGTTCAGGATCTGGCTCATCAAATATGTCCAATCGCTGGCGGCCGGCTCCCGCCCTTCAGCTGTCAGGCGATAGCCGCGGCTGTCGGTGCTGATGCGGCCGTCGCCGCCGAACCGGATGCTGGCTTCGGTTCCTTCAGCGTACTGGAACAGACTTGTGGGCTCGGCGTTGTTCAGCGGCCGGTCGCGCCAGGCGCATTGTCCCGGCCCCGGCGCAGCGCTATCGGCGCCCTGCGGCGCGCGCTGGAAGTCGATGGCCAGCTGGCTGCGGCCCAAGGCGCCGCCGGCGAACACGTCATGAGCCATATTGAGGGTCATGCTCGGTCCGCCGCGACAGAGGAGCGTGTAGCTAGGCGGGTCGGCCGCCGCCGCGCCGGCCAAACCCAAGCCGGCTGCGCCAGCCAATGCAAATGCGCGCAGTGTCATCGGATAATCCCCATTTCGGCGTCCCTGCCCTATGAGGCTATGCCCGCCTGACAAGGCCGTTTTGGGGCGATAACGCCGCGAGACGCCCAGCACGCGCGAGATTTGTCGGACG
>CAZABJ010000032.1:12406-31730 GCA_964483375.1 uncultured Caulobacterales bacterium
TTAAAGCGGTAAATTATCGTGCTTTTTCCACGGATTGCTTGCGCGTTTGCCGCGCAGGGCGCGGAAGGCGCGGACGACGCGGCGGCGGGTTTCGCGGGGTTGGATGACGTCGTCGATATAGCCGCGTTGGGCGGCGACGAAGGGGTTGGCGAAGCGGTCTTCGTAGTCTTTGACGTGAGCGGCCATCTTTTCAGGGTCGTTCAAGTCGCCGCGGAAGATGATCTCCGCGGCGCCTTTGGCCCCCATCACCGCGATTTCCGCCGTCGGCCAAGCGTAATTTACGTCGCCGCGGATGTGTTTAGAACTCATCACGTCATACGCCCCGCCATAGGCCTTGCGCGTAATGACGGTGACTTTCGGCACGGTCGCCTCGGCGTAGGCGAACAAAAGCTTCGCGCCATGCTTGATGAGGCCGCCATATTCCTGGCGCGTGCCAGGCAGAAAGCCCGGCACGTCGACGAAAGTCAGAATGGGGATGTGGAAGGCGTCGCAAAAGCGCACGAACCGGGCGGCTTTCTTTGAAGCGTCGATATCAAGCACGCCGGCGAGGCTCATCGGTTGGTTGGCGATGACGCCCACGCTTGAGCCTTCCAGGCGAATAAAGGCGGTGACGATATTTGCCGCGTGCTCCGGCGCCACCTCGAACACGTCGCGTTCATCGGCGACTTTTTCGATAAGCTCTTTGATGTCGTAGGGCGTGTTCGGATTATCGGGCACGAGACTGTCGAGCGAGGGCTCCAAGCGCTCCGGCGCGTCGTAGCTCTTCCAGCTGGGCGGTCCCTCGCGGTTGGAGAGCGGGAGGAAGTCGACCAAGCGCCGGATTTGGATCAGAGCTTCAAAGTCATTCTCGAACGCCCCGTCCGCCACGCCCGATTTTTTGGCGTGCACGCTGGCCCCGCCCAAATCTTCGTGGGTGACGATTTCATTGGTCACCGTTTTCACGACGTCGGGCCCGGTGACATACATGTAGCTGGTGTCTTTCACCATAAAGATGAAATCCGTCATGGCGGGGGAGTACACGTCCCCCCCCGCGCACGGACCCATGATGACGGAGATCTGCGGCACGACGCCGGAGGCGAGCACATTACGCAAAAAGATGTCGGCGTAGCCGGCGAGCGAGGCGACGCCTTCCTGGATGCGTGCGCCGCCCGCGTCGAACAGACCGATGACGGGCGCGCCATTTCTCAGCGCAGCTTCCTGAATCTTGACGATTTTTTGGGCGTGGGTTTCTGACAGCGACCCGCCGAAGACCGTGAAATCTTTGGCGAAAACGTAGACGAGCCGTCCGTTCACCGTGCCGTGGCCGGTCACAACGCCGTCGCCCGGGACCTGGCGCTCGCCCATGCCGAAATCCACGCAACGATGCTCGACGAACATGTCGGTCTCTTCAAAGGAGTCGTCGTCGAGCAGGATCTCCAGGCGCTCGCGCGCGGTCAGCTTGCCTTTGGCGTGCTGAGAAGCGATGCGCGCCTCTCCCCCGCCCATACGCGCGGCGTCCCGGCGGCGTTCAAGCTCATTGAGGATATCTTTCACCCACGCGCCCTCCTGCTGACAGCCCTTAGGGCGTAGCGGGCGCAGCGCGCGCGCGTCAATCAAACGCGCCGCGGGTCAGGGTCAGTTTTGGACTGCGACATAGTCGAGCGCGCGGACTTCCCCGGCGACGACGCTGCAGCTCACATCGACGGGTTCATGGCCGCGCGGGCCGAATAAAACAGCGCGCCCGGAGACGTTCCAGCCGCCCTCGAAACTGACTGCGTAATCGCGGCGCAACTGGAGAGAATAGGCCCCGTCAGCCCATGCCGTTTCAATCATCCGGCGCTGGCACGCCGCCACGGCGTCCTGTTCCCCGTACGCCGCGTCGAACCCGACAACGGGCGCCGCGCCGCCTTGGACAAAGCCGCCGTCCGCCCAGTCGTCGAAGTCCGCATCGGGTTGGGATTGGGGAACATCCTCGGGATCGTTGATGCGGAAATCGGCGCGGCAACCATTGGTGACCCATATGCCGCCCGCGTCCCAGCCCCAGCTTGAGCCCTCGACGCACGTCGCCGAACTCCGCCGCCGGACAAGACGAACGGCGAGCACTTGTTGGTTGGCGGCGCAATAATTCGGTTCGTAGTCGCCTGAGCCGCAGCGGATGTCGAGAGGCTCCGCCCCCCCTCCCACGCCGCCGATCAGCGCGAAGCGACCCCGGCAGCCGTCGTTCACCCAGACGGCGCGGCGGTCATGGCCCCAGCTTGACCCCTCCGTGCATGCGGCTTCAGATTGACGCTCGATCAGGCGGGCCTCGCCGATCCAAAAGCCCTCCGGCGCTTCGCAACGAGTGAAGTCATAGCGCGCCGACGCACAAGCGAGCTCGAAGGGCGCATAGTCCTGAGCTTCCGCCTCATGGCCGACAAACGCCGCAAACGCCACCGCCGCCACGGCCGCGCCGCTGATCGCCGTTGCATTCATCGCCGCCTCCCTTTCCGTGACAGGACGACTGTGTCGACCCCTGTCGGAACGGGAGATGAACGGGGCCGCTAGGCACTGTTTATAAAAAGCGGCCCCGTTTCAATGTCGCCTACTGCAATCTGCTGGCGGTGAACCCGACAACCACGCCGTCCTCGACCTGGCATGTCGTGGTCCAGGGTTCAAAACCGCCCCGATTGTGGACCATAATCGTTCCGGACACTTCCCAATAACGCTGTCCGAAACCGCCGGCATTCGGATTAAACGACGTAGCAGGCCCGGCTGTGGCGCGCACGGTGGGCTCGCGGTCATACATGGCCGCATAGTCCGCATCGCTCCAAGCGGCTTGCATGATGCGGCGCGTGCAGGCGGCGACCGCCACCTCGCGGTCTGAGAAGCCGCGCTGGGCCCAAAGCTCGCGCGAAACGTCATAGGCCGTGCCGCCGCCGGGGCTCACCGGGCCCGGGACGGGATACCCGTTGCCGCCATACAAATCGTCATTGGGGTCGGAATAGACCCCATTGCCTCCGTTGGGGTAGATCACGCCATTGCCGGACCCGCTAACGCGGAAGTCGCCGCCGCAGCCGTTCGACACCCAAACGCCGTCGCTCTCCGTTCCCCAGCTTTGATTGAAGATGCAGGGTGCGGTCGAGCGCTGCAGGTCAAGCTGCGCAACCGAGATTGGCCGGCCTGCCGGACAGGTCGTACGCCCCGCGCCGGCGGCGAAGCAGGTGATGATATCGGTTTGCTCGCCATAACCGCCTGCGCCTGGGCCGCCATTGGGTCCGCCATAGGCCCCGTTCGGTCCGGCCGCATAACTGGTGACGGTGTCCACGTCGAAGTAAGCGCGGCATCCGTTGTCCACCCAAACCCCGCGCTCATCCCAGCCCCAGCTTGAGCCTTCCGAACACGCCCGCGTCGAGAGGCGTTGGGTGAGAGTGACGTTGGTGACCTGCCGGTCGGCGCGCACGTCGCAACGGCGATAGGTGTAGTTAGACGATCGACATTCGATGCGTTCACGCTCGCCCGATTGGGCCTGCGCAGGCGCGCCGACGAACCAAATCGCGCCAGCCGCGCTCGCGATTGCGATTGCTTGAGTGAACTTCATTTCGCCCCGCCTTGTCTTTTTGGCCAAGATGCGTCCTCGCAGGCGAGAGCATATCCCCTCAAGGGAGAACCCGGCGAGCCCGAGGAACAGGAAATCAGTCCCGCAGCGCGTCAAGCACTTGGGCGGCGGCGATCAGATCCTCACCGATTGCGGCGGCGCGAGCGGCCGCCTCTTCGTCAACGCCCCACCGTTCGGCTTGAAACGTCTCATCGATGCGCGACAACGCCAAAGCGCGTGCGGCCGACAATCGGCCATGGGCGAGCGCGAGCCCCAAAACCGCCGAGCCCAGGGTTGCGACAGCAAGGCTCAAAGCGGCGAGGCTGAGATCGTCGAACGCATCGGCGGCGCGCGCCGCCGCCTCCAGGCTGTCAGGCGGCTGGGAAACGGCGATGACGCCGACCGCATCCGACAAGGCGATCCCAAGCGCCGCCCTCGCCCAGGCCCGCTGAGGCTCCCACGCTTCGCGCTGCCGCAGCACAAGCGCCTCAGGGGCCTCGGCGAAATGGCTGGTCAAATCGGTTTCGGCGTAGGCGCGGATTTGAGCGACAAGGTCCGCGCGTGTCGCCGGGACGCGGTCAAGACCCACATTCACTAAGCGCGTGACCGGCATGGTTTCGGGACGGATCCGCTCATCTTGGGCGGCCCATTCCTCCGCCACGAGCGCAGCGAGCGTTCGGTTGGGAACGGCAAGGGGACGCCCGCCGGGGGTCTTGGGCGTGCGGCCGTCGAGCGTGATGGCGAACCCCGTCTGGACCGCGGCGACGCCCACGGTCTTGTAGAAACGCTTGGGGCGCGGGACGGGGTCGTGTGCGCTCACGCCGCCCCGCCTTTCGCGGCGGCGAAGGCGTCAAGCGCGACGTTCAAAGCGTCGAAATCATGATGAATCGCATGAGCCCCGCCGGCCTCGATTTCATGCGGCTCGTGAAACCCCCAAGTGACCCCATGCGCGGTGACGCCTGCTGCACGCGCCATGGCCATGTCGTGACTGGTGTCGCCTATGAGCACCGTAGCGCGAGCCGGCGCGCCGACCGCGCGCATCGCTTCCTGCACCATGAAAGGATGCGGCTTGCCGGGACCGTCATCGGCACACCAAACGGTGTCGAAAAACGCGCCGATGGGGTGCGCGTCAAAAACCGCCTTCACCCCGCGCCGGGCCTTGCCGGTCGCCGCGCCGATAAGCCAGCCCTCCTTGCTCAGCCGCGCCAACAACCCGGCTGCGCCTTCGTAGAGCGGCTCGGCATGATCGGGCTCGGCGCGATGTCGAACGAACGCTTCTTTGTAAGCCGCGACCAAACGAGCGAGCGTCGGCCCGTCCAGCTCCTCAGGCGCGAGCCGTGCGCAGGCGTCTTGAAGCGACAGCCCCACCACATGACGCGTCCCCTCAAACCCTGGCGGAGAAAGCCCGACGGCCTCAAACGCCGCATCCATCGCCTGGACGATGGTGCGGCGGCTGTCGACGAGGGTGCCGTCAATGTCGAAAACGGCGAAAGGGGGATGGGACATATCAGACAAGCCTGTTCACGCACGGGCGTCCGCGGCGCCCCGGTGTTGCAAGGCCGCTCACCTAAAGCGCCTCGAAAGGGTCTGCATAATCGTCGGGTCGCCAGCCGAGCAAGTCGAAGGCCTCCCGCATATGCGGCGGCGGCGGCGCCTCTACCCGCAGCGTTCCGCGCCGGCTGGGATGGGGAAGGCTCACCGCGCGCGCATGCAGCATCAACCCTTCGGGCAGCCCCTGCGGGACTTCGCGCTCGCAGGTATATTTGCGGTCGCCCAAAATGGCGGTCCCCATCATCGCCATATGAAACCGCAGCTGGTGGGTGCGTCCGGTCTCCGGTCTCAACGCCACCCAAGCCGCCCGCCGCCCCGCCGCGGCGACAACGGCGAAGCGGGTACGCGCATAGACCGCGCCCTCTTCGCCATGGCGGGCGGAGACCATCATCTCCCGGTCCCCCCCTCGGCTGGCGCTGGCCGCTTTGCGCATGAAGCCCTTGATGAGCCCCGCCGCGGGGACCGGCACGCCGATGCTCAGCGCCCAATAGGTCTTCTCCGCCCCCCGCGTCGCGAACGCCCGCGCCAGAGCCGCCGCTGAGGCGGGCGTTTTACCCACGAGAAGCACCCCTGAGGTGTCCCTATCCAGCCGATGAACGAGCCTGGGCCGCTCCCCGTCCTCATCAGCAAAGGCGGCGAGCAAACCGTCGACATGCCGTTTTGTTTTCGTGCCGCCTTGCGTGGCGAGCCCGGAGGGTTTGTTCAGCGCGATGACCCAGTCATCTTCGTACAGCACCAAGGATCGAGCGAAGGCGATGTCGGTATCGCGCAGCGTTCCGCGCGCCGGCGCATCAGCGGGGTCGGGAAGCGGCGGGACGCGGATTTCTTGGCCGGTCTCAAGCCGAGTTGCGGATTTCGCCCGCGCGCCATCGACCCGGATTTGCCCGGTCCGGAGCAGTTTCTCGAGTTGGCCATGGGTGAGATGGGGAAAACGTCGCTTGAACCAACGGTCAAGGCGCCCGCCCGATTCCCCCTCCTCCACCGAGATGGTTTGCACCCCGCTCATGCAAACACTTTCCGGCCGAACCAGAGCCCAGCCATAACCGCCATCGCCGCGAGGACGACCGAGGCCGCCGCATAACCCGCGGCGAGCGCCCAAGCCCGGTTCTCGGCCATTTGGACAAGTTCGAGAGAAAACGCGGAAAACGTCGTGAAGCCGCCCAAAACGCCGGTCGCCAAAAACAGCGTCCACCCGCTTGCGCTCTCCTCCCCGCGCAGCGCCAGCCAAGCAACGACAAACCCCATCGCCAACCCGCCGATGAGGTTCACCGCGAACGTGCCGCTCGGCCAACCGGCCGGGGCGAGCCCGGCCTCGCGCAGCATCATCGCGCCTGTGCTCGCCAAATGGCGAGCGACAGCGCCGAGCGCGCCGCCGGCGGCCACATACATCAATCCTGTCATAGGCTAAGCGATACGCTCGCTCGGCGGCGGCGGCAAATGCGCAACGGGATTAGACTTCCACGCGCGCCGCTTCAGATTGGGTTTGCGGCCACGCATAGGCGCGCGGCAATCGCTCCATGCCCGCGCTTTCGCAGAACGTTTCCGCGCCCTCCGGCGGCGTCATCATAAAGCGGCAGCTGTCGTCGATTTCGGCTCGGACCGTCTTCACCAAATGCTCGCCGACGCCCTTTTCCACATAGGCCTGGTCGACGGCCAGCTCGGAGCAGAAGCAGACATAGACGAAATCCGTCACGCATCGCGCCAACCCCACGATCCGGCCATTGGCGGCGGTGTCTCGCGCCACCGCCCAGAGGTCCGCGCCGGCGAGCATCGCCTCCATCAACGCGTTGTCCTTGGTGTCGCGATGCTCAGCGAGATTCGAGCGTTTGATGATGTCGATGAAGTCGGCGAGCTCAACGTCGAGTTCGCGGGCGTAAGCGATCGTCACGGGCGGGCGTCCCTTTGCGCGTCAGGCGACCCCAATGAACCGATCCTGCGCGATGCGATCAAGGCGTTTTCGTGTCGCTCGCGCATGCATTGAACGCCCCCCTGTGGATAGCCGCCGCGCCCCCCACCCTCGCTTAGAGCGTGATGCCGGTGAGAACGCGGTATCAGCGAGATAGCCGCCGAACAGCTGAAAAAGCAGCACTCATTCGGTTCAAAAACCTCTGCCAAGAACACTCGCCCCAGAACATCACCACATCAATGGAAAAATATCACCGATGCAGTCAAATCACATATCTATTCATTGATAATCATGCACACAAATGACGTCTACTCATTTTTTCATAATTATCGAATCAATAATCAGCAACCCCAATTTAGCACATTATGTTCCAAACACACGGCGCTTGTTTGTTTTCGTCAGATTTTTCGTCGTCAAGCCGTATTTCCGCCGTATTTTCAATAAGCAATACAACCCAACACCAATTCAATTGCTCGGAGCAAAACCTATGCCTTTAAAATCCATATCGGCCGCCGCCCTTATGAGCTTCGCAGCACTGGCGCCGGCATCAGCTCAGGGCGAATCCAGCGCGGTTTGTCTGGGAATCAACGCCAACGGGCTTCGAGCCGGCGCTCAGCTGGAGGATGTTTGCAGAAGCTACCCAACACTATGCATGGCATTCATGCCCGTCCTGTCCGAAATTGTGGAACTCATCGCGAATGGGCATGTGACCGTCGACACGCTAGAGCATGGCGACTTCAATGATGTCATCGAGCACTTTGGCCCAGCGCTTGGCTCGGCGATCGCTTTTGCAATCGTTTGCGCCGCAAATGAACCGCACTGCACTTGGTTCTCAGAAGAACTTGAGCAGCCAATAATGTCCTTGCTCTACAACGCCGCCCTCTTTGTCGCAAACAATTGCGACTGAGCAGTCAATGAGCGTATCAGCGCCTCGTCCGCGTCGCTCTCCAACGGTCGAGGCGCTCTTTTATCGCGGCTTCCCGCCCGCGATCGGTGGGTTGGTAGAAATCACGCCGCGGCATGTCGTCTGGAAAATACGACTGGCCTGAAAAGCCTTCTTCGACGTCGTGGTCGTAGGCGTAGCCCGCGCCATAGCCGAGGTCTTTCATCATTTGCGTCGGGGCGTTGAGAATATGGGCCGGCGGCGGCAGCGAGCCGGTCTCCTTGGCGGCCTTTTGCGCCTGCTTGTAGGCGACATAAGCGGCGTTCGACTTGGGCGCAGTGGAGAGGTGAACGACCGCGTGGGCCAGCGCCAGCTCCCCCTCGGGCGCGCCCAAGAAGTGGAAGGCGTCCTTCGCGGCGTTGGCGATCATCAGCGCGGTCGGATCGGCGAGGCCGATATCCTCGCTCGCCGCACGGATGATCCGGCGCGCGACGAACAACGGATCTTCTCCGCCCGCAAGCATGCGCGCGAGCCAATAGAGCGCCGCGTCGGGATCTGACCCGCGAATGGACTTGTGAAGCGCGGAAACGAGATTGTAGTGCTCCTCCCGGTCTTTGTCATAGGCGGGCGCGCGTTTCTGAAGAACCTGGGCGAGCCCTTGACTGTCGAGCGGAGCCTCCGCGTCGAGCGCAAACAACGCTTCGGCGAGGTTCAACACATACCGCCCATCGCCGTCCGCCATCGCCCGAAGGCTCGCCCGCGCCTCCTCGGTAAGCGGCAAGGCCGCGTTTTCCGCCTTCTCAGCCCGCGCCAGCAGCGCTTCAAGCGCCTCGTCGTCCAAACGCCGCAGCACCAGAACCTGGCAACGCGACAAGAGCGCGCCGTTGATTTCGAAGGACGGGTTCTCCGTCGTCGCGCCCACAAGCGTGATCACGCCCGCTTCGACAAAGGGGAGAAAGCCGTCTTGTTGGGCGCGATTGAAGCGGTGGATTTCATCGACGAAGAGCAAAGTTCCACGACCGGACGACCGGGTCGCCTTGGCGCGGTCGACCGCCGCGCGCACGTCCTTCACGCCGGAAAAAACCGCTGACAGCGCTTCGAAGGCAAGCCCCGCCTCATCAGCCAAAAGGCGCGCGATCGTGGTCTTCCCGACCCCGGGAGGGCCCCAAAGCACCAGCGATCCCAGCCGTCCCGCCGCCAGCATCCTCCCAATCGGCGCATCCGGCCCCAAGAGGTGATCCTGACCAACGACCTCCGCCAAGCCCTGGGGCCTCAGCCGATCGGCCAAGGGACGCGGCGCGTCGGCGTCCAGCCCGGATGCTCCGAACAGATCGCTCATCACCTCCTCATAGATCGGGGCTTAGCGATACAGCATCGTGCTCCGCACGCCGTCGCGATCATACACGATGCTCCAGCGGCGAGAGCCTTCGTTTTGCCGGAGCACGCGTTCCAGCTGACCGCTGGTCTCCACCGCGACGCCGTTGACTTCAAGGATAACGTCGCCGATGCGCAGACCCGACAGGGCCGAGGCGGAGGATCGCGACAAACGCATCACCGCCACGCCGCGACGCAGAAGGTCCGCGCCGAGATCGGAATTCACCGCGGGGGACAGGTTCGCCACCTCCGCCCCGTCCAATGGGTGCCGACCGGATAGCACGCGCTGATCGCGCGGCGGGTCTTCGGGGGGCAGCGCGATGCGAAGCTGTCCTGACCGCTCCCGGCCGTCGCGGAAATACGCCGCCTCGACGAGATCGCCGATGCGATGGGTCAGAAGCTCGAACCTGAGCCCTGCGGGGTCGTTCACTTCTTGACCGCCCAAACGCAACAATACGTCCCCCGAGCGGAGCCGGGCGCGGTCTGCAGGGCCGCCGTCGAACACGTCAGTCAACAACAGACCGGTAGGCCGTTCCAGACCAAGCGAAGCGGCGATGTCCGGAGTGACCTCCTGCAGGCCTGCGCCGATCCAGGGGCGCTCAACCCGACCGCCCTCCACCGCCGCCTCAACCACGCGCTCCACGATTTCGACAGGAATGGCGAAGCCGATGCCGTTCGAGCCGCCGGACCGCGAAAAAATCGCGGTGTTGATGCCCACCAAGCGGCCGTCCAAGTCCACCAGCGCGCCCCCGGAATTGCCCGGATTGATCGCGGCGTCGGTTTGGATGAAGGACTGGGCGTCGGCCATGCCGACATCGGTGCGCGCCAAGGCCGAAACGATGCCCTGGGTGACGGTCTGTCCCACACCGAACGGATTGCCGATGGCGAGCACCAAATCGCCCACCTGAAGGCCCGCGCTCGCCCCGAAATCAAGCGTCGGCAAGGGAGCCGGGCCCGGGTCGATGCGCAAAACGGCCAAGTCCGTCCGAGCGTCGGTCAAAACGAGTTCGGCGGGGAATTCCCGGCGGTCGTTCAGAACCACCCGCAATTCCACCCCGCCTTCAACGACGTGATTGTTGGTGACGACGATCCCGTCCTCGCCCACCAACACCCCCGAGCCCAGCGACTGGGCGAGACGTTGGCGCGGCATGCCGAACATGCCGTCAAAGCCTGGGCCGAACATGTCGTCAAAGGGCGAGCGCTGTCGAACCACCCGGGTGGAGAAGACGTTCACCACCGCAGGCGAGGCTTGTTGGACCACAGGGGCGAAGGACAGCCGCACCTCTTCCATGGAGGTCGGCGTGCGGCGGTCGTCCTGCGCGCCGCCTGCGGCGCTGAGGACGGCGACAAGGCCGGCGGCCGCCATACCGGCGACGGCCAGACCCCAATGCGACGTGCGACGTGGGCTCATGGGACACCACTTAGTTCCAGGAAGCCGGCAGCGGAAGAGGCCGGCGCCGGCTTGAGGTTCACGCACGCGTCACGATTGCGTCGCCCGCCTCCTTATGATCGCGACCGAGGGTCGCAGCGCCTCTTGGTCCTATCCACACACGCGCCATGCGCGCGCAGGGTCGGCGAACGCGCAGCGTCAGGAGGGCGTCATGAACATTCTGGGACTGGAGATTGATCCGCTTGCACTCACGGCAATCGGATTCTTGGTCGTCGTTCTTGGATTATCCGGCGGCCTGGGGATTTGGGTCATCGCCCAGATGGGCAAGAACCCCGGAGAAAAATAGCCCGCTTTCCAGACCGCTGCGGCCGGCCCTGGACCCCAGTCGCCGCGCCGCGCCGCGCCCAGCGAGGGCGGGTTACGAAGCGTAGGCTTCGGCCGGATCTTCCATGGCCTCCCGGCGCACGCGGTCTTTCGCGCCTTTGGCGTCTTCGTCGCGATCCACGAATTCGATGACGGCCATCGGCGCGTTGTCGCCATAGCGGAAGCCCGCCTTGAGCACGCGAATATACCCCCCAGCGCGCTCCTGGTAGCGCGGGCCCAGGGTGTCGAAGAGCTTCTTCACCATCTCTTCATCGCGGACGCGCGCCACAGCGAGACGGCGGTCGGAAAGTCGTCCCTTTTTGGCCAACGTGACCAGCTTCTCGACAAAGGGCCGCAGCTCACGCGCCTTGGGGAGCGTGGTGGTGATTTGCTCGTGCTCGATGAGCGCCGCAGCCATGTTCGCCAGCATCGCTTTGCGGTGCTGCCAGGTGCGGCCGAGTTTGCGATTTGCTTTGCCGTGGCGCATTTGGGGTCTCTCCTTTGTCCGCCGCGTGCGCCGCGGCCAGCTTTCCCATGCGATGACGCGCCCGAACGACGCGCCTTTTGCTTAGACCTGATCTTCGAACTTTTTGGCCAAGTCCTCGATGTTTTCAGGCGGCCAATTCGGCGCCTCCATGCCCAGATGGAGACCCATCTGAGCGAGCACTTCTTTGATCTCGTTGAGAGATTTTCGTCCGAAATTCGGCGTCCGCAGCATTTCGGCCTCGGACTTTTGAATTAGGTCGCCGATATAGACGATATTGTCGTTTTTCAAGCAGTTCGCGGACCGCACGGACAATTCGAGCTCGTCCACCTTTTTGAGAAGCGCCGGGTTGAAGTCCAGCTCCGGCCGGTCTTCGACCGCCTTCTCTTCGGAGGGCTCCTCGAAATTGATGAAGATCTGGAACTGGTCCTGGAGAATGCGCGCGGCGTAGGCGAGCGCGTCCTCAGGCGTGAGCGAGCCGTCGGTTTCGACGTCTAAGATGAGCTTGTCATAGTCGAGAACTTGTCCCTCCCGGGTGTTCTCGACCCGATAGGCCACCCGACGCACCGGGCTGTAAAGCGCGTCCACTCCGATGAACCCGATGGGGGCGTCTTCCGGCCGGTTGCGGTCCGCGGCGACATAGCCCTTGCCGGTGTTGACCGTGAGCTCCATGCGGACGTCAGCGCCGTCATCAAGCGTGCAGATCATGTGATCCCGGTCGATGACGGTGACATCGGCCGTCTCTTCGATGTTCGCCGCCGTCAGCACGCCAGGACCCTTGCCGCGCAGCACCACGCGCTTGGGCCCTTCGTTGTGCATGGCCAACGCCAGACCCTTGATGTTCAGAACGATGTTCGTCACATCCTCGCGCACGCCGGGGATGGTGGTGAACTCATGCACGACGCCGTCGATCTGCACCGCCGTCACCGCCGCCCCTTGCAGGGACGACAACAGCACGCGGCGCAGCGAATTCCCCAAGGTGACGGCGAAGCCGCGCTCCAGGGGTTCGGCGATGATGCGGGCGTGCCGCTTGGGGTCGATGCCCGGCTCCACGACCGGTTTCATCGGGCGGATGAGTTCTTGCCAGTTGCGTTCGATCACGCTTCACCTCTCGGGGGCGTCGCTGGGCCTGAAGACCGCAGCCACGATCGGGGTTGCGTCAGGCGCTTCGCGCGCCTGCGCTTTTAGACGCGCCGCCGCTTGGGCGGGCGGCAGCCATTATGGGGAATCGGCGTGACGTCGCGGATGGTGGTGATGGTGAACCCCACCGCCTGCAAAGCCCGCAGCGCCGACTCACGACCTGAGCCCGGGCCGGAAATCTCGACCTCGAGCGTTTTCATGCCGTGCTCTTGGGCCTTTCGGCCGGCGTCTTCGGCGGCGACCTGAGCAGCGTACGGCGTCGATTTGCGCGAGCCTTTAAAGCCCATGGAGCCGGCCGACGACCAAGAAATCGCATTGCCCTGAGCGTCCGTAATGGTGATGAGCGTGTTGTTGAACGTCGCGCTCACATGCGCGACGCCCGACGTTATGTTCTTCCGCTCACGCCGTTTGACGCGGCCTTGTTCTTTAGCCATCTGGGTTCGCCCGCCCGTTTATTTCTTTTTGCCGGCGATGGGTTTCGCCGGACCTTTGCGCGTACGCGCATTAGTGTGGGTGCGCTGGCCGCGCACCGGAAGCCCGCGACGATGACGCAGGCCGCGATAATTGCCCAAGTCCATCAGGCGCTTGATGTTCATCGCCACTTCGCGACGGAGGTCGCCTTCGACCAAATAGTCGCGGTCGATGGCCTCGCGGATTTGTAGGATCTCCGCGTCGGAAAGCTGATTGACGCGCCGCTCCGGCGCGATTCCCACTTTCTCGCAGATCTCTTTCGCCATCGCAGGCCCGATCCCATGGATGTAGCGCAATGCGATCAGGACGCGTTTGTCGGTCGGGATGTTGACCCCGGCGATGCGAGCCACGTGGTTCTCCTCATGCCGCGCGCGAGACCGCGCGCCTTTCCAAAAACGCCGTCGTCCACCCGGCGAAATCTCGGCGGGCGCAAAGCGCCGGACGTAAAGCGAAGCACGGTAGCTAGGGCGCCGAACCTGCCTCTGTCAACAGCTCTCGCGCGTCATCTGGCGCCCTGCTGCGCGGCGTCCGCGTTTTCTAAGATTTGCGCGATATCAGCGGCGACGACGTCGATGTCGCCCATGCCGTCGATCGACCGCAACTTCCCTTGCTGCGCATAGTGCGGCAACACTGGCGCCGTCTCGCGATAGTAGTTGGCGAGGCGGGTGCGGACGGTGTCCTCATTGTCATCCGCTCTGCGCTTGAAACTGGTCCCCCCGCAGGCGTCGCACACGCCCGGTTCGGCGGTCGGCTTGGTCACGTCGTGATAAAGCGCGCCGCAGTTTTCGCATGTGAAGCGATGAATGATGCGCTGCACCAGCGCTTCGTCATCCACCTTCAGCTCTATGACCGCGTCGACCCGGGAGTCGTTGTCCGCGAGCAGTCCGTCCAGCGCTTCGGCTTGAGCGACGGTGCGGGGAAAGCCGTCAAAGATGAAGCCCGCCACGTCGGGGCGGGCATGCAACTGCTCTTCGATAAGCGCAATGACGATGTCGTCGGACACCAAGTCGCCTGCGTCCATGATCGCCGCCACACGTTCGCCCAGGGGCGTGCCAGAGCGTCGCGCCGCACGCAGCATATCGCCTGTCGACAGCTGGATGAGGCCGCGCTGGGACGCCAACAGCTTCGCTTGCGTGCCTTTTCCCGCGCCAGGCGGTCCAAACAGAATGACGTTCAACGCTTATCCTCCCCCTCGGCGGGTGGCGCCCTTGCCGGGCGCCAGGCGAGACTTTTTGATCAAGCCTTCATATTGATGCGCCAAGAGATGAGATTGCACTTGGGACACGGTGTCCATAGTCACCGTGACCACAATGAGGAGCGATGTCCCCCCGATATAGAAGGGGATCTGCGGCATCTGCGCCCGCAAAAGCTCAGGCAGCAAACACACCACAGTCAAATACGCCGCCCCGATCACGGTTAGCCGCGTCAAGACATAGTCGAGATAGGCGGCGGTTTTCGCTCCGGGTCGGATTCCGGGCAGGAACCCGCCATATTTTCGGAGATTGTCGGCCGTGTCCTGCGGGTTGAATACGATCGAGGTGTAGAAGAAGCAGAAGAACACGATCATCGCGCCGTATAGCGCCATGAACAGCGGCCGCCCCGGCGCCAGCAGCACCAAGATCGTGCCCATGACCCCGCCGCCGCCTTCGCCGCCCGCAAAGCCTTGGAAGGTCGCAGGCAACAGCAACAGCGAGGAGGCGAAAATCGGCGGGATGACCCCGGCGGTGTTCAGTTTCAGCGGCAAGAACGAGGTCTGGCCCGCAAACATCCGGTTGCCTACCTGACGTTTGGGATACTGAACCAGAAGCCGCCGCTGGGAGCGCTCCATGAACACCACGAAGAAGATGACGACCGCGACCAGCAGCAACAGCGCCAACGGCAGGATGAAGTTATTGTCTTCCCGCCCTTGGGCCAGCGCTTGGACGACCGCCCTGGGAAGCTCCGCCACGATGCCCGCGAAGATGATCAGCGAAATCCCGTTGCCGACCCCGCGGGCCGTCACCTGCTCGCCGATCCACATCAACAGCATAGTCCCGCCGACCAAGGTGATGACGGTGGAGATGGTGAACACCAGCGGGTCCGCTGTGACCACCCCGGCGCTGTTCTGCAGACCCACCGATATCCCGTAGGCCTGCACCGCGGCGAGCAGCACCGTCAGATAACGGGTGTATTGGTTGATCTGCTTTCGCCCGCGTTCGCCCTCTTTCTTGATGCGCTCCAGGCTCGGCACGGTGGCCGCCAAGAGCTGCATGATGATGGAGGCCGAAATGTAGGGCATCACATTGAGCGCGAAGATGGCCATCCGCTCGACGGCCCCGCCCGAAAACGTGTTGAACACGCCGAGAATGCCGCCCGCTTGGCTTTGAAACGCGCTTGCGAAGGCTTCGGTGTCCACGCCCGGGATGGGGATGAACGTCCCCAACCGGTAGACCACCAGCGCGGCCAGCGTGAAGTAGATCCGCTTATGCAGCTCGGTCGCCTTAGCGAGCGTGCCGAAATTAAAATTGCGAGCTAGCTGCTCTGCGGCCGAGGCCATGCGCGTCTCCGGAGTTTGTCCGATCCCTCGGGCGCGCGCCCGGTACGGACCTTAAGCGTCAGCTGTCGGTTCGGCGTCGGCTTTGCGCGGCTTGAGAAGGGTCACCGCCCCGCCTGCGGCCTTCACCGCCTCTTCCGCCGCCCGCGTTGCGCCGGTCACTGAGATGTTAACCGCATGGGCGAATTTAAACTGCTCCGCGGTAGAATTGTCCCCCGCATCGCGCTTGTAAACCGTGTTCAAGAGCCGCACGCCGTCGCGTTTGCGGCGAATGACCCCGGCGGTGACCAGCGCGTCTTCATCGATCGGCGCGCTTGGGTCCAGCTTGCCGGTCTCCAACGCGCGCTGCAGGCGCTCGAGCGTAACCTCGACCAGTCGGGCGCGATTGGGCTTGTTGAAGCCGCGCTTGGGCAAACGCATGTAGAGCGGCATCTGTCCGCCCTCAAAGCCCTTGATCGAAACCCCTGAGCGCGACTTTTGGCCTTTCACGCCTCGGCCGGCCGTCTTGCCCTTGCCAGAGCCCAGACCGCGGCCGACGCGCAGACGCTTTTTCGTCGCGCCGGGATTGTCGCGAAGGTTCGACAGTCCGACCGGACCGCCCGACGAGGAAGAGGAGGACGAAGACATAGCTTATGCGTCTTTCCGTGGTTGGGCCGCTTGTCGCCGGGCCGCCAGCTGCGCTTTCAGGCCGATCTGCAGCTCTTGACGCGTCAGCGTCGGGCCGTCCGGCGTTTTGCGCGCTTCGACCAGGTGGTCGATTTTGATGATCATGCCGCGCACTTCAGGGGTGTCCTCAAGCTCGCGCTCATGGCGGATTTTGCGCAAACCAAGTCCGCGCAGCGTGTCGCCCTGGTCTTTCGGCCGGCGAATGGCGCTGCGGATCTGACGCACGAAAATGGTGTCTTTCTTGGCTGCCATCAGCTTGTGCTCTCAAGCGCTTCGGGCGAGGAGGCGCCGTCTTGGCGACGCCCGACGATATCGGAGACTTTCAAGCCGCGCTTTGCGGCCACATGGCGCGGGCTGCGCTGACGCTTGAGCGCATCCATGGTCGCGCGGACCATGTTGTAGGGGTTCGACGTCCCGAGCGATTTCGCAACGACGTCTTGGATGCCGAGCGTCTCCAACACCGCACGCACCGCCGACCCGGCGATCACGCCCGTTCCCGGAGGCGCAGCGCGCAGAAGCACTTTTCCCGCGCCGTGGTGGCCTGAGCCGTCGTGATGCAGCGTGCGGCCTTCGCGCAGCGGCACCCGGATCATGGTCTTTTTGGCTTCGTCGGTGGCTTTGCGGATGGCCTCGGGCACCTCGCGCGCCTTGCCGTGACCAAAGCCCACGCGGCCCTTTTGATCGCCCACCACGACGAGCGCGGCGAAGCCGAAGTTCTTGCCGCCCTTCACCACCTTCGCGACGCGGTTGATGTGGACGAGCTTGTCCACCAACTCGTTGTCGCGATCATCGCGGTCCCGGTCGCGTCCGCGGCCGCCGCGGTCTCTATCGTCTCGCGCCATGCCCGCCTCCTTTAGAATTCCAGGCCGCCCTCACGGGCGGCGTCGGCGAGCGCTTTGACGCGCCCATGGAACAGATAGCCGCCGCGGTCAAAGACGACCTCGTTCACGCCTTTTTCCTTGGCGCGTTCGGCGAGGAGCTTGCCCACCGCCGCCGCAGCGTCACGGTCGGCGCCCTTCGGATTGGCGACGCGGAAGTCCTTCTCCAAGGTCGAAGCCGCGGCGATCGTGGCGCCGGACCGGTCGTCGATGACTTGAGCCGCGATATGCTTGTTCGAGCGAAACACGGTGAGCCGCGGACGCTCGCCGGCCACCGCTTTGAGGCGGCGGCGCACGCGCATCGCCCGCTTCCGGCGCGCAGCGTTCGGCGTTGTTGCGGTCACTTTTTCTTCCCTTCTTTCCGGCGGATGTATTCGCCCTCATACTTGATGCCTTTGCCTTTATAGGGCTCAGGCGGGCGCCATTTGCGGATGTCCGCGGCCACCTGGCCGACCAACTGCTTGTCGACCCCGGTGATGATGATCTCGGTGGGCTTGGGCGTTTCGAGCTTGATCCCTTGGGGCGGCTCGAAAATCACGTCGTGGGAAAGCCCCAGCTGAAGCTTGAGCTTCGTGCCTTGCATCTGCGCGCGATAGCCGACCCCGTTGAGCTCGAGCTTTTTCGTAAAGCCCGTGCTCACGCCCTCGATCATGTTGGCGATCAAGGTGCGCTGCATGCCCCACATAGAGCGCGCGCGCTTGGAGAAGAGCCGCCGCACGTCGGGGCGTTGCGAGCCCTCCTCGTTGCGGTTCGCCCAGCTGGGTTCATCGTCCGCGCCCGCGGGCTGCAGGAGGATGCTGCCATCCTCCAACGTCGCCTCCACCTCATCGACAAGCGTGAGGTCGAGCTCGCCCTTCGAGCCTTTGATTTTCACCACGCGGCCGTCGATGGTGGCGGTGACGCCCGACGGTACGGCGATGGCTTGGTTTCCGATCCGGGACATTGGCCTACACCACGTGACAGAGGATTTCGCCGCCGACATTGTTCTCGCGCGCAGCGTTGTCCGACATCACGCCCTTGGGCGTGGAGAGAATGGCGATGCCGAGCCCGTTCTGCACCCGCGGCAGATCCTTCACCGAGGAATAGACCCGACGACCAGGTTTCGAGATCCGGAGGATCTCGGAGATCACCGGCTCGCCGTCGTAATATTTCAGCTCGATCTCAAACTCGCGCTTACCGTCGCCATGCTCGATCTCGAGATAGCCGCGGATATAGCCCTCGTCTCGAAGCACCTCGAGAACGCGACCGCGAAGCTTGGAGGCGGGCGACGACACTTTGCTCCGACCACGCATCAGCGCGTTGCGGATGCGGGTCAACATGTCGCCGACGGGATCATTGATCGCCATGCGGAAACCTCACCAGCTCGACTTCACAAGGCCCGGGATAAGCCCGTTGCTTCCGTAATCGCGAAGCGCGATCCGCGACATGCGGAGCTTGCGATAGAAGCCGCGCGGCCGCCCGGTGACCTCGCACCGATTGCGAATGCGGTTGGGCGCGGAATTGCGCGGCAGCTCAGAAAGCTTCACCACCGCCTCAAACCGCTCCTCGAACTCACGTTCGGTGTCACGCGCGATGGCCTTAAGCTCTTCACGCTTGGAGGCGTAACGCGCCGCCAACCGCCGCCGTTTCTTGTCGCGCTCCACTGCGCTGACTTTCGCCATTCGGATCCTCTCCTCGTGCGGCCGAGCCCTCAGCTCGACCCGCTCCTCTGCGTTAACCTCAGTTCCGGAAGGGGAACTGCAGCTCAGCCAGAAGAGCCTTGGCCTCTTCGTTTGTGTTCGCCGTCGTACAGACGATGATGTCCATGCCCCAGATCTGATCGATTTTGTCGTATTCGATCTCTGGGAACACGATGTGCTCTTTCAAGCCCATCGCGTAATTGCCGCGCCCATCGAAGGATTTTCCATTCAAGCCGCGGAAGTCTTTGACCCGCGGCAGGGCGATGGTCACCAAACGGTCCAAGAACTCCCACATGCGGTCGCGCCGCAGGGTCACCTTGGCCCCGATGATCATGTTCTCGCGCAGCTTAAATCCAGCGATGGACTTCTTCGCTCGGGTCGGCGCCGGCTTTTGCCCTGCGATCAAGGTCAGATCCCGGATCGCGGATTGGACTTTTTTGGAGTCCTGCACCG
>CAZABJ010000033.1:0-28891 GCA_964483375.1 uncultured Caulobacterales bacterium
GCCGATGCCGACGTCTCTGGGAAATGCGCGCAACCATCCAGACGCGAAAGCGCTGTTTAGCGCTTAGTCGTCCGAACCGACCGCACCGGCGAGCGTGGGCGTGAACGTCTCTTCGCTCGTCCGCACGTCGCTGTCGATCGCCTTGGTCGTCTCGGCGGTTTCGACGGTCGGCGCAGGCTGAACCGCGCTTTGAAGCTCTTCAGACCCGCCAAAATCACCGGTGAGATCCATTATGGGCCGCGCGCGCATGCCGAGCGCGCCTTCGACCACGCCCACGCGCAGGTGCATGCGGCGGGTGACCGCGCCGATGAGGAGCGCTGCTTCCATGAGACGCGGCACGAAGCCGGTCAGGCCGAGCTCTTCGGGGCTCGGGACACGCTCGAGCGTGATCGGGCTTTTGCCGATCAGGTCTTTTTCGATATCCGCAAAGCGCTCATCGAGATCGATCAGCTCGTTGATCGTCGCGATGATCTGCTTGACGCCTTCGTCCAGCGTCGCCTCGCGCAGGCTTTCCAGAGCCGGTTGCTCTCGCTTGGTGACGTTCGAGGCCGTCGCGCGTCCGCGCGGGCCCCGAACGAGCGCGCTCATCATTCCCATGTTCCGCGTCTCCCGTTCGCTTCTTCGGTGCGGCGCGGCTCGTTTCGACACGTAGCGCGCGCTCGCCTCACAGGAGAGCAAGGGGTGGGCCAAACGCGCTGGAAGGGTCGGCGCGACAGCAAGGCGCAGCGCGAAACGTTGCGAACCGTTCTCAATCGTGCTCAAGAAGACGGGAAGGAGATCCACGACATGCCGATGACCTGCATCGCGCGCCGCCTCGCGCCCGTCGCGCTCTTAGCGCTTTCCGCTTGCGCAGGCGAACAAGGCCCGCAACTCAACGTCTATTCCGCTCGTCACTATGACGGGGACGACGCCCTCTATCGCGCCTTCGAGGAAGAAACCGGAATAGAGTTGAACGTGATCGAAGCCGGCGGCGATTTGTTGATCGAGCGCATTCGCGCCGAAGGCGAACGCAGCCCCGCCGACGTTGTGATCACCGTTGACGCGGGGCGGCTCTGGCGCGCCGAACAAGAAGACCTTTTTCAACCGATCGCTGATGAGGCGATTCTCGCCCGGACCCCGGAGGCGCTGCGCCATCCCGATGGACTTTGGGTCGCCATCACCCAGCGCGCGCGCGTCATCGCCTATGCGCCAGACCGGATTTCCCCCGACGCGATTGAAAGCTACGCCGACTTGGCCGACCCCGCTCTGCGCGGCCGGATCTGCGTGCGGTCCTCCAGCAACGTCTACAATGTCTCATTATTGGCCGGACTGATCGAACGGTGGGGGCAAGACGCCGCGGAAGCCTGGGCCCGGGGGGTGCGGCAGAACCTGGCGCGACCGCCCCGCGGGGGCGACACCGATCAGCTGCGCGCGGTCGCAGCGGGAGAATGCGACGTCGCCGTGGTCAATCACTACTACTACGCCCGCCTGCAAAACTCCCAAGCCACCGAAGACCAAGCAGTCGTGGAGGCCGTCGCGCTGGTCTTCCCGAACCAAGCCGACACCGGCGTCCATATGAACGTCTCGGGCGCAGGCGTGGCGGCGAATGCGCCGAACCGCGAAGCCGCCGAGCGGTTCATCGCGTTTTTGTTGCGCGAGGACATCCAGACGCTTCTGGCGAATTCCAACAACGAGTTTCCCGCCACAGACGCGCCGGTCGACAATCCCGCGCTTGAGGCGATGGGCTCATTCCGCCGCGAGAGCTTGAACGTTCAGACCTATGGCGCGCGCCAGAGCGACGCCGCGCGTCTTTTTGACCGCGTAGGCTGGCCATAAGCGACCCCGCCCAAACCAGCCCGACCCTGCGCGCCGCGGCGGTCGCGGGATTTTTGGGCGCGGCGCCGATTGCGGCGTTGGTCGTGCTCGCCGTCTTTGCGCCCGGCGGCGAGGCGACTGCGCACATCTTGGAAACCCGGTTGGGCGTCTATGTCGTCAACACAGTGGGCGTGGCGGCGCTGACCGGCATTGGGGTCACGCTGTTGGGCGTCGGCGCGGCATGGCTTGTGGCGATGCACCGGTTCCCGGGGCGGGACCTATTCGACTGGGCCTTGGTTCTGCCTCTCGCCGCGCCCGCTTACCTGCTCGCCTACGCGTATGCCGACCTCACCGCCGCCTCCGGGGCCTTGGGGCGACACACTCCGTTTCGCGTCGCCGGCGCGCCCGGAGCGGCGTTCGTGTTCGCCTTTTGCCTCTACCCTTATGTGTACGTCATCGCCCGACGCGCTTTCGCCGAACAGGCCGCGCCATTGTTGGAAGCCGCCCGAGTTTTGGGACGCGGTCCCCTGGGCCGTATGCGCGACGTCGCCCTCCCGCTCGCCCGCCCCGCCATGGTCGCCGGCGGCGCGCTGGCCTTGATCGAAACCATGGCGGACTACGGCGCTGTGGCCCATCTGGGGGTCCCAACGATCACGGCGGGCATTTTCCGCGCATGGGCCTTCGAGGACGGCGGCGCGACCGCGACGGTGGCGCGCTTGGCGCTTCTCCTTTTGGTGTTTTGCGCCGCGCTGTTGTGGGTGGAACGGCGAGCACGCGGGCGCGCGCGCGTCGCAGCCGGCGCCCGAAGCGCCAAACCTTTCGTCCCCAAGACACTCGGCCCCGTCGCCGGCGCCTTGGCGGCCCTGGCCTGCGCCTTTCCCATCATCGTGGGCCTGGCCGTACCGGCCGTGCATATGGCGGTGATGGCGGTCTCCCACCCGCTTCCCAACGGGCTCTTCTCTGCGGCGCTGCACTCTACGCTGCTGGCCGGCGCTGCGGCCGGGTTCGCCGCGCTTGTCGCGTTTGGTCTCAGCCTAGGCGCGCGCAGCGGCGACCGGTTTGCGCGACTTTCCTTACGCGCGGCGTCGGCGGGCTACGCGGCCCCTGGCGCGGTCGCCGCGCTGGGGGCGCTGTCGCTGTTCGCCGCGGCTCAGGGGGCGCTGGACAGCGGTTGGCGCGCAGCGTTCGGCGACTTGTCTCCCCTCGTGCTCACAAGCGGTTTGTTTGCGTTGTTCTGGGCGTATCAGACCCGCTACGCCGCCGCGGCGTTGGGGCCGGTGGCGACGTCGCTGGAACGCGTGCCCCCTTCGCTGGACGACGCCGCTCGGACGTTAGGAGCGACGCGGTTGGCGCTCGCCAGCCGGGTGCATTGGCCCCTTGCGAAAGCCGGCGTCGTCAGCGCGATGTTGTTGGTGTTCGTGGAGGTGATGAAAGAGCTGCCAGCTACTATGATTTTAAGCCCCTTCGACTTTCCGACGCTCTCCGTCATGGCCCATACCCACGCCCATGAAGAACGGCTCGCCTCCGCCGCCGCGCCCGCCCTTCTCATTCCGCTGATCGCAGCGGCGCCTTTGGCGCTGGCGGCGCGGGCGCTGGCGAAGGCGGGGCGATGAGCGCGCCGGAGGCCCCGCCCCCCGTCGCCCTTGAAGCAACCGAGGTGCGCTGCGTTTTGGGCGACGCCGAAGTGCTGAAAGGCGCCACGCTGGCGCTGGCTCAGGGCGAAATCACCGCGCTTTTGGGCCCCTCAGGCGCAGGCAAGAGTTCCTTGTTGCGCGCTTTTGCGGGCCTTGACCCGATCACCGCGGGCGAGATCCGAACGCCCCACGGCGTTCTGTCGACCCCCGCGCATCGCCAGCCCCCAGAAACCCGTCGCATCGGCGTGGTGTTTCAGGACTTCGCGCTGTTCCCTCATCTGACGGTTCGGGACAATGTCGCGTTTGGTCTCAAACGTGTTGAGCCTGCGGCGCGCGCCGCCCGGTCGCTCGCCATGCTCGACGCGGTCGGGCTCGCCCACCGGGCGGCGGCTTTTCCTCACGAGCTTTCGGGCGGCGAACAACAAAGGGTCGCGCTCGCCCGCGCGTTGGCCCCAAATCCCGATGTGTTGTTGCTCGACGAGCCGTTCTCAAATCTCGACGGCGCGCTTCGGCATGCAACGCGTGAGCGCACGCGACAAACGCTCGCCGACAGCGGCGCAACCGCGCTCATCGTCACCCATGACGCTGAAGAGGCCATGACCCTCGCAGATCGCCTGGCGCTGATGCATGAGGGACGGATCATTCAGACGGGCCTCCCTGCAGAGGTGTATCTAGACCCTGTCTCCCGCATTGCGGCGGCGTTGACGGGCGGGGTCAACGCCTGGACGGGGCGGGTGTCGGGCGGACGGCTCGCCACCCCGTTCGGCCCCGCGCCGGCGCCCGGCCTAGACGACGGGGCCCCTGCCGAAGCGCTGGTGCGTCCTGAGGGGGTGGTTCTGCTGTCAGGGGGGGATTTGACCGTCCTGCGAAGCCGCCCGGCGGGTCCCTATGCGGCGGTGGACGTGGCCCCTTCGACCGGAGAGCCGGTTTGGCGCATCCGCGCGCCCCTCGCCCATGCGCCCGAAAAGGGCGAGCGCGTCAGCGCGGCGATCGATCCCGATTATGCGCGGGTGTTGCCGGTCGCTCCGGAGCGCGGGCGAGACGCGCGCTAAGCGGCCGCGACTTCGCTTTCGCGCTTTGCCGCGATACGGGCGCGGGCGATTTCATCGGCGACGTCGTTGGTGGAACGGCCGAGCTCCAAAGCCCGGTCGAGCACCTCCTCCAACGTCTCGTTCATGCGCAACAGCCGCGCTTCCACCCAGTCCGGGTCAAACTGGCCGGAAATCTCCGCCGCCACATTGATGATCCCGCCGCCGTTAATCACGTAGTCCGGCGCGTACAAAATCCCGCGCTCGGCGAGCTGCGCGCCCATTTCCGGGCTCTCAAGCTGATTGTTCGCCGCACCGGCGACCACCGCGCAAGTCAGTTTGTCGATGGTGTGGGGATTGATCACCGCGCCGAGCGCGCAGGGGGCGAACACCTCGACCTCTTGTTCATAAATGGCGTCAGGCTCGACGGAACGCGCGCCGTAAAGCCGTTCGGCCTCACGCACCACGTCGAGATTAATGTCGGAGACCACCAGCCGCGCGCCCGCATCATGCAACAGGCCGCAGAGATAGCCGCCCACATGCCCTAGGCCTTGAACGGCCACGCGGATATCGGTGAGCGCATCCCGCCCGAACGCGCGTCGAACGCAGGACTTCACGCCGAGATAGACGCCGCGCGCCGTGACCGGCGACGGATCGCCCGACGCGGCTTCGCCTTCGGGCAGACCCGCGACGAATTTCGTCGACCGGCCCGCCGCGACCATGTCCTTCGGGCTGACGCCGACGTCTTCAGCGGTGTAGTACCGCCCGCCCAGCGCATCGACGCATCGGCCGAAGGCCTCGAACAGGGCGCCCCTGTCGAACGCGCCCTCGGGTTTGAGGATCACCGCCTTGCCGCCGCCCAAGGGCAGGTCAGCCATGGCGTTTTTGTAGCTCATGCCGCGCGACAAGCGCAGCACGTCGCGCAAGGCCTCCCCGGAATTGGGATAAGTCCAAAGCCGCGCGCCGCCCGCCGAAGGCCCAAGGGCTGTTGAATGGATTGCGATGATCGCGCGTAATCCGGACCGCGGATCGGCGAAAAAATGGACGCCCTCATGGTCGTCGAACGAGTCCCGCTCAAAGACGCTCATCGACTTCGCCACCTCATCGCGCTGCCCCCGAACGGGGCTGTCGCCAACAAGCCCCCTCGGCGCGTCAGCCCCCGCGCCGCGATCTCGCGGCTACAAACCGATAAACCGCGAGGTCGCCCTGCTCAAGCGCTTTAAGACGGTTTTGTGACGCCAAAAGCAATTCGACCACCTTCCCCAGGACGCTGCGCACCCGAGGCTCTGCGGCTGCGATCTCCGCAAGCACGCTTAACTCTCGCAAAAAACGCCCCCAAGCGGCCTGCTCGCGCGCAATCGCCGAGCCCGTGACCTCTTCGACCACGCGCATGTCAAAGCCCGCTTGGGACAGCATCGCCCGCCAACCGGCGACGGTCAGCGGCGCGGCGCTCGCATCGTCCTCCTCCGGTTCGTCCTCACTGACGGTCTCGATGAACAGGATCAGACCGTCATCCTTTAACGCGCCCCGCGCAGCGTCGAGTAGCGCGGCGAGATCGGGCGCCTCGTTCAAACGTTCCATGGCGCAGAACGCATCGAACCGGCGGTCGGGCAGGCTCAGCGGATCAAAGGTCATCGGCTCGCATGTCAGCCGTCGACCAAGGCCGGCCGCCGCCGCGACTTCGCGCCCGCGCGCCAGCCAGTCGTCCCGCCATTCGAGCCCCGTGACATAGGCCCCAGAGGCAGCCGCCACGCTCGCCGCCGGCGCCGCCATCCCCACGCCCAGCCAACACACCGAGGAATTAGACCCCACCGCGAGCGAGGCGGTCTGGCGCACGTCGGCGGCGGCTTCGCCCGGTCCCACGCGACCCTCCCCCCATAAGAGCTCCGTTGCGATGATCGCGGGATCGCCCCGGGCGATGCGCGCGCGCAAGGACGCCGCCCGGGAAGACACCGCGGAGGGGGACGCGGAGAGGTCAGGCTGTTCGACAGGCTCGCCGCCGACGCCTTCCCACCATTCGTGAAGGCGCGAGATCAGCGAGCGCGTCGCGGTGGCTGATGCGGCGAGTTTCAATTGGGCCCGTTCGCTCTGTTCGACCCGGACTCAGTATCAAAACAAGGTAGCGAAACCGTTTGCGCCCCGCCTTCGATGACCGGCGGCGCCCCTGAGGGCGGAGGCGCGGCGGGGTCGCGCAGAAACGCCGCCACATCCGCCCAGACGCGCTCCGCCTGCAAGTCGCGAAAAAGCATGTGCCAGCCCTCTTCGTAATAGGCCGTCCGGCCGCAGGGCCCCATCGCGGCGGCGACGTCGCGCACGGCGTCGGCGGGTATGACTTGGTCGCGGGCGCCATAGATCAGAAAGGCCGGCGTTTCATGGCCCGGCGCGGCGCGGGAGGCGGCCTCCATATGGGAGACCAGACCGCTCAACGTGTCGACGCGGGTATCATGGAGAAACAACGGATCCCGTCCGTTGCGATAGAGCGCCTCGTCATTGTCGCTGGCGCGAATGCCCAAACCGCGGGGCGGGCGCAGGTTCCAGCCCGGCGCGATGCGGGCGGTCAGCCATAACGAGGCGCGATACAAGACGGGCAAGTTCGACCAGCCCCGGACGGCGGGCGCGGACAAAACGATGCGATCGGCGAGCGGCTCGGGAGACAACGCCTCAGCGTTCATCACCGTCGCCGCGCCCATGCTTTGACCCACCGCAGCGAGAATGGCGTCGGGATGGCGCGCGCGGACCAACGAGAGCGCCGTCGTCAAATCCTGCGCCATCAGCTCCGAGCCGGGCCAAATACCCCGGTGAGGCGAGCGCCCGAAGCCGCGCTGGTCGTAGGCGTACACCACCACCCCGCGCTCGGCCCACCACGGCCCCGCCATCCACCATGCGTCGGCGTATTCGCTCATGCCGTGCACGGCCACGATGGCCGCCCAGGGCTCCCTGTCATCGGGCGGGGCCCAAATCTGAAGTCCGAGCGCCGCGCCGTCGAAGGAGATGAGGCGATCGGCCTCCAGTCGCGGGCCGGCGAATGCGACCGGCGGCGCCAACGCGTCCTGCAGCCGCGGCGCACAGCCCGACGCCGTCGCGACGACGCCTGCGAAAACCGTCAAGGCTAAGACGCGGACAGAGCGGCGGAGACCCGGGCCTGCAAATCGGGAATGAGATCTTTTTCGAACCATGGGTTTTTCATGATCCATGCATTGTTGCGCCAGGATGGATGCGGCAGGGGCGCGTATCGCGGCGCGACCTCCCGCCAGGCTCTGACCGTTTCGCCCAACGATCCTTTGAAGCGGTCGCGCAGATGATGACGCTGCGCGTAAGCGCCGGCTAGTACGATGAGCCGCAGCTTCGGCAGCAGCGAAAACACGCGTTCGTGCCAAAGCGGCGCGCATTCCGGTCGCGGCGGCTTGTCAGCGCCCCGCTCGGTGTAGCCAGGAAAGCAAAATCCTGCGGGAACCACGGCGATTTTCGCGGGGTCGTAAAAGACCGCTTCGTCAACCCCGAGCCATTGGCGCAGACGCACCCCGGACGGATCGGTAAAGGGCAGTCCGGTTTCATGCACGCGCACGCCCGGGGCCTGGCCGATAATCGCGATGCGGGCCTCGGGGTCCACGCGCAGCACCGGGCGGGGGTCGTGGGGGAAGGCCTCCGCACACACTCGGCAGTCGCGGATCTCCGCCACGAGTTTGGCCAGCGCTCGGCGACCCTCTGTCATCACCATCGACGCAGACCGTATCGGCCGCGCCGATCAGACATGCGGGCTTCGACCGCCAAGATGACCGGACCGGAAGCCACCCGATCCCGCCGACGGCTTCTCGCCGCACAGCTGAGGCGCGGGCGTCTCATGGCGGCGCGGCGATGCGGTAGACGCCTTTGAAGTCATTGGGGTCCACCACTTTGCCCTTGCGTTTGATGACCACTTCGCCGAGCCGCGCCATGCCCACGGCCGTCGCACGCACATGCGGCAGATAGCGCCGCCAATTGTCGTCATCCACCGCACGGGCGGCTTCGGTCGGGCAGATCGACTTGTCCGGCCCCCGGTCTTTGGTGAGCCGAAGGATGGCGGCGCGGACGCGGTCCGCGCCCCGCGGGTCGTCGCCGCCCTGGGGATCGACGCTGTCGGTCATGTCCCGGTTGGAGCCTGCCGCGCGGGGTTGGGTCAAGCGCTCGAAATGCCCTTAGGCTGTTCCCATGCGCCGAGACAATCGCCCCAAATGGCTGCGCGACGCCTGGAACGGCTATGAGCGCTGGTGGATGCGCCGCTTCCTCGCCCCGCAATTCGACGCGCTGGGTGAGGACGCGCTCATCGTCCGGCCGTGGCATGTGGAGGTTTTCGGATCCGGCGTCACCGCGGGCGCGCATCTGCATGCGCTCGCCAGCCGCGACGCGCCCATCAGACTTACTACCTGGGCGGCGCCGGAGGCCCAGGCGCGGATCACGTTGGGGAATTGCGTTCTTCTCACCGGGGGAACGCGATTGTTGGCGGCGGCTGACATCACCGTAGGCGACGGGGTGATGTTCGCCCATGCGGCCACCGTCAGCGATTGCGACTGGCACGGCATCTACGACCGCGTCGCCGCCAGCCGCGACGCCCGCCCCATCCATATCGGCGACAACGCCTGGATTGCGGACGGCGCCTTTATCGGCAAGGGCGTGAGTATCGGCGAGAACGCCATTGTCGGCGCCCGGTCGGTGGTGACCCGCGACGTGCCGGCGAATGTCGTCGTGGCGGGCAATCCCGCAAGCGTCGTCAAGGAGCTCGACCCCGACGGTCCCTTCCGCACGCGCATGGATCTCTACGCCGACCCTCGCATGGGCGCCTATTTCGAGGCGGCGTGGAAGGAGAGTTTCGGCGGAAACACGTTTCTGCGCTGGCTGCGCGCCAAAGCCGCGCCTGGGGCGGAGGACTGAGCGGGGGGCGGCGCGCATGACGGCGCGCCGCCCGCCTTTAGGGCTGTACGGTGTTTGACGACACGTCGACGGCGGTGTTGCGATTGTCGATCGCGGTGCCGGCGGCTTGCGCGACGACGTTTCCGACAACCAGCGGGCCTAAGGACGTCTCCGAAATCGTCAGCGCCGCATAGCTGCCGCCGCCCGGCAGCATCGACCCGCAGCGCTCCAAGCGATTGCGCTCGAACCGGCCCGAGGCGCTGTCGCGGAGGTGCAGGCAGTGACCGGTCGTGTCGGAGAGACTGTTCTCCACCACCTCAGGCGAGGCGTTTTCGAACGCCAAGAACGCTTGCTCCGCGGTGCCGCTCACCCGATTGCGCTCGAACCGGCCCGCCGCGGTGCCCCCGACCACGATGCCGCGCAGACCGCCCTCGACGGTGTTGTCGATCAAGTAAGGGCGCGCCTGCTCAGACACCATCACCGCCATTTGGTCGACCGTCTGACGAATGGTGTTGTTAAGCAAGCTCGGCGCGGAGTTCCCTTGGATGTAGACCGCCGTCAGACCCATGGGCTGAATGGTGTTGCCCTGGAACACCCCGGTCGCGCTCTCCGCAACGACGATGGCGTGGTAGCCGCAATAGTCGAAGGTATTGTTCTGCACCGTGGGGACGGCGAGTTGCTGCACATAGATGCAGGAGTTTTCCGTCGAGCTGAATTCATTGTTGACCAGCCTCGGCCGTCCCCCGCGAACCCAAACCGCGGCGTATTCCGCCCGCTCACCCACCAAGATCAGGTTTTCGATCGTGGGCTGGCCGGCGGTGACGTAAAGCGGCCGGGTTTCGTTGGAAATCACGCGCGGCCGCGCGTCGCCTTCTCCAAGCCCCCGCAATGTAAAGCGGATTTCGCGTTCGATGGCCAAGTCCTCGCGGTACTCGCCCGGCTCGACCAGGATTGTTTGGCCGTCCTGAACGGCATTCAACGCATCTTGGATGGTGGTGAAGTCCGCCCCGCCCGAGGCGCTGACGCGCAAGGCGCTGGCGACGTCGATCGGCGTTTCGGGCACGACCGGCGTTGTGACTTCAGCCACCGCCGTAGCGCCGGTGATGTCGGTCGCGCCTGCGCCGAGCCGCTCAATGCGGTTACGGGCGATCGTGGAAAACACGCCTTCGGGATACCGCTCAAGATAGGCTTCGTAGTCCGTGGCGTAGGTGCTGTCCTCAACCGATTCCCAGAACGCCAGCTCGATGCGGTCGCCGCCGATCATGGTCGTCACGGCGGCTTCGGCGTCGCCGGTCAACACCCGGTTCGACGCCGTAGTCGTCGTCGTGGAGGTGGTGGCGCCGTCGGGGTCGGTGGTGGTGACGGTGGTGCTCGTGAAATAGAAATCGTCGCCCGCCAGGCTCGAGGCGTCCCAGGGCACTTGGGTGCCGCTGGTGTCGTCGATGACGCGCTGGCGCACTCGCCGAAACACGATTTCCGCCGCTTGGTCCGGCACGCCGATTTCCGCCGCGATTGCAGCGGCGTAGGGGCTGTTGTCGCCTTCCCCGTCGCTCGCCACGGTGCCCGGCGCGGTGGAATAGCCGATGAAAGTGCCCAAGGGCGCGCGCATTTCCGTCAAGCCCGTCGCGCCCGAGCGGAACAGCGAGCGCGGCAAGGGGTTGTTCCGGCATGCGTCGAGCAAGACGAAGTTCACCGCATTGCCGGCGGTTTCCAGCTGTTCGATGACCCAATTCGCGCGAATGGCCTCAGCGCCCAAATCCGCTTGGCGCTCAATCCGCGCGCCGATGGGGATGAGGTAGTTTTCGCCGTTCAGCTGCACCCCATGGCCGGAGTAGTAGAACAGCCCCACCGCATCGGGGCCGGCGTCCTGCAGCGCGACCGCGAAATCGACGATGGCGCGTTCCATGTCGCGCTCGGTGCCGTCTTCGACCGAGCGCACGTCGAAGCCGACGCTGCTCAAGCGTTCGGACAACAGCGTCACGTCATTGACGGGATTGCGGAGAAAGGCCTGTTCGTAGGCTGAGTTTCCAATCAACAGCGCAAAGCGCTCTACGCCCTCGTCGGCGCGCGCAGCGCCTCCGCAAAGCCCCCAACTCACGACCAATGTCGCGAGGATTGAACGAACGGCGAGCATGAAGACCCATCCCCTCTGGCGGATATGAAACCAAGCGCCCACATGGTAGCGCGAAAACCGCAGCCTCGCGAACCTTCGAAGCGACCCTCGCCTCGAACTTTTCCCCTCAAACATGGCGAGGGCGGGGCGGGGTCTGGGCGGTGACGAGACGCCGGCGGAACCTGAGCGATTGAGGCGGAAATGACACAGATCGAGAGCCCTTGCCGACTTGTCTGCACGCTTGATCTTCATACGGATTGGTGCCTGGGCTGCGGTCGCACGCGCGACGAAATCGCGCGGTGGGTTCAGATGTCCGCAGACGAGCGCGAGGCGACCCTCGCTCGCCTGCCGGCGAGGCTCGCCCAGTTGGAAAAAGCGCGAGAGTGAGGGCTTAGGGCGCGCGTTGACCCTTCGGAAACATGCGCGACCTATTTTGAGCGTGAGGAAAACCGCCAAAGGCAGCCCCCGTGTCGCGCGCCCTTCTGATTTTTGCGGTCTTGCTTTGCGCGACGGCCGCAGCGCGCCTCGCTGAGATCCGCACGGCTGCGCCCGCCCCGCCCGAACACGGCGCAGCCCAGGAAAGCCACGCCAGCCACGCCCGCGTCGCGTCAATCTCTCGGGATGCGGACGGGCATTTTCGCGCCCAAGCGCTCATCAATGGCCGCGCGGTGTGGACGCTGGTGGACACCGGCGCGAGCGTGGTGGCGCTCACCCGGGCGGACGCGCAGCGGGTCGGCGCTGATCTGTCCGAACTGGTCTTCGATCAGCCTGTGATGACGGCGAATGGCGAGGTGTCGGCCGCCAGGCTGACTTTATCGCAGGTGTCGGTCGGAGGCGTGGAGGTGCGCGAGGTCGAGGCGCTGGTTGCGCCTGGCGGATTGGAAACCTCGCTTCTGGGCATGAGCTATCTGGGCGCTCTGTCGCGCTTCGAAGCCAGCCCGCGAGCGCTGACCTTGTATCGCTAAACGCCCGTCGGGGCGGGACCAAACGCCTCCCACAACATGTGCGCCGCAATGACGGCGAGCCCCGAGGCGAAGAGCCGCCGCAAGAGCGTCCGCGACAGCCCATGGGCAAGCCTGACCCCGAGAGGCGCGGTCGACACCGTCAATGCGGCGATGATGAGAAAACCGGGAAGGTTGACATAACCGAGGGAAAGCGGCGGACGCCCCTCGACACCCAACCCGGCGAGAATGAACCCCAGCGCGCCCGGCGCCCCGATCGCAACGCCGAACGTGGCCGCGGTGCCGATCGCTTTGTGCATCGGACGCCCTGCGATCGTCAGCGCCATCACCCCGAAAACGCCCCCGCCGATGCCCATCCAGGCGGATGCGAACCCCAAACCGGTTGCGGCGCCGGCTTCCGCAGCCCGTCCCGGCAAGCCTTCGGCGCGCGGTCTTTCGCGCGGCTGGGGGTCCCCGCCAAAGGCCATTCTGAGCGCAACGCCCGTCGCGCCGAGCGCAAATAAGACCTTCAGCGCCTCTCCCGGCACGAAGCGAGAGGCGATCGCGCCGGCGAGCGCGCCAGTGACCAGCCACGGCGCCCAACGCTGCACGATGCTCCACTCCACCGCACCGCGCTTGGCGTGCTCGGACGCTGAGCGGAGCGAGGTTGCGATGATTGTCGCCAGCGACGTGGCGACGGCCACATGCATGCGGTTTTCCTCGCCCACCTCCATCACGCCGAAGGCCTGGTACAAGGCCGGCACGATGATGATGCCCCCGCCAATGCCGAAAAGCCCCGCGACGAAGCCCGCAAAAGCGCCCGCCGCGGCGAGCGCGGCGATAAGCGTCCAATGGTCGGCCAAAAAAGCGAGCATGGCCGCCATTGAGCGCGACAGGCCGGGCAATGCAAGCCGGGCTGGTTGACGCGGTGCGTGCAAGACGCGCCAATGCGCGTCATGACAACGCGCCGCCCCGCAGACGCCCATCCCCAGGCCGCTCCCCCCTTGGATTGGGCTCCTCCCTCTACGTTTGAGGAGAAACTCAAGCGCGCGTTGGTGCCGGCGCGGCTGGAGTTGGCGCGCGTGGTGGCGCGGGAGCTACGAAAGGGCGAGCCTGAGCTTAAACTTGCCCCGCTTATCGCCGACCGGTCGCGCCTGGCGCTCGACATCGGAGCCAATCGCGGGATTTGGACGCATGTGCTTGCGAAGGCCGGCTTTGAGACCCACGCCTTTGAGCCCAATCCGAAGCTCTACGCCGTGCTCGCCGCGGCCGCGCCGAAAGCCGCGACCGCCCATCAAATCGCGCTGTCCGATCGCGACGGAGACGCGGTGTTGAAAGTGCCCCGCGGCGAGCGGGGCTATTCCAACCAACACGCCAGCCTCGAAGAAGCGCGCATCGGGGATAGCCCCTTCGGCGAAGTGCGGGTGCGCGCGGCGAAGCTGGACGGGCTGGGCTTGGGGCCCGTGGGGTTCATGAAGATTGACGTGGAGGGCCACGAACAAGCCGTCATCGACGGTGCGCGCGACACCATCGCGCGCGATCGCCCCGCCATGATCATCGAGCTTGAGGAACGCCACACTGGATTTCCGATCGAACAGTCGATCGCTGAGATTGAGTGCTTGGGCTACCAATCCTTCGTTATGCGCGAAGGGCGTCTCCAGCGCCGCGACGTCGCCTTCGACCCCGAACGCGACCACCGAGCGCGCGTCGACGCGCCCGGCTATATTTTCAACTTCATCTTTTTGCCGATCCCCAAAACGCCTTAAGCGACCCCGCGACGCTCAGCCCGCATGGCGTCGCGGGCTCGCCGAAACACGTCGGGACCCGACTGAGGCCGCTGCGCTTGTTCGGTGAGAACGCGTCGCCATGTCCGCGCCCCGGGCTGGGCGTGAAACAGGCCCAACGCATGCCGGGCGACGGCGTGGACGCTGCGTCCCTGCGACGTCGCCCGCGCCGCGATGCCGATGAGGCCCTCTACGACCTCCTCCCGCGAGACCGCAGGCGCGGTTTCGCAATAGACCCGCGCATCCGCCCCCGCGAGGGCCTCAAACGGCGTGTGATACGCCGCCCGGCCCAGCATCGCGCCGTCCAGCGCGGCGGTTTCCTCAAGGGCATGGTCGAGATCCCGAAGTCCGCCGTTTAAGATGACGGCGAGCTCGGGGCGCGCCTGTTTGAGGCGACGCACCAAGGCGTAGTCGAGCGGGGGAACATCCCGGTTCTCTTTGGGCGACAAGCCTTTCAGCCAGGCCTTGCGCGCATGCACGTAAAACACAGTGCATCCCGCCGCCGCGACGCGCTCGACAAAGTCGAACAACGCGGTTTCAGGATCCTGGTCGTCGACGCCGATCCGAGACTTGACCGTCACCGGCGTCGCCACCGCCGAACGCATGGCGGCGACGCAGTCGGCCACCAAATCAGGCTCCCGCATCAAACACGCGCCGAACCGGCCATCTTGGACCCGGTCCGAGGGGCAGCCCACATTCAGATTGATCTCGCAATAGCCTAACGCTTCGCCGATCCGGGCGGCCTCAGCCAGCTTGGCCGGGTCCGATCCGCCCAACTGCAACGCCACCGCGCCTTCCGCAGCGGGGTCCCAACCCAACAACCGTTGGCGATCGCCATGAATGACGGCTTGGTCGACGACCATTTCGGTGAACAACAACGCACGCTTCGTCAGGAGCCGGTGAAACGCCCGGCACCACCTGTCGGTCCAATCCATCATGGGGGCGACGCTGATGCGGCGGTCCAAGAGCCACTCTGTGTTTCGCGACAATCCAATCGCCTTGTTTAACACGATCCCAAATCTTCTCACCGACCCTGTCGTCCTCAGTCGCAGCAGCGGGGCGCGCCATGGCCAAGGCCGTATTTCATAAAGACCAACGTGTTTACGTGAAGCCCGTCGGGACGTGGGCCCTCATCGAGCGCGTCAAGCCGCAATGGGCCAATGACGTGGAGGAGCCGCTGCGCATCTTCTACGACGTGGGCTTAGGGCGGGATTTTTCCGCTCATGAGCTCTCCGCCGACAGCCGAACCACCGCTGAGGACACGCCTGACCGCGACAATTGGCGGCTTATGCGCATCAAGAACAAGTGGCGGATTGAAGGCGACGCCGGCCACCACCCCTTCCCCGGCACCTTTCCCGTCGTGATCACCGACAGCCAAGACTGGGGAGGCTGGCGGGTGCCTGGCGCGGAATATGACCGCGACCCGCTGCGCATCGAGTTCCAAGCGCGCGTCATCGCCAACGGCCTCGCGCTGCTGCATGTCGCAAGCTCGCTTGCCGCCTTCGCCAGCCAAAACGCCGACGACTTGCCTGCAGAACTGGTTGAAATCGCGGAAGAAGCCTATCGCATCCGCCGCCGCGTCTATGACGAGCCCTGCGAGGGTCACGTCCAGCGCGCCGCGGAGTAATCGGTTCAGCTTGCATGAGAGGCGTTGCGGAGCCAGCATCCGCGACCCCGCCCGCAAGGAGTGCCGAGCCATGCGCACCGACGAACCGCGCCCGATCCGCCTGTCCGACTACCGACCGCCCGACTTCACGATCGAAGAGGTCGCGCTGGAAGTGGCGCTGGACGCGGATCTGACGCGGGTCAAAGCCAAGTCTCGCGTGCGCCGGCTCGGTGCGCCGGACGCGCCGCTCAGCCTGCATGGCGAAAACCTCGAACTGGTGTCGGTCAAAATCGACCGCAAGCGCGTCGGCAAGCGGCGTCTGACGCTCAAACCCGACGGTCTCGTGATCGCCGATGCGCCGAACACGTTCACCCTTGAGATCGAGACGACGTTTTCGCCTCGAGAAAATACGGCGCTGTCGGGGATCTACTTGTCGGGCGATCGCATTTTCAGCCAATGCGAGGCCGAGGGGTTCCGGCGCATCACCTACTTCCTCGACCGCCCCGACGTGCTTGCGCGTTACAGCGTGCGCATCGAAGGCGACAAAACGGCCTTTCCCACTTTGTTATCGAACGGAAACCTGGTGCGCGCCGGAGACCTGGAAGACGGCCGACATTTCGCCGAATGGCGCGACCCGTTCCCAAAGCCCAGCTATCTCTTCGCGTTGGTCGCCGGCGGCTTCGATCTGTTGGAAGACGAATTCGTCACCCGCTCGGGCAAAGTCACGCCTTTGAGAATCTATGTCGATCCCGGCGATGCGCCGCGGGCGACCTATGCGATGGACGCGCTCAAACGCGCGATGCTTTGGGATGAAGAAACGTTCGATCGCGAATACGACCTCGACTTGTTCATGATCGTCGCCGTGCGTGATTTCAATTTCGGCGCGATGGAGAACAAAGGTCTCAACATCTTCAATTCCTCGGTCTTGCTCGCCGATGAGGACACCGCCACCGACATTGACTATGAAGCGATCGAATCCATCGTCGCCCATGAGTATTTTCACAATTGGACCGGCAATCGGATCACGTGCCGCGATTGGTTTCAGTTGTGTCTGAAAGAGGGGCTGACGGTCTTTCGCGACCAAGCTTTTTCCGCCGATGAACGCGGGGAGGCCGTCAGTCGCATCAAGGACGTGCGCCGGCTGCGCGCCCGCCAATTCCCAGAAGACGCAGGCCCCCTCGCCCACCCGGTCAGACCGTCGCAATATTTAACCATCGACAACTTCTACACTGCGACGGTGTATGAAAAGGGCGCAGAACTCATCCACATGCTCCGGGAGATCATCGGCCCCGAAGCCTTCCGCGCCGGCATGGACCGATACTTCGCCGACTTTGACGGCCAAGCCGCGACGATGGAGGATTTCCTCTCGTGCTTCGCCGCGGACCTAGGCCCGCGCGCGTTCCCCTTTCTGCGCTGGTACGAGCAGCCCGGCGCTCCGCGGGTTTCAATCACCTCCCGCCATGACCCCGAAAGCGGCGTGCTCAGCGTCACCGCCGAACAATCGCCCGCACCGACGGCCGGGGAAAAAGCGCAACCGCTTCCTATCCCCGTTCGCTTCGCGGCCTTGGCCTCCGACGGCGAGCGCCTGCCGCTGCGATATGACGGGGAAACCCGGCGCGACGTGCCGGATGAACGGGTCTTGTTGCTGGACACGCCGGTCAGAACGTGGCGGTTCGTCGGGTTTCACGGCGAGCCGCCGACACTGTCCGTGCTGCGCGGGTTTTCCGCGCCCGTCATCGCTTCCCTTTCAGAGCCCGCCGCTCACGTCGTGCGCCGCGCCGCGTGCGATGACGACGCCTTCAATCGGTGGGAAGCCGGCCAGTCGGTCCTGCGCGAGGAGTTGGTTCGCTTGACCGGCGCCGCCCGCGCCGGCGCGCCGTTGGCGGTCGCAGATGACGCTTTGGACGTTCTAAGCGCGGCGGCGAAAGACGAAAGCTTGGACCCGGCCCTGGCCGCGTTGGCGTTGAGCGTGCCGGACGCGCATGAAATCGCCATGAGCCTCGCTGAGGTCGACCCCGACGCGATTCAGTCGGCGCGCGAAACCTTAATGGCCGAAGCCGCGCGCCGCCTCCAGCCCGCTTTGGAGGCGATCCGCCGCCGTTTGCCGCTTGAAACCGCCTTTGCGCCCGACGCCGCCGGCGCCGGTCGGAGAGCGCTGCGCAACGTCGCTCTTCGGTTTTTGGCGGCGCTGGGGCCGGAGACCGGCGGAGCCGCGGCGCGCGAACAACTCGACGCGGCGAACAATCTCACCGACCGCTTAGCGGCGCTGGCCGCGCTCGACGTCTCCGGATCGCCGGCGTTCGACGACGCATTGGCGACGCTTTATGCAGCCTGGAAGGACCAACCGCTCCTGGTCGATAAGTGGTTCGCCGCCCAAGCCGGCGCGTCGCGCAAAGACGCGCCCGACCGGGTCCGGGCGTTGTTGGACCATGAAGCCTATGACGAACGCACCCCCAACCGCGTCCGCGCCGTTCTCGGCGTTTTTGCGCTGAGGAACCTGACGGGCTTTCACGCCGCGGACGGGCGCGGCTACACCCTCTTCATCGAACGGGTGATCGCGCTGGACAAAACCAATCCCGCCATCGCCGCACGGTTATTGGGCGCGCTTGAGATTTGGCCGCGGCTTGAGCCCAAACGCCGCAAACTCGCCCGCGAGGCGTTGGTGCAAGCGCGCGACGCGGCCGGGGCGTCCCGCAATCTTTATGAGATCGCGACCAAGTCCCTCGAGGCCGCGGGGGTTTAAGCCAGCCCTAACGTTTTGTGCGGCAAATTGGGCGAATTCGCGAGAAGCGGGTTCGTCCATGACTTTCAGACAGCAGCGAGACCGGTTTTTGGCGTTTTCCTTCGCCGCCGCCGATCTCTTGGTTGAGACAGATGCCGCCGGCTTGGTCGGCTTCGCGCTGGGCGCGGCCTCCGGGCTTGGCGCGGAGGACGCAGATCACCTCCGCGGCGCGTCGCTCTCGAGCTTGTTCTCTAAAGCCGACCGCGCGCTCATGAACCATCTGCTCGCCTCCATCCGACCTGGGCGCCGCTTCGGGCCCGTGGTGGTCAAGCCCGCCGATGGCGGCGCTGCGGTGATGCTCCACGCCTGCACCCTGCCTTGCGCGGAAAACCGACGGTTCTTCACGGTTTCGTATGACGCCCCCGCCTCCCCGCCGGCCGCCCGAGCGCCGCGCGACGCAGAAACCAATCTCGTCTCGCCCGAGGCTTTTGAGGACGTCGCCCGCGACAGCATCGGACGCATGCGCGCCTCGGGCAGGGACGCCCGCCTGACTTTCCTTTCGCTTGCCGATCAGACGGCGTTCTTCGCGGGGCTCGGCACGGAACAGAGCGCGGAGCTGCGCGGCCAAATCGGGGCCATTCTCCGCTCAGCGTCCGTCGGGGACGCCGCCTCTGAGGTTGGGGAAGGCCGTTACAGCGTCATCCACGACTCTGAAACCGATACCGCCGGTCTCTCAGTGGACATCGAGAACGCGACCCGCGCCGCCGACCCCGCCGGCCAGGGCCTGGCCGTTGAGAGCCAATCGGTGATCGTCGAGCAGGACTTGTCATCGGACGACGCCGCGCGCGCGCTCGTCTACACGCTCAACGCCTTTGCGGCAGGTTCAAGCGACGCGTTGAACTTCGACACCATGCGCGACGCCATCGACGGCATGGTGAAAGCGACCGGCGCCCGCATCGTCGAATTCAAACGCGCCATCTCAGAACGCCAAGTGAGTTTCGTCGTTCAGCCCGTGGTGCATCTCAAAAGCGGGAAGGTCAGCCACTACGAACTGTTGACCCGTTTTGAGCCCGGCAAGTCGCCGTTCGAGCTGGTGGCTTTTGCCGAAAAGACCGGCATCATCGCGGAATTGGACATCGCCGTCGTGGCCGCCGCCATTGAGTTTCTCGGCAATGCGGCGCCAAAGGGTTTCCCGGGGCTGGCTGTCAACCTCTCCGGTCTCTCCATCGTCAACGACGTATTCGCCAAAGCGCTGGCGGCGCGCTTGAAGAGCGCCGCATTTCCCAAGCAGAGGCTTCATTTTGAGATCACGGAATCCTCAGAGATCACCGATCTGACCGCCGCCGACGGGGCGATACGCAAGCTTCGCGGCATGGGCCACCATGTGTGTCTTGACGACTTTGGCGCGGGCGCATCGTCGTTCCCATATCTCAGGGCGCTCGATGTGGACGGCGTTAAAATCGACGGCGAGTACGTCCGCAAAGCGCTGAGCAATAAGCGCGAAGCCCATCTTCTCAAGGCGATGGCCGGTTTGTGCCGAGATCTGGACGTCGTCACCATTGCTGAAATGGTCGAGACCCAAGATCATGTCGATCACCTTTTGAAACTTGGCGTAGACAAAGGACAAGGCTGGCTCTTTGGAAAACCAACGCCGCTATCGAAATTTTCCTCGCCAGCGGCGGCCTAGCCTCTAATTATTCAGAGCGTAAGGGTTTTGCGTAAAAATGTCAGGTAGTCTTGAAAAGCTTTGTGCGTTGATCGTGGATGACAACCACCACATGATCAACATCGTCAAAACCATTCTGCGCGGATTCGGACTGAAACGCTTTTATGAAGCCCGAGACGCCGCCGAAGCCTTTGACATCGTCCGCGACGAATGCGTCGACTTCATCGTCCTAGACTATTTGATGGATTTGCTCGACGGGACGGATTTCGTGCGTCTTGTGCGGACCGGGGACGACAGCCCCAACCCCTACATCCCCATCATCATGCTCACCGCTTACTCGGAGCGCTCCAAAGTCGAAGCCGCCCGCGACGCGGGGGTGACGGAGTTCTGTTGCAAGCCCGTCACGGCTCAAGAGCTGTATCGCAAACTGGCCGCTTGCATCGAGGCGCCCCGCCCCTTTGTCCGCACGGGAAGCTATTTCGGACCATGTCGCCGGCGAAAGACTCAGGCGAACTACAACGGCCCGAAACGCCGCAAGGAAGACGATGAAGCGCCCGCAGACGAATCGCGTTCTGTGGAGAAAGCATGATCGAATAAGCGGGATCGGTCGACGCTCAACCGGCCGTGGAATACCGTACCGCCTCGCCGACGAGGAGGGCGGGATCCCGCCACACGCATGAGCAAAGCCAAACAGCGCAAACGACAAGCCGCCGAACGACGCACGCGCGCGGGCGCACTCAGCGGTCAGGCGCGTACCGTTCTGGGGCTCGTGTTCCTGTTCACCGCGGCATTCGTGGCCGTGATTTTGATGAAAATCAGCCAGGAGTGGGATGAGGAGCTGCGCGAAGCCGAGCTCCGCCAGGCCCGGAACGCCGCCTATTTCGCGGAGCGCGCCAACGCCAATCTCGCGCGTATCCAAGGCGCGGCTGCGGCCGCCGCCGCCGCGCTTGAGGTCGAATGGTCCCGTTCCTCTGACGCCGATCCCACCGGTCATCTGCGCAGTTTGGCCGACCGGGACGACGTGTTCACCGCCGCGCTTTTGACCGGCTATGGCGCGCCGCGCGCAGGCAGTTCCGCCGGGGTCGACGATGCGCTCGCCGAAGCCGCCGCCACCCGTCAGGGCCGCGCGGTATGGACAGCGCCCGCCGCGGACGGCGGAAGCGGCGTGTTTCTGGCCGAACGCGTGCTCTTGTCCGGCGAACCCCATTTGCTCATCGCGCGCGTCGACCCGCTCGCCCTCGCCCCGCCCGGCGCGACAGGACAAACCGTGGCGCTTGTCTCGCCCAGCGGCCGCGTGCTCGCCTCCCGTGGGGCCGGCGTGCTCCTCAGGCCTGGCGTCGCGGCGGCGGAGTACTTCGCGGTGGACGCCGAACTCGCCTCGCGGATGGGCCGCGAGCGCGGGGGCGCGCTGCCCTCCGCGGACGGCGACGAGACCGAACGTCGGATCCTGGGCGTGGCGCCCATGCCCCGCTCGGGACTTGCGATTTACGCCAGCGGGCCGAGGCTGATCGACCGCGGGGCCTGGCGACGCACGCTGGTCTTCTACCTTTTGCTGCTGGCCGCGCCGATCCTCGTGTCTGCGGGTCTTTGCGCCGTCCTCTTGATGCAGATGGATAACATCCGCCAAGCCCGCGCGGCGCTGCAGGAAAGCGAACAACGCCTGACGCTCGCGATCGACGGGGCGCGTTGCGGGGTGTGGGATTGGGACGTGGCGAACGACGCGGTCTACGTCACCCAGTCGCTCGCGCGCATGTTGGGCATGCGCGAGCCGGCGAACCTGTCGAGCTCGGAGTTTTTGGGCCTCATCCGCCGCGAGGATCAGGAGGATGTGAAGGTCGCCATTCGCGGGGCGCCGGGCAATGGCGAGGTCGACGTCGAATTCCGCGCCACCAGTTTGCCGGTTTGGCTGCATATGCGCGGCCGCCCCTGGACGGGCGTGGATGGGCAATTGTCCGGACGCATCGTCGGCGTGGCCATCGACGTCACCGAACAAAAAGGCGCTCAAGCTCGCGTGGTGGCGGCCCAGGCGCGCCTCGACAGAGCGCTTGAATCCATGGGCGAGTCTTTCGCGCTGTATGACGCGCGACGCCGTCTTGTGATGTCCAACCCGAAATTTCGCGATTTCTTCCACTTGGACGGCAAGCTGGTGAAAACCGGCGCGGCGCAAGAAATGCTGGAACTCGCCGCCCGGGCGGCCATCAAGACCGAACATAACGGCGCTGAAGCGGGCGCGCGCGAGCTCGAACTCGCCGACGGTCGATGGGTCTATTTCACCGAACGGCGCACCGAAGACGGCGGCCTTGTGACCATCGGCACGGACATCACCGCGCTGAAGCAGCAAGAGACCCAGCTCATAGAAAACGACAAGCGTCTGCGAAAGACGGTCACCGATTTGCGGCAGGCCCAAGACCGGCTCGCCGAACTCGCACGCAGTTACGAGCGGGAAAAGATCCGCGCCCAAGAGGCGAACCGCACCAAGTCGGAATTCCTGGCGAATATGAGCCACGAATTGCGGACGCCGCTAAACGCCATCAACGGGTTTTCCGACGTCATGATTCAACAGATGTTCGGGCCGCTAGGCGACGCTCGCTACGAAGAATATGCGCGGGACATCCTCGCCTCAGGCCAGCATTTGCTGGCGCTCATTAACGATGTGTTGGACATGTCGCGCATCGAAGCGGGGAAAATGCAGCTCTCCCCCGAACCCGTTTTCCCCGACGAAATCGCCGAACAATGCGCCCGCTTCATCCGAGGAAAAGCCAAAGAGGCCGACCTGGAACTGGTGATCGACGTCGGCGAGCTGCCCCAAATTGAAGCCGATGCCCGGGCGATCAAACAAGTTCTTTTGAACCTCTTGTCGAATGCGGTGAAGTTCACCCCTGAAGGCGGGCGCGTGACGTTGAGCGCGCGGCGCGACGCGACGGGGATCGCTTTCAGCGTCACAGACACCGGCATCGGCATCGGCGCAGAGGATCTGCCGCGCATCGGCAAACCCTTCGAGCAGATTGAGAACCAGACCTCAAAGTCCCATCCCGGCTCGGGCCTCGGCCTCGCTTTGTCCAAATCCCTCGTGGAGATGCATGGCGGAGAGCTATCGATTGAAAGCGCGCTCGGCGAAGGCACCACGGTGTCGTTCCGCGTGCCGTTCAAACATGAGCCGTCGAGCGAAGAACCGGCCGCGCCGCCACAGGACGCTGTGTTTGAAGCGGAAGAGGACGACTATGCCGGCCGCGACGAGGAGGACGGCGACGACGATCGCGCCGCCCGCGCGGTCAACTGAACGCTGCGCAGACCCGCGATCTCGGTGGCGCGCGCTTAGTCGCCTGGCGGGATAGCTTCCCGCTCGGGTCGCCCTCGCCGCCTGCGCGGGCCACCTTCCTCTCGCAGCCGTTGCGCCAAATCGCGGCGCGCATCGGGGGGGAGGCCTTCCAGAATATCAACGACGATCTCCTCGCCGCGGGAGCGCACGGCTTGGTCTGCGGCGCGGTAGGTTTCCAAGGCGGCGAGCGCCGCCTCTCGATCGAAGTCTTCGGCCAACAAGACCTGCAGCGCTTCCCGCCGCGCCGCAAAGCGGGTGCGCAACAGGCCTCGCGCGTCCCTTCCCTCCTGCCGGAGAACCCTGACCGCGGCTCTGCGATACGCTGGCGGCAACGCGTCGATCACCGCGCGAGGAGAAATGTCGACGCCCCCCCTTCGCCCGCGATCGCCTTGCGGGGCGACCGTCTCGGCTGTGGCGCTGGTCAACCGAACGCCTGCGGCGTGGCCGCCGATCAGAAGCCCGGCGATCAGCGCATTACCCATCAGGGACACCACCAAAGCGACGTCGCGCCAGCGCAAACTGCCCGCCATGCCTAGCTTTCCTCGTAGCTAAATCCCGGATCCGCGCCGGAGAACGCCGCCGCCCAAAGCGCTTCGGCCGCATCCTGATGGCTCGCGCGCCCGCCGAGTTGGTAGCCCGTCAATACGCCGATGCTCATCATCACCGCCAACGCCACCCCAAGCGCCGGCCGCGCCGCGCCCATCCCGCCAAGCCAGGCTGAGAGCCCGCCAGACCGCGCCGGCGCCTGAGGCGCGGCGGCGAGCACGCGCAGGCGGAGCGCTTCGCTCGGCGCGCCCTCCTGGGATGTCGCCAACAGAGCGTCGAGCGCGCGCGCATCGGCAAGGGCGTCAGCCGTCAGCACAGGATTGGAGGCGGCGAAGGCTTCAGCGTCTGCGCGTTCGCCCTCCGGCCAGCGCTTGGGATCGCCGCCATACGCCTCCAACAGTTCCTGAAAACGCGTCTCGTTCATGAAGAGGCCTCCTTAGCCTCGCATCCCGTCGGTTTGATCAAGCAGGTCCGGCGCCTCCCCGGCGAGCGCCGCCCGCAAGCTGCGCCGCGCTCGCCCCAAAAGGGACTCCACGGCCTCGACCGAAGTCTCGAGAACCTCAGCAGCCTGAATATTCGACATCTCTTGATAGTGGCACAATGAAATCGCCGCCCGCTGGCGGGGCGGCAACGCCGCCACCGCCGCCTCGACGCGTTTGGCGACGTCTCTGCCATGGGCTTGGGCGAACGCGCTCGGCGTTTCGTCGTGCCGCTCAGGGGGCGCGTCGGTCGCGATTTCGCGCCGCCGACGCAGTCGGTCGTAACACAGGTTCATCGCCACTCGGTGCATCCACGTTTCGAACTTCGCCTCTCCGGGACGCCACTTCGCGGCGTTCCGCCAAACCCGCAGGAAAACCTCCTGCGCCACATCCTCAGCTTCGGCCGGATCGCCGAGCATTCTGCGCGCAAGCGCAGTCATGCGCGGCAAATGGCGATCCACCAGCACGGCGGCCGCGCGCTGATCGCCCCGAGCGATACGCGCCACCAGCGGCGCGTCGGGGTCGGCCTTGCGGCCCGCGCGCCCATCGGCCGACCCCGATTGCGACATCTACACTCCTGCGCGGAATGGGCTTAGCCGGCTTCCGGCCCGCCGCCCCACCGTTGCATCAATCGCTCCATGCGCTCGACGAACGCGTCAAGCTCCCCGACAGTGACCGAACCGTCATTGTCGGCGTCCGCCCTGGAAAACCAACGCGGCTCGGCCTCCACGAACTCAGCCCGCGCAATCACGCCGTCGCCGTTCGCGTCCATTTCCGCCATCGGGTCCCGCGCGCCGAACCGGGCGAAACGGCCGCCGCCGGCGGGCGGTCCGGCTTCGGGACGGGGCAAGGCGTCGGGATCGACCAAGCCGTCAGCGTCGGTGTCGATGCGGTCAAACACATCCGTACGCATCGCGGCCATCTCTTCCCGCGACACCGCGCCGTTTTGGTCTCCGTCGGCCCGCGACATGACCTCGTAAAGACGATCAAACCGGCTTTCGCCTTGGCCCCCTGTCTCAGAGGCGGGCGGCGCGCCCGCCTCTGAGACAGTCGGAGCGTCTTGCGCGCCGGCGCTGAGCGCGAGGCTCAGCGCGGCGAACAGTCCAGCCCCGCGCGGGCTCATTCGCCCCTCCACCAATAGCGGCGGGCCTCACGACGTTCGAGGAACGCATCGATTTCCGTTGGTTGGACGATGTCGTTGCCGTCCGCATCCAGACGGTCGAACAAGCGATGCGGCTGGTTGAGGAACTCTTCCCGGCTCACCGCGCCGTCTCCGTCCGCATCGACGTGACGGCGGCCGCCCCGGCCGCGGCGACCGCGCTGCGAGGGCTCTGCGCCGCTTTCTTCTGCGCGCTCGGCGCGCAACGCGGCCATACGGCGCTGGATCGGAGAGCGGTCCTCGATATTCAGAACCCCGTCAGCGTTACGGTCCATCCAGTCGAACATCTCCGCCTGGAGTTCATTGACTTCCGTGCGCGTGACCGACAGATCGCCGTTCGCATCCGCAGCCTGCAGCATACGCAATCCGCGCATCACGCCGCCGCGGCCGCGCCGTCCACGGTCGCCGCGCGCCTCGCCATGGGGGCGTTCAACGCGTTCAAAGACGCCTTCGCCCGGTTCTTCATCGCCCATTTGCGCGCCAGCGGCCACGCCCAACAGGGCGACCGAGCCGACGCCCGCGGCGAGGATCACAGTGAACTTGTTCATTCTTTCGTTCTCCAACTAAGCAACCCCTCACGCCCTAAACGCGCGGGCGCGCCAAGTTCCGTCGCGCGGCGCGCAGTCAGGTCGACGCACCCTCGCCGACGACGCTGAGGAAGACCTTCCGCGCGTCGGCCTGCGCTTCACACAGCGCCGTTTCCAAAGCCGAGAACGCCGAAAACCCGACCGCCGACGCCAGAAACGCCTTGCGTCGCTCCGGCGTGGCGGTGGGATCGAACGGCTCCTCGCCCATCAGGCGAACAAGCTGGGTCAAATCGAGCTGGAGCTGCGCCGCGCGGGTCAACGCCTCGGCGTCGGCGGCGGCGATGATGTCTGCGGCGATCAAGTTGCGGAGCGCCGCCAAAGTGCCCGGCGCCAGAATTGAGCGATTGCGCCACGCTTCGGCCAGTTGGAGCGTTTGGACCGCGAATTCGACGTCCATGAGCCCGCCGGGCGCGAGTTTCAAATCCCACGCGCCGCGCGCGGGCCGTCCCTCCGCGACGCGCTTGCGCATGGCGGCTGCGTCGTTTCTTACGCTGTCGGGATCGCGCGGCCGCGCCAGGAAACCAGCAATATCTGACGTCAAAGCGTCGGCCAGCGCGGCATCTCCCGCCACGATCCGAGCGCGGGACAAAGCCATCAACTCCCAGGTCCACGCCTCCGCCGCATAGTAGCGCAAAAACGCGCTGCGCCTCACCGCGATCGGACCCGCCGACCCGGACGGGCGCAGCTGCATGTCCACCTCGTAAAGCGCGCCTTCCTCCGTCGGTGCGGACAAGGCGGCGATCAGGCGCTGGGTGAGGCGCGCGAAGTATTGGTCGGCGGAGAGGGAACGCGGGCCGTCCGAGGCGGCGTCTAATCGCGACGGCTCATAGACGAGCATCAGGTCAAGGTCGGAAGCGACAGACAGCTCGCGCCCGCCGAGCTTGCCCAAACCGACAATGACGAAGCGTGCGTCGATTGCGCCGTGCCGACGGGTCATCTCAGCGGCTGCGGCTTCAGACAGCGCTCCGACGATCCCTTCGGCAAGCCCGGAGAACGCCGCGCCAGCGCTTGTCGCGTCAGCCCGACCCAGCAGGACATGAGCGCCCACGCGGAACATTTGTTCTCGACCCACGCGGCGCGCGATGTTGAGCGCGGTTTCGAACTCCGCTTCGCCACGGATCGCCGCGCTCGCTTGCGCGCCTGGGGCTCCCTCGGCGGCGCCCTCCAGCGGGGCGGCGAAGGAGGCGTCCAGCATCACCTCGATCGCGCCGGGTTGTTCGGCCAGCGTGTCGCTCAGGCGTTCGGACAGCGCGATAACCTGAACGATGGCGCGCAGCAGCGCAGGCTCTGAGTTAAACAGCGATAGGATTTGCACCCCGGCGTTCAACCGATCGAAAAACGCCGCAAATCGTCGGAACGCTTCATCGGGCCAAGACGTCTCGCCGCATGCCTCCGCCAGGGAGGGCAGCACCCGCCGTAAGAGAGCCTGCGCGCGTTTGCTTCGAGCCGCCCGCGCGCGGCCCGCCATCCAAGCCCGCGCCTTGGCTGTCACCCTTTCAGGGTTTTCAAAGCCTAACGCCTGGAGCGCGTTCCGCGTCGCGGCGCTGTCATCGACGGGATCGACAAGCAGCTGCTCATCCTGTTCATCCGCGTCGCGGAAGAGCTTCCCCGCCACAGTTCTGACCGAGCTGAACCTTCTCGCCACCGCCGCGTCGAAGGCGGCCAAACCTTTGTAGCCGCACATCGCCGCCAGCCGCGTGCGGGCCTGGGAATGCTCCGAGAGCGTGTGGAGGGGTTGGTCTTCAAGCATTTGCAGCCGGTGCTCGACGTCGCGGAGCGCCGCGTAGTCGCTGGCCAAACGTCGCATGTCAGCGGCGGTCACATGGCCCGCGCGCTCAAGCGCGCCCAAGGCGTCCCGCGTAGCAGGCGCTCTGAGCGTAGGATCGCGACCGCCATAAATAAGCTGCTGGCACTGCGCGAAAAATTCAATCTCACGGACGCCGCCGCGCCCGCGTTTGAGATCCGCGCCGCCGGCTTGGTCGTTTTGTCCGCCAGCGGCCCGAACCTGGCGCATCATCGCATGGAGGTCGTCGAGCGCGGCGAAATCGAGGCTCCGCCGCCAGACGAACGCCGAAAGCTCGCTCAGGAACGCGTGCGCCGCGTTTACGTCGCCCGCAATGGGGCGCGCCTTTATGAACGCGGCGCGCTCCCAGGTTTGCCCAAGGCTGCCGTAGTAACGAAGCGCCGCATCGGTCGTGACGGCGGGCGCCGTAGCGCCGGGATCGGGACGCAAGCGCAAGTCAGCGCGAAAGACATAGCCGTCCGGGGTCACCTCCTGGAGCGCCGCAACAAGCGACTGGGTGAGGCGGATGGCCGTGCGGCTCGGATCCGCGACCCCCGCTTCGGCCATCCGCGCGCGGTCGAAAAAGACCACCAAATCCACGTCGCTGGAGTAGTTGAGCTCGCCAGCGCCATGCTTGCCCATGGCCAGAACGAAGTACCCCGCAGGCGCGCCGCCGGGTCCCGCCGTCTCCGGATTGTCGAGCGGCGGAAGTTTGCCGCGGGCGCGTTCTTGCGCGCAAACGCCGGCGAGCGCGGCCTGCACGGCGGCGTCGGCGAAACGCGTCATCGCTGCGATCACCGACCAGACGTCCCAGCGTCCTGAGAGGTCCGCCATGGCGATGGC
>CAZABJ010000033.1:28991-31331 GCA_964483375.1 uncultured Caulobacterales bacterium
CGGCTCACGCTTTTGCGCCCGCAACGAGCTCCACAGGAAACACCAGCGCCGCCCTCAGACCCGGACCCAAGCCATCAACGCGCCCGGGCCCCTCGTCCAACTCGAAGCGCCCGCCATGAACCTCGGCGACCGCTTGCACCAGGGCCAGACCAAGCCCGGCGCCCGCTTCGGTTCGGCTGGCGTCCAAGCGCACGAAGCGCTGCTTGACGCGTTCACGATCCTCAGCGGGAACGCCCGGCCCCGTGTCGGTGACGGCGATCTCCAACTCGCCCGACCGGCGGCGCCGGACCCGCAATGCGATGGCCCCGCCGGTCGGCGTGTATTTCACCGCATTGTCCAACAGATTTGCGACAGCTTGAGAGACGAGGCCGCGATCGCCCTGCAACGCCGCAGAGTCCGGGCACTCGCTGACGAAATCAATGCTCTTGTCTTCGCAGACGGGTTCGTAGAGCTCCGCGAGATCCTGCGCCACGTCGACCAAATCCATCGCCTCAAGGGGGCTGCGTTTTTCCCCCGCTTCCAGCCGTGCGATGCGAAGCACCGCATTAAAGGTGGAGAGAAGCTCGTCAGTGTCCGCCACTGCGCGCTCCAAAGCGTCTTTGCCTGAACCCTTAGCCGCTTCAGCAAGCCCCGATTCCAGTCGATTGCGCATCCGCGTCAACGGCGAACGCAAATCATGCGCGATGGAATCACCCGCGTGACGCATGGAGATCATCAGTCTTTCGATGCGGTCCAACATGGCGTTGAAGTTGCCCGAAAGCGCATCCAACTCATCGCCAGAGCCGTTGATCGGCGCCCGCGCTTTGAGGTCACCGGCGCGCACGTCGCGGGCGACATCGTTTAGCGCGTCGACACGCCGGACGAAGCGTCGGGTCAAAAACGCGCCCAATCCCAGCGCCGCAGCGAGCATGAAGGCGCCTGCGGTCAGCGCTTCGCGCGCAATGCGTTCGGTGACGCGCCGGTTTTCCTCCACGTCTATGAAAACGAGCAGACGAAACCCGCCGGGAAAGGTGCGCGTTCGCCCCCGCGCCCGCCGGACGTCTTGTTCATTTCCTAGGCGATATCCGAAGCGAACGACGCCGTCAGCGCCTTGGGCGGCCTCGGGAAAGCTGTCGATATTGCCGGTCAGCGCGCGGCCGTTGGGATAGATCAACAGATAGGCGAAGGGACCGTCGCCTGCGGAGCGTTGGATCACCTCCCGGTTCAAGCCGCGCAAGCCGCCGCGTTCGTCGTGGGCGATCTGCATCTCCGCCATTTCCATAGCGAGTGCGGCGTCCGCTTGGCGTCCCAAGGCCGCGGCGGTCGCGCCATAGACGTAGAACAGGAGAGCCGAGGCGGCCGCAGCGAATCCCAGCGCGGCGATCACCGTCATGCGGAAGGTCGCCGAACGCAGAAACGGCGGCAGCCGGGCGATCATGCCTGCAGGCGGTATCCCGCCCCGCGCACGGTGTGAAGCAGCGGCTTGTCGAAGCTTTTGTCGATTTTGGCCCGAAGTCGGGAGATGTGAACGTCGATCACATTGGTCTGCGGATCGAAATGGTAGTCCCAGACTTTCTCCAGCAGCATGGTTCGGGTGACCACCTGCCCCGCATTCTTCATCAAGAATTCAAGCAAGCGAAACTCTCGCGGCTGCAGCAAGATCGCTTCATCCCCGCGCTTCACCGTGCGGGCGAGGAGATCCATCTCCAAATCGTCAACCACGAGCTTAGTCTGCACCGCGTCGGGACTGCGCCGGCGGGCCAGCGCCTCAACCCGCGCTAAGAGCTCAGCGAAGGCGTAGGGTTTTGTGACGTAGTCGTCGCCGCCCGCTTTTAAGCCTTCGATGCGGTCGTCGACTTCAGAGAGCGCGGAGAGCACCAGCGCAGGGGTGACATCGTCTCCCGCGCGCAGCTGTTCGATCACTGAAAGGCCGTCCAAGCGCGGAAGCATGCGGTCCACGACCAAAACGTCGTAGTCCGCCGACTTCGCCATTTCCAAACCGGTTTCTCCGTCCCCGGCGTGATCGACGACATGCCCCGATTCTGAGAGCCCCTTGCGGAGGTAGTTCGCAGCCTCGACGTCGTCCTCGATGATCAGCAGTCGCATGCGATGCCCTTTGTCCAGCCAATGCGCGGGGAAGGCGCGACCTCCCTCCCCGCCGGAGTTGCGCGCTTAGCTGTCGTCCTCGGCGAAGCGCAGCGCGACGAAGCGACGATTGCGTCCATCATGCACCGTCACCAACACCGCGTCGCGTCCGGCGTCGCGCACCGAGCGAATGGCGTCCTCAAACTCCGCGACCGTCGAAACCGACTGACCCGTCGCCTGCAGAATGACTTCGCCCTCCCGCAATCCTTTGTCGTC
>CAZABJ010000034.1:0-11491 GCA_964483375.1 uncultured Caulobacterales bacterium
AGGGCGCCAATCTCGCGGAGATGAGCGCGCTGGGCCTGCCGGTGCCGCCGGGCTTCACCATCACCACGCAAGTCTGCGCGGCGTTTTACGAGAACGACCAAAACTATCCCGCAGGTCTGCGCGAACAGGTGGCTGACGCGCTCGGTCATCTCGAAACGCAATCGGACAAGCGCTTTGGCGATCCCGCCAATCCCTTGCTCGTGTCGGTGCGCTCGGGCGCCCGAGCCTCCATGCCGGGCATGATGGACACGGTGCTCAATCTCGGGCTCAACGATGAAACCGCGGAAGGGCTGGGCAAGCTCTCCGGCGACCGTCGTTTCGCGCTCGACAGCTATCGCCGGTTCATCACGATGTACTCCGATGTGGTTCTCGGGGTTCAGCACGACACGTTTGAGAGCCTCCTTGAGGATTACAAGGAGAGCCACGACCTCGTCGCGGACACGGAGCTCAAGGCGGAAGACTGGGAAGCGGTTATCATAGTCTACAAAGACGCCGTCCTGTCAGAACTCGGCCGCCCGTTCCCGACCGATCCCCAAGAGCAGCTCTGGGGGGCCATCGGTGCGGTGTTCAGTTCTTGGATGAACCATCGCGCGGTGACCTTCCGCCGGTTGCATCATATCCCAGACGACTGGGGGACCGCGGTGACGGTGCAATCCATGGTCTTCGGCAATATGGGCGAAACCTCCGCGACGGGGGTGGCGTTCACCCGCGCCCCCTCGACCGGCGAAAAAGCGACCTATGGCGAGTTTCTGGTCAACGCCCAGGGCGTGGACGTGGCCGCGGGCATTCGCACGCCGCAATCCCTGACCAAAGCGGCTCGCTTGGCGCGCGGCGAGGACGCGGTGTCCATGGAAGAGGCGATGCCGGAGGTGTTCGCCGAACTCTCCCGCGTGTTTGCGCTGCTCGAGGGGCACTATCGCGACATGCAGGATATCGAGTTCACCGTTGAGCGCGGTCGGCTATGGATGCTGCAGACCCGCGGCGGCAAGCGCACGGCCAAGGCGGGGATGAAGATCGCTTGCGACATGGTGCGCGAGGACCTCATTTCCGAAGACGAGGCGGTGCTGCGCATAGACCCCGCTCAATTAGACCAGCTGCTGCACCCCACCCTGGACGAGAACGCGCCCCGCACGCTTATCGCGCGCGGGCTGCCGGCCTCGCCTGGCGCGGCGACCGGCGTGGCGGCGTTTTCCTCGGAGGAAGCTGAGGCGCTGGCGCGGGACGGCCGCAACGCCATCCTCGTGCGCTCGGTCACGACGCCTGAAGATATTCACGGCATGCACGCCGCCAAAGCCATTGTCACCTCCCAAGGCGGGATGACCAGCCATGCGGCGGTGGTGGCGCGGGGCATGGGCACGCCCTGCGTCTGCGGCGCTGGCGAGGTTCGCATCGACGCGAAAGCGGGCCGCTTCTCGGTCGCGGGTCACGTGGTGAAGCGCGGGGACGTCATCACCGTGGATGGGGCCAAGGGCGAGGTCTATTTGGGCTCGGTGCCGATGATCCAGCCCGAGCTGACCGGCGATTTTTCGACGCTTATGGCGTGGGCCGACAGCGCCCGCCGTCTGAAGGTCCGAACCAACGCGGAGACCCCCGACGACGTGCGCGCTGCGAAAGAGTTCGGCGCAGAGGGCATTGGGCTGTGTCGCACGGAGCACATGTTTTTCGACGCTGCGCGCATCGCCGTCGTACGCGAGATGATCCTGGCCGACGACAAAGCCGGCCGCGATCGCGCTTTGGCGAAGCTTCTCCCCGCGCAGCGGGCTGACTTCGAAGCGATCTTCGAGATCATGGAAGATCGGCCTTGCACCATTCGGCTGCTCGACCCGCCGCTGCACGAGTTTCTGCCGCATTCCGCCGAGGACGTGACGGCGGTCGCCGAAGCGACGGGCCTGTCTCCTGAGGCTTTGATGGCGCGGGCGAGCGAGCTCGCTGAGACCAATCCGATGCTGGGGCATCGCGGTTGCCGCCTCGCCATCACCTATCCCGAAATCTACGAAATGCAGGCGCGCGCGATCTTCGAAGCCGCCATTGCGGTGGAGCGCCGAACAGGGGTGCGGCCGACCGTCGAGATCATGATTCCGCTGGTGGCGATCGCTGGAGAGTTGAAGCTTTTGCGGGAGCGGGTGGAGGCCGTCGCCGCCGCTGTCGCTCAGGAGACCAGCGCCGTGCCGGACTATCTCGTCGGGACGATGATCGAATTGCCACGCGCCGCGGTGCGTGCGGACGAAATCGCCGAGCACGCCGATTTCTTCTCCTTCGGCACCAACGATCTCACCCAAACGACCTTCGGTCTGAGCCGGGACGACACGGCGCGCTTCATGGGCGCCTATGTCGCCGCAGGGTTGCTCGACAAGGATCCCTTCATGACGCTCGACCAGTCAGGCGTCGGCGATTTGATCCGGATGGGCGTCGCCAGAGGGCGCGCGATGAAGCCGGATTTGAAGCTCGGGATCTGTGGCGAGCATGGCGGCGACCCATCGTCTATTGACTTTTGCGACGAAACAGGACTCGACTATATCTCTTGTTCGCCGTATAGAGTGCCGATCGCGCGTGTCGCGGCGGCACAGGCTGCGTTGCGTTCACGCAACGCACGTGGGTGAGAAACTCCCGCGTCCTAGAACGGATGCGTCCCCAAAACGGATGATCCGCACCTAACCGAGCGCCGCCGCTGGGGGAACGCGCAAGCGTCGCCGCGTCATGGCGTTTGCCGGTTCGCGCAGCGGGTGCATGCGGACCGAAGGGGGGAGTGGAACAATGCTAGCGGTTCTGCGACTCGTCGCCGGAGCGCATGTCGCCGCCGCTTTTTTGTGGGCGGTTAATGCTTCGTTAAACGAATCAGCTTCAATAGTGGCGACGCTGAGGAGTGCGTCAGCCAAATTGAGGCCGTCCCATATGGTCAAGGTGTTCTCTGACGCTCAAGCGCGCCGTACGGCGATGAACGTCGCGTGCGGTTTGAGCGCGATGGTCGTTGTCGTCATCGCCGCGCCCGTGTTGGAACTGCAGACCGAATCCCAAGGCGCTCGGAATGAGTGGCGGCTGCGCGCTCATGCATTCCTCGAAGCTTACGACCCTGACGACGGGGTGGCCGCGGATTATCGGTTCGGCGCGCTCGCCGCGCGGCGCACCGGCGATGCGACGGTGTCCGATCGCGACGCCTGGGCGCCGTTCCAGACCTTCACGCCGGTCCACTTCGAAAACGCCGACCGGCTGCGGCGCGACCACCATTGCCTCGCCACGGCGGTGTTCTACGAAGCGCGCAATGAATCGCTTCTCGGTCAGCTCGCAGTCGCCGAGGTGGTGCTCAATCGGGTCAGCCATCGGCTCTATCCCAACAATGTGTGCGGCGTCGTCTACGAAGGAACGGACCGTTCGACCGGTTTGTCCATCTACGGCACGAATATGAGCTGCCAGTTCAGCTTCACCTGCGACGGATCGGAACGTCGGCGGCCCGCGAGCGGACGGACGTGGGAGACCGCGCAGCGCGTCGCCGCTCACGCGCTGATGGGCTTTTCGGAATCCGTCACCGAGGACGCCACGCACTATCACGCGGACTACGTGTCTCCCTATTGGGCGCCGCGGCTTGAGCATACGCGCACCATCGGCACGCATATCTTCTATCGTTTCCCCACCAGCCAAGAGCCCCGCGGCCGTCGCGGCGCATAAGCCGCCCCGGTCGCGCGCGCGGCCGGGTCAGTCCACGGCGATGTCGAGCCCCACATCGAGGGCGGGCGCGGAGTGGGTGAGCGCGCCCACCGAAATTACGTCGACCCCCGTCTCAGCAATGGCGCGCACGGTCTCCAGCGTAACCCCGCCCGAGGCCTCGACCGTGCAGCGTCCGCCGACCAAGCGGACGGCTTCAGCGATGTCATCCACGGAGAAGTTGTCGACCAGGATGACGTCGGGGGTGTAGCGCAGCGCGATTTCCAGCTGTTCCAGCGTATCAACTTCAACCGAAACATGGGCCATGTGCCCCGCGCGCGCGCGAACGGCCATCAGGGCTGCGTCCACCCCGCCTGCAATGGCGATGTGGTTGTCTTTCACCAAAATTGCGTCGTCCAAGCCGAAGCGGTGGGGGGACCCGCCGCCGGCGCGAATGGCGTGTTTTTCAAGGGCGCGCAGGCCTGGGGTCGTCTTCCGCGTGCCCGCGATCCGCGCCAAGGCGCCGTCGACGGCCTCCACATAGGCTTTCGTCAGCGTCGCGATCCCCGACAATCGGCCAAGCAGGTTGAGCGCCACGCGTTCGGCGCCAAGCAGGCTCACCGCGGGGCCTTCAACTTCCGCGATGGCGTCCAACTCGGCGATATCCGCGCCGTCCGGAGCGAACACCTGGACTGTGACGGCTGGGTCGAGACGAATGAAAGCGGCGGCGGCGGCGTCCATCCCCGCCACCCTGCCGCGCACTCGGCTGCGGATGACGGCCTTGGCGCGCGCGTCGGCGGGAAGCGCTGCTTGGCTGGTGGCGTCGCCGATCTCGCCCAAATCCTCGGCGAGCGCCCGGTCGATCAGGGCGTTGACGACATGGGCGGGCAAGGGGGTGAGGTCGACCGCGGGCGTTCGAGGCGTCATTGGGCGGGTTCGCGCTCCTGTTCCAGCGGCCCGTCGCCGAGCAAAAGGGGGCGGTCCAGGGACCGCCGGGATCGATGGGCGGGGTCCCGCGATTCCGGAAAGTCCGTGCGGTAGTGGGCGCCGCGGCTTTCCTCTCGCGCAAGTGCCGACTGAGCGATCAGACGGGCGGCGAGAAGCGCGTTCGCTTCCCCCGCCTGCTCGATGAGCCCGTCGATGTCGCCCAAGAGCCGCGCGAGGCCGTCGGCGTCTCGTTCAACCCCGCACCAGCGGGACATGCCGGCGCGCAATTGCGCGCGAACCGCCTCACTTAGTCTGGGCGGCGGCTGGGGCGTGATCACGGCGCTGGGGGCGGCGGGGGTCATGTTCTTCAGCCTGGCGGCCGCGCGGTCAGCGACCACCACCGCCTCCAGCAGAGAATTGGAGGCGAGGCGATTGGCGCCATGCGCACCGGTTGAGGCGCACTCCCCAATGGCGGAAAGGCCGTCCACGCTGGTCCGGCCTTCGGTGTCGGCGGCGACGCCGCCCATGTGATAATGCGCGGCGGGCGCAATGGGGATGAGGTCGCGCCGAGGGTCCAGCTCCGCTTTCCGACAAGCCGCGAAAACCGTCGGAAAACGCTGGGGGAACGCCTCTCCCGCCACGTCGCGCGCATCCAGAAACGCGCCTTGGCCGGATTGAACCGCGCGATGAACCGCGCGGGCCACCTGGTCACGCGGCGCCAGGTCGTCGGAGAGCAAATACGTCCCCGAGCCGTCCCGCAATCGTGCGCCTTCCCCGCGCAGCGCTTCGGTGGCGAGCGGCGCGGGATCGCGCCCTATGTCGAGCGCGGTGGGGTGAAACTGCATGAACTCCGCATCGGCTATCGCCGCGCCGACTTTGGCGGCCATGGCGAGCGCCGCGCCCACCGCGCCCGGGGGATTGGTGGTGACGGCGTAGAGGCCGCCCGCGCCGCCAAGCGCCAACGCGGTTTCACCCGCCTCCAACGACACGAGCCGTCCGTCGGCATTGCGACACAGCGCGCCCGCCACACGCCCGGTCTCGTCACGCGACATGGCGATCGCGATGAGACCCGGACTTATCGTCACGCTTTCGCACGCCTCAGCGGCTTCATTCACGGCGCGTAGGATGGCGGCGCCGGCCTGGTCGCCGGTCACCCGCGCCACGCGGGGGCGCGAATGCGCCGCCTCTAGCCCCAGCGCGTAGCCGCCTGCGGCGGTGCGGTCGAAGGGGGCGCCAAGATCGGCGAGAGCCTCAACGGCGGCCGGGCCGCCTTCGCAAATCGTCCGAACCGCATCGACGTCGCAAAGCCCTGCGCCGGCCTTGAGCGTGTCCGCGCAATGGGCCTCGATGCTGTCGCCGGCCCCAAGCGCCGCGGCCATCCCGCCCTGCGCCCAGGCGCTGGACGCCGCCCCGCCGGGCAGGCGAGGGGCGATGACCATGGCCGGACGCGGCGCGAGCTTGAGCGCCAAATAGAGCCCTGCGAGCCCGGCGCCGATGACGAGCACGGTGTCCGAACCCAACGTCCAGGCTTCCGACGCGGTTTGGCTCATAGACGCGTCATGAAATCGGGCCGACGCCGCGGAAGAAGGTCGCGGGCGTGACCACCGCGGAGACCAAGTCTCCGTTCATCCGAATGGGGCTTTCGATGATGAGAGAGAAATTGTCCGGCAGATAATTGCCCGTGTTGGGCTCCACATGGAGCACTTCGCTCGTGATCAACAAAGCGCCGGCGTCCTGTTCGGCGACGCAGGATTGTGTGGCGGTGAAGAACCCAAGCGCAGGACAGTTTTCTTTGGCCACCATTGAGCAATCGAAGACATTGGGGTCCGCCGTCGGCGTCAAGCGCACGTCGCCGGTCATCCGGCATCCGAAATTGTAGGGCTCGGTGGTGCGAAAGCTCCAATCGCCCGAAACGTCGATGTCCTCGCCCGAGGGCGGTGTGGTTTGCGCGCTGGCCGATGTCGCGGCGAGCGCGGCGGCGGCGGCGGCATAGACGAAGCTGCGGCGCATGGGGCTTCTCCAGGGACGGTGAACGTGAGTGAGCTTAGGATATGCCGCCATGACGGCGGAAAAAGGTCACGGGCGCATCGACGATGCTCTCAAGCATGCCGTCCATTTGGCTGGCGTCTTGGATGGTGAGGATGAAATTGTCGGGGTAGTAGGCGCGGCTCGCCGGTTCAACGCTTTCGATCGTCGACAGGATGAGCAGTTGATCGCCGTCCTGGCTTGCGGTGCAGCTCTGGCGCGAATGGATGACCCGCCCCGAGAGGCAGCGTTGTTCGGCTTTGATTTCACAGATATAGCCGCCGCCAGGAGCGCGCCTGATTTCGGCGTCGCCGGTGATATGGCAATCGCCGCTGTGAAACGGAGCGGTGGTTGAGAAGCCCCAATCGCCGCTGATATCGACCGCGCGCATGGCGGTGCGGGCGTCCTGAGCCTGTGCGGGAAGGGCGATAAGGCCGAAAAGGCAAGCGGCGAGCACGGTGCGGGGCATCAGAAAGCTCTCAAACAAAACCAGCCGCGGTCATGACACGATGCCGAGACGGCGAAAAAACGTCGCTGGCGCGATGACGTCGGCGAACGTCAGCTCTCCCTCCATGCGGGTGGCGCTCATAATGGTCAGGTCAAAATCGTCGGGAAAGTAGACCGCGTCGGGCGGGTTCACCGATAGGAGCGTCGAGATGATGACGAGCGCAGTGTCGTCCTGTTCGGCTTCGCAGGTTTGCTCTGTGTCGATGACGCGGCCGTCCGCGCAGCTTTCCTTGACCTGCATCGCGCAGTCGAAGCGACCCTCCCCGCGCGGGGTGAGGTGAAGCGTGCCGATGAGGCGGCAGGACTGGCTGTGATATGGCCCAGCTTCGAAGTCCCACAGCCCGGCGATGTTCGGATCGGCCCAACTCGGCGAGGCGCTCCAAAGCGCCATCGCCAGCCCCGCGATTACGCGCGCCGCCACTACATCACCACGACATCGCGCGCTGCGGCGCGGGGGTCGAACTGCGCCGGCGCCGCAGGCTTCGGCAGGGCCAGCATCCGCTCCATCGCCATACGGGCGCGCTCGGCGACGGCCTCATCGACGAACACCTCGAACTGGTGGTCGCGCAGCGAGCGGTAAATCGCCGGCAGCGTAATTCGCTTCATGTGCGGGCAGAGGTTGCAGGGCTTCACGAATTCTACGTCCGGATTGGCCACCGCCACATTGTCCGACATCGAGCACTCAGTGATGAGCGCGGCCAACTTCACGCCTGAGCGGCCGACATAATCCGCCATGGCGCCGGTGGAGCCGGCGAAGTCCGCCTCCGCCAAAACATCGGGCGGACATTCGGGGTGAGCGAGAATCTGGACGCCGGGATTGGCGTCGCGGATTTCCCGGATGTCCTCGGCGGTGAAGCGTTCATGCACCTCGCAGCGGCCCCGCCAGGTGACGATTTTCACCTCCGTTTGGGCCGCCACATTGCGCGCGAGAAACTCGTCGGGAATGAGCAGCACGGTGTCCGAGCCCCATTCCTCAGCCGCCCACTCCACCACTTGCTTGGCGTTGGACGAGGTGCAGGTGACGTCGCTTTCCGCTTTCACGTCCGCGGTCGTGTTCACATAGGTGACCACCGGAGCGCCGGGGTAGCGCGCCTTCATGAGCTTGACGTCCTCCCCGGTAATGGAGGCGGCCAGGGAGCAACCCGCCCGCAGATCCGGGATGAGAACCGTCTTTTGCGGAGACAAGATCTTCGCCGTTTCCGCCATGAAGTGGACGCCGGCCTGCACGATCAGCTCTGCGTCGGTGCGAGCGGCTTCGCGCGCCAGGCCCAGGCTGTCGCCGGCGAAATCGCCCACCGTGTGAAAGATTTCCGGCGTCATATAGTTATGCGCCAAGATGACGGCGTTGCGCTCCCGCTTCAGCCGATTGATCGCTGCGATGAACGGGGCGTGTCGAGGCCACTCCTCCGCTGGAATGACCGACTTCACCCGCTCGAACGCCTCTTGGGTCTCCGCAGCGACGGTGTCGTCATACGCCAGCCCGTACGCCTCCGGGGTGTCGGCGGCGCGATCGTCCAAGAGTTCATTCAGCGGGGTCATGCCGTCCATAGGCGCGGTCCTCCTTAGTAGGCTTGGGGTCGAGACGCCCCTTTTGCTCAATTTGAGCATTATATGGGCGCGCTGATTGCGGGGATCAACCCCGACCGCACGCCCTTTTGCTAAAAATGAGCATAAGCGCGGGAGCCGCCCATTCGCAAGCCGCCAGTGGACACGCGCCGTTCACGAATTGGGCGCCGCAACCGCATTGGGGCGGCGGCTACCCCTCGCGCAATCGCGGCGCGGCGACGCCCAAAGCCGGCCGTTCCCGCAGCATTTCCTTTCGGAACCGATAGAGTTCGGCGGGACGGCCGCCGGTCGCGGTTTCCATATGTCCCGTGCCTTCCACTAGCCCGGAGGCGGAAAGCGCTCGGCGAAAATTCTGTTTATGAAGCGAAAGGCCCAGCACGGTCTCCGCCGCGGTCTGAAGGGCGGATAGGGTGAATGTGTCGGGGGTCAGTTCGAATAGAACAGGGCGGTACTTGATTTTGCCGCGCAGCCGCTGGATGGCCGTTGCGAGGATCCGACGGTGGTCTGAGGCCATGGGCGCGCTTGCCGCGGCGTCCAGGGCTGGCGGGCTTCCCGGCGCGGCCTCTCCATCGGCGCGCGCACTGTCCAGGGCCGCCTCCGCAGCCAGCTTCGCCTCATAGAGAAGTTCATACCGGTCGAGCACGCGCTCTTCGTTCCAGTCAGCGCCGTCATAGCCGAACGCAGCGCGCGCCCGGTCCCAACGCGCCGCCCGCAGGCCTTGTCCGCCCGCGGCGTCCGCCCAGGCGCGCATGCCTTGCGCGATCGCATCGTCCAGTTCGGCGGGACGGCCGGCGCGGTGATCCTCCCACGGATAAAAGCGGTACCAATCGGCCCATATCCCGCCGGGGGCCGGGCGCGGTTCGGAGGCGAGGCCTAAATATCCCACGGACACGACGCGAGCGGCTTTGTCCTCGCTGATATGAGCTTGGGGCGCTTCCCGGCCGCGATCGCCGAAGGTGTATAGCTGCTCGACATAGCCAAGCGAAAAACCCGTTTGCGCCTGGACGAAGGCGCGGAGCGCCAATTCGAAGGTGCGGTGGCCTTGCGGATCGAATGGACCCGAGGGCAAGGCGGGCGGGGCGTCGGCCGCGTCGCGGCGCACCAACACCCGCGGACGCTCCCCCTCCAAGGCGAAAATCACCGCCGTCAGGCCGATGACGATGTCGCCCCGGGCCGCCATGCTCGACTAGTCCTGGTCCATCGCTGAGAGGAGAGCCTCAAACCGCGCGAGAAACCCGGTCTGAGCGTCCGTCGCCGGAAGCGGTTCGATGGAAACGCTCAATCCCTCAGGCGGCGCGCCGAAAAACCGCCGCGCCTCTTCATCGGCGAACCCGGCGATTTGAATGGCTTCGAAATAAGCGCAAATGCGATCGGCCCGCTTTATGAGCCGCATCAGCGTGGCGGGCGGTTCAGGCGGCAGACCGAAACGGATATGCACCGCGCGCTGCAAACTGTCTTCAAACGCCCGATAATCGATGCCCAGTGCGGCTTTGAACGGGCTGATCATGTCGCCGATGACGAATTCCGGCGCGTCATGGAGCAGCGCGACCAGTCGCGCGCTCGCTGAGGCTTTCCCGTCCATCCAACCCAGAAGCTCTTCGACGATCACCGAGTGCTGAGCCACCGAGAAAGCGTAGTCTCCGCGCGTTTGTCCGTTCCAGCGGGCGAGCCGAGCAAGGCCGTGGGCGATGTCTTCAATTTCGATGTCGACAGGGGACGGGTCGAGCAAATCCAAACGGCGTCCCGACAACATGCGTTGCCATGCCCGCGGCGCAGGCGGCCCGCGCCGGGCTCTCATGGCGGTTCGGGAAGGGGGGCGCGACGTTTCGCGCGTCAAATGCGCCTCCGTAACGTAGACCGGGGAAGGGCGGCTCTCTGCGCCCCAGCGTTTCCGTCATCATCAAATGACGCGGCTCGGCGGTCCAGACAAGCCATAGACGCGCGCCGGCCGGCGCCGGCGAAGCGCGCGGTTCGCGCCATCCCCGTTTTGCTGGCCGGTCAGGTTCCGCCGCTTGGGCAGGCGTTCCAATCGGGACGCCCTTCAGCGACGGTGGGAACGATGAGATCATCACCGGGATAAATGGCGTCAGGTCCCCGAGAGGCTGGCGCAGGGTCCCGGTTCAGCACCGCAACATTGCAGCGCCAAATCACCGGGAAGAGCTCGCCGCATAACGGGCCGTAATACAGTTCGGAAATCAGCCACAGATTGTCGCCCTGCTCGACCAGATGGGACGTCGCGGCGTCCCGCGAACAGGCCAGGGCGAGTTCGGGGGCGATGTCGAGATCGGCGAAGGATCGGGCCGGCCCCGGGGCGGGCGAGGTCTCGATTGTTGAGCGCGCAGGCTCGGGTTCTGGCGCCGGCAGCGTGCGCGTCGACGCTGCGCTGGCGGTCGTCGCTGCGACCGTCGCCGTACTCGCAGAAGCCTCAGCATCCGCAGAAGCGGCCGGGTCCTCGGTCGCCGCGGTTTCCGGTTCGGGGTCTTCGGAACGCGACGCTGCGGCCTCGTCGACCGCCGCAGGTTCAACCGCCGCAGGTTCGGCTGGCTCAGGCTCGGGCGGGTCCTCGGTTAGCACAGGCTCGGCGGTCTCCTCAGAGGCCTCCGGGACAGGTTGTGCGTCTGCGATTTGCCTCGGCGCGAGCACTTCCGCCGCTTCGGGCTCAATCGCCGCCAGTTCCTCACGTGCGGGTTCGGCCGCCGTCACAGCAGCGTCGACCGCGCCATCGGCTTCCTCCGAGGCGCGCTCCGCAGTTGTCACGGTTTCGTCTGCGGCGGCGGACACGTCCGCGGCGACTTCGGCGACTTCAATGGGCTGGGGATCCTCGGCG
>CAZABJ010000034.1:11591-30991 GCA_964483375.1 uncultured Caulobacterales bacterium
CGTTCGATCAGCGAGGGGGCGAACGCCAGTCCCGCGATCAACGCAGCGACAAGCGCGACCCAACCGACGGCTCCGGCGGCGCGGGAGTCCGGTTTCGCGCGGCGAGCGGGCGGTGATGCGGCCGCCGCCGCCGTCGCCGTCTGAGCATCTCCCAAGCGGAGCGTTTTCAGCTCTGAGAAGGCATGCGGCGTCGTCAGGCCGGACAATTCCGCCTCATCCGCGCCGGACAAGGCGTATGATCCAAGCGCGCGCCAGGGGTAATAGGGCGCGGCGATCGCCGCGACGACCCTGCGCCAGGCTTTCCCGTCGGGCAGTTCTTCGGCCAAGTCCTCAAGGCGGGACACCCCGGCCAGGCGGGTGTCGGGCTCAGCGCAGAGCGCAAGCGCGGAGCGCCAGCGCGCGTCTTTCGCCCGGGCCAAGCTGCGCGCGGCACTGTCAAAAGCCGTCTTCGCACGCCGCTCAAAGCCCTCGACATCGTCATCGAACAGCGCGGACCAGCGGGCGTTTTCGTCGGCCTGGGCTGCGGCGATGAACCGGTCGGCCAGGTCCGTCGCATCCGGACCCGGATCCTCGGCCGTCGGCTCTGATGCCTCGCTCGTCTCGGCGATATGGGTGCGAAACGCGTCGGCGAGCGTCTCAAGCCGGGCCTCGTCGGACAAATCCGCGCTTAAACGAACGACGTCGTCGTCTTCAAACGGCGCGGGGGGATGCCTCAAGCCGTCGGGTTCGAAAATGATGGAGGTCAGCTTGCCGGCGTCACGCGCTTCGCGCGCCTCGGCGAGCACCAACGGGTCGTTCGCGCTGGCCGGCGTCCAAAGGACGGCGGCTGCTCGGGCTTCGCGCAGCGTCTTAGACCAATAAGCCGGCCAAGGCGCATCGTTCGTCCAGGCGCCTTCGACATGAACGCCTAAGCCGAGCCGACGCAGCATCTCAGCGAAGCGCAGGGCTTGGATACGGTCTTCACGAGCGTATGCGACGAAAATCTCAGTCATTAAAACTCTATTACCGGTGGGGTGTGATGCTTTTATGACACATGACCGCGCGCGTCTCTAAGCCGCGCGTCGAACAAAAACCGATCCCGCCGAATAGCCTGCGCCGAACGAGCAAATGAGCCCGATGTCGCCGGGCGCGAAATCTTCGCTATGCTGATGAAATGCGATGACGGAGCCGGCCGAAGAGGTGTTCGCATAGTCGTCGAGGATCAGCGGGCTTTCGTCGGGATCCGCATCGCGGCCAAGCACTTTTTTTGCGATCAGCTCGTTCATATTGGCGTTGGCTTGGTGCAGCCACATGCGTTTGAGGTCGGCGCGCGCGATTCCGATCTCCTGCATATGGCCAAGGATCATGTCCGACACCATCGGCACCACGTCCTTGAACACGCGGCGGCCTTCTTGAACGAACAGCTTGTCGGTCAGCCCGCTTTCGCCGCGGCCGGCGAGGGCGTCGGGATCATCCGCCTCGCACCGGTTCAAGAACCCGAAATTGTTTCGGATGTTGTTGGAGAACCGCGTCTTCAGGCGCATGCCGAGAATATCCCAGCCGCCGGCGCCGTTCCGCGTCCGGTCGCCGCGCTCCAACAGCATCGCAGTGGCCACGTCGCCGAAAATGAAATGGCTGTCGCGGTCGCAGAAATTCAGATGCGCGGTGCAAATCTCGGGGCTGACCACGAGGATCGCGTCGGCGCGACCCGCGGCGATCATGTCCGCAGCGGTCTGAATGCCGAAAGTGGCGGAGGAACAGGCCACGTTCATGTCGAACGCCCAGCCGTCCACCCCGAGCGCGTCTTGGATTTCAATGGCGACCGCAGGATAGGCGCGCTGCAAGTTCGAACATGCGGTGATGACGGCGTCGACGTCCTCAGGCCCGCGGCCCGCTCGTTCTAAGGCGTCCTTGGAGGCCGCCGCGCCCATTTCGGCCAAAATCGCGAGCTCTTCATCACCGCGCGGCGTCAGATGGGGCGCCATCCGCTCTACGTCCAACACCCCGGCCTTATCCATCACCCGGCGCGATTTGATGCCCGACGCTTTTTCGATGAACCCTGCAGAGGAGGGTTCCTTAGCGGTCGCATCGCCCGCTTCGATCGCGTCGCGGTTTTCCGCGTTCCAGCGCTCCACCCACGCATTGTAGGAGTCAACGAGCTCTTCGTTCGAGATCGTGTTGGGCGGGTTGAAAAGTCCGGTGGAGGCGATGACGGCGGCGGTCATGGCGAAGTACTCCTAACTCCGGGGCGCAGCGGCGTGCGCGGGCACGTGCGCACACCTATACTCCCAGCAATCGCGACCGTCACCGGTCGGTTAAGGTTTCTAGCGCGGCGGCTTCCTCTGCTGGGAGCACAGAGGGGGCGAAGAGCGTCACGGGCTCCCCCGCGCAGCTGAGGCGCGCGCCTGGACGCAGACGATCCAACCGCACGCGCACGAGCGCCGCGCCCTCATGCCAAGAGGAAACCACGCCGATTTCCGCGCCTTCCTCGTCGTGTATCGGCGCGTCAACGGCGAAGCCAGCCCCGCGGGCGATGAGCGTGCGCTTGCGTATCACGCCGCGTCGGCGCATGCGGCTGACGACCTCCTGGCCGATAAAACACCCTTTGGCGTAGTCCACGCCTTGGAGAAGGTCGAGATTGACGTCGGTCGGGAACACGCTGTCGGGGCCGTAGTCCTTGCCCTGGGTCGGTAGGCCGTCGCTGATGCGGTCGGCCTCGCTTTCGGGGCGCACCCCCGCCGCGGCGCTCTTCGAAACGATGGAGCGTCGGCGCGGCGATCCGCGCGGGTCGGGCGCCCCGGCGACTTCGGCGTCAGGCCAATCGCGAATGACGACGTAGTCATGCGCCGCTTCGAGCGTCACTTTCGCGCGCAGCCGCCGCAGCATCAGCGCCTGTAACAGCCGCTCGCAGCAATCGGCGTGCGCGTCGATGAAAAGCCCGTCCTCGCCCTGGGCGCCCAACAAAAACACCTCGGCGGTGATTTTGCCCTGAGGCGTCAACAGCGCGCCATAGCGGGCGGTCTCCGGCGTCAAGCCCTCGACGTCGCAGGACAACACGCCGTGGAGAAAGCTTTTGGCGTCCGGGCCCGAGACCCATAGAACACCGCGGTCCGGCGCCGCACGTGCGCCCCCCGGGTCGGGGCGGCTTGGCGGGGCGACGTCGGTCATCCATTCCTCCCCGCTCTAGGCGCAGGGACCAACCCTCTCATACGATGCATCTCGTGACGCTCCCTTTCGCTCTTACGCCTCCCGGCCTCGACGCCGGCCGATGACCCGCGTTCTCGTCATATCGTCGACGCGGATCGGGGATGCGATTCTGTCCTCCGGTCTCATCGCCCATATCATGAAGACCTGGCCGGATGCGCGGCTCACGCTCGCGCTCGGACCGTTGGCCGCGCCTTTGTTTCGCGCCGTCCCGGGGCTGGAGCGCCTCATCGTGATGGCCAAGCGCAAGGGCGGCGGACATTGGGTTTCGCTATGGCGGCAGACGGCGTCCCAGTCTTGGGATTTGGTCGTGGATCTGCGGGGCTCGCGCACCTCTTGGTTTTTGCGCGCCAAGACGCGACGGATCGCGGGGCGCCCGCGGCTTGATCGCCATAAGGTGCGCGAGGCCGCCGATGTCTTGAAGCTTTCTGAGCCCGCGGCGCCGCGCGTTTGGCTGGATGAGGAGGCGATCGCCGCCGCAGACCAAGCGCTGTCGGGCGCTGCGGATTTCATCGCCGTATCCCCGGCGGCCTCCTCGCCATTCAAGGTTTGGCCCGCCGACCGGTTCGCCCAGACGTGCCGTGCGCTGACAGAACAGGGCGGTCCGGCCGCCGGCGCGCCCATCGTCTTGTTCGGCGGGCCAGGCGATAAGCCCGTTTCCGCCGCGCTCGCCAGTCACATGTCCGACCGGACGGTGATTGATTTAACCGGCGCGCTGGACTTGCTGGCGGTCGCGGCCTGTCTCACCCGCGCCCGATGTTTTTTGGGCAATGATTCGGGATTGATGCATTTGTCCGCCGCCGTGGGGGCGCCCACGCTGGGCTTGTTCGGGCCGACCGACGAACGGCTTTATGCGCCCTGGGGGCCGTGGGGCCGCACGGTGCGGGCGGGGGAGGCGGCGGACGCCGCCGCCCGACGAACGCTGCGCCACGCCGAGGCATCCTTGATGGCCGACTTGACTGTGGAAAAAGTGACGGCGGCGGCGACGGCGCTGTTGGCGGAAACGCGAGATAAGGAGCGAGCGCATGTCGGATCGGTTTGATGTCATCATTCGCGGCGGCGAGTTGGTGAACCACGCCGGGCGCGGGGTCGCGGATGTGGGGGTGCGAGACGGTCGCATCGCCGCCATCGGCGATTTGGGCGCCGCTTCGGCGGAGGAAACCTTCGACGCGGCCGGTCTTCACGTGTTGCCCGGGGTCATCGACAGCCAAGTGCATTTTCGCGAACCCGGCCTTGAGGAGAAAGAAGACCTCGCCACGGGCGGTGACGCGGCGGTGTTGGGCGGTGTGACGGCGGTGTTCGAGATGCCGAACACCAATCCGCCGACCACCTCGCCCGAGGCGCTGCGGGACAAGCTCGCGCGCGCTAAGGGACGGATGCGTTGCGACCACGCGTTTTTCGCCGGCGGCACCCATGAAAACGCCGCGCTTTTGCCGGTGATGGAGCGCATGCCCGGATGCTGCGGCGTGAAAGTCTTCATGGGCTCGTCCACGGGCACGCTGCTGGTGGACGACGACGCCGGGGTCGCGGGGGTTTTGGACGTTCTCACCCGTCGCGCCGCGTTTCATTGCGAAGACGAAGAGCTGCTGAAGGCCGGCCGCGCGCGCGCCCGAGAAGGCGATTGGACCAGCCACCCTGACGCGCGCAGCGTCGAGGCGGCCTACGCTGCGACCGAGCGATTGCTGCGTCTGGCCCGCGCCCGGGGCAGGCGGGTTCATGTGCTGCATGTCTCCACCGCCGAGGAGGTCCCCCTCCTGGTCGCAAACAAAGACGTCGCCAGCATGGAGGTGACGCCCCAGCACCTGACATTGACCGCGCCGGACGCCTATGAGCGCTTGCAGGGCCGAGCGCAGATGAACCCGCCTGTCCGAGAGGCCCGCCATCGCGAGGCGTTGTGGCGGGCGGTCGCCGAGGGCGTGGTGGACGTCGTCGGCTCCGACCACGCCCCCCACACCGCGGAGGAGAAAGCGCGCCCCTATCCGGCCTCGCCGTCCGGCATGCCCGGCGTGCAGACGCTCGTTCCTGTCATGCTCGATCATGTGAATGCAGGCCGCCTGAGCCTGGAGCGCTTTGTCGATTTGACCGCGCATGGGCCGCAGCGCGTGTTCCAGATCGCGGGCAAAGGGCGCATGGCGTTGGGCTGGGACGGGGATTTCACCATCGTCGACATGAAGGCGAAACGGACGATCGAAGACAGCTGGAGCGCTTCGCGCTGCGGTTGGACGCCGTTCGCCGGCGTGACCGTCACCGGATGGCCCGTCGCCACCATCATTCGCGGCCGCGTTGTGATGCGGGACGACGCATTTGTCGGAGAGCCGCAAGGCGCGCCGGTGCGGTTCCTTGAAGCCTTGGAAGCCGAGCGAGAAAGCGCTGCGATGGCGCGTTAGTGGGGCCGCTCGTCGCGCATGGAGAACTCGCCGCGCCGGATGCGCTCGGGCAGGCCGGCGGCCATGTCCGCGACGGGCTCTTCACCGTACAGATCGACCATGTCCGCAATCGCCGCGAAGATGGCCGAGGTGGCGACGAGTTCAGGCGAGCAGCCCTGAGCCAAGGCCTCGTCCCAAGCGTCAAGCAACAACTCCAGGGCGATGGCCTTCTTTTCTTCTTCTTCAGACCCCGCGACCGTGGGTTCGCTCACACCCTCATGCGCCATTGTTCGTTCCCCTAACCCCTCAAGCGCGCCGCTGCGCACGCCCGACCTCGGCTTGGCGCCGAGTGAACTAATTCAGATAGCGGTCGCGCAGCGCCTCGGCGAGTCGCCTCCCCTCAGCGGCGAGTCGGCTTTCTTGCTCGCGCGCCGAACGATCGCAGCTCCGATATCGGCGCTCCTGCGCCAAATATCCGTCATTGAACGCTTGCACCAGAGCGGCGCGCCGGCGCCCCTCAATCGGCGCTTCCACGTCCAACAACCGCACCATCATCCGTCGCCAGCTCTGGTCGTCCCGACCCACGCAGGTGACCCGCAGATAATGCACCCCGCCCAGGAGTTCCGCCATTTGTTCAACCTCACGCAGCGGCGTCTCCAGCTCTTGGGCTCGCGCCGGCGCGCTGACCGCGCTTGCGGCGACCAAGGCGGCGCTCAGCGCCGCGGTTATGAGGCGTGATGGCGGTATCGGCGTTTCTCCTAGACCAACGCCCGCCATACCGGTGTTGGTGCGCGCGCGCTAGGGCGAAGGGCGCCTGGACCTCAGCGGGCCATGGCGAAAGCGGCCTCAATGACCCGCCGCGTTTCCCGCCAAGACACCGCGCGCAGCGCCTCTTCTCGCGGCGCGAAGCGGGCTTCGAGCGCATCATCGCCCGCCTCCGGGTCCCCGGCGCGCCAGACCGCCGCGAAATCGACGATCACCAAATGATGGGCCAGCCGGCCGTTCTCGTCGGATGCGATCGAATCGATGACGTCGATGAGCCCGATCAGGTCCGCTTCAACCGCGGTCTCCTCCCGCAATTCCCGCAAGGCCGCCTGGCGCGTGGTCTCGCCGAGCTCCAGCCCGCCCCCGGGTATCGACCACTCGCCAAGAAATGGCGGCTTGCCGCGCTTGATGATGAGCGCCTCATCGCCGCGAAGGCAGACCACCCCGACGCCGATCTGAGGCCCGACGCGTGTCATGCGTCTCCTGCAAGCGCAGGCAGCGCGAAGGGATGCGAAGAGCGGGACCCCACATGTCCGGCGTCCTCCGAAATCCAGTGTTCCGCCGCCGCCCGGCCCCGATCGCGAAGATCGGTGAGAAAGCGCCAGTCGGTGTCGAGTTTGGAGTGCGCCGGCAAATCGATGAGCGCGGCGTCCGCGCTGATGGAGTGCAGCCGGTGGGGCGTGGCGTGCTTGGTGAAAATCCGTGCGAGCAGGCCCGGTTTCGGCCGTTCGCTTTCATAGAGCGCCAAGGCGCGGAGTTCTGCGAGCAGCGGGGCGTTGAAGGTGATCTCGTTGAGCCGTTGTAAAATTCCGTCCGCGCTGGTCGGCGCTTCGGCCCGAACCACGGGGTTGAGGTGCACGATGACGATATCGCGGGCGGCGCCGTATCGAACCAGGGGGAAGAGGGGCGGATTGGCGGTGTAGCCGCCGTCCCAATAGTGATCCCCGCCGATCTCCACCGCCTGGAACATCGACGGCAAACACGCCGAGGCGAGCAGAACGTCGACGCTGATCTCGTTTTCGCGGAACACGCGCAATTGTCCGGAGCGGACATTCGTCGCGGCGATGAACAGCTTGATGTCGCCGCCTTTCCGCAATTGTTCGAAATCAATCCCGTCCTGAAGAATATCGCGCAAGGGGTGGTAGTTCAGCGGATTGACGTCATAGGGGCTGGTCATGCGCGCCAGCGCCTCAAGAAAGGCGAAGCGCGGCTTGGAAGCCTCCACGCCAAGCCCGGACAGCACCGCATTCCAGGCGCTCCGCGTTTGCGTGAACGGCGCGCTGGCGCGCGCCACCGAGCGCCAAAACTTCTCCAAAGCCGCTCGCGCGGAATCCGGCCCCCCGCATCGCAAACCCCAAGCGACATGGGCGGCGTTCATCGCGCCTGCGCTGGCGCCGGAAATCGCGTCGATGCGAAACCGGCCGTCTTCCAACAGTCGATCCAAAACGCCCCAGCCAAACGCGCCGTGCGCGCCGCCGCCTTGAAGGGCGAGGCTGACGCCCCTGCGTCGCCGAATAGCCATGGTCAGAGCGCTCCGCGGTGCCGCTATTTCGCTATCCACCCGCCCTCGATGGGCAGCGCGGCTCCGTTCACCGAAGCTCCGGCGTCCGAGGCCAGATAAATCAGCATGCCGACGATTTCATCATAGGTGACGAATTTCTTGGTCGGTTGGGCGTGGAGGATGACGTCCCGCAGGACTTCGTCTTCCGTCATCCCGCGCGCTTTGGCGGTGTCGGCGATTTGGCCCTCCACCAGCGGGGTCTTCACATAGCCCGGGCAGATGGCGTTGCAGGTGATGTTCTGTTCGGCCACCTCTAGCGCGATGGTTTTGGTCATCCCGACCACCCCGTGCTTTGCCGCCACATAGGCTGACTTGAACGGAGACGCCACCAGCCCGTGGGCGGAGGCGATGGAGATGATCCGGCCGCGTCCCTGGCGTTTCATGATCGGCAAGGCGGCGCGGACGGCGTGGAACACCGAGGTGAGGTTGATGGCGATGATGAGGGCCCAGCGGTCCGGCGGGAACTCGTCGATGGGAGCCACATGCTGGACGCCCGCATTGGGCAGAAGGATGTCGAGCCGCCCGAATTCTCGCTCAGCGTAGCCGACCATGTCCGTGATCTGGCCCGGCTCGAGCATGTTTGCGCCGTGGTAGCGCACCGGGGAACCGGTGTCCCGCTCGATCCGCGCGCGGTGGGCCTCGATTTCGTCGGCGTCGCCTAACCCATTGAGCACCACCTTCGCGCCGGCCTTCGCCAGCCCTTCGGCCATGGCGAGGCCGATGCCGCTGGTGGATCCGGTGACGATGGCGACGTGGTCTTTGATGTCGAACATGGGCGCGTCTCCCGCCGGCGCTGCGCGTGCCAGGGCTGCACGCGGAAAAGGAGGGGCCGCCCCAGCGCGACGGCGCGAGGCGCGGCGGTTGACCGTCCCGAGCAAGCGGGCGCGGGTCGGCGTCTGGCGCGAAGCGATACTCCCCAATGTCGCGACATCGCAACCCGTTGCGTCGCCTCAGAGGCGAACCTGGGGTCTTTCCCCCAGGCTTACTCCGCGGCGCGCGTTGGTTGCGCAGGGCCCTCAGGCAAGAGCACGCGGGGGTTCATGAGACCGTGCGGGTCAAGCGCGCGCTTCACCGCCAGCATCATGTCGCGCTCCACAGGTTGGATGCGTCGGGCCAAGGCCTCGGATTTTAGAACGCCGATGCCATGCTCAGCGGAAATCGAGCCGCCCAGCCGATCCACGACGTCATAAACCGCCGCTGCGACGACGTCTTGGAAGCCGAGAAACGTCTCGCGCGCCATCGCCTCGGGTTTGGCGACGTTAAAGTGAATGTTGCCGTCGCCGACATGCCCGAAGGCGATGATCGGCGCGTCAGGAAGGCGGGCCTGCGCCGCCGCCGAGGCCTCCGTGATCAAAGTCGGCATCGCGGAAACGGGGACGGAGACGTCATGCTTCAGCGCCGGCCCATGGGCTTTTTCCGCTTCGGGCAAGGTTTCGCGCAGTTTCCAAAAAGCCTCCGCCTGGCTCTCGTTCGCCGCCACCGCGGCGTCGGCGATGAGACCGCTCTCCAAGGCGTTGCCCAGCGCACGCTCGAGCGTGGCTTGCGCGGCGCGTTCCTCGGCGAAGGACATCTCCACAAGCGCCAGCCACTCATGGCGATCGGCGAGCGGGGCGCGGGTGTCGGGAATGTGCTTGAGCACCAGGTCCAGGCCGAAGGCGGGGATGAGTTCGAACGCCGTCACGGTGTCGCCCGCCGCGCGCTTGCATTCGGCGAGCAGCGCCACCGCTTGGTTAGGCGTCGCCAAACCGCAAAGCGCCACCGCGCGGGCGGCGGGTTTGGCGAACAGCTTCAGCGTGGCCGCGGTGACGACGCCCAAGGTGCCTTCCGCCCCGATGAAAAGCTGTTTGAGGTCGTACCCCGTATTGTCTTTGCGCAGCGCTTTGAGACCGTTCCAAACCCTGCCGTCTGCGGTCACCACTTCCAGACCCAAGACCAGATCCCGCATCATCCCGTAGCGAAGAACCGCCACGCCGCCGGCGTTGGTCGAAACCAAACCGCCTATGGTCGCCGCACCCTGGCTCCCAAGGGCGAGCGGGAAAAGCTTGCCCGCCTCCGCGGCGAGGGTCTGGACCGTTTCAAGCGCCACGCCGGCTTCCACGGTGAGGCTGTCATTAGCGGGGTCCACGTCACGGACGCCGCGCATGCGCTCGAGCGACACTAAAACTTCGCCTTGTGGCGTGCCGCCCCCGACGAGCCCGGTGTTGCCCCCTTGCGGCGTGATGGCGATGCGGGCCTCCGCGCAGATCGCAACCGCGGCGGCCGCTTCTTCGGTGGTGGCCGGCAACAGAAGAGCAGGCGTCTCGCCGTGGAACCGGCCGCGCCAATCCACCAGTTTCGGTTCAATGCGGTCGGGGTCGAAGCAAAGCCCTTTGGTCCCGAGCGCGGCGAGGAGGCGGTCGCGCACCGCGTCGGGCAGAGCGACGGCGTCAGTTGAGGAAGCGGCCATGCGCCCAACCTCTCATGACGCGTCCCAGAGCGCCAGCCGGCGACCGTTGCGCGTCAGCCGTCATAGACCTCGTTCGCGGGCGGCGCGAACCGGCGCGAAAAGTCCGCGAACGCGTCGCAAACCGTTCCCGCGGTCAAGACGGCCAAGCACAGGGTCCAAGTCAGCGTGCGATCGAACTGGGTCTCAAGCCCCGCCAGCTCAAAGCCCGGATAAAAGTGATCGGCGTTGGTCATCGCGTCTCTCGCTCTCTCGGTTTGTGAGAGGATCACGCGAATAAGTTAAAGGAGTTCGTCGTTTCGTCATGCAGTTTTATTCCGCCGCGCGGGTCAATCGGTCGCAAATCGCTTCGCCGAGGCCTTCGTTCGGAATCGGCGCCACGGCGATGCGGTCGTAACCCGCCTCGTCGAGCGCGCGAAGGGCGGCGAACAGGCGCGCGGCCGCCTCGACCAGGTCCCCCCTCGGCGAGAGATTTAGCGTCGCCCAGCCGACCGGACCGAAACCAAGAAACGCTTCTCCGGGTTCAGGCGCTGTGGCGTTCAGGCGCAAGCGGGCGCGTGCGGGCGCATAATGCGTCGCCAAAAGTCCCGGCGACCGCGCCGCGTCGCCTTTCGGCGGGGCGCCCCCGAGCGGTCCCGTGACCGCTTCAATGTCCGCGCGCGCAATCGCCCCGGCGCGCAACAAACGCAGCGGCGCCTCATAGGCCGCCACGACCGTGGATTCCACGCCGTGCAAGGACGACCCGCCATCGAGCACAAGCGCCACTTCCGGGCCGAACGCCTCCGCCACATGGGCCGCGGCGGTGGGGCTCAAGCGACCTGAGCGATTGGCGGACGGAGCGGCGAGGGGACGGCCCAGCGCGGCGATGACCGCGCGCATGGCGGGGTGGCTGGGAACCCTGAGCGCAATGGTGTCCAACCCAGCGACCGCCAGCGCCGCGATCGGCGCGGCGTCGCGGCGTTTGAGCACCAGGGTGAGCGGACCGGGCCAGAAGCGTTGGGCGAGCGCGGCGGCGGGGGGCGGGAAAACGCCAAGCGCCTCCGCCGCGGCGACGTCTGCGACATGGATGATTAAGGGATTGAAGCGCGGGCGGTTTTTGGCCGCGTAGGCGCGGGCGATCGCCTCGGGGTTCGTTGCGTCGCAGGCGAGGCCGTAGACGGTCTCGGTCGGCAGTCCGACCAACCCGCCTTCAGCGAGAATGGCGGCGGCCTGCGCGATCGCCTCTGGGTCGCATGCGCGCCGCGTCGGGCCGGTCACTCCGCGCGCGTCGCCTCGACACGGGCGCGCACGGTGACGTCGAAACCGAGATAAGCGCCCGGTTCGTCGTTGCGCATCCCCAAAGCCAAGTCGCGCCGGTCTATGGTGACTTCGCCCTCCATCCGCGCGCGGTCGCCGTTGATGGCCAGCGAGAACGGCAGCGTCACCGGAATGGTCACGTCCCTGACCGTCAGCTCGCCGTCAGCCTCAAAGGCGTCACCGCCCACAGAGCGGAACCCGGTGGTCTGAAAGCGCGCCTGGGGGTGAGCGGTGACGTGAAACCCGTCCGCTCGCGGGATCTGGCTGTCGAGATAGGCGACCCCCGTCTCAAGGCTGTCGCCGTCCACGAGCACGGTTGCGCGCGACGCGTCCAAATCCTCGGGGTCGAAGCGAATGTCCGCTGTCCAAGCCGCGATCACGCCTTGGACCGCTTCGCCTTCCCACATCACCTCGAAGGTCAGCGCGCTCGCGACGGGATCCACGGTCCAGTCCGGCGCGCCCGTGACCGGTACCAGCGAGCGCGAGGCCGCCTCGCCGCCCGCATCCGCAGTCGGCGCTTCTTGATCCGCCTCGGCGAGGACGGGGCCGTCCTCCCCGCGGTCCAGCGCGCCCCAAGCCAGGCCTCCGGCGAGAACCGCCAGCGCCAAGCCGCCGGCGATGACGCCGCCGCGCGCAGGGTGCGACACGCCGGATGTCTTGCCTGCGAGCCCCGGGGCCATCCGGGCGAGGACGCCGTCACGGTCGATGACTTGGTGTTTCACCACGGCGCCGACGTGCAAGAAAAGAAGGCCAAGCGTGCTCAGCGCTAAAATTTCGTGCGCCTCGAGCAACACCGGCTCGATGGCTACTTTGGTTTCATAGGAGAGGTCGGCCAGGCCTGGGATGTGGGGCCACTGCAAGGCGGAGATTTGGAAGAGGAACGTCTCAATCTCGAGCGGGGAGGCGGAAACCATCACCCAGCCTGACAGCGGGATCGCCAGCATCAGGAAGTAAAAGCCGAAATGCACCGTGTTCGAAGCCGCGCGCTCCCACCATGTCAAACTATCGGGCAAGGGCGGCGGCGGATTGAGGATCCGCCATGCGATCCGCGCGATGCTGAGGAACAACACGGCAAGCCCGATGGTCTTGTGCAGCTGGAAAATCGCAAACAAGTCCGCCGCGGCGACGTCGCCGGTCCCGGCGGCGAGTTGCCGGTTGGCGTCGGACATCCACAGCCCGACGGGGATGAGACTGAGAATGGCGACCGCGATCAGCCAATGCAGCGTGATCGCGACGCTGGTGTAGCGTTTGGTTTCGGCCGCCATTCTCGCCCCCAATCCACGACGTGTCGGCGGGCCGGACGCAAACCGAAGCCGCGTCAGGCCCCCGATCGACCTTACTCAGGACGTTGGATGAACTCGGCTTCAATCTCAATGGTCACGTCGGACGCGACCGAGCCCTGCCAGTTGTCCAAGCCGAAGGCGGTGCGGTCGAAGGAGCCTTCCGCGGAGAAGCCAAGCGCGCCGACGCCCGCAAAGGGATGCTCGGCCAGAGCGCCGTTCAGCGTGACATGCAGGCTCACCGGCGCGGTGACGCCGAGAAGGGTGAGATCGCCTTCGACCACGGCGTGGGCGAGGCCGCCTTCGTGCTCATCCTCGGCGAGGGTCACCGAGGTGCTTTGGAAGGTCGCTTCGGGGAATTCGCCGACGCGGAAGGCCTCGTCGCGCAGCTCTTGGTCGAAGTCGACGTCGCGACGACGCTCAGGCGAAATGTCGTCATAGTCGGTTTCGATGGAGGCGGGGTTGATGGTCGCGCTCACCGAGATGTTCTCGAGGTTCTCAGGGTCCCATTGCAGGGTCGCGTCGAAGTCGGTGAAACGGCCGGTGTAACGGGCGAGGCCCAGGTGCAAAACGCGCCAGGTCACCGAGGCGTGGGTGGCGTCCAGGCCATAGGTCCCGGCGGGGGCTTCGATGGCCGGCGCGTCAGCGACGGCGTCATCTTGGGCGAATGCCGGCGCGGCGAGCGCGATTACGGCGGCGGAAGCGAGAAGAGTGCGCATGAGAAGCCTGCTCCTAAAGTTGCGGCGGACCGTTGTAGTCCATCCCCTGCGGCTCATTGACGCGTCGCATATGGACCCCGCGACGCACCGCGTCGAGCCCCCAAGGCGCCTTGGAGGAGTTCACGAAAATTTGTTGAGCTAGTTTCCGCGGCGGACGAATTCGGCCTCAATCAGCACTTCGACTTCATCGCCGACGCCGAAATTCAGATAGGCCGTCGCGCCGAACTCCGACCGCAAAAACGTTGTTTCAGCGGAGAAGCCGATGACATCGCTGAACCGGAGCGGATCGAACGACGAGCCGTTGAAGGTCACCGCTAAAGTCACCGGCCGCGATTCGCCTCGGAAACTGAGATCGCCGGTTACGTTGGCGGTGTTTTCCCCCGTCATTTCCACCGACGTGGAGATGAAGCGCATTTCGGGAAACGCGTCGCCGTTCAACAAGCCGTTGGCGGTTGCGATTTCCTGATCGAAATCGGGAAGTCCCGTGTTCACAGACATAGGATCGAGCGTCGCTTCGAGCCGGCTTGCGGCGGGATTGTCGGGGTCGAACTCAAGGGCGGCGTCGAACGTGTCGAACCGGGCGACATAGCGGGAGAGCCCGCCGGCATGCGCTACGCGCCAGATGACGCTGGCGTGGTTGGGATCCAACCGGTAGGCGCCGGAGGGAGCGTCGCCGATTTCCGCCTGTGGCGCGGTGGCGCAGCCGGCGGCGACGGCGAGCGCGGCGAAACCCGCCAGGATCCCAAGACGCATCGTTTCTCTCCTTTATCCCGACCCTGTGTCGACCATGGCGGGAGGCGCAGCGCAAGCGCTTCGCCGAAGCGCGGCTGGGCGAGTCGTTTCCAGCCGACTATGTTGGTCAGACGACGCGCATTGTGAGGAGCCAGTCGATGACATACGCCGCGCCGGTCCGCGATATCCGCTTTACGCTTGAAGACGTCGTCGCAATGGACGGGCTGAAAACCACTGGCGCGTTCGACGAACTCACCGGCGATCTCGTGGCCGCCGCGCTTGAAGGGGCGGGCAAGCTCGCCAGCGATATTCTCGCGCCCTTGAACAAACCCGGTGATTCCCAGGGCTGCACGCTGGCCAATGGCGTGGTCACCACGCCGGATGGGTTCAAAGAGGCCTACGCCCAATTCGTTGAAGGCGGCTGGCAAGGCACGTCGTTCAGCATGGACCATGGCGGCATGGGCTTGCCGCGCGCGATGGCGCTGGCGGTTTCGGAGATGATCCAGTCTGCGAATATGAGCTTCGGACTTGGTCCCATGCTCACGCTTGGTCTCATCGAGGCCCTCTTGGCCCATGGCTCCTCAGCGTTGCGCGAGACTTACCTGCCGAAGCTCATTACGGGCGAGTGGAGCGGGGCGATGAACCTCACCGAGCCGCAGTCCGGTTCGGACCTTTCCACGCTTCGCACGCGCGCGGTTCCCGCCGGCGACGGAACCTACCGGCTCGACGGCCAAAAGATCTACATCACTTGGGGCGACCATGATTGCGCCCCCAATGTGATCCACTTGGTGCTCGCTCGCTTGCCCGACGCGCCGGAAGGCACCAAAGGGGTCTCGCTGTTCTTAGTGCCAAAAGTTCTTCCTAACCCGGACGGCTCGCCCGGCGCGCGCAACGACCTGCGCTGCATCGGCTTGGAGCACAAGCTCGGCATCCATGGTTCGCCCACATGCACCATGCAGTTCGGCGGTTCGGAGGGCGCGGTCGGCTGGCTGGTCGGCGAAGAAAACCGCGGCTTGGCCCATATGTTCACGATGATGAACGCCGCTCGGCTGCATGTGGGCGGCCAGGGCGTCGGCGTCGCCGAACGCGCCTACCAACAAGGCCTGGCCTATGCGCGGGATCGCCGCCAAGGCCGCTCGCCTGCGGGGGAGGCGAACGCGCCGATCATCACCCATCCCGACGTGCGCCGCATGCTGATGACCATGAAGGCGAAAATCGAGGCGGCGCGTGCGATTTGCTACGCCACCGCGGTGGCGTCGGACTACGCCGAGCACCTTGACGAAGCCGACGACCGCGCGATGGCGAAGCGCCGTGAGGATTTGCTCACGCCCATCGCCAAGGCGTGGAGCACCGACATGGCGTGCGAGGTGACCTCGCTGAACATCCAAATCCATGGCGGCATGGGGTTTGTCGAGGAAACCGGCGCAGCGCAGCACTATCGCGACGCGCGCATCACCCCGATCTATGAGGGCACAAACGGCATCCAGGCCATCGATTTGGTTTCGCGCAAATTGGTGATGGACCGCGGCCATGCAATGCGCGAGCTCATCGAAGACATCCGCGAAAACGCCGAAACGATGGCGCTCTCCTCCAACCCGCAACTGCCGGGCCTGGCGCGTCGACTGTCCGACGGCGCCGACGCGCTGGAGCGGGCGTGCGCGTGGATGTTGAGCGAGGATCGCGCGAACGAAGACCGCCTCGCCGGCGCGACGCCGTTCCTGACCCTCGCGGGCGACGTGATCGGCGGGCATTACCTCTGCGTCGGCGCGGTCTCCGCTCAACGCCGCCTCAAAGATGAGGAGGGCGACGCGGCGTTCCTGCAATCGAAAATCGATCTCGCCCGCTATTACGCCGAGACCGTGCTCGCAGCGGCGCCGAGCGCCGTCGAGCCGATAACCTCAGGCGCGGCGATTTTGTTCGACACGCCCGAAGAGCTGCTCACGGCCTAGCGCGCCGTTCTGCGCTCGCTTGACGGCTGCTTCGGGCCGCCCCACGGGAACGCGGATCGCTGTGGAGACCGCCATGCCTGATGACGCCCAAGCGCCTGAGCGGCCGAAACTTCGCTATCCACACGCCGCCCCAGAGGTCGGCGCGGCGACGGCGGTCGCTGAGGGCGTGGTCTGGCTGCGCGCGGGGCTGCCCTTCGGTCTTGATCACATCAATCTTTACCTTCTGGCGGACGGCGATGGCTGGACGCTGGTTGACGCCGGATTGGGCGATCCTGCGACCGAAGCGCTGTGGTCAGGTCCGTTTTCCGATGCGCTCGGCGGCAAGCCGATCAGGCGTGTCATCTGCACGCATATGCATCCCGACCATTTGGGCATGGCGGGCGATTTGTGCCGCCGGTTCGACGCGCCGCTTTGGATGTCTCGGCTGGAATATGTGGTCGCGCGGATGCTGGTGGCGGACACGGCCCCGGCGCCGGAACAGGGCGTAGCCTTCTATCGCGCCGCGGGTTGGGAGGAGGCGCAACTTGAGCGCTACCGCAAGCGTTTCGGCATGTTCGGGCTTGGCGTCCGGAAAATGCCTGACGCCTTCACCCGGATCGAGGATCGCCAAAACATAGAGATCAACGGAGAGACCTGGCGGGTCATCACCGGTTCGGGCCATAGCCCCGAGCATGTGTGTCTCTGGCAGCCGGAGCGAAAGTTGTTCGTGTCGGGCGACCAGGTTCTGCCGCGCATTTCGCCCAACGTATCGGTATGGCCGACCGAACCGGGCGCGGATCCGTTGGCGGATTGGCTGTCCTCCTGCTGGCGCTTGATGGCCGCGATTCCCGACGATGTCCTGGTGTTGCCAAGCCACAACGAGCCGTTTTTCGGCCTCCACGCGCGCTTGGACGCGCTGATCTCAGGCCATGAACGCCGGCTCGCCCGTTTGCTGCGCGCGCTTGAAACGCCCAAGCGGGTCGTCGATGTGTTTCCCATGGTGTTCGGCCGCTCGATTGACGACGGCGACTTGTCCATGGCGACGGGGGAGACCCTCGCGCATCTGAATTATCTCGTAAGACGCGGCCGAGCGCGCTACGAACCGGGCGGGGACGGCGCGGCGCGGTTTGTTGCGACCGGCGACGACGGGGATGATGAGCTGCTGTGAGCGATGCGCGCGGGGTGGATGCGCCCGCGTCAACGGTTATGGAATGGCTCAGGTGTAGCGTGACCGAGTGATGAGGCGGATGGGCCGGACATGAACCAGCAGACCGAAGCGCATGGCGAAGAAGCGACGAAAAAGGGCGGGCTGTCCGAGATCGTTCGATTCATCGGCGGCGCCGCCGTCGTTTTTCTGGCGATCACGACCGTGTTGTTCCGGAGCTTCTACATCCCTTCGAGCTCCATGGTGCCGACGCTGGAAGTCGAAGACCGCGTCATCGTGCTGAATTTCGTCTATGGCTGGTCTCGCCATTCGTTGCCCTTCGGCGTCGGCGACCTCTTGCCCGCGGGGGCGGGGCGCATTTTCGGGCGCCTGCCCGGCCGGGGCGACGTCGTTGTGTTCCGCCATCCCAATGGCGGGGAATACCTCATCAAACGGGTCATCGGCCTGCCCGGAGACCGCGTGCAGATGCGGGCCGGGCGACTGCATATTTGCGAAGCGCCCTGCGCCTCTAATGATGACTTCGAGCTCGTCGAACGGGAAACCACAGGCCAGGTTCGCTACCGGACCTATCAAGGCGAAATCGTCAGCGTCCGCCGTTACACCGAAACGCTGCCGAACGACCGCAGCTACACCACCTATGAGCGTGTCGACCGGGTCAATGGTTCAGGGCGCAACACCCCCGTTTTCACCGTTCCGGAGAACCGCGTCTTCGTGATGGGCGACAATCGCGACGCCTCCAACGACAGTCGGTCTTCCAGCCTCGGTTTCGTACCGACCGGAAACCTGCTCGGACGGGCGGTCACGGTGTTCTTCACCCTCAAGAACTGCCGAGAAGAGCCTGGCCTCACTTGCCCCAGCGGCCGGGTCTGGCGTCCCCTCTAAGCGAGCCTAATCCGCGCAGTGATGTCTCAACGCGCTGGGATTCGCCTGCGTCCCGCTTTAGCTTTGTCCTCTGACGACTGAGGAACAGGGAGGGCGCGCGATGAGCACGCTGGCGGGCAAGACCATTCTCATCACCGGCGCGAGCCGCGGCATCGGGCTTTCGATCGCCAAACGCTGCGCGGTTGATGGGGCGAACGTGGCGATCCTGGCGAAAACCGCTGAGCCTCATCCCAAATTGCCGGGGACCATCTACACCGCCGCCGAAGAGATCGAAGCCGCCGGCGGCTCGGCCTTGCCCGTCTTGTGCGATATTCGCGACGAAGAGCAGGTGGAAGCCGCAGTCAAACAGACCGTCGAACGCTTCGGCGGGGTGGACGTTTGCGTGAACAACGCGTCCGCCATCTTCCCGATGCCGACGCTCTCGACCCCCGTAAAGCGCTGGGACTTGATGAACCAGGTCAATGCGCGCGGCACCTATCTGGTCACCCAAAAATGCCTGCCGCATCTGTTCGAGGCGGCCAACCCCCACATTCTGACCCTGTCCCCGCCGCTCGACATGAAGGCGAAATGGTTCGCGCCGCACGTGGCCTACACCATCGCAAAGTTCGGCATGAGCTTATGCGTGCTCGGCTGGGCGGAGGAATTCCGCGAGAAGGGGGTGGCGGCCAACGCGCTGTGGCCACGCACCGCCATCGCCACTGCGGCGGTGGAAAACGTGCTCGCGGGTTCGGAAGGTATGAAGCAGTGCCGCACGCCTGAAATCCTCTCAGACGCCGCCTATCTAATGCTCACGAAACCCGCACGAGAGTTCACGGGCAACTTCATCATTGACGACACGTTTTTGTTCGAAAACGGCGTCACCGATTTCGACCAGTATCGCGTAGACCCGACCAAGCCGCTCCTGCCGGACTTCTTCGTGCCCGACGACGTCCCCGCTCCGCCCGGCGTGCAGGTCGCCTCTTTGGAAGAGCTCATGGCCGCCGGCGCGGGCGGGGGGTGACCCTAGGCCTTAACGCTCGTCTTGGGCGTCGAGGATTTGCTGAATGCGCGCCATCAGCTCGGAATTGGCGGTGTCCCCGC
>CAZABJ010000035.1:0-29897 GCA_964483375.1 uncultured Caulobacterales bacterium
AGATGGCGCTTTTTGCCTAGCTCTAAACGCTTTGCTTAGCCGCCGCGTCGCCGACCAGGCGCGCCTCGCCATGGCGCCAGTAGGATCGTAACGCCCAAAAATGCGAGCAGCGCTGCGCCCACATAGCGGGCGAGCGTCGCATACCAAGTCGGTTCGGCGGAAACGCGGGCGGCGGGGTCGTCCGGCTGGGTCGCGGAGGCTTGGTACAAGGCTTCGGGGTCCACCGCGCCGATGACGGCCAAGCTGATGATGGCGGCCCCGATGACTGCGGCGATGATGCGAGACGCCCAACGCATGGCGCTCCTCTCTGAGAGTGGACTGGTCTATGCGATCCGGAGGTAGCGGCGAATCCGCTGGGAGCCAATCTCAAGCCAGCGCTCCATCGCGCCGTCGTTAAAGGCGTCTTGCACGTTTTCGCCCGGCTCGACCCGCGCGGCGGCCTGTCTGAATCCAGACACCCGGGAAAGGCGCAGATAGGGGTCGACGGTCGCGAAGACTTCGTCGGCTTCACGCACAAGCTCGAGGACTTCAGTGACCTCGAACCGGCCTTTCCGCTTCATCTCGGCAAACCGGCGCGAGAGCCGGTGCAAACGGCCATGGGCGGCGGAGACGATTTCAAAGGTGTGGAAGCGCTTCTGACGCCCCAACCCCCAAAGCGCCAACATCGCGGATACGACAAGCGAGGCGCTCGCCGTCGCCAGGGTCAGAAAATCGACCGCTTCAATTTCACCCATGTCCCGCGCTTCCTCGTCAGTCCGCAGGCAGCCCCGTCGAACGAGCTAAAGCCGCCCAATGCCGCCAAAGAGTATAATCAACAAGAGCGCCACGGACACGACGACGCAAAACATACCGACCGGGGGGTGCTTGCACGTCAAAGCCGCGCTTACGGAACCCGCCGTCAGGCCGAAAAACACGCACGCGCAAGCCGTACCGATGGTTTGGGGCATTGTCCCCGTTCCTTGGCGGCTCACTTGATGCCGGTGCGCTCCCAGACAAGTGTGGCGGCGGCAGGTCCGTCTTTCGGCGTTCAGGCCGCCCACCAGCGTTCCGGCGCAGCCTCGAAGCCCGCTGCGCTCTCAAGCACGCTCGCAAGCGAGAACATGGTCTCCTCCGCCAACGCCGGCGCAATGACTTGCAAACCAAGCGGCAGGCCGTCTGCGTCAAGCGCGGCGGGCACCGAAACGCCGGGCAGCCCCGCGAGATTGGCGGTGACGGTGAAGATGTCGTTGAGATACATCGCAACGGGGTCGTCGCCCTTTTCGCCAAGCGCGAACGCCGCTGAGGGCGCGGTGGGCGTCAGGATCGCGTCGACGGACTGAAACGCCTCGTCAAAGTCCTGCCGAATGCGGGCGCGAACCTTTTGGGCGCGGAGATAGTAGGCGTCGTAATAGCCGGCCGAAAGCACGTAAGCGCCGATCATCAAGCGCCGCTGCACCTCTTCGCCGAAGCCCGCAGCGCGGGTCTGCTCATAGGTGTCGGTGAGGTCTTCGCCATCGACGCGAACGCCGTACCGCATGCCGTCATAGCGGGCGAGGTTTGAGGAGGCCTCCGCGGGCGCGATGATGTAGTAGGCCGGCAACGCGTATTTCGTGTGTGGGAGCGAGATGTCGACGATTTCACAGCCGGCCTCCCGCAGCCAGTCGACGCCTTGAGACCACAACGCCTCGATTTCCTGCGGCATCCCATCCACGCGATACTCTTTGGGAATGCCGATCTTCAGCCCTTTGACCGAGCGACCGCAGGCGGCGGCGAAGTCCGGGGTCTCCACGGGCAGCGAGGTTGAATCCTTGGGGTCATGACCCGCCATGGCGGTGAGCATCACCGCGGCGTCTCTCACGGTGCGCGTCAGCGGACCGGCTTGGTCGAGCGAAGAGGCGAACGCCACGATGCCCCATCGGGAGCAGCGACCGTAAGTGGGCTTAACGCCGACCACGCCCACAAAAGAGGCCGGCTGACGGATGGAGCCGCCAGTGTCGGTGCCCGTCGCGCCCAAACACAAGCGGGCCGCGACGGCGGCGGCCGAACCGCCCGAGGACCCGCCCGGCGTCAGCGCGGCGTTCGATCCCGCCCGGCGCCAGGGGCTCGCCACAGGACCGGTGGCGGCGGTTTCGTTCGAAGACCCCATGGCGAATTCGTCCATGGAAGTCTTGCCCAGCATCACCGCGCCTTGGGCGAACAGCTTGGCTGAGACGGTGCTCTCATAACTGGGCTCAAAGCCGGCCAAAATTTTCGAACTGGCGGTTGTGACCACGCCATCGGTGCAGAACAGATCCTTGATCGCCAGCGGCACGCCTTCCAACAGACCGCCCTCGCCCTTGGCGATGCGCGCATCGCTCGCCTCGGCCTGCTCGCGCGCACGCTCTGGCGTATGGGCGACAAAGGCGTTGAGCGCGCCCGCGCCTTCCACCGCGGCGAGATGGGCGTCGCACAGCTCAAGCGCGGAAAACTCTTTGGCGTCGAGCTTGGCGCGCGCGTCGGAAAGGCTCAGGTCCAGAAGGTCGGTCATTGCGCGGCGTGGGCGGCCTGGTCGAGCCGCTTCTCCATAAAGATGAGGTCTTCGTTTTCGTCATAAGGCGGGAAAGCGGCGCAACGGACAAAGCCTTCGCGCTCATAAAGCGCTACCGCTTGAGGCTGCAGAACGCCGGTCTCGAGATGTAGAACCGCGGCCCCTCGCTCCCGACTGCGCGCCTCGATCGTTCTGAGAAGCGCGAGCGCCACCCCTCGCCGGCGGGCTGCGGGTTCGGTCCACATCCGCTTGATCTCAAACGCCTGTTCGGTGCGAGGGATCAGAGCGCCCATGCCGACCGCCCGCTCATCCTGGCGCGCGACAAAGACGTCAGCGCCCTCTTCGGCGAGTTGCTCAGCAGTGAGGAAATGGCAGGCGGCAGGTTGGTAGAGCGCGGTCATCGCAGCGTCGAGCGCGGCGATCATCCGCACGCAATCGGGCGTTCGCGGGTCGGCGCGCTCCACCGTGATCGGGCTCATTCCACGACCTTTGGCACAACGAAAAAGCCCTCTTCCGCACGCGGGGCGTTCTTCAGAACGGCATCGCGAATATTCCCGTCGGTGACGGCGTCCTCTCGCATGGGCAGCGGGGTTTGGACCGCCGAGGTCATGGGGTCGACCCCGTCGATGTCGACCTCATTGAGCTGTTCGATCCATTCAAGGATCCCGCTCAGCTCGCCGGCGAGCTCCTCCAGGCGGTCTTCAGGGGCGGCGATGCGGGCCAGACGCGCGATTTTGCGCACGTCCTCAGGCGTCACGGACATGACGGAAACTCACCTCAAAACAAGGATCAGGAGCGGTAACAAAGCCCGCGGCAAGCTGCAAGCGGGCGTTCGTTCACTCTGCTGCCCCCTCTTCGCTATCGGCGATATCCGTCAAGGCGCATGCGCCGGACCAACCCGACACCCCGCCATCCCCGATATTGCCCAGGAAGAAACGCTCAGCGTCGCGCGAGATGCTGAGCGCATAGTCGATCACAGGCTGGGGCTCGATGTCGGTGCTGGAAGACGCCGCGGAAACGGTGAAACCGTTGAGCGCGTCCTGCCCAAAACCAGAGAGGCCAGGGGTCTGCGCCGGCGCCGTGGGCGCCGCCATCAGCGCGAAATTCCGGCAATAGGTATAGGTGCACAAATTCCCGCGCCGGGTCGCGAGGTCGATGCGGAAAGAGACCGGCAGGCCCGCCTCGTCGACCTCTTCGACGCATCCGGTTGCGGCGCAAGACACCGACCGGGACGCCTGGCACGCCAACACCGCCTCGCCGGGAGCGAAGCCGCCGCCGTCTTGGGCCGAGGCCGGCGCCGCGGCGAAGCCGCCCAGCAGAAACGAAGCGAGGACAAGGCGCATGTGCATTCTCCCAAAACCCCTCAGCCGCCGAGCGAGGAGTGTTAAAGCACCCTATCTTGACGCCCGCCGCAAGGCGGCGAGCGCGGCGGGCAGCGCCTCGATCAAATCCTCCGCGATGAGCCCCGCGCCCAGCGAAAGCCCCGCCTCGCCATGCAGCCAAGCCCCTGCGCAGGTCGCCGCATAGGCTTCCACGCCCTGGCTCAAGAAACTCGCGATTAGGCCGACAAGCACGTCGCCGGACCCCGCGGTCGCAAGATGCGGGGTGGCGTGCACATTGACAGCCGTCCGCCCGGCGGGCTCAGCGATCACCGTGTCGGCGCCCTTCAGCAACACGACCGCGCCGCTGCGCAACGCCGCGTCTTGCGCGGCGGAGATTTTGTCGCGTTTGTCCAAATCGATGTCAGGGAACACGCGCCGGAACTCGCCGATATGCGGCGTAAGGACGACAGGCGCGCTTCTGCCTTTGATGGCGTCGAACAGTGGGTAGGGATCGCCAGCGAACACGCTGAGCGCGTCAGCGTCCAGCGCGAGGGCGGCCGATGTCGTGAGCGCGGCGAAGACGTTGTCCCGGGTCGCCGTGGTCACGCCGGCGGCGGGGCCGAGAACGCAGGCGTCAACCTCTGCAAGCGCGTCGACAAGCGCCTCGGACCCGACGAACGCTTCGGTCATGACGGCCAGAGAGGCGGCGCCGGCCACGGCGGGCAAAGCGTCCGGCGGGGCGAGCAAAGTCACGAGCCCGGCGCCCGCGCGCAGTCCGGCTCGTGCGGCCAAACGCGCCGCGCCGGTAGAGGCGAAATCCCCGGTGACGACGCAAAGCCGACCACGCGCATGCTTGTGCGTCATCGCGCCCGGCGAAGGCGCGAAGCGCGCCCAATCCGCCGGTGCGTTGACTCTGGGCGGGGGCCCCGAGGCCGTCGCCACCGAAAAAGCTTCGGCGGGATGGCCGATATCGCCAAGAAACACGCCCAGATCTCCGCACAGCGTCCGGCCCGGCTGCAGCACATGAACCGGCTTCAAGCGAAAAAACGTCGCGGTCGCCCTCGCTCGCACGTGAGGCCCCAAGGGCCGCGCCGTGTCGCCGCACACGCCGCTGGGAGCATCGACGCTGAGCACCGTCTGAGGCAGCACGGAAATGACCTCCGCCGCCTCCCCCTCAATCGGCCGCGACAGGCCTGCGCCGAACAGCGCGTCGATCACAAGCTCGGCGCCCTCCAGCGCGGCCCGCCCAAAGGGTTCGACACCCTCTCCCCAGCGCGCGGCGGCGGCCGCGGCCGCTTCTCCCCTTGGCGCGCCGAGCGCGGCGGCGCGCACCGGCCATCCCGCCGCGCGCAATTGATGCGCCGCGACATAACCGTCCCCGCCATTGCCGCCAGGACCGCACAAGACCAAGGTCGGACGCGGGGCCCAAAGCGTCCGCGCAACCGAAGCGACGAAACCGCCCGCTTCCTCCATAAGCCTTTCTAAAGAAACGCCGAATTGAGCGGAGGCCTGGTCGGCGAGACGGTGCTGGGCGCAGGTCAGAAGCGCGTTCATCGGGGCGCAGTCCGTGAGGCGTAAAATCGCGTCTTGCGGCGGCGCCGCAAATGTCCGTTATGATGGGGGTCATCAGATGGACGCCGAGCGCGTCGCCGCGCAGAGAGGCCAACGGGCCGCCGCATGAAAAAGATCGAAGCGATCATAAAACCGTTCAAGCTCGACGACGTGAAAGAAGCGCTCCAAGAACTTGGCCTGCAAGGCATGACGGTGACGGAGGCCAAAGGCTACGGCCGTCAGAAGGGCCACACCGAACTGTATCGTGGCGCAGAATATGTCGTCGACTTTCTTCCCAAGCTGAAGATCGAAGTCGTGGTCGGAGAAGACATGGTCGAAGCCGTTTTGGAGGCCATCCAAAGCGCCGCACGCACGGGGCGGATCGGCGACGGCAAAATTTTCGTTTCTTCTCTTGAGAACGTCATCCGCATTCGCACGGGCGAAAGCGGCGTCGACGCGATCTAGGGGCGCGCCAGCGCCTTACCATTCCGCTCGCCGCGGCTTCTTCGCGTGCGAGACGCCCAGAAATGCGGCAGGCCGCCTCGGGCGGCCGAGACAGGGAGACCGGCAATGTCGGAGGAAGTTCTTCGTTTAATCCGTGACGAGGACGTGAAATTCGTCGATCTGCGTTTTACGGATCCGCGCGGAAAGATGCAGCACGTCACCTTCGACCTTTCGATGGTCGATGAAGCCTTCTTCGATGAGGGCGTTATGTTCGACGGCTCGTCCATCGCGGGTTGGAAAGCGATCAACGAGTCCGACATGACCTTGCGGCCCGACGCCTCGAGCGCCGCCATCGACCCGTTCTTCCAACAGACCACGCTGTTCATGATGGCCGACGTGCTCGAGCCGTCCACCGCCCAGCCCTATAACCGCGACCCGCGCTCGACCGCCAAACGGGCCGAAGCGCATTTGCGCGCAACCGGCGTGGGCGACGAAGCCTTTTTCGGCCCCGAGGCGGAGTTCTTCGTCTTTGACGACGTGCGCTGGTCCGCCGAACAGCACGACACGGGCTACATGCTCGACAGCGTGGAGAGCCCGCACAACACCAGCGCCGAATATGAAGCGGGCAATCTCGGCCACCGGCCGGGGCCGAAAGGCGGCTACTTCCCCGTGCCTCCGGTGGACAGCGGTCAGAACCTGCGTTCCGAAATGCTCACGGTGATGACGGAACTCGGTCTCGAACCCGAGAAGCACCACCATGAAGTCGCGCCCGCGCAGCACGAACTGGGCATGAAGTTCGCCTCGCTCACGCGCATGGCCGACAAAATGCAGCTCTACAAATATGTCGTTCACATGGTCGCGGCGGCGTACAACAAGACCGCCACCTTCATGCCCAAACCGGTCTACAACGACAACGGCACCGGCATGCACGTGCACCAATCCATCTGGAAAGGCGGCCAGCCTACCTTCGCGGGCGATCGCTACGCCGACCTTTCCGACACGTGCCTGCACTATATCGGCGGCATTCTTAAGCACGCCCGCGCGATCAACGCGTTCGCGAACTCGGCCACGAATTCCTACAAACGCCTGGTGCCCGGCTTTGAAGCGCCGGTGATGCTCGCCTACTCCGCGCGCAATCGGTCCGCCTCCATTCGGATTCCTTACACCACCTCCCCCTCAGGCAAGCGGATTGAAACGCGCTTCCCCGATCCCGCCGGCAACCCCTATCTCACGTTCACCGCGCTTCTGCTCGCCGGTCTAGACGGCATTGAGAACAAGCTGGATCCGGGCGACCCGCTGGACAAAGACCTCTACGACCTGCCTCCCGAGGAAGCGAGGGACATTCCCACGGTTTGTCGGAGCCTACGCGAGGCGTGCGAAGCGCTCGATGCGGACCGGGACTTCCTGAAGCGCGGCGCGGTGATGGATGATGATCAGATCGACGCTTACATCGAGCTGAAAATGGAAGAGGTCGTGCGGTTTGAGACACACCCTCACCCCGTTGAGTTCGATCTCTACTACAAATCCTGAGAAGATCTAGTGAAGACGGGGGCCGCCGGGCGTCGACGCGCGCGGCGGCCTCGTTTATTAAGACATTCCGAATGACTCGTGCGGCCATGCGCGCCGCGCCGACAGAAGGGTCCGCCCGATGAGCCGTCGCCTGCGCTTGTTCGCCGCCGCCGCCCCGTTCGCGCTCGCCGCTGCGCCCGCTTTGGCGCAGACGGAGGTGACGGGCGATACGACCGACCCGGTCGCGACATCTACGATCAATGACGGCGCACCGGACGACATCACGATCGTCTCAGGCGCCGCTCTCCAGCCCGGCGACGCCGATTTGGACGCCAACCGCGCCGCGGTGACGCTTGATTCTGATAACGCCGTTCTGAACCTCGGCTTGATCGCAGTGGAGGACGTCAGCGGAACCTCGGACCGCCCGGTCAGCGGGATTCTCGTTCTTGGCGGCACGACCGGCTCTGTGACGAATGACGGCTCCATCCGCTTGGTTGAGGATTTCTCGCCGACCGACGACGACGACGACGGCGATTTCGACGGCCCCTTCGCCACGGGCTCAAATCGGGTCGGCATTTTGATTGAAGGCGCGACGCCGTTTGCAGGATCGATCACCAATACGTCGAGCGGGACGATCACCGTTGAAGGCAATTCATCCGCCGGCGTCCGAGCGACGACCGCGCTGGATGGCGATTTCAGCAATAGCGGTCTGATAGCCGTCACCGGCAACGACAGTTTCGCGCTTGACCTGCAAGACGGCGTCAGCGGCGACGTCACGTTGAACGGGTCGCTGAGCGCGCGCGGCGAGAATTCCGTCGCCGCAAGCATTCAGGGCGATGTGGGCGGCGCGATCACCGTCGGAGGAACGGTCACGTCGTCGGGATACCGTGAGACGGCGCGCCGGACGGACGATTCGTTCCGCGCGTCCTTGGACGAGGACGACCTTCTTCAAGGCGGGCCAGCCTTGGCGATCGGCGGCGACGTGGCGGGCGGACTTCTTTTGAATGGTCCTTTTGAGGGGAATGACGCCAACGCTCGCTCAAACGTGATTTCATTCGGCGGCGCGCCAACCTTGTTGATCTCTGCAAGCTGGGACGCGACGCGCACGTCAGACGTGGTGATCGGACCGGTCGCTGACGCCGACGGCTTCGGTTTCGTTGCGCGGGGCACCGTTCAAGGGATTGGCGTTAATGACGACGTCGCCGGCTATGCGGTCCGCATCGAAGGCGGAACGGGAACGCGGGCGATCATCAATGGCGGCGTCAACATACTCGGCGGGATCTCCGCCCAGTCGATTTTCAATGACTCGACGGGTCTGGAGCTCCGGTCAGGGGCGGAGACGCCGGTAATTGCGGTCAACGCTTTCAGCAGCGTGACCGCCTCGACGCAATCCGACGGCGTTGATCCGGCCGCTTCGGAGGCCGCGGTGAATGATGGGGTCGGCGCGGGCGACGGCGTGGACACCGCGACCGCGATCGCCCTCAGGTCGGGTTCTTCGTTGACGGGAACACCAGGCGGCGACGGTCTGACAGCCGGGAGCCTCATCAATGACGGGCTGATTTCCGCATTGACCACAGGCAGCCGCGGCGACGCGTTCGCCATTCTGGACGAATCCGGAACGCTGGTTCTGGTGGAAAACACCGGGTCGATCCTAGCGCAAAACATACTGGACGAAGACTCGCTCGATAGCCCCGGCCGCACCGTCGCCATCAGCATGGCGGAGAACACGGCTGGGGCGACGGTCATTCAGAGCCAGCGCGCGGTCACCGACACCAATGAAGACGGCGACCTGACCGATGAGATCGAACCCGCCGCGCCCGTCATTCTCGGCGACGTGCTGTTCGGCTCCGGGAACGACACCTTCGACGTTCGCGCCGGAGAGGTCACCGGAGACATCGACTTCGGCGCCGGCGACGACACGCTCTCCATCACGGGCGGCGCGCAGGTCAGCGGCGGCATCGCCAATGCCGGCGGGCTCGACATCGCGGTGTTGGACGGCCTGCTGGCGGTCACCTCGCCGGGCGCGGTTAACCTCACCACGCTTGAGATCGGGGCGGACGGGCAATTGTCCGTGGTCGTCGACGGCACGGGCGAAACGCTCCAAGCCGCGCAGCTATTCGCGGACACCGTCACCATCGCCGACGGCGCTACGATCGCACCGGTTCTGTCGGGCATCGCTCTGAACGACATCACCGTGGACATCATCACCGCTGCGGCGGGCGGATTGACCGCGCCGGCGGACATCGCCGCGGTGGCCACAAACGACGTGCCCTTCCTTTATGAAGCGTCGCTCGACCGCGAAGCGGGCTCGGATGTCATCACCTTGTCGCTGACCCGCCGGTCGGCGAGCGATCTGGGGTTGAACGAAAACCAAGCCAATTCCCTCGACGTCGTGCTCGCCGCTTTGTCGACGGACGAGGAACTCGGTTCGGCGCTCGCCAACACGACCACCCAAGAGTCGTTCACCTCAGCGCTTGAGCAGTTTTACCCCGACTACACCGACGCCTCGATTCAGCTGTTGTTGGCCGGCGTGAACGGCTCCATCGGCGCGGTGTCGAACCGTCTGGACGTGGTGCGCAGCGGCCGCGGCGCCGGCGCGGTCTGGGTGCAGGAATACGCGACCTACCAGGATCGCGAAAATGACGGGTTCGGACCCGGCTATCGCGGGCACGGCTTCGGCTTCGCCGCTGGCATGGATCGCCCGTTTGGCCCGTTCTACGCCGTCGGGGTGAATCTCGCGGGGGCCGCCAGCCAGTGGGAGGAGCCCAGCGGTTTCGACGAACCCCGCTCGGTTCGGACCCTGCATGCGGGCGTTTACGCCGCCTCTGCGGCCGGGCCGCTCCGCATCGACGCGTTCGGCGGGGCCGGCGTAGACCAGTATGAGACCGTCCGCCGGTTCTCCTTTGATGACATCAGCCGGGAAGCGTCTGCGGATTGGGCGGGCTACCACGCCAACGCGTCTTTGCGCGCGGCGCTGGAGTTCAATCGCGGCGCCGTCTATTTCTCCCCGCAAGTCAGCGTGGACTATCTGCGGCTTGAAGAAGAGGGCTACACCGAAACCGGCGGCGGCGCCGGCTTCGATTTGGAAGTCGACGAGCGGACGTCGGAATCCTTCACCTCAACGGCGATGCTCGTCGCCGGCGGCCGGTTCGGCCGGGAAGGCCGCACGTGGTGGTCGCCGCGCTTGCGGGTCGGTTACCGTGCAAACTTGTCGAGCGAAGCGCCCGTCACGGTGGCGCGGTTCGTCGGCACGACCGACACGTTCGCCCTCACCGCGTCCGACATGCCGGATTCCGGCGGGATCGCGGGCTTCACCTTCGCGGCGGGGAGCCGGTACTCCTCCTTCCAGCTGGACTATGACGCGGACATCGCCGACGGCTTCCTCCGTCATGTCGCCCGCGTGGCGTTCCGCTTCGTGTTCTAGCATTGGGCTGCGGAGGCGCTCCCCTTAAAGGCGAGCGCGTCCGCTTTACAACCTAATGGAGAGCGGTAAGGTTGAAACGCGGCCGCAGCCGTCGTCCTTCCGGCCCATCCCAATCGTGCTCGAACTCTGGAGGACGGGGCCGGCGTGCGCTTGCGCGCCGGTCCGTCTTTTTCCGATTGAGCGTGTTTGCGATTCTCGGGGCCGTCCTTCTCCCCTCGGCCTGCGCCACCTCGCCTCCGCATGACAGAGCGAGCGCATGCGCGATATTCCAATCCCGCGCGAATTGGTGGGATGCGGCGCTGGACTCTCAGCGCCGATGGGGCGCGCCGCCGGAGCTCCAACTCGCCATCATCAACGCGGAATCCAGTTTCGACAGCGACGCGCGCCCGCCCCGCCGCGGGGGCTTTTTGTTCCTGCCCGGCCGGCGCCCCTCCTCCGCGTTTGGTTACGCACAAGCCATTGACGGCACCTGGGACTGGTATCGCGAAGAAACCGGCCGCCGCGGAGCGTCACGCGACAATTTCCGCGACGCGGTGGATTTCATCGGCTGGTACGCCGCACGCAGCCAACGTGTTTCCGGCATCGGCCTGACCGACGCGCGCAACCAATATCTGGCCTATCATGAAGGCCATGCCGGCTATAATCGCGGCTCCTATGCGGGACGCAGCTGGTTGATCCGTCGCGCTGGCGAAGTGGAGGCTTTGAGCCAACGCTATCGCACTGAGCTCGCTGGTTGCCGCGACCGATTGAACCGTGGCTTCCGGCTCTTTTAGGGAAGAGCGGGGAGACGCGATATCCTTCCCGCGACACCATATGATTCGGGCGGCGAGACATGGCGACGCGTAAATCGGCCGCGCTAAAGGCGCAGCCTCACGGCGACTACACCGCCGACGATATTGAGGTCCTTGAAGGCCTGGAGCCGGTGCGGCGACGACCGGGCATGTATATCGGCGGCACCGACGAGCGTGCCTTGCATCATCTGTTCGCCGAAGTCCTCGACAACGCCATGGATGAAGCGGTGGCAGGCCACGCCGATCGCATCGAGGTGGAGCTGTTCGCCGACGGCTCCCTTGCGGTCGTCGACAACGGACGCGGCATTCCCGTCGATCCCCACCCCAAGCGTCCCAAGCTCTCGGCGCTTGAAGTCATCATGACAACGCTGCATGCGGGCGGGAAGTTCTCCGACAAGGCCTACCAAACCTCGGGCGGTTTGAACGGCGTGGGCGTCTCGGTCGTCAACGCGTTGTCTTCCGAGCTCGTGGTCGAAGTGGCCCGCGACCGGAAACTCTACGCTCAAAGGTACGCCCGCGGAGCCGCGCTGGCGCCTCTGCGTGTTGTCGGCAAAGCGCCAAACCGTAGGGGCACCAGCGTGCGCTTCACCCCTGATGCGGAGATTTTCGGCGCCAGCGCGCGGTTCAAGCCGGCGCGTCTCTACGCCATGGCGCGGGCGAAGGCGTATCTGCAGCGCGGGGTGGAAATCCGTTGGCGGTGCGCGCCGATACTTCTAGACGGCGCCGACATCCCAGCCGAAGCCGTTCTTCATTTTCCCGGCGGGCTGAAAGACTTTCTCGCCTCCCAACTGGGCGAGCGCGAGACGGTCACGCTTGAGCCTTTCGCAGGCAAGGTTGAAACCGCCAAGGGCCATGGCGGCGTGGAATGGGCGGCGGCCTGGACGGCGGCAGGCTTTGGCGACGCTGACGGCTTCTTGCGATCCTACTGCAACACCGTGCCTACGCCCGGCGGCGGCACCCATGAACTCGGCTTGCGCCAAGCGCTCACCCGCGGACTGAAAGCCTATGGCGAGCTGAAGGGCGAGAAACGCGCCGGCCACATCACCGCCGACGATGTGATGGCCGGCGCCGGCGCGATGGTGTCGGTGTTTATCCGCGAACCGGAATTCCAGGGGCAAACCAAAGAAAAACTCGCGACACTGGAAGCGGCGCGCATTGTCGAGAACGCCGTGCGCGATCCGTTTGATCATTGGCTCGCCGCGCGCCCCAAAGAGGCGGACAAGCTGCTCGCCTTCGTCGTCGAACGCGCTGAGGAGCGCATCCGGCGGCGAAAAGAACGCGACGTTCAACGCAAGTCCGCCACGCGCAAATTACGGTTGCCCGGCAAGCTCGCCGATTGCGCGCGCGCGGGGTCGAAGGGCACTGAGATCTTCTTGGTGGAAGGCGATTCCGCGGGCGGTTCGGCGAAACAAGCCCGCGATAGGGAAACCCAAGCGATCCTCCCCTTGCGCGGGAAAATTCTGAACGTCGCCTCAGCGGGCGGCGACAAAATCGCGCAAAACCAGCAGATCCAAGACCTCGCGCTTGCGCTGGGTTGCCAGCTCGGCAAGCGCTTTTCCGTGGGCGACCTGCGCTATGAACGGGTCATCATCATGACCGACGCCGATGTGGACGGCGCCCATATCGCCACGCTCCTGATCACGTTTTTTCTTCGCGCCACCCCAGGGCTCGCCGAAGCCGGCCGCCTTTTCCTCGCCATGCCCCCGTTGTACCGCCTGGCGAAGGGCGCGAAATACGTCTATGCGCGAGACGATGCGCATAAGGATGAATTGCTCCGCACGGAATTCAATAATGCGAGCGGCGTCGAGCTCAGCCGGTTCAAAGGCTTGGGCGAAATGATGCCGAAACAACTCAAAGAAACCACGATGGATCCCGCGACCCGCTCTCTCGCCCGGGTCGTGACGCCGCCCGATGGCGGGGAAGACACCGCCGCCCTGTTGGAAACCTTGATGGGCAAAAAGGCCGAGGGTCGGTTTTTGTACATCCAGGAACACGCGCGCTTCGTCGACGATGTAGACGTCTGAGCCTGAACGCGCCGACGCCGTAGCCCACATCCTCAAGAGTGTTGACAGAATCGCCGCGAGTACTTATGTGCAGTGCGAAAAGCGCATGGCTTGCTCACGAATTCTTACCGCCTCTGCGCCAGATGGGTGTTCATGACTTTTGAAGAATTGGGCTTGAGCCCGTCGGTGCTCGCCGCCGTAAAAGAGGCCGGCTACGAAACAGCCACGCCGATCCAAGCGCAAGCGATACCGCACGCGCTGAAAGGCCGGGACGTTCTTGGCATCGCCCAGACCGGAACAGGCAAGACCGCCTCTTTCACCCTGCCCATGATTGAGATCCTCTCCCGCGGACGCGCAAAGGCGCGAATGCCGAGAACGCTGATCTTGACCCCGACGCGCGAACTCGCCGCGCAAGTCGCCGAAAGTTTCCAAAAATACGGAAAAAACCAAAAGCTCACCATGGCGCTTTTGATCGGCGGGGTCTCGTTCGGCGACCAAGACCGGCTGTTGATGCAGGGCGTCGACGTGCTGATCGCCACGCCAGGCCGTCTCTTGGACCATTTTGAGCGCGGCAAGCTCTTGCTCACGGGCGTCCAAGTCATGGTCGTCGATGAAGCAGACCGCATGCTGGACATGGGCTTCATCCCCGACATCGAGCGGATCTTCAAACTCACGCCGTTCACGCGACAGACCCTGTTCTTCTCCGCCACCATGCCCGCCGAAATTCAGCGGCTGACGGACCAATTCCTTCAAAACCCCGCCCGCGTCGAAGTCGCCCGTCAGTCCACGACCGCTGAGACGATCACCCAATACGCCGTGAAAGTCGGGGCCGACGAGCCGCGCATGAAGCGCGAGGCGCTGCGCGCCGCTATCGACCACGCCAAGCCGAAGACGGCCATCGTGTTCTGCAACCGCAAGCGCGACGTGGATATCGTCGCCCGGTCGCTCGACCGTCACGGCTTTCAGGCCGCGCCGATCCACGGAGACCTGCCCCAATCGGTGCGCACCGCAACGCTGGAGCGTTTCAAAGCGGGTGAGCTGACGCTCTTGGTTGCGAGCGACGTCGCCGCGCGCGGCTTGGACATTCCCGAAGTCAGCCACGTGTTCAATTTCGACGTGCCGCGCCACTCCGAGGACTATGTCCACCGCATTGGCCGGACCGGCCGCGCCGGCCGCACAGGCGAGGCGTACACCATCGTCTCGCCAAGCGACGCCAAGTCGCTAGCGGCGGTCGAGAAACTCATCAAAAAAGACATTCCCGTCGCGCCTGTCGCCGTGATCGAGGATGAAGCGCCCGAGCATCGCCCCGCCAAGCCACGCGAGAGAGCGAAGCCCGCCGAGGAAAATCGCCCGCGGACCGAGCAAGCCAAAGAGAGCGCGCGGCGCAAAGGCGGTCGTCGCCGCGGCGGTGAAGACGCCTCCGGTCCGGTTGTAGGACTTGGCGACCACACGCCAGCATTTCTTCTAAAGCCGGTCAAAGCGCTGTCCACCAATTAGACGCTTCGAAACGCTGGCTTCTTTACGGCTTGTTTGCCATCGCCGCCCTAGCTTCGCCGGAGAGATTTCTCCTCTTGTGATGCGTAAGCGAGCTGCTTGTGAGCGATATTTTCGAAGGGCCAAAAGGCGCCGACCTTGCGCGACGCGCGCTCGAAGAGATGGAGCGACGCCAAATCGCTCCCAATCCGCGAAATTATTATCTTTGGGCGAGCTACGTCTCGCAGGATAATCCCGCGCTGGCGCGCGAAATCGCGATCATAATCGGGAGTGGTCAAGACTTCTCGGAAGAATTATCGCGGGGCCTTTTCGACAAGTATTTCGCCCATCTTGGCTTGAACGACGACGTTCTGGCCGCCGGCGGAAAAATGCAGGAAGAGCTCGCCTCTGTCCTAACGTCCTTGCAAAAAGTCGGCAGAAACACCCACGACTACGGCCTGACGCTTGAAGGGGCCAGCGGCCAACTCCGTGAAGAGAATGATCCGCTTGCATTGCGCCAAATGGTGGACACCTTGGCGGCGGCGACGCGCGAAATGCAACAGCAGAGCCAGTCTCTTGAAAACAAGCTGAAAGAGACGACAACCGAGGTCGCTCAACTCCGCGCGAATTTGGAGAAGGTTCGCGAAGAGGCGCTTACCGATGCGCTGACCGGCATCGCCAATCGAAAACGCTTTGAAGAGGCGCTCGCCGAATTTGCGGACCAATCGACGCAAAAAGGCGAGCCTCTTTGTCTTGCGATGGCCGACATCGACCACTTCAAGAAGTTCAATGATACCTGGGGCCACCCAACCGGCGATCAAATCATACGCTTTGTCGCTCACACGCTTCAGCGGATTTCGCCCGAGGCCTGTTTGGTCTCGCGCTATGGCGGGGAGGAATTCGCCCTGCTGGCGCCGGGGACAGACCTGGAAAAGACCCGCGAGATCGTCGAGAGCGTCCGCACTGCGGTTGAACGCAAAAAACTCATGCGCAAATCCACCAATGAGAATTTGGGCAACATCACGATTTCCATAGGCGTGGCGCAATTCGCGCCCGGAGAAGATGTCTGGGGGTTCGTGGAGCGGGCGGACAAATGCCTCTACGCCTCGAAACTCAACGGGCGCAACCAGGTCACCTTGCAAGACGCCGCCGACCTGGCCGCCTAGCCGAGCCGGATCCCTACTAACCCCGTGCGGCGATCGGGGCGATGGTGACGCTTTCCCCGCAGCCGCACGCGTCTGTCTGGTTGGGGTTGCTGAACGTGAACTTCGCGTGCAGCGGGGTGACCTCGTAGTCGATCTCTGATCCGAACAGGAACAACACCGCTTTGGCGTCGATCAAAATCTGGACGCCGCGGTCCTCGACTGTCTCATCCAGAGCCGCGGGCTCGTCGGCGTAATCCATGACATATTCCATGCCCGCACAGCCGCCGTTCTTGACGCCCACGCGCAGGTAACCGCCGCCCCGCTGGGCGAGCACCTCCTGCACGCGCGTCGCAGCGGCTTGTGTCAACGTCACGACTTTCGGGCGCTGTCGAGCCACGGTCATCTCCTCACAGCTACACTGTGCAAGATGTGCGCGACCGCCCCTTGGTTCAAGCGAGATTGGCACGCGCCTTGATGGGATTGCGCCCGCGCATGCGAACGAGTGAGGGGGCGCTGATGTCGTTGACACATGACCTGCGGAAACTCTCCGATTGGACCCGGGACCACGGCTTCTCAGGCGCGGTCGCGCGCGCGCGCAGTGCGGGGCTGTATCGGTTCCATCTCTCTTTTGATCGGGCTTTCGACAGGCGCTGGGGCATCGAAACCGTTGAGCAGATGGGTCGCGCCGAACTGGGATTGCCGCCCATCGACTATGACACCAACGAGCTTTACGGACCCACGCCGTCGCTCTTGTTTCCCGCCTTGGTGTCAGTGGTGCCCAAGAAACGGCGCGCGGACACGACGTTTTTCGATGTGGGCGCGGGCAAAGCCGGGCTGATGGTCAATGCCCGCCGCCACGGCTTTCAGCGTTTGGTCGGGGTTGAATACCACGCCGCCATCGCAGAGGTCGGTCGTGCCAATTTAACCGCAGCCCTGGGCCAGGATGATCACGTCAGCATGGAGGTCGGCGACGGCTCCATTCATCCGCTTCCCCCAGGCGACATTTTGTTGATGTTCTACAACTCGTTCCGTGGTCCGACTTTCGACACGTTTCTCAAAACGATCGACGATTCTCTCACGCTAGACCCTCGCGCGCTGACCTTCGTTTACGTCAATCCGCATTGTAAGGATCAACTGGACGCCCATCCGCGCTTTGAGCGGCTGCGGTTCAATCCTTGGGCGCAGCTGCAATTCGCGGTGTTGAGCGCGCATCCGATCCTGGCTTGGCGCGCCGCACGCTGATTCTGGCATATTTGCGCTTCACCAAGCCTCTGAGTTGGCGTGGTTTTAACCGTCGGCGGGACACACTGCGGCATCACGCGTTTGGGGCCGCCGTCAGTGACCATGTTTTCCTCTCTCAAGCGTTCCTTGAGCGCCCAGTCCATTCTTGCGGCGCTCGGCTTTTCGCTGGTCGCCTGCCTCATTGGTTGCTGGGCGTTTTTTCACCTGACCTCCCGCCAATTCGAGCAACAAGCCCTGGAGAGAGAACGCGCCTATATCCAGGAGCGGCTGGCGTCGGCTCGTGCGCCGTTCGCGCGCATTGAAGAAGCACATCGAGCGACCCGCGGTCTCTTTGACACTTTGTATGAAGAATTGTCCGACGAAACGGTGCAGGCCGCGTTTGAAACGCATTTCTCTCGCCGCGACGATGGATCGCGGCGGTTTGCAGACAGCTATTTCGATGGCGCGGTGGTGAACGGACAAAGCGTTTACGGGTTGGCCGGCATCGTTCCGCCAGGCGACGTTTCGCTTGAGCGTCAACGCATCTTGGTGGCCGCCTTCGAAGCCATAAGCCAAATCGGCCCAGCCAATGCCGGGACGCTTGAGAGTTTGTGGTTTTTAACGCCGCACAACGAAATGATCATTTTCGCGCCGCACCGTCTCGATGAGCTCATATTTTATCGCCATCAAGCGCCCGCGGACATTGACTTTCAGGTCCTCCCTTCCGCCCAACTCGTCTTGCCGGAAAACAGCCCCGGACTTGAGATGCGCTGTGGTGAACTTACTCGCGCAGCCTGGGATCCATCCGGGGCCTCAGTCGTAACAGGATGCCAGACCCCGCAGCGCCGGGACGGCCGACACATCGCGGCGTGGGGCGTGACCCTACCCCTCAACGATGCGCTCAATACGCTCATCTCCAACGCGGGGGCGGAACGCAGGCCCTTGGTCATGACCGCCGAGGGCGACCTTATCATTAGCCAGGAGCTCGGCTTCGCAGAAACCGCCGATGCGGAAGAAGCGCACCGGCTGACCGAGCACTTGGGTTTGAGCACGCTCGCGGATGTCATCAGGGCCGACGGCGCGCCCAGCGGCGCGGTGTTAGACCCTGCCGGACAACGCATCATCAGCTACGCCAGGGTCGGGGAACCCGATTGGGTCCTAGTCGAACTGATTGAGCTGGGTCAGCTGCGCGGCGAAATCACCGCCTCCGCCCTGATGGCCATCGCCGTCATTACTTGCCTGCTCGCCGGACAGGCCGCCCTGTTGGGACTGTTCTACCAGCGTCGGGTGTTCGGCCCGGTGACGCGATTGACCGATGTCTTCGGCCCTGATCACGCGACCCGCACCGGCGCACTGACGCCGATTGACGACGCCGTTTTCAATCGCACCGATGAAGTCGGCGTCCTCGCCAACGCCCTGCGATGCGCGCGATTGGAGCAACGCCGTTTGATCCTAAGCTTGGAGAAACGCGTTGAAGAACGCACCAAGCAATACCGCAAGGCGAGCGAGGCGAAGTCTCAGTTCCTTGCGACGATGAGCCATGAAATCCGAACGCCGATGAACGGCGTCTTGGGCATGCTCGCGCTTGTTCTGGACACTGAAAAAGACCCGGTGAAAAAGGACTACCTCGATACCGCTCATGAGTCCGCGCGAAATTTGTTGAGTTTGCTCAACGACATTCTGGACTATAGCCGGCTCGAGGCGGGCGAGGTCGCCGTCGTTTCCGAGCCCTATGACCCTTCGGAGGTCGCAGAGGACGTCGTCAGGCTTTTGCGCCCGAGCGCTGACTCCAAAGCCCTCAGCATCGCTTTGACCGTGGAAACGGATGCTCCGGAGACGATTTCCGGAGACGATGCGCGCCTACGGCAAGTTCTGGTGAACCTCGTCTCCAACGCCGTCAAATTCACCCATGAGGGCGAGATCGCGGTCACAGTGCGACGTGATTCCGGTCCGACAGGCGCGGCGGTGCGGATCGAAGTCCGCGACACCGGCATAGGCATTGCGCCTGAAACCCTCCCCAATCTCTTCCAACGCTTTTCCCAGGGCGATTCCTCAATGACGCGGCGTTATGGGGGCGCCGGGCTCGGCTTGGCGATCTCGAAACAACTCGTTGAGCTGATGGGCGGAGAAATCGGGGTGACGAGCGTCCCTGGCGAAGGCAGTTGTTTTTGGCTGACGCTGCCCGTTGGCGCGGCCGACGTCATGAAGGAACCGCTCGAGGAAGCCGGGGAAACCGAAACCCGTCCTAAGCTCGAAGCGACCGGCCGCCGGTTTCGCGTCCTCGCCGCTGAGGATCATCCCGCCAATCAGAAAGTCCTTAGCGCAATCTTCCGCGCCATCGACGTGGACCTCACTTTGGTGGAGAACGGCGAGCAAGCCCTGGCCGCACTCGACGCGGCCGGATACGACTTAGTTCTCATGGACGTGCAAATGCCTGGTTTGGACGGCGTGGGCGCAACGATCGCCATCCGTTCTCGCCAGAGCGAAGACCGAAACGTCCCGATTATCGCGCTGACCGCCAATGCCATGGCCGGTGACAAGGAAGCGTATCTCGCCGCCGGGATGACAGACTACGTCGCAAAGCCCATCGAGCCCAGCGCCCTGCTGGCCACGATCAAACGCGTCGTGGGCCCAGCATTCGGCGACTGCGACGCAAGCGACCGTCCAGCCGCCTAGGCCGCATGACAGCGGCGTCGCGGCCGGCGCTCATTGATGTCAGAGCATGTTGAGCGCAAGACGCGCCTCATCGGACATGCGCGACATGTCCCAGGGCGGGTCGAAGACCATATTCACCACCACGTCCCGCACGCCCTCTACCTTCCGCGCGGCGTTCTCGACCCAGCCGGGCATTTCCCCCGCCACAGGACAGCCCGGCGCGGTGAGGGTCATATCCACAGTCACCCTCCGATCGTCGGACACGTCGACCCGATAGATCAGGCCGAGCTCATAGATGTCGACGGGGATTTCGGGGTCGTAGACGGACTTGAACGCCGCTATCAGCGCATCGGTGAGACGCGCGAGTTCTTTTTCGCTCAACCCCTCTTCGGTCGCCGATGCCTCAGACGGTCCTTGGCCGGCGTCCCGCGCGCCGGAGAGGTCAATCATGTCGCGTTCCGCATCCATCCTTCGTACTCGCTAAACCGCCAACAGTGAGCGGGCTTTCTCATAGCCCGCCAGAAGCGCCTCGACATCATCGTCAGCATTATAGGCCGCAAAGCTCGCTCGGCAGGTCGAAGCCGCGCCGAAGCGGCGCATCAAGGGCTCCGCACAATGCTGCCCCGCCCGGACGGCGACGCCATACCGGTCCAGGATTTGAGCGATGTCATGAGCGTGCGCAGAAGCCGAATGGAACGTGACAATCGCACCCTTCTCCGGGGTTTCACCGAGGATACGAACGTCGTCCCAGCGCGTCAGCCCCTCCGTCAAGCGCCGCGCAAGACGCCCCTCATGGGCGGCGACGGCGTCGCGGTCGAGCGTCGCCATCCAGTCCAGCGCAGCGGCGAAACCAATCGCTTCGAGGATGGCGGGCGTGCCGGCTTCGAACTTAAACGGCGGCTCATTGTAGGTGACGCCTTCTTCGGAGACGCTCTCAATCATCTCCCCGCCGCCCTGATAGGGGCGCAGCCGCTCCGCCCAGGCGGGCGTCATGTACAATGCGCCGATGCCCGTGGGCCCGTAGAGCTTGTGGGCGGTGACCGCGTAGAAATCGACCCCCAGCGCGGCGACGTCCACCTTGGGCAGATGCACCGCAGCTTGACTGCCGTCCAATAACACCGGCGCGCCTGCGGCATGGGCGATACGAACGATTTCCGCCACGTCCGGCACGGTTCCCAGCACATTGGACATATGCGTGCAGGCGACCATTTTCGTGCGCGGACCCACCATTGAAGCGAAAGCCTCCATGTCGAGCGCGCCGGTTTCATCGACTGGAACGAAGCGCAAGACCGCGCCGTGGCGTTCACGAAGGAAATGCCACGGCACGATGTTGGAGTGGTGTTCCATCTGGGTCAGGACGATTTCATCGCCCTCCCCGATTTCCGCGCCCAACCCGCTTGCGACCAGATTGATCGCCTCGGTGGTCCCGCGCGTGAACACCACCGTTTCCGCCGTCGGCGCACCGAGAAACTGCGCCACCCGCACACGCGCGCCCTCGAAGGCCTCAGTGGCCTCATTGGCGAGCGTGTGAACGCCCCGATGGACATTGGCGTAGTGTTCCTGCGCCGCTTCCGTCATGGCGTGGAGCACGGCGGCGGGCTTCTGGGCGGACGCGGCGCTGTCGAGATAGGCCAAACGCTTTCCATTGACTTTCCGGGCCAGGATCGGGAAGGCGCTCCGGATGGCCTCTATGTCAAGTGCGGCGGACGGTGCGAGGGGGGCGTTCATAGATGGGTTTTCATCCAAGCATTGATGTCTTCGAGCAGGCGCTCGCGCAGCGGCGCGGCGCCGATTTCCGCTAAGGCTTCTTCGAGAAACGCGCGGGTGAGCAACGCCCGCGCGCGGGCTTCGGGCAGCCCGCGCTGGCGCAAGTAAAACAGCGCATTCTCATCGATGGCGCCGATCGCGTTGCCATGGGCGCATTGCACGTCATCGGCGTAGATTTCGAGCTCCGGCTTGGCGTTCACCGCGGCGGTCTCCGACAGCAGCAGCGCCGCGTGGCTCATCTCCGCATCGGTTTTTTGCGCTGGGCGCTCGACTTTGATTTTGCCTTGAAAGACGCCGCTCGCCGCATCGGTCGCCACGGTGCGAAACGTCTCCCGCGTCACCGCTCCGGGTGCGGCGTGCGTAACGACAGTAGTCTGATCGGCGTGCCGGTTTTCGGCGAGCAAGGACACGCCGTTCAGGCTGACCTGCGCATCTGATCCCTGCACCGTCACATGGGTTTCCAACCGCGAGAGCGCCGCGCCGAAGGCGAGCGTCGATTGCCGGAAAACCGCGCCTTCCGCGACGTCTGCGGCTGCGGTGTTGACCAACACCGCAGCCGCCGCATCGGGCGCCAAAACAATGCGCTCAAGCTCAGCGCCGGTTTCCACCGCAAAGAGCAGGGCGATGTTCGACAAAGCGGCGCCGGCCAGGGGATAGCGCTCGACCACGCGGCACCGCGCGCCCGCCGGCGCACGCACGACCAAGATGTCGTGACCGCCTTCGGAGGGGCTGGTCAGGTCCAGCGTTTCCCCATCGGCGAGCACATAGACCGCGCAGCCCTCCGCCATCGCCCCGGCGAGCGCGGGCATCGCTGTCGTGGGCGCTCGATCAAGCGTGACGACGGCGTCTGCGGGCCGGGAGGCCTCGAGCGGGGCGGCCCGAGCGGCGCCAGCGGCCTCAGCTCCGATGCGCCCGCGCAAATCGGTCCATTTCCAAGCCTCGACCCGCCGGTGAGGCAAGCCGAGCTGCGCGAAGCGAGCCCAAGCCTCGGCCCTGGCGCCCGATGCGCCCTGGCTATCGAAGGCGGCCGTCAGCGCTTCCTCTGCGGGGTTGCGCTCGGCAAGCAGCTCTCCGCTCACGCCGCGGCCCCCGCGAACTGCTCATAGCCGCCCGCTTCAAGCTGGTCGGCGAGTTCAGGCCCGCCGCTTTTGACGATCCGGCCCGCCGCCATCACATGCACCGCATCGGGACGAATGTGGTCGAGCAAGCGTTTGTAGTGGGTGATGACCAGCATCGCCCGGTCATCCGCGCGCATCACGTTCACCCCGTCGGCGACGACCTTGAGCGCGTCGATATCGAGCCCGGAGTCGGTCTCGTCGAGAATGAGGAAGCGCGGCTCAAGCATCATGGCTTGGAAAATCTCCAGGCGCTTCTTTTCCCCGCCTGAGAAGCCGACGTTTAAGGGGCGCTTGAGCATGTCGGAGTCGAGATTAAGCAACTGCGCCACTTCCCGCGCACGCTTCAAAAACGCCGGCGCGCCCAACTCCTCTTCACCGCGCGCCTTACGCTGCGCGTTCAAGGCTTCGCGGACGAAGGTCAGCACCGCGACCCCGGGAACCTCAACGGGGTATTGGAAGGAAAGAAACAGACCCTTCGCCGCGCGGTCTTCAGGGTCGAGCGCCAAGAGGTCTTCGTCCCGATACCGTGCGGAGCCGCCCGTCACCTCATAGCCCGCCCGCCCGGTGAGCACGTAAGAGAGCGTCGACTTGCCCGAGCCGTTCGGGCCCATGACGGCGTGCACTTCCCCCGCCGGGACCGTGAGCGAAAGCCCCTTCAGGATTTCCTCGCCGGGACCGTCCTCAGCCTCTACGGCGACGCGCAGATCAGATATCGCGAGCACGGCGGCGCTCCTCCCTATAATCGAAATAGGTTTTGTCAGGATCCGTGCGGCGTCTGACGGTCCGCACGAGATGGAAAAACAGCAGACCGCTCACGGCCAGAAAAGCGATCCCGAGCCCGATCGCGACCGGGCCAAGGCGGAGCACGCCAAAGACGATCAGCAGCGCGCCCGCGTTGAGGGACAGGATTCCGCCGACCAACGTCGCCACGAAATAGGTCAACCCCTCACGGCGGATCGGCACGATGCGATTGGGCCAATGGCCTGGCGGGCTCACCCGGGCGAACCAGTAAGGCTGCGGCTGCGCCATCACCCCACGCTCCCTTCGAGCGACACCTTCACCAGCGCCTGGGCTTCCACGGCGAATTCCATCGGCAACTCCTGCAGGACGTCGCGGACGAAACCGTTGACGAGCAACGCGACCGCGCTCTCTTCATCCAGGCCGCGCTGACGGGCGTAGAAAAGCTGGTCTTCGGAGAGCTTGGTGGTGACGGCCTCATGCTCGAGCTGCGCGTCAGCGCGTTTGCACTCGACGTATGGGACGGTGTGGGCGCCGCACTGGTCGCCGATCAAAAGCGAGTCGCACTGGGTGAAGTTGCGCGCGTTTTTCGCCTTGCGTCCCACCGACACCAGGCCGCGATAGGTGGAGTTCGATTTCCCCGCTGAAATGCCCTTGGCGATGATGCGAGAGCGGGTGTTTTCGCCCAGATGGATCATCTTGGTGCCGGTGTCGGCCTGTTGGCGGCCGTTGGTGATGGCGATGGAGTAAAACTCCCCCACCGAGCCCTCGCCCATCAACACGCAGCTGGGATACTTCCACGTGATCGCGGAGCCCGTCTCCACCTGGGTCCAGGACACTTTGGCGTTCTTGCCGCGGCATTGGGCGCGTTTGGTGACGAAGTTGTAGACCCCGCCTTTGCCGGTCTCATCGCCTGGCCACCAGTTTTGCACGGTGGAGTATTTGATTTCCGCGTCGTCTAACGCGACCAACTCCACCACCGCGGCATGCAGTTGGTTCTCATCGCGCATGGGGGCGGTGCAGCCTTCGAGGTAGGAGACATAGGCGCCCTCCTCTGCGACGATCAGCGTACGTTCGAACTGCCCCGTGCCTTCGGCATTCATCCGAAAATACGTGGACAATTCCATCGGGCAGCGCACGCCCTTCGGCACGTAAACGAAGGTGCCGTCGGAAAACACAGCGGTATTCAGGGTGGCGAAAAAGTTGTCCGTCGGCGGCACGACTGTGCCGAGATACTTGCGCACAAGCTCAGGGTGCTCGCGCACGGCTTCGGAGATGGACATGAAGATGACGCCGGCCTGAGCGAGCTCCTTTCGGAACGTCGTCAGCACCGAAACGCTGTCGAACACCGCGTCCACCGCCACCTTGGGCGCGCCCTCCACGCCCAGAAGCACCTCTTGCTCCCGAACCGGAATGCCGAGCTTTTCATAGGTCTCGAGAATCTCGCGCGGGACGTCGTCAAGGCTTTCATATTTGGCCCCCGCCTTGGGCGCGGCGAAATAAGACGTGTCTTGATAGTCAATGGCCGGATAATCGACCATCGCCCAGGTCGGCTCCGTCATCGTCTTCCAACGCGCAAACGCAGCGAGGCGCCATTCAAGAAGCCATTCAGGCTCCTCCTTCTTAGCGGAGATGAACCGGATGACATCTTCGTTCAGGCCCTTGGGCGCAATGTCCTGCTCGATATCCGTCGAAAAGCCGGCGCTGTAGCGTTCCGCCTCCAGGCCTTTGACCGTCTCGACCGTCTTGTTCGTCGCAGGCATCTCCGCCGCTCCTTATAATTTAATCACGCCGCATGCTGCGGAATGACGCGCTCCGCCGCCGTCAGCCAAGCCGCGGCGAACGCCTCGACGTCCCGGGCTGTCGATGTCCAACCCAAACTCACCCGCAGCGCGCAGGCCGCAAGCGTTTCATCCGCGCCCATGGCCATGAGCGCCCGGCTCGCCTTCACCTTTCCCGACGAACACGCCGCGCCTGCGCTGACGGCGAAACCGGCGAGGTCGAGGCTCATCACCTGGGTCTCGCTGGCGAAACCCGGCGCGCCGAAACACGACGTATTCGTCAGCCGCGGCGCCTGTGCGCCGAAAAAGGTGACGTCCGGCCGCGCCGCGGCGATGCGGCTTTCCAGCGCATCCCTGAGACCTGCGAGTGCGGGCGCCTGCGCCTCACGCGCCTCCGATGCTTCACGGGCCGCAGCCGCAAACCCGACAATCGCCGCGACATTCTCGGTGCCCGCGCGCCGGCCGCGCTCCTGTCCCCCGCCATGAAGCTGACGGATGAGCGGCGCCTCGGCCGCGGCGATGAGCGCGCCCGCGCCGTGCGGGCCTCCCAGTTTGTGAGCTGACAGCGTCAGATAATGCGCGCCCAACGCGGTCATATCCAACCGAAGCTTGCCGAGCCCCTGGACGCCGTCCACCAGCAGATATCCGCCCGCGTCGCGCACCCGGCGCGCCACGTCCGCGATGGGTTGGATGACGCCGGTTTCGTTATTGGCGACCATCACCGCGACGCCGGGCGGACCCTCCACGGCGTCCCAGGCGTCCAAACGCGCCTCAAGCCACCCCACATCAACCACCCCCTCAGACGACACAGGGATGATCTCCACCGCCGCGCCGCTTTCATGGGCGGGCGCCCATACGGCGTCATGCTCGACGCCGGAAATGAGGAGGCGACGGCAGCCCGCGGCGTTGACCAGGCTCGAAACCGCCAGGTTGTCCGCCTCCGTGCCCGAGCCCGTGAAGGTGACCGCCTCTAAGGGAGCGCCGACCAGCCCGGCCAACGTTTCGCGCGCTGTTTCAACAAGCGCGCGCGCGCGCCGACCGGGTCCATGCACCGAGGAGGCGTTCGCGCCCAGCGACAACGCTTCGCGCATGGCTTCCAGCGCGACGGGCCGCAACGGCGAGGTGGCGTTATGGTCCAGATAAACCTGGTTCATTTGCGCGCCTCAATCGTCTCGCGCGGGCGCGCTGCAAGCCCCAAAACCCGGCGCTCCACCACATCGGCGAGCGTGACCCCGGCCAAAAACAGATAGATCTGCCGGCCCAACTCATCCCACAGGTCGTGGGTCAAACACCGCTCGGCCCCGCCGGTGCAGCCTTTGCCCTCGGCGAGCGCGTCGCAGCGCGTGGCGCGAATGGGTTCGTCCACGGCGAGAATGACGTCTGCGATGCGGGTTTGATCGGCCGTTTTGGCCAGCTCGTACCCCCCGCCTGGCCCGCGAACGCTGGTGACCACGCCCGCCCGGCGCAGCCGCGCGAAAAGCTGTTCAAGATAAGAGTGCGAGATGTCTTGGCGCTCCGCGATTTCGGCCAGCCGCACCGGCGCGCCGCGCCCATGGGCGGCCAAATCCGCCATGGCCATGACCGCGTACCGGCCTTTTGACGACAATCGCATATCCGCTCGCCTTTGGTCTCGCCCGGGCGCTACGCCCTTGCTAAACATCGCGACTTCGCGCCGCGCCGTGGTTAAACGCGCGCCCGCTTCGTTTAGGGACCTAGGGTACCTGACCGTGACGATCAAGTATTCTCAGCCGGCTTTCGTTGCAATCGCCGCGCTGAGCTCGCAGCGACCCAGCGCCGCGCTTGGTTTTCGCCGCTCGAGAAAGGAGCTCTCATGCCTGAGGTGATCTTCGCCGGCCCCGAAGGCCGACTGGAAGGCCGCTACCACCCCGCCGGCGACGCCGCCCCCTTAGGCATCGTGCTGCACGCGCACCCCAAAGGCGGCGGGTCGATGAACGACCCCGTCGTTTTGATGCTGTTCGACATGCTCAAGGACCGCGGCTTCGCCGTCTTGCGCTTCAATTTCCGCGGGGTCGGGCGTAGTCAGGGCGTCTTCGACCATGGCGTGGGCGAGCTGTCCGACGCCGCCTCCGCGCTCGACTGGATGCAAGGCCTGCCGCAAAACGCCAATGCGCCGTTTTGCTGGGTGGCGGGATACTCTTTCGGCGCTTGGATCAGCATGCAGCTCTTGATGCGCCGCCCCGAAGTTCGCGGCTTCACCTCCGTCGCCCCGCCCATGAACATGTACGACTTCTCGTTCCTCGCGCCGTGTCCCGCGTCGGGTTTGGTCATCAACGGCTCCCAAGACCAGGTCGTGCCGCCGGATGAAGTCGAGCGCGTGGTGACCAAGATCCGCACGCAAAAGGACATCACCGTCGATCATCAAGTGCTGGACGGCGCCAACCACTTTTTCGACGGACATTTGGACGACCTTGAGCGGCGTTGCGCCGACTATCTCGACATGCGCTTGCCGCATATCCGGGCCGCCTTGGCGGCCTAGCAAGCGGGCGACCGGCCAATCGCTCCTCAGAAGTCCGTCGCCGCGGCGGCCAGCCTTCCCCCCGTAAGCGGCTCGGGCGCGCCGGTGACGCCGGGGAAGGTTATGGGCAGGCCCTCGAGCGATCGGACAGCCAGATAGGCGATCAACTCCGCTTCGAGCGTATCGGCTCGCCAACCGACATCCTCGGCGCTCGCGACGGGGCACGCCAAACGTTGCGCGAAGCGCTCCATCAGATATCCATTGCGCACGCCGCCGCCTGCGGCGATCAGCCGGCGCGGCGGAGCGGGCGCAAATGCGAAGGCGCGGGCCACGGTTTCAACCGTGAAAGCGGTCAGGGTCGCGCACCCGTCCTCAAGTGAAAGCCCCTCGAGCGGCGCGAGAGAGAACGCATAGCGGTCGAGCGATTTCGGGGGCGGGGCGTCGAAATGGCGATGGTCGAGCAGGCGGGTGAGAGCCTTGTCATCAACCTTCCCTGACCGCGCAAAGGCGCCGCCGGGATCATGCTCGCCCGCGCCATGCGCCTGAACCCATTGGTCGAGCAGGCCGTTGGCCGGGCCCGTGTCGAAGCCGATCAAGTCCTCGGGCGCCTCGCTGAGAAACGTCACATTCGCCACGCCGCCGAGATTGAGCACCGCCAGCGGCGTCTCAAGCCCCGAGGCCTGCGCGCGCGCCCAGTGATACAGCGGAGCGAGCGGCGCGCCTTGCCCGCCTGCGGCGATATCAGCGGACCGGAAGTCGTAAACGACATCCGTCTTGATGAGCCGCGCCAGCGCATGGGGATCGCCCAACTGACGGGTTGCGCCGGGGAGGTTCTCGGCTGGGCGATGAAGCACCGTTTGACCGTGAAAGCCGATCACGTCCAGCGCCCCCGGGGCGACGTTTTCGCGCGCGAGAAACGATGCGACCGCCCGAGCATGCGCCGCGGTCGTCGCGGTTTCGGCGTGGGCGAAAATCTCGGGCTCCTCGCCGTCGAACCCCCAGGCGCGCGCAGCCTCGGTCGCCTCGGCGATCAGCGCGCGCTCATCGGGATGATACGGCTCTTCGGAGCCCGCCAAAAACCGTAAGGCGCGTTCGCCGTCAGTCTCGATCAGGGCGACGTCCACGGCGTCATAAGAGGTGCCGCTCATCAGCCCCAGCGCCATGCGCATTCGTCGCTCGCTCACGATGCGTTCCTTCTTGATCCGAGCGCTGCTAGAACGCCCGCCCGTGTTTCGCCCGCCCCGGAGAGCCCCCATGTCGCAGCATCGCTCGGCCTTTGTGAACACGCTCGTCGAGCGCGGCTATCTCTACCAAGCAACCGATTTGGAGGCGCTGGACGCGCGCGCCGCGGGCGGCGAGCCCGTGATCGGCTATATCGGATTCGACTGCACCGCACCGAGCCTACACGCCGGGTCGATGGTGCAGATCATGCTGTTGCGCCGGCTCCAACAGGCCGGCGGCAAGCCCGTGGTTCTGATGGGCGGCGGCACCACCAAAGTCGGCGACCCGTCGGGCAAAGATGAAAGCCGCAAGCTGCTCGACACGGCGACCATCCAGGCGAACATGACCGGCATTCGCCGGGTGTTCGAGCGCTTTTTGACATTCGGCGACGGCCCGACGGATGCGATCATGGTCGACAACGCCGACTGGCTCGACACGCTCAACTACATCGATTTTCTGCGCGACTACGGCCGGCATTTCACGATCAACAAGATGGTGGCGCTGGAAAGCGTGAAGCGGCGCTTGGAGCGCGAACAACCGCTCACCTTCTTGGAATTCAACTACATGCTGCTCCAAGCTTATGACTTTTTGGAGCTGAACCGACGCTTCGGCTGCACGCTGCAGATGGGCGGCTCCGACCAGTGGGGCAATATCGTCAACGGCGCCGATCTCATCCGCCGCGTTGAGGAAGGCGAGGCCTTCGGCGTCACCACGCCGCTGCTCACCACCGCTTCGGGCGCGAAAATGGGCAA
>CAZABJ010000036.1:0-29319 GCA_964483375.1 uncultured Caulobacterales bacterium
CGCCACCGCACGCCAAGCCGCCACGCAAGCCTCGCCCGCGATCGGCGGCGGGTCGCCGCGCGTCGCTGCGACCAGCTCGTCATCCGCTTCGGCTTCAGTTTCGACTTCGGCTTCGGGCGGATTTGGACGCGACGCGTCCGCGGCCAAGTCCGCTTCGAACGGCTCGGATGGGTCGATTTCCGGCTGAGACGCCGGCTCACGCCACGGCGCGCCGAGGACCGCCGCGACGCCGAGCGTTCCCACAACGATCGCCGCACCATGGCCAAGCAAAGGGCCGCCGCGCTTTCTGCGCGCCATGCGACGCACTTAGCCCAGCATTGCGAGATTGCGTTCGCAGCGCATTTGGGCGTCAGGCGCTTCACCGCCGATGGCGCCGCCGCGCGAGCACAACGCCTGGACGCGCCACGCTTCGGAGTACCACCAGTTTCCGCCTTGATACTCGGCCTCCATGTAGACCGGACCCAATCGCGGGCTGAGGCCGATGCAGCCGAAATTGCCGGACAAGGCCTGGCCGCTGCGCTCGCCGCCTTCGAGGTTCACCCCGCCCTGCGCGCTGACTTCGCCAAGATGCTCGGCGGCGTCGATCATCCAAACCGCCAAACACGCTTCGCCAATCGGCGGCACATAGGCGATGATCGGCGCTTGCGGCGTCGGTTCGGGTTGCGGCGCGGCCGAAGCGCACGCGGCGACTGCAAGAATGGCGGCCGACAGGCACGCCCGTGACATGACATGTTTCGTCATCATGAATTCCCCGCCCTTGTGGTGACGCCTGCGCCCTTGCGAAAAAAGTACCGCGTGGGGAGACGCCGCGCGAGGACAAGACTGTGCGAATTCGCGACGAATGACAGTAGGCGCCCGTCCCTGAGACGCGAATCGTGATGATGCGCCGCGCGGCACGGGATCGCGCGCGCAACAGACCCAGATTGAGACGCGCGGCTCGGCTAAGCGTCGACAGCGAAAGCGGCGCGCCAGGTGATGACGGGCTTGACGAATCCGGCGCAGCGGCGAACTCCATACCCCAATGACTGACGACGCGCCCGCTTGCCGCCTCTATCTCATCACGCCGCCGCGCATCGAGGACGCGGAGGCCTTTGCTGATGCGTTGACGGCGGCGTTCGCCGGAGGCGATGTGGCGGCGCTGCAAATTCGGCTGAAGGGACCCGCGGACCCCGAAACTGGCGCAGAACCCGCCGCGCCGGCGGAAACTTTCGAGCGACTGGCGCCGCGCCTGATCGATATTGCGCGCGCCCATGGGGCCGAAGCGCTGATCAATGACTGCCCGGCCCTCGCCAAGGCGCTCGGCGCGGACGGGGTGCATATCGGCCAGCAGGATGCGGACTACGCTGAGGCGCGCGCGCTGCTCGGCGCGGATGCCATCATCGGCGTGACGTGCCATGACAGCCGCCACCATGCGATGCGCGCCGCAGAAGCGGGCGCTGACTATGTGGCGTTCGGCGCGTTTTATGACACCGAAACCAAGCAAGCCCCCGCCCGCGCAGATTTGGAGATCTTAGAATGGTGGTCGGAGATCTTCACCACGCCCTGCGTCGCCATCGGCGGCGTGACCCCGCAAAACGCGGCGACCCTGTCGGCGGCGGGGGCGGACTTCTTGGCCGTTTCCTCGGCGGTTTGGAACGCGCCGGATGGTCCCTCCGCAGCCGTAGCCGCCCTAAACGCGGCCATCGCGGCGGGGCTCGCGCAGCGATCGCCGGTCTAGCGCTCGCGCTGCTTGCCGCGGCCGGCGCGCCGGCGCAGGGCTATACCCCCGATGAAGTCTATGACGCCGCGTTGGTTGCCCGCGACGCTGGGCAATATGGGCAGGCCAGAGAATTCGCTGAGTACGCCGCGGAAATGGGGCATCCTCGCGCCGCGGTGCTGATGGGCTATCTGGCTGAACGGGGCTTGGGCATGGCGCGCGACGACGAGGCGGCCGCGCGCTGGTACGCTCGGGGCGCGGCGCTTGAAGATCCCGACGCTCTGTTCGCGCTGGGCGTGATGGCGCGAACGGAACGCGGGGGTCTGGAAGCCAGCGAGGCGGAGGATTTTCTCCTTCGCGCAGCGGACGCGGGGCGGGCCGACGCCCGCTACGAACTCGCCGTGACGTTCTTAGATCCGGCCGCCGATGCGCCAGACCCGGAGCGGGGCGAAGCGCTCTTGCGGCAGGCCGCCGCCGACGGCGTGCCCGCCGCCCAGCGGGATTTGGCGCTGTTGCTGCTTGAGCAGGAGGGCGACGCCGCCGACCTCGCAGCCGCATTGACCTGGCTTGAAGTGGCCGCCGAACAAGACGCCGAAGCCGCCTATGCGTTCGGCTTGTTGCTCGCGGAGGGCGACCGCGTCGCGCGCGATGCGGAACGGGCGGAGAGCTATTTGCGCCAGGCCGCCGAGGACGGCCTGTCCGCCGCGGCCGCCGATCTGGGCTGGTTGCTCTATCATGACGATCAAACCGATGCGCGCGAAGAAGCCACCGCCTGGCTCGCGCAAGCCGCTGAGGGCGGCGACGGCGAAGGTCGCTTTCGCTATGCATGGGCGCTGACCGAGACCGCTTTTCTGGATTGGCGGGAGGGACGGTCGGTCAGTCGCGACGATGTTGAGACGGCCTATCGAAACCTTCTGTTGGCCGAGGCCGACAGCCTGGCGGAAACCGGCGTTCTGGACGATCATCGAACCCGGCTGCGCACGATCCTTGAGGAGGTCTTGCCGCCCGAGGAACGCGCCGCGCTGGAAGAAGAGATGGGTCTCTCACCGCCCGGCTGAGGCCTGCTGGCCGACGTCGGACAAGGCGCTTGCGATGAGCGGGATGGACACCGGCTTGTGGATGACTGCGGCGAACCCAAGCGTCTCGCAACGCTGTGCGGTTTGGTCGGTGGTGTCGGCGGTGACCGCGTAAATGGGAACCTCGGTGAAGGCGCGCAGCGCTTGGAACGTGTCGAACCCGTCCATGCCGGGCATATGGATGTCTAAGAAAACGACGTCATAGGCGGCCTTTTCGACCGCAGCCACGGCCTCCGCGCCGTTCTCAGCTTTGGCGACTTGGCAACCGAGCGCATCCAACAGCGCCCCCATGAGAAGAAGGTTGGCCGGCGTGTCATCCACGACAAGCGTGGAGAATTGCGCATTGCTCATTCAACGCCTCACCGAATCTGCGCGCCCAATCCACAACCATGACAGGCTACCCCAGCAAGAACTACCTTGGGTTTAACGCCGCGGGCGGGGACCGCCGCCGCTTAAACCCGAGCTGAGACCCAATCCGTCTGGCGAAGCTTTGCCGGTAACCGGAGCCGGTTCGGTACCTAGGACGGGCCAGCCAAAGGACAACCCGTGGATGTACGCGCTCCACAACTCATGCGGTGAGCAAGCGCCGCCGCCAGGCGCACGCCGCGATCCGGATTGCGCGGTTGGTGAGACGACGCTAGACCAGCGCGCCGCCCGCCCGCCAACCCCCTCGCCGAAGACCTAATCCATGGCCAATCCCTCCCCCATCCTGACCGCGATGCTGACCGCCGCGCGCAAAGCCGCGCGCGTGCTGCGCCGGGATTTCGGGGAGGTCGCCGAACTCCAAGTGTCGCGGAAAGGCCCCGCCGATTTCGTGTCTAACGCTGACCGGCGCGCCGAGCAGACGATTTACGACGAACTCTCCGCGGTTCGGCGCGGCTACGGTTTTTTGATGGAGGAACGCGGAGAGGTCGAGGGCACCGACAAGTCTCATCGCTTCATCGTGGACCCGCTCGACGGCACCTTGAACTTTCTCCACGCGATCCCGCATTTCGCGGTCTCCATCGCATTGGAGCGGGAGGGCGCGATCGTGGCGGGGTGCGTCTACGACCCCAATCGCGACGAAATGTTCCGCGCTGAAAAAGGCAAGGGTACCTACCTCAACGATAAACGATTGCGCGTGTCCGGTCGGCGTGGGCTCGGGGATGCGGTGGTGGCCACCGGCATCCCCTTTCGCGGCCGCCCTGGCCACGCCCGTTTCCTCACTGAGCTGCATGCGGTGATGGGCGCGACGGCCGGCGTACGCCGTTTTGGGTCGGCGGCGCTTGACCTCGCTTATGTTGCCGCAGGCCGGTTCGACGCGTTTTGGGAGCGCAATCTCAGCGCCTGGGACGTGGCGGCGGGCGTGCTTTTGGTGCGCGAAGCGGGCGGCTTCGCCCTTGATATCGGCGATGGCGGAGATCCGGCGCTGACAGGAAATGTGGCGGCGGGCGCAGAAGAGGTGGTTAATCCGTTGATCGGGCTGTTGCAGTCGGTGAAGGCCTGAACCATGCGCCCTGGGCGAAGCACGTCGACGTGCTAATAAAGCTCGCGCAGATTTCCCCGCCCGCGTGCTCCGGAGGCCGCTCCCATGGTCGAACGCATCGTTGACAATGAGCCCGCTCAGCGGCGCGAACACGTGTTCACGCGCCCGTGGCGGTACATCCTCAACATGCTGATTTTCGTCGCGATTATCGCGGTGCTGGCTTATTGGGCCCATGGTCAAGAAGCCGTGCGCGAGCAGATGTTCGCGGGCGACAGCGCCTATATCAACGGCGCAATCGTGGCGCTGTTTTTCCTCGGCGTCGCCTACACCTTCCATCAGACCCTGGGCATCCGCCCCGCGGTGACCTGGCTGCGCGATTTCCAAGCCTCGCGAAGCTTTGACGACCTTCGCCGACCGCCGCCCTTGATTTCGCCGATGTCGGTCCTTCTGGCGGAAACCCCCGGGCGGCTGCGAATCTCCAACCAGTCCGCGCGCACCATGCTCGATTCCGTCGGCGCCCGGATGTCCGAAGCCGGCGAGATCACTCGCTACATCACCAGGCTTCTCATCTTTTTGGGCCTTTTGGGCACGTTTTGGGGGTTGCTGCAGACAGTCGCCGCCGTCGTGGACGTGGTGAACGCGCTCTCCGCATCAGGCGAAGACGGCGGGGTGGACGCTCTGTTCTCCGCCATTTCCGAGCCATTGCGCGGCATGGGTACGGCGTTCTCGTCGTCAATTTTCGGTCTGGCCGGCTCACTGGCGCTCGGTTTCTTGGATCTGCAGGCGGGCCAAGCGCAAAACCGCTTCTACAACGAGGTCGAAGACTGGCTGTCCTCGATTTCCCGCATTTCCGCGGCGGCGACCGGCGTGGAAGGCGGCGCCTCGACCGGTCACATTGCGGGGTTGTTCGAACAAACCGCCGACACGCTGGACAATCTCGCCGCCTCTATCGCGAAAGCCGAGGACAGCCGCGCGCGCACCAATGAAGCGTTGGCCTTCTTATCCACGGAACTCGCGGCGCTGAACGACCGGCTGTCGCGCCAAGAACAGGCCTTGGTCGCGATCAAAGAGCGCGCGATCGACGACACGATCAATCGGCATGTCCGCTCCATTGATTTGGCGCTGCAGCAAATGGCCGGCAGCGGCGGGGACCCCCGCGGGGAAGGCTTGCGCGAGCTTCGCAATGAGATGCGGGCGCTGTCGCGCGCCATCACCGAGGCTCTGGAGGGTCTCTCCGACAGGCGGGATAGGCGCTGATGGCCGCGATGGACTTTCGGCGCGCGCGCCAGGATTCGGGGGATTATTGGCCGGGCTTTGTCGACGCGCTCGCCACCCTGCTCTTGGTGGTGATCTTTTTGCTGTCTTTGTTCGCGCTTGCGCAGTTCTCACTCGGCCAAGCGCTGCAAGGGCGGGACGCTGCGCTCACGCAGCTCCGGGCGGAAATCGCCGCGCTGTCGGAAAATCTGAGGCTCGAAACCGCGCGCGCCGATGAGCTGACGTCAAACCTCTCCGCGCTGCAGGCGACCCTGGAGAGCGAGCGCGACGCCCTAGCCGCCGCGCGCGAGAACGCCGCCGCGCTGGAGGGCGAACTCGCCGAGCGCGAGGCGCGCGTCTTGGCGTTGGAGACCCAGGTGGAGGGCGAAATCGAGTTGACCGACGCCGCCCGGGCGGAAGTGGCGCTCTTGAACCAGCAGGTTTCAGCGCTCAACGCCCAACTATCCTCATTGCGCGAGGCGTTGGAGGCGTCCGAACTGCGCGACGTCGAGCAACAGGCCCAAATCGAGCAGCTGTCAGCTCGTCTGAATACCGCGCTTGCGCGCCGGGTGCAGGAGCTCGCCCGGTTCCGGTCGGAGTTTTTCGAGGCCATTTCCAACGCGCTTGGCGATCGGGCGGACATCCGCATTGTCGGGGATCGGTTCGTCTTTGAGTCCGACGTTTTGTTCCCGTCCGCCTCAGCCGAGCTGACGGCCGCCGGACAAGCCCAGCTCTCCCAAACCGCCGACGCGCTGCTCGAAATCGCCGAAGAAATCCCCGACGAGATCGACTGGATTCTTCGGGTGGACGGCCATACCGACGCCCGTCCCATCTCGGTGACCTACGCTTCGAACTGGCACCTTTCCGCGGCCCGCGCGATCACGGTGGTGAACTATTTTGAAAGTCGCGGCATTCCCTCGGAGCGCCTTGTCGCGGCGGGCTTTGGCGAGCACCGACCCATCGCGGAAGGCGACACCGAGGAAGCCTACGCCGCCAATCGCCGCATCGAAATCAAGCTCGACAGCCGATAGTCGCCGTTAACCAGCGCGTGCAAACAGAGCTTGGCGCGCCCCGCTATCCCCGCCTCCGCGCTTTGCAACAGTCGCAACAACAAGAACGACGGCGGCTGCGCCCAGCGCTGTCCAAGCGAGGGCGTCCTCTTCGCGCATGGTATTGACGAAGAACACCCAAAACAGACCCCACGCGACCGCGCCCGCATAGAGATAGGCGCGCGTCGCCCATGTCGCCGCCAGAACCAGCGGCGACCAGACCGCGAGCATTGCGAAGGCGGCTGACGTCGCGTTCAGTCCAAAGACGTTCCAACCCTCATAGAGCGCCATCTGCGAGAAACCTGCCGGAGAGGCGACGCTGATCCATCCCGCCTGCGCGACGACGAACGCCAGAGCCACCTTGCGGCCGAGCCCGGTCGCCCCCGCGCGCGCAATGATCACCGCGGCGATCAAGAGCGGCGCCAAGATCGCTTCGAGCATGACGAAGCTAATCCAGTCCGGTCCGGCGAGAGGTTGGTACAAGGAGCGAACCGCATTGGCCCAGAACGCGGCGGCGGCCAACCAACCGACGGCGCGCATCAGCGGATCCGTCAGCTGCTTGGGAAATGCATGATAGATCGCAAACGCGATGTTGCCGAAAAACAGAGGCAGCCAAATCAAGAACGCCCAACCGGACGGGATCAGCAGCGTATTGAACTCCGCTGACCGGCTGGCGATCGACACCTCCCATCCGAGGGCGTCCGGCAGAAAACCGGAGAAAGTCTGCCCGATCGCGCCAGACAGTAACAGACCGGCGCGGAGCCAATCGCTAGCCTTGATCCGATCACGCATAGCCCGGGCTCGCCTGCAAACACTGACGCATCCCGCATCAGCTCGCCGAACCCCGAGTTAGGGCGCATAGGCGATCGATCCAGCGCAGTCCCTACTCCCCCGCATGCCGGCGCGGCTCAGTCGCGCGGGCGTGCGTTCACGGGACGGCTGGCGGGATAGGCTTCAGAGTGACGCCAGACCTCCGGCAGCGCGCAGCTGAGAATATGCGGTTCGTAGATGGAGCCGATCAGCATCCGCCGCGCCTCGACATCGACCAGGCCGACAGCTGAGCCGGAGATCTCTTCGCCCAAATTGAGATAGACTTGGTCCACCTCTTGGGCCGCAGGGTCGACCATGATCACCTGGCTCGGCGCAATCCGCCCTTCATGCGCCGCGTGACCGCGCGCGAAGGTGATGAGTTTGGGATGAGCCGCGATGAACAGCCGCCCCTCTTCGTCAATCGTGATGTTATCGACGCCGGTTCCGAGAATGCCGGTTCGACGCAAGGAAAGCGCGTCGGTCGCGACGTCGCGGTCGTAGAAGCGCAAGGCGCGCGCGATCGTTTCGGCGACATACAGCGTTTCGCCGTCCTCGCTGAGGGCGATCCCGTTGGCGTAGGAAAGCCCGGCGGCGACCTCCGTCACCTCGTCGGGAGACACCAACAAGACCCGTCCATTGCGGCGGCGCAGCGCCCCCTCGATGATTTCCCCGAATGATCCGGTCTCAGCGCGCTTGTCGATGGTGACGTAAGCGCGGTCCGGCCCCAGCGCGAGCACGTCATTGGCGTTGTGCAGCTCGGGGTCGGCGATGCTGCGTTCAAGCGAGAAGCGCGTCCCCTCCAGCCGGAAGATATCCACCCGATGCCCCGCATCCGCCCGGTTCACGACGAACAAGCGGCGGACGCCGTCCGCATCTATGTGCAAATCCACGCCCAAGGGATGGAAGTCATCCGGCGCGCCGTCGCTGAGGTCGAGCGGTTCGGCGCGCGCAGGCTCGTCCAACGGGATGGCGTAGATCGCACCGCGCGAGGGCTCGCCCGCGCGCAGCGCGCGTCGGTTCTCGCCTGCGCCGTAAACGATGCGGGTTTCGGGATCCAGGACCATGTCCTCCACCCCGAAGAACCCCTCGAGCCGTTGGCACTCGCCGTCGAACAGAGGCCGCAGCGTCGTAAACTCGCCCGCGTTGTCATAGGTCCGGATCAGGAAAACTGAGACGCCGGCGAGGCAAACCAGTACAACCAAGACGACGATTTGTTGAATGCGGCCCATGCGCCGACCCTCCCCGATTTTCCCGTTGACATTAGCCCGCTGAGCGCCGCGATCACGCCTTGCAGCGCAGGTCCGTCGCCGCTATACGCACGGGTCTTGCGCGAACCAGGCGCCGATGGAGCGGTTGATGAAGAAAGAAGGCCATCCCGATTATCACGTGATCACCGTCGTGATGACGGACGGGACGACCTACCAGACGCGGTCGACCTACGGCAAAGAAGGCGACACGCTTCAGCTGGACATCGACCCCACCACGCATCCGGCGTGGACCGGCGGCAACCAGCAGCTTCTCGACCGCGGCGGCCGTGTCAGCAGATTTAAAAATAAATTCAAGGGCTTCGGTGGCGTGAAGAAGTAGGTCGCCGTTAGGCGACCGCCAGCCTTACCGACAGGGTCTTCGCGTCAGTCCCGCGTGTCTCCGGACAATCGCGTGCGAAGCATGGTTTCAAGCCGCGCCAATTGCTCGCCGACGGGGTTGGGATCGCAGTCCGGCGTCTCGCGGGAGAACAACCGTTCGTCCAAGCGGATCACCCGGGAAAACAACCGATCGCAACGGCTGTGCAGGTCGAGCAGTCTCGCCGGCAACTCGTCGCGCCCTTCAAACGGCGGGGGATCTTTTTCGCGCGCCTGCGCGAGACGGAACCGTTCGTTCCGCGCGTCTTCGTCGGTCATTTCCCCTTCGCGGACCGCGCGGTGCACCAACAGCCATGACGCGACCTGCATCAGTCGCGTGGTGAGCCGCATGCTTTCGCCCGCATAAGCGAGCGCGCCCTGCCGGCTCAGCGACCGCGACGCTTCCCGCCCCGGGCCTTCGAGATACGCCGCAGTCTCTTCGACAAGGTCCATACCTTCATCGAACGTGCGCTCAAACAGCTCCGACATTGCGAAGTCTGCCGGTGAAACAGGAAACGGTTCGGGCGGCATGGACGCAGGCTCCCTCACGTGCGCACCGGATCCCCTGCCGATGCGCCTCGACGAGACGGCCTCCCATCTGCAAAGCGTGCGCCAGGAGCAGACGCGTCACGCTTTGCCGAACACCGCCTCCGCCTCTTCGCGGCCGCGCCGCTTGGAGGCGAGTTCCGCCTCGACGCGCGCGATTTCGGCGCGCAACGCCTCGAGACGGTCTTCAAGATCGCCGATCGACAGCTGTTCGAGATTGTCGCCAAGCAACACCTGGCTGACGGGTACGGGGCCGAGCTCCTCGTCGAACATACGCACCTCCCTCGCTTGCCGCGCAGCTATCGCGGCCGATCAGGTCAATATACCCTAAATAGCCGACAAGAATCGACGCCTTCGGAGCATCCGATCGTATGAGTTCCCTCCCCCCCCAGATGCGCGCGGTGCGAGCGCCGGCCCCCGGCGGACCCGAGGCGCTGCGTTTGGAGACCCTCGCCACCCCCGCGCCGCAGCCCGGCGAGGTCGTTTTGCGCGTGGCCGCCGCAGGCGTGAACGGGCCTGACCTTTTGCAGCGACAAGGGTTCTATCCCCCGCCGCCCGGCGCGCCTGACGTGCTGGGGCTTGAGGTCTCCGGGCATGTCGCGGCGGTGGGCGACGGGGTCGACCCCGCGCTTGACGGGCAGCCGTGCTGTGCGTTGGTTCCCGGCGGCGGTTACGCCGAATTCGTCGCCGCTCGCGCAGACGCGCTGATGCCGATCCCGCCGGGGGTCGGACTCATTGACGCAGGCGGTTTGCCCGAAACGATGCTGACGGTTTGGGCCAATGTCTTCGAGCGTGGACGGCTTGCGCCCGGGGAAACCTTGCTGGTGCATGGCGGCGCAGGCGGGGTCGGCGCGAGCGCGATCCAGATGGCCGCCGCCCATGGCGCCCGGGTCATCGCCACCGCAGGCGGCGAAGAAAAATGTGCCTTCTGCACAGGGCTCGGCGCGGCTCACGCGATCGACCATCTACGGGAAGATTTCGGCGCCGTCGTTCAGGAGCTCGGCGGGGCCGACGTCATTTTGGACATGGTCGGCGGGGATTACGCAGCCCGGAACGTGAGCGTGCTGAACCCCGACGGTCGGCTTCTTCAGATTGCGTTTCTGGCGGGCTCGCGGGTGGAGCTTGATCTCCTGCCGGTCCTTCTCAAACGCCTCACCATCACCGGCTCGACACTGCGACCGCGGCCGGCTGAGGAAAAAGCCAGATTGGCGCGGACGCTCGCCCAAACCGCCTGGCCATGGTTCGAAACTGGTCAGCTTCGCCCAACGACCGATCAGACATTCCCGCTCGAAGAAGCCTCCCAAGCCCACGCGCGGATGGAGGCGCGCGCGCATAGCGGGAAGCTGCTCCTGACACCCTAACCCCGCCGCGCGGCTTGGCTGACGGCCCGCCGCCCCTTTCGTCTCACCGCGAAGGTCTCTATATATGACAACGTAAGTCGACCATCTCATTTTCGAGACGGTCGCCGCGGAACGCTCCCGCCCGGCCCGCGCGCCGGGCTTTTTTTATCTCCGAGGAAACCCATGACCGAAGTGCTGATGCCCAAGGCCACCGCCGTCTGGCTGATCGACAACACGTCCTTGACGTTCGATCAGATTGCGGAGCTTTGCGGCCTGCACGTGCTCGAGGTCAAAGGCATCGCCGACGGCGATGTCGCCGCGGGGGTGCGCGGCGCGGACCCCATCGCCAATGGCCAATTGACCCGGGACGAAATCGAAAGGGCCGAGGCCGACGCGGACTACCGCATGGTGTTGGTGAAGGGCAAACACGCAGACATGCTGGACAAGGGGGCGAAAAAGGGCCCCCGCTACACGCCGCTCTCCAAACGTCAAGAGCGCCCCAACGCCATCGCTTGGCTGGTGCGGCACCACCCTGAATTGACCGACGGCCAGATCTCAAAGCTTATCGGCACGACCAAGACCACCATCGAAGCGGTGCGGACGCGCGAGCACTGGAACCGCGACAACATTCAGCCTCAGGACCCTGTGGCGCTGGGCTTGTGCAAGCAAATCGAACTGGACGAAGCGGTGCGCAAAGCCGCCGACCGCCGACGCAAGGAACTTGGCGATGCGGCGCCGCCGGAAGGCGAACCGTTGCGCCCCATCGAAGAAACGCTGGCGGCGGAGGAAGCCGAGGCGGCCGAGGAAACAGCCCATGGTCGGGGCGGCTCGCTCAGCGCGGATGACGTCTTCGCCCGCTTCTCCGACAAAGCAGAAGGCGAAGGCGATGGCGCCGGCGGAACGGACGATGCGCCGGCGTCCGAAGACGAGGAAGAGGACGACGCGCCCGCGCGCTAGCCGCCCCAATTTGGCGGCTCAGAGATCCTCGCGCGCCATCACTGTGTTGAGCGCCCGGCGTCCCCCGTCGACATAAATCACCTCGCCTGTGATGTAGCTGGCCCCAGGCGAGGCCAGAAACGCGACGACGCTCGCCACCTCGGCGGGATCGGCGAAACGTCCCAGCGGCGTGCGCGACAACAGCTGCGCCTTTGCGTCGGGGTTTTCGCTTACGGCTTTCAACATATCGGTGGACACGCTGCCCGGCCCGACCGCGTTCACCCGCACCCCTTTAGGCGCAAGCGCCAACGCCATGGCGCGGGTGAGCTGATTGAGGCCGCCTTTCGAAACCGCGTAGGCGAGCAAGCCCGGCATCGCCATCTCGGCGTTGATCGACGACATGTTGACCAATGCATAGCGGCGGCGCGCCTCGTCCCGCCGGCCGGCCTCTTCCTCGATTTGCTTGACCATCTGACGTGCGGCGGCCTGCGAGGTCAAAAACGCCCCCCGCAGATTGGTGCGCAAGACGGTGTCGAATTGGGAGTCGTCGAGCTCCAAGATGTCGCCGGGCGCGATGATCCCAGCGTTATTGACGAGCACGTCAATCCGTCCGTGAGCGGACAGCGTTTCGGCGATGAGATTGTGCACGTCCAGGCGCTCGCCGACATCGCAGCGGACGAACATCGCCCGGCCATCGGCCTTTCCCGCCAAGTCCTCGACCGCCGGTCCGCCCGCTTCCTCGTCCATGTCGGCGATCACGACCCGACATCCGTCATCCAAGAACCGGCGCGCGCACGCCAGTCCGATGCCGCGTGCGCCGCCGGTCACAATCACCACTCGTCCGTCCGCCATTTTCACTCCGCTGTCGGCCGCGCCTGCGTGCGGCGAGGCAGTGATGAAACCGCAAACGCCGTCCGGCGCAATGCGCAGGTCGGGGAAATCAGCTGGAAATGGCGATAAACGGAGGGGTCGCCGACGAATTCGGTCCGTCGGCGCGGTTTAAGCGGTTCTGTCCGCACGCGATGCGTCACATGCGGGGCGCTGTGATGTCGTTCGACAGGGACGCCGCTCTCGGCGAGCCGCTCCCCGCCGAACCCCTTTCCTTTGCGCTCCGGCCTAGTCGGCCATCGCGCTTAGCTCTGCAATCTGGTCTTTAAGCCTCAGTTTTTCCTTCTTCATGGCGTTCACGCGGTAGGCGTCGGTGGCGGCGCTCTTCTGTTCATCGTCGATCGCCGTATCGAGGGCCCGGTGACGAGAGGTCAACTCATCAATGCGTGCTTTTAGCGCCATGTGCGCCTCCTTCTTGGTGGACGCCATAATGAGACCATGTTTGTCACGGGCTTGTCACATCACATCATCAAAGGCGTCGTCGGCATGGTCACTAAGCGGATAATCGTCGGGCTCAGCGGCGCCTCGGGCGCCGTTTACGGATTGAGGGCGCTCGACGCCTTGGCGGAGCTTGGCGTCGAGGCCCATGCGGTCGCCTCCAAGGCCGGCGTAATGACGCTGCGCTACGAGCTCGACATTGGCCCCGAAGCCGTCAAAGAGCGCGCCTTTGAAACCTATCCCATCGGGGATGTGGGCGCGGCGATCGCATCAGGGTCGTTCAAGACGGCCGGCATGCTGGTCGCGCCGTGTTCGGTGCGCACCATGTCCGAGATCGCGACCGGCGCCACGACCACTTTGCTCACCCGGGCTGCGGACGTGACCCTCAAGGAACGCAGGCCCTTGGTGTTGATGGTGCGGGAGACGCCCTTTCACCTTGGCCATTTGCGCACCATGACCGCGCTCGCCGAGATGGGCGCGATCATCGCCCCGCCCCTGCCCGCTTTTTACGCCAACCCGCAAAGCGTGGAGGCGATGGTCGACCAATCGGTGGGCCGGGTTTTGGATCTGTTCGGCTTGGATTGGCCGAAGACCCGCCGCTGGGGAGAGGATCTTCGCCCCCAATACGCGCGCGCCGGGAGCCAGGGCGAACAAGCGTGAGCGAGGCGACGTTTTGGGAGTGGTCCTGCACGGTCTACGCCGCGCCCGACGTTCGCGACGCCTGCCTGAGCCTTCAGGATGACGCAGGACTGTCGGTCAATCTCGCCCTTTGGTGCGCCTGGCTCGCCGCGACGGGGCGGACGCCAAGCCCCGAAACCGCCGCTCAAGCGGGCGTTTTAAGCGAGGCGTTTCAGGCCGGCGTCGTCGGACGGCTGCGCGCTGCGCGGCGCTGGCTCAAATCCCCCGCCCCGGCGCTTGAGGGCAAAGCCGCGACCGCGCTTCGAAAGCAAATCATGGAGACCGAGCTTGCCGCTGAGCGGCTTGAACAGGATGCGCTTTGGGCTGCGAGCCCGCCTGCGACCGGCGCACCGCCCGGCCCGGGCGCGTTGGCCCGCGCCGCTGAGATTTTCGCGATAGCCGCCAGGCGCGACAATCAGGACGCGCACGCCCTCCTTACGCCGCTCATTCAGGCGCTCGCCGCGGCGAACGCTTTACAGATTTAGACGGGGCGCTCCATCCTCGTGCAAATTCACTGCGGGGCGGTCCATGGACGGCGATTTCGTCGATATTGAAGCGGTACGGACGAAAATCCACGAATTGCTTGAGGAGCATGAGGCGCTGGACGCCGCCGTCGCGGCGTTGGCGGAGACCGGCGTTTTGGACCAGCTGAAGGTCGCGCGGCTGAAAAAACGCAAACTCCAGATCAAAGATCAAATCGCTCATCTCGAAGACAAGCTGAACCCCGACATCATCGCGTAACAGGCTCGAGCCGATCGCGCTTGCGCGCGTACATGGCGGCGTCCGCACGCGCCAGCGCTTCCTCAGCGGTTTCGCCGGGACCGAAGCCATAAGCCCCAAACGTCGCCTTCACCGGATAGAATGCGCCCTCATACTCGGCCGGACTTCGCTCCAACGCCGCCTTCAGCGCGATGGCCTTCACCTCCGCTGCGTCACGCCCGCCATGGGCCAAAGCGACGGCGAATTCGTCCCCGCCAAGCCGACCGACAAAGTCGGACTGCCGCACCTGAGCGACCAGAAACGCCGCAACATGGCGCAAGACCGCATCGCCCACTGCGTGACCGTGTGCGTCGTTAATGCGCTTGAAATCGTCCAAATCGACGTAAACGAGGCTCGCCTCCAGCCCATAACGGTCGGCGAACGCCATCGCGCGGGACAGTTCGCGCATGAAAGCGCGGCGATTATAGACGTCCGCCAGCGGATCGGTGTCGGCCAGCGCTTCAAGCTCTCGGACACGCTGGCGCAAGCTGTCGGCCTCGCCGCGCAGGCGGTCCACTTCGCCCATAAGCTCAAGCAACGCCACCCGGGCGCGCGGCGTGATCTCCCCCGCCGCCAAAGTCCGCATGGCGGCCGGCGCGGGGTTGGCGCGGCGTTCGACGGGGGTTTGAGAAGGCGGCGCTGGTTTCGGCGTCCTGTCGGCGCGGCTCATGGCTCAGCGGCTCCCAAAAGAGTTGACCCCGCCAGGCTCGCGAAACTGGGTAAACGAAGTTTTACGCTGCGGGGGCGCGCTTGACCTGAGCGCGCGTCTCCGTATGGTCCGCGCTCTTTTTCGCAACCCGGGGCCTCACCCGCGATGACCACACCACCGCTTGTCGCGGTCATTATGGGTTCGGAGTCTGACTGGCCGACCATGTCCGCAGCGGCCGAGATGTTGGACACGCTCCAAATCCCGCATGAGCACCGCATCGTCTCTGCGCATCGCACGCCTAAGCGGCTGTTCGACTACGCCCAGAGCGCGAAAGACCGCGGCGTCAAAGTGATTGTCGCCGGCGCCGGCGGGGCGGCGCATTTGCCGGGCATGACCGCGGCGCTCTCGCCCCTGCCTGTGTTTGGGGTGCCGGTGGAGTCCAAAGCGCTTTCGGGCTGGGACAGCCTGTTGTCGATCGCCCAAATGCCCGCGGGCGTACCCGTGGGGACGCTCGCCATCGGGCGCTCCGGCGCCAAGAACGCGGCCCTTTTGGCGGCGCGCGTTTTGGCTTTGTCCGACATGGCGTTGGCGGAGCGGCTGGACGCCTGGATCGAAGAACAGACCGCCGGCGTGGACGAGGAGCCGGACCGGTCGTGACGCCGTTGGCGCGGGGCTCTGTCATCGGCGTCCTTGGCGGGGGCCAATTGGGGCGCATGCTCGCTTTGGCCGGCGCACGGTTGGGCTTTGATGTTCACATTCTTGACCCAGACCCGGACGCGCCGGCGGGTCGGGTCGCGGCAAAGCGCATCGCCGCCCAATATGACGATCACGACGCGGTTGCGGCTTTCGCCGCGGACTGCGACGCCGTCACCTACGAGTTTGAGAACATCCCGACAGCGGCGGTGCGCGCTGCCGCGGCCGTTCGCCCCGTGCGCCCGCATGTTCGCGCCTTGGAAGTCGCCCAAGACCGGGTCACGGAAAAAACATTCGTGACGGAGGCCGGCGCCGCCGCCACGCGATTTGCAGCGGTCGCCACGCGGACCGAGCTGGACAGAGCCTTGCCGAGCATCGGGATTCCGGCGCTCTTGAAAACGCGGCGCATGGGCTATGACGGCAAAGGCCAGGCCCGCATCACCGACGCCGCCGCGGCCGCCCTCGACGCGGCATGGGACGAGATGAAGGGCGCGCCCGCAATCCTAGAAGCCCATGTCGACTTCGTGCGTGAGCTTTCGGTCATCGCCGCGCGGGGGGCGGACGGCGCGATCGCCGTCTACCCCCTCGCCGAGAACCGCCATGAGAACGGCGTTTTGCGGGAAAGCCGGGCGCCCGCCCCGGCCGCCGAGCCGCTTAAGGCGGAAGCCGAGGCGATCGTGCGGGCCCTTTTGGCTGCGCTTGACTATGTCGGCGTCCTTGCGGTCGAATTGTTCGAGACCTCTGACGGCGCGCTCTTGGTCAACGAGATGGCGCCGCGGGTCCACAACTCAGGTCACTGGACCCTCGACGCCGCCGCTTGCGACCAGTTTGAACAACACATCCGCGCCGTCGCGGGCTGGCCCCTCGGCGGGACGGAAGCGTTAACGCGCGCACGGATGGTGAATTTGCTCGGCGACGACATCGCCCGAGCCGAGACGCTCGCCGCCCGGCCGGACGCGCGGCTTCACCTCTACGGCAAGCGAGAGACGCGTCCGGGCCGAAAAATGGGGCACGTGACTTTCCTTGGAGAAACCAGCGACTAGGCCGTCGGCCCGCGACGTCAAGTCCCAAGCTCGGAAACGAGCGTGTTTTTCAGCGTCCTGCGTGATACTGTCCGCTGTGCGGTGATCGAAGGAAGAACGCGATGCTGAGCAAGCCGTTATTGACGGTCCACGAAACGGCCGAGCAGCTGAAAGTCAAAGAGAGCACGATCCGAGCTTGGATCCGGCAGGAGAAGCTGCGCGCGATCAAATTCGGTCGGGAATGGCGGATCGCGGTGGTCGACCTTGAGCGCTTCTTAAACGCGAACGCGAATGTAGACGCCCAGGACGCCTAGCGACGCGCCCTCAACGCCGCCGCGGATAGCGCAGCGCCGCGGCCGCCGCGAGCGGGGAGGGAACGCCCTCGAACATCTTCGCCGCGCGCGCTTTGGTTTTTTCGAATTGCATGACGTTCGCGATGCGCCGATCGAGAAACCGCCAGGCGTCTTCGGGCTCGTCTGCGTGAAGCCACACGCCCAGCGTTGAGGACAAGACCCCCGACAGAATGGTCCGCTTCGAATAAAAGTTGCCGTCCGTCGAGGTGTCGCCGATCGCACGCCAGATCGTGTCGGACGCGCGCCAGATGATTCGGCCGGCGCGAAGGGCCCCGTCCGGCATCGCCAAACGGGCCGCCGCCCGGCGCGCCGCCTCCCGCCGCGCGTCCCCGATGGCGAAAATCCGAGACCGCACGCCTGTCGTCACCCGCTCGCGCACCTTCATGCTCGCCAAGTCGGTGGCGGCCAGCTCGGTGCTGACGGCGCGGTCGCACTCAAGCGCCCAGAAATCCAACAGATCCAAAACCCCGCCAGGGCAAGCCAAAGCGGCGCTCCCCTCGGGCAAACCCGCGTCGCGCTCCGCAGCGGCGAGCGTCGCTTGCGACCAGCCGTCAAACGCCGCCGCCTCAAACGCCGCGGACAAGAGTTCGCGACGCATTTCGTTCAAGTGGCTAAGATCCGCGCCAGCCATGGGTGTCGATAACCTCCTCCGCGCAGTAGACTAATTTACCCGATTTTGTTACGTCCCGCCGCCTGATTGAAGGCGTCGCGCCGGTGCGGCGTCAACGGAGGAGGGCCCAGACCATCGTTCAGATCTTCGTACGCGACAATAATGTCGACCAAGCGATCAAAGCGCTGAAGAAAAAGATGCAGCGCGAAGGCACGTTCCGCGAGATGAAACGGCGGAACCACTACGAAAAACCGTCGGAAAAGCGCGCTCGTCAGCGTGCGGAGGCGATCCGTCGCGCCCGCAAGCTCGCGCGCAAACGCGCCCAACGCGAAGGCCTCGTCGCGAAAAAGTAGACCGGGGCTGGCCACACTCCCCTCCTCCCGCGGCCGTCGCTTTATGCGGCGCGACGGCCGAACATGCGTGCGATGAGCGCGCGCGCCGCCCCTGGGGTCGCGCCGCTGACGACGCCCGCACGGAACACCCCGCCCGCAGCCCAGACGACGAACACCGTCGTGGCGACCAGCAAAGCGCTGGTGCCCGCAATCTCAAACAGAGACGGGTCCGTCGGCATCCGCAGGATCATCACGAACGGCGTGTAGAGCGGGATCCACGACAGGATCGCGAGGATCGGACTGGTGGGGTCCCTCAGACCGATCACCAGCGCGAACATCGGCACCATGAGGATCAGGATCATCGGCGTCATCAATGTCTGCGCCTCCTGGATCGTCTCGCACAGGCTGCCGATGGCGATGAAAATCGCGCCGTAAACCAAGTAACCGGCGACAAAGTAAGCCGCGAACGGGATCAGCAGGCCCGGATCGAACACTGCGTCAGCGACTTCGGGCGGAATATCCAGGCCGGCCTGTGCGGCGCTGAGCATGGCCGCGAACGCCGCTCCGCCCCAGACCGCGACAAGCGTGAAGCTGACCGCCGCCACGCCCATCAGTTTTCCGAACAGAATTTCGTGCAGACGCGCGGTGGAGAGAAGCGTCTCAAGAACCTTGTTGGACTTCTCTTCAATCGTGCTCGTCAGCAGCATGTTGACGACCGAGAAGATCACGACCCACAGCGACATTCCCAGCCCGAACGCCATGAAATAGGGAAGCTGGTCGGCGACGGTGACTTCAGCCGCAGACCCCTCCCGTTCGGGGGTCAGGCGTCGGACGCCCGGCGCGAGACTGTCGATGCGCGCGGCCGCCTCTCGGCTGACGCCGGCTTCGAGAAGCGCATTGGCGCGCATGGTGTCGCGCACCGCGCCGCGAACAAGACTGCGGAAGGACTCGGTGCTGAGCGCGGCGCCCGCGCTCCAAATGTCGATAGTCACCTCGCCCGCGGCGTCTGAGGAGATAATGGCCGCGGCGGAGAGGCTGCGGGCCCCTTCCGGAGTGTCCACCGTCCGTTCGCCCATCAGGTAAGGCCGCAGCCCATCGGGATCGCGCGCCGGCGGCTCCACAAGCAGGATGTTTCCGTTGCTTCCGCTTAACCGCGCAGGGTCGACAAGCCCGGCGACGCCGGCGGCCTCGAGCCCAGCGGCGAGGGCGGCTTCCGCATCACCCTCAGCGGCGTCGAACGCCTCCAGCGCTCGCTCACGCGCGCCCTCGTCTCCCTGAATGCTCGACAAGGCGGCGAGCGCGGCGCGTGCGGTGCGCCGCCCCCGTTCGGCGATGGCTTGCTCCACCGCGCCGTCAAAGGTGGGGTCCTCGGCGATGACAGAAACGTAGAGCGTCGCCGCAGCGCGTTCGGCCACCAGGGGGATCACGAAGCCTAAGCTCATGAACACCGGCACCATCGCCAGCGACAGCCAGAAGCCCCAGGTGGCGACGTAAGAGAGATACTCCCGCCTCGCGATGAGGAAAATCTGGCGCATTACGCGGCCTCCTCCGGACGCGACGACGCCGCGCTCACCATGGTCATAAACGCGTCGTGGAGATGGGGGCGAACCGGCTCGAATAGTCGGAGCGGCGCTCCGGACTCCACGCAGGCCCGCAGCAAGTCCTGAGCCCCCGCGCCATTGTCGAGGTCCGCGCGCCACCGGGCGTTATCGGGCTCGCTCGCCTCTTCGGGCGTGAACCGCACCCCCGCCAGCGAGAGACGCCCCGGCAGGTCGATGCCCGCCTCCGTTTCCAAGATGACTTGGCGGGGCGCTTCTGCGAGCGCCTCATCCACCCGGCCGTCGAAAATTTTGCGTCCCTGCGCGATGAGCACGATGCGGTCGCATAAGCGCTCGGCATGTTCCATCACATGGGTGGAGAACAACACCGTCGCGCCTTGCTCTCTTAAGCCCAGCACCAGGTTTTCGAGCGTTTGTTGGTTGACGGGGTCGAGCCCGGAAAACGGTTCGTCGAGGATGACGAATTCAGGGTCGTGGGCGACGGAACCGAGGATTTGGACCTTCTGCGCCATGCCTTTGGAGAGGGTCTTGATTTTTTTCTCCGCCACCTCCCCCAGGCCGTACTCCTCCAAAAGCGCGCGCGCCTTGCGGCGGGCCTCGCCGGCGCCCATGCCCTTCATACGTCCGAAAAACGTGATCACGCTCAACGGCGTCATCTTTCGGTACAATCCGCGCTCTTCCGGCAAGAAGCCCACTTTGTCCCGCGCCCGCTTGGTCGGCGGACGGCCGAACAGACGCACCGCCCCCGCATCGGGTCGAATGACGTCGAGGATCATCCGTAAGGTGGTCGTCTTGCCGGCCCCGTTTGGACCCAAAAAGCCGCAAATCATGCCGCGCTCGACAGCAAAGCTGACGTCGCGAACCGCGGGTCGGCCGTTGAACGACTTTGACACGCCGTCAACCTCAAGCACCGGTCCGGATGCGCTTTCCACAGAATGGGTCCTTTCTGATCGTCCTGTCGGCCCCGCACCACAACTCGGTCGCATACGGACGCCGCAATCTCTTTTAATGCGTATGCCGCGCCAGTCGAGCGCGGGACGCTGAGTCGCGCTGCGGCGTGATCGTTAATCTGCGCTCATCCGCCCCCGCTCCGCTTGCCCAGGAGCGGACTATCAGCCTATGTCCGACCCCATGGAATACAGACCCATCCCAGGTCGCGAGCAGCCCCGCTTCGCCGCCGTGAAGACGTTCTTCCGCCTCCCCCATGCCCCGCTTGATGAGGATTGGGAGGTCGGGATTGCGGGCGTGCCCTATGACGGCGCGGTGAGCTATCGGCCCGGCGCGCGTTTCGGCCCCACGCGCGCTCGCGAACTCTCCGCGATGGGTCGCGGCTACCACATGACCCGCGAGCTCAATTGGGTGGAGCGGTTAAAGGTCGCCGACATCGGCGACGTGCCCGTCGCGCCGATCGACCAGGCTGAGACCTATGCGCGCATCGAGGCCTTTGCGACGCCGCTCCTGCAGGCGAGAAAACAGCTGATCTTCGTGGGCGGGGACCATTCCACGACGCTCGCCAATCTGCGAGCGGCCAAGGCCGCGCACGGCATTCTCAATCTGGTGCATTTCGACGCCCATCTCGACACCTACCCCGCGGCCTGGGGGCAGGAGTACCATCACGGAGCGTTTCTGCGGCACGCATTGGAGGAAGGCCTCGTTGCGGGCGCCCGCACGCTCCAGGTCGGCATTCGCGGACCACTCGCCGCAGCGGACGATTTGGATGTGGTGAACCGGTTCGGCGTGCGTGTGACCACCGTCGACGACGTCCGGATGGGCGGCCTTGAGGCGTTTCTGGAGACGCTGCCGCAGTTTCCAGAGGGACCGACTTACGTGTCGTTCGACGTCGACTGCCTCGACCCCGCCTATGCCCCGGGCACGGGCACGCCCGTGCCGGGCGGGCTGACCACCTACGAAGCCCAACGGATCTTGCGCGCGCTGCATATCGCCGATTTCGTGGCCGGCGACGTGGTGGAGTTTTCCCCGCCCTATGACGCCTCAGACATCACCGCGCTGGCGGTCGTGGACGTGATGTTCGAGTTTCTCGGCCTGATGGCCGCGCAGAAAGGCTGAGATGGAGGCCTTGCTTCCAGAGGGCGTCTCGCCCGCATTCGCCGCCCTGCTTACTTTCGCGAGCTTTTTCACCTCCGCCATGACCGCCGCGTTCGGCATCGGCGGCGGGCTCGCCTTGTTGGCCGTCATGGCGACGGGGATGCCGGCCGCGACGCTCATCCCCGTCCACGGCGTGGTTCAACTCGGCTCCAATGCGGGGCGCGCGGCGGTGCAGCGCGCGCATATCGATTGGGGGCTGACGGCGTGGTTCTGCGGCGGCGGGCTTGTGGGCGCGGCGGTCGGCGCGGCGACGGTGACGAACCTGCCCGACGGTCCGATGAAACTGGCCATTGCTGGGTTCGTCTTATTCATGGTTTGGGGCCCGAAACCCCGCGGCCTGGGTCGCAGCAATCTCGCGATCGCCGGCGGCGGCGCGCTTGGCGGGGCGTTGACGATGTTTTTCGGCGCCACCGGCCCCTTCACCGCCGCGTTTCTGGCTGCGCGCGGGCTTGATCGGCTGACCCAGGTGGCGACGTTTTCGGCCTGCATGAGCGTGCAGCATGTCTTGAAAGTGGTCGCCTTCGCCGCGCTCGGTTTTGCGTTCGCCGAATGGGTTCCGTTGATGGCGGCGATGATCGCGACGGGATTTTTAGGCACGCTGTCGGGCGTGGCGGTGCTGAAACGCCTGCCTGAGCAAGCGTTTCGCACATCGCTGAAGTGGCTGTTGAGCGGTTTGGCGCTCTATTTGGCGTGGACGGGCCTGCGCTTGGGATTGGGCTGACCCGGCGCCGGTCCGGTGGCGGGCCCGCTCGTCGTTCCGCCGAGCTGACATTGGAACGGGGCGGTCACGCCGTCTTCGGACCGCACCGTGAAGCCGCCGGGCTGAAGGGCTAGGTTCATGAAGGTCTGCCGATGGCTTGCGCCGTTCACCCAGAACGCTCCTGTCCCGGTGGTTCCGCCCGTCAGCGTGACGTCGAAATTGATGAGCTGGCCGTAGCCGTCCTGCATCATCGCAATCAGGTTCAGTTGGCCCGGCAGTTCATTGAGCCGGCCTTCGCGCCACAAGATCTGCAGCTGGGTGCGCTCCACCGAGCCGCCAAGCGACCCTGCGCCGCCGTAGGTGAAAAGGCTCAAATCGACATACCCAGCGACCGGCACGCCGCTGTAATTCCCCTCACAAGCGAAGCGCCCCAAAGGGTAACCCTGCGCGGAGGCGCTTTGACCGCCGAACAACGCCAAGCCGGCGAACGCAGCGATGATGACCGGTGCGAAGTGTTTTGGAATGCTCATGTTTCTGTCCGCCCTCGTGTGACCGCGGTCTCAACACTGGCGCAGGAATCAGGCTGTAGCGAGGAGCCCGCGCGGCGATGCGGCGGCGAGGCTGCATCGCCGCACGCACTTACGGCGCGACGCCGGGCGGCGGAACATAGGTCACGCCAGCCCCGGGCCCTACCGGCCAACCCAGCCAAACCCAGCCGATGGTGAGCGCAAGTCCCCCGATGAGGAAAGCGAACGAATAAGGCAGCATGTTCGCCAACAGACCGCCCATGCCGAACCCAGGCTCCCACCGTCGGCAGAACGCCAGAACCATTGGGAAGTACACCATTAACGGCGTGATGATGTTGGTCACGCTGTCGCCTACGCGATACGCCGCGGTCGACATTTCCGGGCTCACGCCGAGCAGCATCAGCATCGGCACCAAAATCGGCGCGATGGCGGCCCATTTGGCGCTCGCCGAGCCGATTATCAGGTTCAACAGCGCCGCCATGATGACGACCGCCGCCAAGAGCAGCGGCGCCGGCAAGCCCGCCGCTTCGATGGCGCGCGCGCCGTCAATGGCCAAAATGCCGCCGAGATTGGTCCAAGTCAGCAACACCACGAAATGCGCCGCGGTGAAGGCGAGCACGATATAGCCCGACATGTCCTTCATCGCTTCGGTGGACATCTGCACCACGTCGCGATGGGTTTTCACCGTGCCGACCGCAGAGCCGAACGCCACCCCGCACATCAAAAACAACAAGAAGAAATACGCGATCAGGCTCTCGATCATCGGATCGAAGCGGAAGGCCGGCTCGGCGTCGAGATCCTGCAACGGGGCGTTCGGCATGAACGTTAACAAGCCCCACAGCGCAGTGACGCCCAAAAACGCCCAAAGCGCGCGCCGGAGCCCTGCCCGCTCTTCCGGCGCCAGTTTGCTGTCGGCCTTTTGGCTGGAGATGGGAACAGCTGAGGTCGGCGTATACGCCCCCAGCCGCGGCTCGATAATCTTGTCGGTTACGAACCAGCCAAGGGGGAAGAACACCACCGCCATGCCGAGGATGAAATACCAATTGCCGACGAGATTGGCCTCCCAACTCGCGTCGAGAATGTGCACGGCAGGCTCGGTGACGCCGAGAATAAGCGCGTCGATGGGACCGGGCATGAAATTCGCCGAAAAGCCCCCCGAAACGCCTGCGAAGGCTGCGGCGATGCCGGCGATGGGGTGGCGGCCGACAGAGGCGTAGATCACCCCGGCCAACGGGATGAGCACGACATAAGCCGCATCCGAGGAGTGCGTCGCCACCAGCGCCAGCGCGATTACGATCGGCGTCATGGCGGCCTTGGGCGCATTGCGCAGCCCCGCGCGCAAGCCGGCCGAAAACATCCCCGAACGCTCCGCCACGCCTGCGCCGAGCATGATCACCAGCGTTAGGCCCAAAGGCGCGAACCCTGTGAGCGTATCGGGCATCGAGGTCAGCAATCGCTGGACGTTTTCGCGCGCGAACAGCGACTGGGCGACCAGCGTCTCGCCGGTGATCGGATTGACCGCGCTCATGCCTGTCCAGGCCGCGATCGCTGACAAGACCATCAAGATCCCGATCAGCCACACGAAGATGAAGACCGGGTCCGGCAACCGGTCTCCGAACCGCTCGACGGCGTCAAGAAATCCGCCCCGGCGCGCTTCACGCACGTCGCTCATCGGTCAATCCTCTCGTTCAAGCGACCTCAGCCGCCCGCCGCGGGGAGCGCGTAGCCGACGCCCGCGCCCGGACCCAGCGGCAAGCCTAAAAAGACCCAGCCGATCAGAAGCCCGACGCCGGAAATCAGCAGCCAGATCGAATAAGGGATCATGATCGCGGTCAGGCTGCCCAAGCCGAAGCTCGGCGTCCATCGCCTGGCGAACACCAACACCAACGGGAAATAGACCATCAGCGGCGTGATGATGTTGGTGGCGGAATCGCCAACACGATACGCCGCCGTCACGGCTTCCGGCGACACGTCCAACAACATGAACATCGGCACCAGAACAGGCGCCAACAGCGCCCATTTCGCGCTCGCCGAGCCGACGAACAAATTGATCACCCCCGCCAACAGCACGAGGATCCCAAGCAGAATGGCTGTGGGCAGTTGGCTTTGGGAGATCACGTCCGCGCCCTGGACCGCGAAGATGAGCCCCAGATTGGACCAATTGAACATCGCCACGAAGTGCGCCGCGGCGAAGGCGAGCACGAGGTAATAAGCGAGATCCGCCATCGCCCCGCTCATCATGCTGACGGTGTCGCGATGGCTTTTGATCGTTCCCGCCGCGGTTCCGTAGGCGACCCCGGCGAACAGGAACAGGATCAAAAACGCCGCGACGAGGGACTGGAATAGCGGGCTCAGCTGGGAGACCAGGCCGTCCGCGCTTTCATTGAACAGCGGCGAATCCCCCGCGAACACGGCTTGACCCACAAAGGGGATCATTCCGCCGACGGTGAGAAACACCCACAACAGCGCCACGAACAGAAGCGCGAATCCCGCATTGCGGAGACCCTTTCGCTGCGGTTCGGTCAGCGGGGCGTTGGGATCGTCGTCGGGATCGTCGGAGCCGGCGACCGCCCCGCCCGTCCATGGCCCTAAGCGAGGCTCGATGATCTTGTCGGTCACAAACCAGATCACCGGCAGATAAAGCAGCATCAGCGCGGCGATGAAGTACCAATTGCCCGCGAAATTCACGACCCAGTTCTCATCGAGAATGACCGCGCCCGCCTCGGTGATGCCGAACAACAGCGCGTCGAGCTGACCGGGCGCGAAATTCGCCGAAAATCCGCCCGACACCCCGGCGAAAGCCGCCGCGATCCCGGCGATGGGATGCCGGCCGACCGCGGCGTAAAGCACGCCGGCCAACGGAATAAGCACCACATAGGCGGCGTCTGCGGCGTGATTGCCGGACATGGCGATGAACGCCACCACCGGGGTTAAAAGCGCGGTCGGCGCATTGCGCACGCCCGCACGCATCGCGGTGCCGAACAGCCCCGCGCGCTCCGCCACGCCCGCGCCCAGCATCACCACGAGCACATAGCCGAGCGGATGGAAGTGGGTGAAAGTCGTCGGCATTTCGACGAATAAGCGGCGCAGGTTTTCTCCGCTGAACAAGCTCACCGTCGTGATGACCCCGTCCTCGCCGATGCCGAAACGGGTGATCTGCGCCGGGCTCATCGCGGCGAGCACCTCAGGCGGGAGCGTCACGCCGTAGCTTAACGCCGCGGCGATTGCGGAAAACGCCGCCAAGCCGATGACCAAGTACAGAAAGATCATCACAGGGTCCGGCAGGGCGTTGCCCCCACGCTCGATCAACCCCAGCACCCCGCGCATGCGCGGGGTTTCGCTCTCACTCTGCGCCAAGACGCGCTCCCCAATTGCCGCCTGCGACGTGGCACGCCGCTATTCCGTCGTATTCCTCTGACCATAACCGGGCGGCGGCCGAACGCCATCCCTCGCCCTGCATCTGCGCGCCGCCGCCCCTTAGTCGCCCGCCTGCCGCCTGGCCCCTTCTTGCGGAATGCCCCAATGCCCTATTCCTCGCTCAACCCCGACAAAATCGTTCAGACGCTGGATGCGCTCGCCAACCGCATCGACGAGCGGTTTGGCGGCCGGGGGCTTTGCGCGGTCGCCCGCGAAGTCCGGGACGTGGCTCGCCGCGACCAAGAACGCGCCCAGAATGCGGGTAAGCCTTATGTTTTGGTCCGCATCGGCGTGACCGTCTTGATCGTGACTGGACTTGGGTTGTTGCTGGCGCCGTTGGTCGCCCGGATCGCGGATCTGGACGGCGTGCTCGCCTTTATGCGCGGCGAGGCGAGCGGCGGGCTGAACGTGCTCAGCGGCGTGGAAGCGGCGGTGAACCTCTTGGTGTTGTTCGGCGCGGGCGTGTTTTTCCTGACAACCGCTGAAGAACGCATCAAACGACGCTCCGCACTCAAAGACCTTCATGAATTGCGGTCGCTCGCCCATGTGGTCGACATGCACCAGCTGACCAAAGATCCCACCGTCGTCCTCGGCGCGGAGCGAACGGCTTCCTCGCCCGAGCGCACGATGAACGAGTTCGAGCTCACCCGCTATCTGGACTACAGCGCGGAGATGCTGTCGCTCATCGGCAAGGTCGCAGCGCTATACGCAGAGAACATGCGCGATCCGGTGATCATCAACACCGTCAACGACATCGAGGCGCTGACCACGAACCTCGCCCGCAAGATCTGGCAGAAAATCATGATCATTCGCAGGCTGGACGAGGAACCCCAGGAGGCCTAAATCCGCGCGCGCCATGAACCGCTTCGCCGCCCTGCTTGACGGTCTTCTTTACGCGCCCCAGCGCAACGCCAAACTCCGTATCTTGGCGGAGCATTTCGCCTCCGCGCCCGATCCCGACCGCGGCTGGGCGCTGGCCGCGATCACGCGCGACCTGACACTCAAAACCGCCAAGCCCGGCATGCTGCGCGCCCTGATCGCGGAGCGCATGGATGAGGCGTTGTTCGCCATGTCCTATGATTATGTGGGGGATTTGGCCGAAACGATCGCGCTGGTTTGGCCGGAACGTCCCGGCGCGAACCGACCGCCGGGCCTGAGCGAAGCCATCGAAGCGTTGCAAGGCGCGACCCGCCTCGGCGCTCAGGCGCTGGTCGAGAACTGGCTCGACGCGCTCGACCCTGACGGACGCTGGGCGCTTTTGAAGCTGGTCACCGGCGGGCTGCGCGTCGGCGTTTCGGCGCGATTGGCGAAGCAAGCCTTGGCGGATTTCGGCGACGTGCCGGTCACCGAAATCGAGGAGCTTTGGCATGGCCTGGAGCCTCCCTATGTCGCGCTGTTCGCTTGGCTGGAGGGTCGGGCGGACAAACCCGCCGCAGCGGCCCACGCGCCGTTTCGCCCCGTCATGCTCGCCCATGCGCTCATCCCGAAAGCCAAGCGGGATGACCCAAACGCGGTGGACCCCGCAGTCATCAGGCCTGAAACCTTCGCTGCGGAGTGGAAATGGGACGGCGTGCGCGTTCAAGCGGCGAGCGAGGCTGGCGTCCGTCGATTGTTCACCCGCACCGGCGAGGACATCTCCGCCGCCTTCCCCGACGTGCTGGCGGCGATGGCGTTTGAAGGCGCGCTGGACGGCGAGCTTCTTGTCAGGCGCGAAGACGGGGCGCCGGCTGCATTCAACGCTCTGCAGCAAAGGCTGAACCGCAAAACCGCGAGCCCGAAACTCCAAGCCGAGCGACCCGCCTTCATCCGCGCCTACGATATTCTCACCGCAGGCTCAGACGATTTGCGCGGGCTTCCCTTTCGCGACCGACGCGCGCGGTTGGGCGCCATGCTGGCTGAACTGGATCCGGCGCGTTTCGACCTCTCCCCGCTTGTCGACTTTGAAGACTACGAAGCGTTGGCCGCCCTGCGCGCCGCGCCGCCGGCGGCGGAAATCGAAGGCGTGATGCTGAAACGCTGGGACAGCCTCTACGAAGCTGGCCGCCCTAAGGGGCCTTGGTTCAAATGGAAACGCGACCCCTACCTGGTCGATGCGGTGCTTATGTACGCCCAACGCGGACACGGCAAACGCTCTAGCTTTTATTCCGATTTCACCTTTGGCGTTTGGCGCGAGGGCGAGGGCGAACGCGCGCTGGTGCCCGTCGGCAAAGCCTATTTCGGCTTCACCGACGAAGACCTGAAACACCTCGACAAGTTCGTGCGCGCCAACACGGTGGAACGCTTTGGACCGGTCCGCGCGGTCGCCGCGGGCGAAGCAGAAGGGCTTGTTCTGGAAGTCGCGTTTGAGGGGTTGCAGCGCTCCGCCCGTCATAAGTCCGGCGTGGCGATGCGATTTCCGCGCATCAACCGCATTCGGTGGGACAAGCCGCCCGCCGAAGCCGACCGCATCGAGGCGCTTGAGGCCCTTTTGTCTTAACTCCGCCCCATCGCCATCCTGCGTGAGCACGCCTATATCGCCGCCATGATGGAACGAACTCGCAGTCAGCAAACCGCTGGAACGCCCGCGATCGGCGTCGATATCGGCGGGGTGGTGATCCGCCAGGCCCGCGCAAGAGAAGACACCTCCTTCTTCTCGCAAGATTTCCTGCAAACCCCTGAGGTCGAGGGCGCTATTTCTGCGATCGCGCATCTGAATGCATCGGTGTTTCCCGGCGGGGTGTGGATCGTCTCCAAAGCGCTCGCCCCGACAGCGGAACGAACCCTTCTATGGCTTGAGGACCGCGGGTTTGAAGCG
>CAZABJ010000037.1:0-29069 GCA_964483375.1 uncultured Caulobacterales bacterium
TAGGCCGACCCGCATCCCCCGCCCCCGCCAAAGCCAAATCCGGCGAAGCGGCGTAGCCGAGCAACGGGCTTAACGCGAAGCGTAAGGGGTTAGATCCGCGCGTCTTCGATCGCGACGGCGTCTTTGCTGTGAGAGGACAGACCCGCGGCGTCGCTCGGGGCGACGGCGAAGGCTGCGAGCACCGCTGCTGCGGCGAAAAGAAAGGACGCAACCATAATCGGGTCGATGTGCCGCCGCATATTCGGTACCCCTTTTCCCCTCGTCGCCGGTGGCGACAAGTTCCAACATGCGCTCTTAACCAAATCGGGCCGCCGAACCAACCCTCAACGCGAAAGTTGCAGCCCGCTTAGGAACGCAACCCAATCCTTGTGACGTTCCGGTCACGCCTGAGCCGGCGCGATCGTATGGCCGGTGGCCGCCCAGTCTTTCAAGAACGCCTCAAGCCCCATGTCCGTCAGCACATGTTGGTAAAGCGCGCCGAAGATTTTGGGCGGCATGGTGGCGCTGTCCGCGCCGGCGATGGCGACGTCGCGCACATGACCCACGGTTCGGATTGAGGCGGCGAGGATGCGCGTTTCAAATCCATAATTGTCGTAAATCGCACGGATCTCACGGATCAGCTCCACACCATCGACGCCGGCGTCGTCGAGCCGGCCGATGAAAGGCGAAATGAACGCGGCGCCCGCTTTGGCCGCAAGCAACGCTTGAACCGCGCTGAAGCACAGCGTCACGTTCACCGCACGCCCCTCGTCAGACAGCACGCGGCAGGCCTTGAGCCCTTCGACCGTCAAGGGAGCTTTCACCACCACATTCGGGGCGATATCCGCCAGCAGACGCCCCTCGGCGATCATGCCCTCAGCATCCGTCGCAACCACCTCCGCACTCACTGGGCCCGCGATGGTCGAGCAGATTTCAGCGATCGCATCGGTGATCGCCCGCCCGCTTTTGGCGATGAGCGAAGGATTGGTGGTCACCCCGTCAATCAGGCCCACCTGCGCCCACTCGCGCAGCGCCCCGATATCGGCGGTGTCTAAGAAAATCTGCATGACCGCGGCCCTCTCTCATGCGTGCGCCGGCGGCGCCCCGCGCGGCGTCATCCTTATACCGCTAAGCAGTGAAGAACGACCGAACTGCGCCTATGACATAGTCCTGCGCGGCGTGGTCGAGATCGGGATACATCGGCAAGCTCAGCACCCGGTCCGCCAACTGTTCCGTACGCGGGAGACCGCCCGGACCACAGCCGAACCGGGCGTATGGCGCTTGTTTGTGCATCGGGACGGGATAGTAACTCGCGACGGGTACGGACTTAGCTTTGAGATGAGCCGCCAGTTCGTCGCGCCGGTCGGTTTGAATGGTGTACTGCGCCCAAACAGAGCGGATTCCCTCTAACACGGTCGGCGTGGTCACCACGTCGTTCAATCCGTCCGTGTAGCGCTTCGCCGCGGCGTCACGCATCGCGATCTCCTCGGCGAACACCGCGAGTTTCTCCAACAAAACCGCCGCCTGGATGGTGTCGAGCCGGCTGTTCATGCCGATGCGCATGTTGAGATATTTCGGCTCGTGCTCGAACTGGGCGGCCGCGATGTCTTTTGCGGTCGCTTTGCCGTGAACGCGCAGGGAATCGAGCGTCTCCGCCAAATCGGGATCATTGGTGATGACGGCGCCGCCATCGCCATAACAACCCAACGGTTTTGCGGGGAAAAAGCTCGTGGTCACGGCGTGCGCCCAATGGATGGGGTGGCGTCCGTTGATCGTCGTTCCGAAACCTTGGGCGCTGTCGGCGATGAGCTTGAGGTCGTGCCGCAACGCCACCTCGGCGATCGCCTCATACTCCGCGGCCTGGCCGAACAAGCACACCGGAATGACGACCCGCGGCCTCAAACGCCCCTCGGCGCGGACCGCCTTGATGGCCTCCTCCAAGTGGAACGGATCCATGTTGAAGGTGTCTTCCCGCACGTCGACGAAGACCGGTTCCGCGCCCAGCCAGGGAATGACTTCGGCCGTCGCGGCGAATGTGAAGCTGGGGCAGAACACCGCGTCGCCCGGCCTCAGCCCCCAGGCCATCAGGGGAAGCGCGAGCGCGTCGGTGCCATTGGCGCAAGAAACCACATGGTCGGCGCCGCAAAAGGCCGCCATGGCCTGTTCGAATTCCGCCACCTGCGGGCCCATGATCCAGCGGCCGCTATCGACCGCCGCCATCACCGCCCGGTCAATGCGCTCCCCCAGCCGCCGGCGCTGAGCCAGGAGGTCGATGAAGTGGATCTTTGGGATCGTGTCGGGCGTGGACATGGCCATCTCCTTGGCGAAACGTCGACGACGCCCAGGACGCGCCGCCGCGCCCGTCCCAAGCGTTCCATCAGCGCCGGCGCGGCGTTCCCCGCAGACGGACACGCGCCTCTCTTTGGCGGATTTCTCCGCATGCGCAATCTCCCAGGCCCAGAAAAGGCGATGCTTTCTTACAGAGCAGCCCGTGTTTTGATCATTGCTTCAATCCGACACATCCAGCTCGCTTCCCTTAGGCGCAACCATCACCTGGGTCGTACGAGACCTATGCGGCCTTACGGAACGTTTGGCCGACGCTTCGGCCCTATGCTAGGCGACTTGGCGAGCAGAATGCTCGGCGCGAGCGGTCTCCTCCGGCGCCGCGCACGGTTCGTCGTCTGACGAATTGCGCCTATCGCAACGAAGAAAAATGCAAACGCCGTCACGGCGGGGATGACACGATGACTGAACCTTTGCGCGTCGGATTGGTTGGCGCGGGCGTCATGGGCTTTAACCACGCACGCGTTTTGTCGCTGACCGAAGGCGTCGCGCTCGCCGGGGTCGCCGACCCCGACCCAGCCCGTCTCAACCAAGTGCGGGAGAGTTTTGGGTGCCCGACCTTTGAGAGCGTGGACGCGCTCATCGGCGCGGGCTTGGATGCGGCGGTCATCGCTTCCCCGAACACCACCCATGGCGAAGTGGGGCTCGCGCTTCTGCGCGCAGGGGTGCATGTGCTCATCGAAAAGCCGATCGCTCCCACCGTCGAGGAGGCCGAAAGGCTGATCGTCGCAGCGCGGGAAGCCAAGCGGGTTTTGATGGTCGGGCATATCGAGCGCTTCAATCCTGCGGTTCAAGCGCTGAGCCAGGCCTGCCGGAACAGCGAGATCGTGTCCATTTCCATCACGCGGGTCGGCCCGTTCCCCCCGCGGATGTCCAAAGTCGGCGTCATCATCGATTTGGGCGTCCATGACATCGACCTGGTGCGCCTGATCGCCGGGGCGGACATCGAGTCCTGGAGCGCGCGCCACACCCGGGCCCATGGGGAGCGCGAAGACACCGCCTTGCTCTTGTTCAGAACGACCAACGGCATCGTCGCGCAAGTGAACACCAATTGGGTCACGCCCTTTAAGCAGCGCACAATCGAGGTTGCGACGCGGGACAAATTCGTCACCGCCGACCTCATCACCCGGCAAGTCACCGAATTCAGCGACTACCAGCCCGACGGCAGCTATCGCACGCGAAAGCTTTGGGTGAGCCCGACCGAGCCGTTACGCCTGGAAATCGACGCCTTCGTCGACGCCGTCGTCAATAACGCGCCACCGGCGATTACGGGCGAAGACGGGCTTTCGACCTTGCGCATCGCGCTTGGTTGTTTGGAAGACGGCGAAGCCGCCGCCCCGCACCCAACCGCTCCCGCCCAGACTTGAGGACACAGTGAGCGATACGCGCATTCACCCCACCGCGTTGGTCGATCCCGCGGCGACGCTCGGAGAAGACGTTGAAATCGGGCCCTATTGCGTGGTGTCGGGCCCTGTTTCGTTGGGCGCCCGCACGCGCTTGATCGCGCATGTGCATGTCTCAGGACACACGACCCTCGGGGCTGACGCGGAAGTCCATCCGTTCAGCGCGATCGGCGGGCCGGCCCAAGACCGAAAACACAAAGGCGAAGTGGTTCGGCTGACCATCGGCGACAGATGCGTCATCCGCGAACACGTCACGATGCACGCCGGAACGGCGGCGGAAGGCGGCGAAACCCGCGTGGGCCATGACGGCTACTTCATGGTGGGGGCGCATGTCGCCCATGATTGCGTCATCGGCGACAACGTCACATTCGCGAACAACGCCTCCTTGGGCGGCTGCTGCGTGCTGGGCGATCGCGTCAATCTCGGCGGGCTCGCCGCAGTGCATCAGTTCACCCGCATCGGCCGCTACGCCTTCATCGCCGGCATGGCGACGGTGGTCAGCGACGTCATTCCGTTCGGCTCGGCGGCCGGCAATTGGGCGCGCCTTGCGGGTCTGAACCTCATCGGACTGAAGCGCGGCGGCTTTTCCCGCGAAGCGATCGATGCGTTGCGAACGAGCTATAAGACGCTGGCCTCAGATGAGGGTCTCTTCAAGGACCGCGTCGCGCGCGTCGAAGCGGAGATCGCGCCTGGCTCGTCCGAAGTCCAAGAGGTCGTGGATTTCATCCGCGCCCCAGCGAAGCGGCCGCTGTGCACGCCATAGGGAAGCTTGAGGCGGCGGCTTAGCCGCGCTCCCCGGCATGGGCGCGTCCGTCTGCGGATGTGAGCGCGTCCCCGCCCCAAGCGAGGAAGCCGCCATTCTTGAACTGGGCTTTGCCATAGCGGAAGGGGCTGCCGTCCAGCGCCAACATTTGGCCGCCGGCGGCCTCCAACACCGCCTGCCCCGCGGCGGTGTCCCATTCCGAGGTCGGCCCGAAGCGCGGATAGAGATCCGCCTCCCCGAGCGCGAGCTGGCAGAATTTCAGCGACGAACTGGTTTGGCGGCGCTGAAAGCCTGAGGTCTTGAGAAAGTCGGCCGTCTTCAGGTCAAGGCTTGAGCGGCTGACGACCGCTAACAGCCCCTCTTCGGGATAGGGGCGGGTCTGCGTGGACGCGAACTCCGATGCGTCCGGTTGGGCGCCGGGAGAGAGCGTCATAGCTTTCGCGCCGGCCGGACCGCCATAAACAAAGAGGTTGCGCGCGGGCGCGTACACGAACCCCGAAACCGGCCGTCCGCCCTCTATCACCCCGACATTCACGGTGAACTCGTCAGAGCCCTTAAGAAAACCGCTCGTGCCATCCAGCGCGTCGACCAGGATGAAGGCATCCCCGACCTGGGGCGGTCCCTCCCGCGCCACCCGCTCTTCAGCGACGACGCAGGCGCCAGGATAGAGAACCTCGAGCGCCTCAAGCAGGATGGCTTCGGCGCATTCATCCGCTTCGCATACAAGGGAACGGTCGGGCTTGCGGCGCGCATTCGCACCGGCCTGCCGCACCTCCATGATCGCCTCACCCGCAGCGCTCGCCATCGCCGCAAAGGCGAGCGCCCGAGAGGTTTCCTCCGCGCTCACTCAGCCGCCGTTTCGCGACGCGTAGACCAATACGACACGCAGGGAATCTTCTCCCGGTCGCAACGCTCCGCATACTTGCGCGCGACTTCGGTCACCTCGCTCAGCAAACCCTGTTCAAGCGTGATCGGCTCAAGACCCAAATGCAGGAACCGGTCGTTAGACACATGCAGGTCGTTTTCGTCCGCCTCGTTCCTCGGATTAGGGACATAGGCGATTTCGACATTCGTCATGTCGGCGATCATTTTCGCCAGATCCCGCACCCGGTGGGTTTCGGTCATCTGATTGAGGATGTTCACCCGCTCGCCCGACTGCGGCGGATTGGCGACCGCGAGCTCGATGCACCGGACGGTGTCCTGGATATGGATGAAGGCGCGGGTTTGCCCGCCGGTGCCGTGGACCGTCAGCGGAAAGTTGATCGCAGCCTGCATCAAGAACCGGTTGAGGACCGTTCCGTAATCCCCGTCGTAGTCGAACCGGTTGATCAGACGCTCGTCCATTCGGGTTTCTTCGGTCTGGGTGCCCCACACGATGCCTTGGTGAAGGTCGGTGATCTTTACTTTGTCGTTCTTGTTGTAAAAATGGAAGAAAAGCTGATCTTGCGTCTTCGTCATATGGTAAATCGACCCAGGATTGGCTGGGTATAAGATTTCCGTTTCGTGCGGCCCTTGCTCGGTCTCGACTTGGACGCGCAGATAGCCTTCAGGAATTTTCATCCCCGCCGTGCCGTAGCCGTACACGCCCATCGTGCCCAGATGCACCAGATGAACGTCGCGCCCGGATTCGACGATGGCCGCGAGCACGTCATTGGTGGCGTTGAGATTGTTGGAAACGGTGTAGCGCTTGTGAGCGGCCGACTTCATCGAATACGGCGCAGCCCGCTGTTCGGCGAAGTGCACGATCGCGTCCGGCTCCCACTCGCGGATCAGCGTGAGCAAGCGGTGATAGTGCTCCCCAATCGTAAAGTCGTGGAATTTGATCTCTTTGCCGGTCAACTCTCGCCATACCCGCAAGCGTTCGCCCATCGGCCGGATCGGCGTGAGGGACTCCACTTCCAACTCCACGTCGATTTTCCGACGGGACAGGTTGTCGACGATGACGACGTCGTGGCCGCGATTGGACAGGTGCAGCGCCGTGGGCCAACCGCAAAACCCGTCTCCGCCTAACACGATGATTTTCACGCCGACTCTCCCTCATTCACACCCGGTCACGTAGTCTTACGCGCTGGCATAACGGTCGCGCGGCGAGGCGCGCAACGCAAACGCGTTACGTCGCCGCAACGGTTTCTGACAACCCGCCCTACTGACATCGAAGCTTCATGCTTCTGTCAACGGCGCGTCATCACGCAGGGGTACGACCCGACGCACTGGCCGGGGGGATGCTGGCTGGCTTGCAATGGAACCACTGAGCGCGCTATCGCCGCGCTCGGTGGCGCCGCCCTTCACCGGGAGGCGAAGAGGGAACGCGGTGCGACGCAAAAGCGTCAAAGCCGCGGCTGTACCCGCAACTGTAGGCGGGAGCGTCGATCCATTACGCCACTGGGGCGAACCTCGCCCTGGGAAGGCGGGCCGCACGCGCCGATCCGCAAGCCAGGAGACCTGCCGCCGCCGTCGCATGGCGACCGTCCGGGATTAGGCGGAGCCCTGGGAAGTCTTCCCATGTCGCGACGACTGAAACGCCCGGTGGGACGCTTCGCCTTGCAAGAGGTTCGGCGGGCCGGCGATGTCGCGTGCGCGTTCGTCCCCCGCGCGCTCGCTTGGGAAGAGTGAACGCACATGACCCGCACCCTGCTACTGGCCTCCGCCGCCGCCTTGGTCGCGACGCCGGCCCTCGCGCAAAACACGCCTGAAGAAGAAGCTGAAATCATCGTCGTCACCGGCACGCTGCAGCCGCGCCCGGCGAACGAACTCGGCTCGGCGATCTCCATCCTCGACGCCGAACAGCTCATCGAGCGTCAGACCATTCTGGTCTCCGACGCCCTGCGCTCGGTGCCCGGCTTGGCGGTGAACCGCACCGGCCCGCAGGGCACGCTGACCCAAGTCCGCATCCGCGGCGCGGAAGGCAATCAGACGCTTGTCATCATCGACGGCATTGAAGCCGCCAACCCAGTGTTCGGCGAGTTCAACTTCGCCAATCTCGCCGCCGCCGACATCGCTCGCCTTGAGGTCGTCCGCGGTCCGCAATCCGCCCTTTACGGGTCGGAAGCAATCGGCGGGGTGATTTCCGTCATCACGCGCAGCGGCGAGGAAGGCTTCCAAGCCGACGCCGAAGCGGAAGTCGGCTCATTCAACACCTACCGTTTGTACGCCGGCGTCGGCGGCGGAACCGACCGCGTGCGCGGCCGCGGCTCCATCAATTGGTACGGCACCGACGGGGTGTCCGCCTCTCCGACCGATCCCGAGGAGGACGGTTTCCAAAACATCACGCTGAATTTCAAAGGCGAAGCGGACCTGTCGCCGAACTTTGGCCTGACCGGCGTGGCGCGTTACGTCGAAAGCCGCGTTCAGACCGACGCCCAGGACTTCACCTTCGGCTCTCCGACCCAGGGCTTCGTCATTGACGCAGACCAGCGCTCGGAATCCACCGACTTCACTATTGGAGGCCGCGCGGACTTTAACGGCTGGGACGACCTCATCACCGGCCGGGTCTATGTGAACTGGACGGATGCGGACAATGACGGCTTCACCAACAACGTGCTGACCAGCATCGCATCGGGTTCGCGGCTGGACTACGGCGCGGTGATCACCGGGGCCGTCTCCAACGCCCACTCCGACGCCACCCTGACGCTCGCCGCCGAGCATGAAGACGTGGACTTCGAAAACGTGAACCAGAGCGTCAGCGACGAGCAGACCTCCTTCGTGGCCGAAGCGACCTACGCCTTTGAAGACCGCCTGTTCCTGGCCGCAGCCGTCCGTCGCGACTTGAACGACACCTTCCGCGACGCCACGACCTGGCGGGCGTCGGGCGCGTATGTGTTCCCTCAATGGGGCACGCGCATCCACGCGAGCTACGGCACCGGCATCACGGACCCGGGTTTCTTTGAGCGCTTCGGGTTCAATCCCGGCACCTTCATCGGCAATCCGAACCTGCAGCCTGAAGAGTCCGAAAGCTTCGACATCGGCGTCGAACAGGCGTTCTTGAACGGCCGCGCCGTCATCGACGTGACGTGGTTCACCGCGGACCTGACCAACGAAATCACCACGGTTTTCACGCCGCCGACCTTTATCGCCTCGCCGATCAATCAAACCGGCTCTTCGAGCCGGGAAGGCGTCGAGGTGAGCTTGGATTGGCAGCTCACCGACGCGCTCGCGCTGGACGCGCAATACACCTACCTCAACGCCGAAGAACCCAACGGCTTGGAGGAAGTCCGCCGTCCGATGCACACGGCGAGCTTCACGCTGAACTACGACTTCCTCGACGACCGCGCCAACGTGAACGTCGGCCTGGACTACAACGGCGAGCAAGAAGACAGCGAATTTATCTTCGCCACGCCGGAAACCCGCGTGACGCTCGACAGCTACACCCTCGTTCGCATCGCCGGTGCGTATGAACTCAACGACCGCTTCGAGATTTTCGCCCGTGGCGAGAACATCCTCGATGAGGACTACACCGAAGTCTTCGGCTTCAACTCCACCGGCGCAGCGGCTTACGCCGGCCTGCGGGTGACTTACTAAGCCCCCCTAAAGCGCGTCCGGAACGGCCTTCGTTCCGGGCGCGGCTGTTTCGGCATTTGAGGAGGCGCCCGATGCGGATCGCCACGCACTGCGGACTGGGCGTCGCCCTTTTCTTAGCCTCTTGCGCCGCCACGCCGCCGCCGGAGCCGGAGCCGGCTTTCCGTATCGGGATCATCGGCGACCAGACCGGCGTAAGCGATCTCGACGCCGCCTATCGGATACTGGCCGAAGGGGTGGACGTCATGAACGCGCTTGAGCCCGACATCGTTCTGCATACCGGCGATTTGCTGGAAAGCGCGGCGTCGGAGGAAGAGATCCGCAATCAATGGCGGCGTGCGCGCGCCCATTTGGACCGCTTGGACGCCGATTGGATGATCGTGCCCGGCGATCACGACGTGAACCCGCCCGAACGCGTCGCTGCGTCCCAGGACCGGTCTCGGGAAGCCCTGTTCCGCACCCTCTCCGCGGACGCCAATCCGCACGCGACCCACGGGCTCTATTTCGCTCAGGACACTGAGGGCGTCCGCATCATCGGGCTTAACGCCCATGAGACGCTGCATGCGGACCCGCGCTGGGGGAACGTCTTCCTCGCCGCCCTGTCGCCGACCCAAATCCGCTGGCTTGAACAAGCGCTGTCAGCGCCGCCGCAGCCTCGCGCCACCGTCGTGTTCGTCCACCAGCCGCTTTGGTACAACACGGTTGGATGGGCCCCGGTCCATGGCCTTCTCGCCGACCATGGCGTCGACTTGGTCATCGCGGGACATGTGCATTACGACCAGATTGAAGCCCCGCGCGACGGGGTGACCTATATGACCGTCGGCGCCACGGGAGGACGGATCAAATCCGGAGACCCTGCGGCGGGGGCGACCCACCACGTTACGCTGATCGAAATCGACCGGACGGGCGCATTCGCTATCGAGCTTGTGCCGCTTGATGAGACGGACGGCGACATCGGACCGACGCCGCGGGCGGTGATGGACCGGATCCAAGCCCTCGACGTGATGTTGGGCGGGGTCGTCTACAGCCCCGACCGTCGGCCCGTCATCCGCGGAAGCGCGCAGGGGTGCATGCTCGCCCTTCCCCAATTCGGCGCGCCGCTGGACGTTCCGGTGACGCTGACCGTCTCCCTCGGTTCGCAAGACCCTGGCGTCTCCCTATCGGAGGGGCGGTTCCGGGAGGGCGCATGCGAAACGACGCCGGATTCGTCGACCTGCGTCATGCCGCCGTCCTATGGGGTTATATCGGCGAACACCTCCAGCGTCCGCGTGGCGCCGGCGGCGACCCCGTTCTGGCAGGGGCGGATCCGCGGGACCGCCGCTCCGCAGGCGACCGCGACACTGCGCATTGAGGCGTCTTTCACCGTCGACGACCAGCGCTATTGGCTCACGGCCGAACCAGAGCTTGATCTAGGCCCCTGCGCGCCGGACTGACCGTCTGCCGGCAGGCGAACTCAAGGCCGGCCCGCCGAACACGCCGCGATGGCCGCCGCGGTGTCCTGACGCGTTTCAAGCGCTTCATAGGCGAGCAGATGATAGTCGGTCGCAAGCACGTCCACGCCCTGCTCAGCCAGCTCGGCGTACCGGCTCGCCTCGCCGCTTTCTTGGACTTCCACGTCGATGGTCCAGAGCGCGCCGAACGCCGTTGAGACGTTCCGTTCGGCCAGCGCAGCCCAGTAGTCGGGGCGAACGTCGCCCACGCCGGTCCAAACCATGATGTTGTCGTTCGACAGGCCCGCCGCATTCAGCGCGTCGAGATCCTCAAGACTGTCGAGCCCGACCGATATCGTCAGCCGCGGGTCGACGGCGTAGGCGGTCAGCGCGTCCTCGACCGAGTACGCGATAACCGCGGCGTAATGGACCGCGTCGGCGTCGACCACGGCTTGTGCGACTTGGTCGATCGGCGCGCCGCGCTTGACGTCGAGTTGCAGGATGGCGCGGTCCCGTCCCCAGGCCAGCGCCTGGTCGAGAGTGGGAATGGCGAATTCCGTCGCCGCCCCGTCATTGTCCATGAGCGTGAGACCGTCGAGATCCGCAACCGCGGTCTCTGCGATCAATCCCTCGCCTGTGCTGGTCCGCTCCAACGCTTCGTCGTGCAGGAGCACGAAAACCCCATCGGCGGTGGCGCGGATGTCGATTTCCATGATGAACCCGCCCTGAGCGGCCGTATTGGCCATGCTCTCGAGCGCGTTTTCGGGGAAGCCAGGTTCCACCCCGCCCCGGTGCGCGCTGATGACGGTGACGTCCCCCTCGCGCAAACAGCCCAAATAAGCCGCGACGGTTTCCTCAGGATTGCTCATCGGCGCCAAAGGCGCAGGCAAACCGGCGAACGGATCGACGGGCGGCGCGGTGGTTGCGCAGGCCGCTGCGAGCGCCGCGACCCCAGCGCAGGAAATCAAACGTGCGGACAAACTCGACATGGCCATACCCCTTCTTCAACCCGCGGGAACTATGCCTCCGCGGTGTGACGCGTGCATGACAGCGCGCCCGCCCCGCGGCGGTTATTGAAGTCGGACTTGGACCATGCCGCACGCCGCGGTTCAGGGGCGGCCTGCGGGAAACGCGCGGCCATGGCGCGGCGATATCTGACAACGGCGCGGGCGCGCCTGAGGGTTTTCGCGTAGCGTGGGTTGGCTGAAAGAAAGTCCGCTGGTCACAGCCGCATGGAGGCGTCCGATGCGCATCGCTCTTTCGTTCTTCTTCTTCGCTATCGGCTTGGTTTTGGGTTGGTTCGGCGGCAGCGCTTATCCCGCACCGCAAGCTTGGCTCGATCAGATCGGCCTCGCCGCCCTTGTTGAGCGCGTTGAAGCCGATGAAGCGGCGCCCAGCGGGGATGCGTCGGCCGACGAACGATCGACGGACCAGTTCCTCGCCTGGATCAGCGAAGCGCGCCGCGCCCATCTCTATCGGGAAAGCGAAGAGCGGATGTACGCGGTGATGCAGTGCGAGTCGAACGGGCGGCCGAGCGTCGTCAACCCGGCCGGCCCCTATTCAGGCTTGTTTCAATACAGCGATAGGACGTGGAACGGCGATTGGAACACCTATCGAGACCAAGGCATTCTCGACGCCAGAGCCCAGATCTTCGCCACCGCCTTAGCGTGGAGCATCGGCATGCAGAGCCAATGGGGCTGTTACGCGCACACGAACTAACGTCCCAAGTTTTAGGCCTGGCGCCCGAGCAAAGCCAAGCGCATGCGTTCCCCGCCCGCTCTCTTCCGGACCCGCTTTAATGCTGCTATAAGTGGTTGAAAAGTATGGTGAGCCCAGTAGGAATCGAACCTACGACCCGCTGATTAAAAGTCAGCTGCTCTACCAACTGAGCTATGGGCTCCCGGATCGCGGAAGCTAGGGTGCGCGGGGCGCCCGGTCAACACGCGAAACGGTGAGGGAGAGGAATAATGCGCGGAAAGGCGACAGTCTTCGGCATGGCCATTCTGGCCTTGAGCGCATGCGCGTCAGACGGGAACGAAGACAGTCTGACACTCACCGATCGGGCGCGCGAGGCCTCCAGCGCGGCGTCAGAAGGCGCCGGCGTGGCGGCGCGCACGACGCGCGAAGGCATCGGCGACGCCGCCCAAGCGCCGCTCGAAGATCTCAACATCCGCAGAGAAGACATCCCCGAAGAGCTCGAGGACATCCGCTATGTCTATACGGGCGATCCGGCTTTGACCTGCGACGCTATCCAGGCGGAGATCCGCACGCTCGATCCCATTTTGGGCGTGGACTATGACGAAGAGGCCGAGCAACGCTCGCTTGGCGAACGCGGCGGAGAAGCGGTGGGCGATTTGGCGCTTGATGCGGTGCGCAGCGCCACCACCGGCTTCATCCCCTTCCGCGGCGTCGTCCGCGAGGCCACCGGCGCGGCGCGGCACGCCCGCCGGGTTGCGCGCGCCTATCAGTCCGGCCTCGCCCGACGCGCGTTTCTCAATGGTTATGGCGCAGCCATGGGCTGTCCCGGCGACGCCTCCCCCACCACCCTGACGCCGCCGCCGGAGGAAGAGGTCGTCATCGAGCGCCGCGACGTGCGCGACGCCGGCGACAACCGTCGCTGGCGAGGGTCGGAGTAGGCGGCGGGTTAGTCGTCTTCGCAAGCGCACCCGGCGTTTGAACCGTTTCGCTGCGCTTGGCGATAATCAATCGGACGGTCAAAACCCATCGCCAAAACTCCCAGGTCCCCGGCTGCGCAACGCGCGTGCATCGACGCTCGTTGTTCCGGCGAACATCTGGCCGTTCCCCGGTCTCCTCAAATCCCGTTTGAAAATTGCCGCCATCGACCGCGGACCTTGCGCATCCGGCCTTCGGCCTTGGCCAGGGCTACGCCTCTGTTTCAGTCTGGTCCCGCAATCCAGCCCGAAAGTCCGCCGCGAACGCTTCGAACGTTCCTGCTGCGATCGCGACCCGCATGCGCTGGGTAAGCCGCTGAAAATAGGCGATGTTGTGCCAGGACAGGAGCGTAGCGGCGAGCATTTCGCCGGCGCGGACGAGATGGTGGAGATAGGCTCGGGAATAGTCCCGACTGGCCGGGCAGTCGCTCGCCGCGTCCAGCGGTTCGAGGTCCTCAGCGAAGCGAGCGTTTTTGAGGTTTATCGGCCCCGCATCGCTCCAGGCTTGGCCGTGACGGCCTGAACGGGTGGGCAAGACGCAATCGAACATGTCCACCCCGCGGGCGACCGCCTCGACCAAGTCGATGGGTTTGCCCACGCCCATCAGATAACGCGGGCGATCCACGGGGAGGTGCGGCGCCGTGGCCTCCAGGGTCTCCAACATCGCCGAAAGGCCCTCCCCCACCGCCAAACCGCCGATGGCGTAGCCGTCAAAGCCCAGCTCCACGAGCCGCTCGGCCGAGGCGCGCCGCAAATCGGGATAGGTCGAGCCCTGCACGATGCCGAACAGCGCCTGGGTCTCGCGGACGCCGAAGGCCTCTTTGCACCGCGCCGCCCACCGCAGGCTCAGCGCCATGGAGGCCTCAGCCTCTTCATGGGCGGCGGGGAACGGGGTGCATTCGTCCAGCTGCATGATGATGTCGGACGCGAGCAGGTCGGCCTGAATTTCGATGGCGCGCTCGGGGGTCAGCATGTGGCTCGCCCCGTCGATATGGCTCTGAAAGCGCACGCCCTCTTCGGTCAGTTTCCGCAGACCCGCCAACGACCAAACCTGGAAGCCGCCGGAGTCCGTCAGTATCGGCCCGTCCCAACGACAAAAGGCGTGAAGCCCGCCCAGGCGCGCCATGCGCTCCGCGCCGGGACGCAGCATCAGGTGATAGGTGTTGCCTAAGATCACGTCCGCGCCGGTTTGGCGGACCATGTCCATGGTCATGGCTTTGACCGTGGCGGCGGTGCCCACGGGCATGAAGGCGGGCGTGCGGATGTCGCCCCGCGGCGTGGAGAGGACGCCGGTGCGGGCAGCACCCTCGCAATGTGTCAGCGAGAAGGGAAAGCTCATGCGCTAAGCGATAGCGAAGCCCGCGGGCTTAGAACAGACGCCACCACGGTCGCTTCTTCAGGGTCGGGATATCCTCTTGCGCCGTTTCGCCCGGGGGCGCGGCGGCGCTCTCGTCAATCACCTCGAGACTGAGCAAGAGCGGGCGGATGCGCTCCAAAAGCGCCAAGATCTCGTCATGAATGATGCGGGGCGCGAACGCAGTTTTTGTATAGCTCGAGAAACGAAAGTCAGGTCCGAACTCGAGAGTGAACGGCTCGCACAAATCGTGCGGAACCACCGAGACGCCCATCGTCTCGACCGTCTCGCGCACGGCGTCGTCGTCTGGTCCCGGCCCCGGCGCGTACCGCTCCCGTTGGGCCGGAAACAGTTCCTCAAGGGGCCAATTGCGCTCGACCGCATAGGCGCGCACGACTTCCAGGGCCTCGTCGCGACGGCGCTGATCGGCGGCCTGACCTTGATAATGTATCGTCACCCCCACCTGTGGGCTCCTTTGCTCTTGCGGATACGCTGGCGCGAACCGCGCTGCACCGCAACAAGCGAACAGGAAATTGAGCGGCGGCGAAACCCGAAAACGCTCTGCCAGGCCAGGCTTAGCTGCGCCAATAAAGCGTGGTCGGCTCCAGGGGATTGCGGAAACGCACGGGACAGCGGCCAGACGCCTCCCAAGCCTTCTTCAAACGCAGATACCAAAGAAACTGGCGGTCCGGATCGCCCAACAGCATGCCCTTCACGCTGTAGGGCAGGTTTTTTTGGCGCAGGGCCATAATGTTCACGTCCTGGTTCAAAAACGGCCGGGCGACCAAGGACGCGAACGGTCGGATGACGCCGAGAATAGGCGTATCCCAGTAAAAGATCTGGCGCAGCGCGGTGCTGCGTTCGTCAATGGGCGTGAGCACGGTCAACCCAAGCACCGTATGCCGCGCGTTTTGGATGTATTCGGCCCGGATCCCAGGAAGACGAAAGGCGATCCGCACCGAAATCGCGCCGCCGATCAGTTTGTAGATATCGCTGTTGACCGGCGCGTGCGGCACCATGGTGAAACCGAAGTCGCTCGGCTCGAACGCTTTTGTCTTATCTTTCAGAACCCCGTCGCCTCGCCACAGCGGAGAGCGATGCACGAAAGGCGTGTGGGCGGGGTCAAGCAGGCCGTAAATCGCATCATCCTGGTGGGCGGGAACGACCACCTTCTCCATGAAGCGGACCTTGCCCTTCGGTCCGCCGAACGCGGGGGCCGGTCCCGCATCCTCATGGCGGCTGGGGCGGGAGGCGACGAAGATCCAAATCAATCCCTCGCGCACGCGGCAAAAAGAGCGGCTCCCGTCGCTCAGCGACGTCGCGGTGATGACATCTCCGAAGCTGCGGTCCAGGCGGAGATCGCGGCCGCAGATCATCATCCTCGCCGAGCCGCCTCGCCGCACCTCGCTCAATCGGCCCGCCACATACCATTTGTCGAGAATGAAATCGCTCGAACGGCCCTCGAGCCTGTCCTCAGACATCTCCGCCGCCCGACCCGTCTGCTCAGCGGTTCGTGGACTTGGGCCCGTCATGAGGTCTCCCTGAGCCATGCGTGCAGGGGAAAAGCGCTCGTCTGCGGAACGCTAACCCGTTGACGCCCCCAGGTCGAACACGTTCGCTCCCACGGGGCATGGGCGCAGAACCGCAGTCGAGCACCGTCCAGGCGACCTGGATGAGAGAACGCGGCTAGGAAATGCGCTCGAGGTCTGCGGCGCCACCGCGAAAAAGAAGCGAGAAACGAGCATGAGTTGGGGTCCGGAAATCGACGAGCTTCGCCGTCGCCAAGCATTGGCGCGGGAAATGGGCGGGCCGGAAAAAGTCGCCCGCCAACACGCCGCCGGCCGGAAAACCGCCCGCGAGCGCATCGCGCTCCTGCTCGACCACGGCTCGTTTCGCGAAATCGGATCAATCGCCGGCGCCGCCGCGTATGACGACAAGGGCGAACTCGTCGAGTTCACCCCGGCGAACTGCCTCTTCGGTCGTGGCCGCATCGAAGACCGCCCGGTGGTGGTCGTCGCTGACGACTTCACCGTGCGCGGCGGAGCGGGTGATGCGGCGATTTACGAAAAACAAATCATGGCGGAACAGACCGCCCGTGAGCTGCGCGTGCCCTTGGTGCGGTTGATTGAGGGAACCGGCGGGGGCGGTTCGGTGAAGTCGCTGTTGGATCTGGGACGGTCCTATGTCCCATTTAATCCTGGCTGGGACCATGTGGTCGCCAATCTGGAAACAGCGCCGGTAGTCTCGCTGGTGCTCGGCCCCACCGCGGGGCTCGGCGCGGCGCGGACCGTCTCCAGCCACTATTCGGCGATGGTGCGCGGCCAATCACAGCTCTTCATCGCTGGACCGCCGGTTGTTGCCGGGGTCGGCGAGGAGGTCACGAAAGAGGAGCTCGGCGGCGCTGATCTGCAAATCGCGGCCGGCGCGGTGGACGACGCTTTCGCCACCGAAGAGGACGCCATGACCGCAGCGCGCTGGTTTCTCTCCTATCTGCCCCGTGCAGCCGGCGAAGCGCCGCCGCGCCGACCGACCGAGGACCCCTCCGCCCGCGCTGAGGAAGCGCTTCGAAGCATCGTCCCTCGAGACAAGCGCTATTCCTACGATATGCGCAGCATTCTCAGCGCGGTGATGGACCGGGGCTCGGTCTTTGAAATGGCGCGGCATTTCGGAGCCTCGGTGATCACCGCGCTCGCCCGGCTGAATGGCTGGCCGGTCGCGGTGTTGGCGTCAAACCCGCAAATCTATGGCGGAGGCTGGACGGCGGAGGCGGCGCAGAAAATCACCCGCTTTGTCGATCTCGCCGAAACCTTCCGACTGCCGGTGGTCCATTTGGTCGACGTGCCCGGCTTTGTCATCGGGACGCGGGCGGAGCGCGCCGGCACCATTCGCGCCGGCGCCCGGGCCTTGTCAGCGATCTATCAAGCGAGCGTGCCCTGGGCGAGCGTCGTGGTGCGGCGCGCCTTCGGCGTCGCGGGAGCGGCGATGGCGAACCATACGCGTCTCCGGTTCCGCTACGCCTGGCCTTCCGGGGTTTGGGGCTCTCTTCCCATCGAAGGCGGGGTGGAGGCCGCTTTCAAGTCCGCGCTCGAACAAGCAGCAGACCCTGACGCCATGCGGACGGAGCTCAAGGCCAAGCTCGCCGCGCTGGAATCGCCGTTCCGCTCCGCCGAAGCGTTTTACATCGAGGAGATCATCGACCCCGCCGAGACCCGCGCGCTGCTGTGCGAATTCGCCGACATCGCCGCACCCCTGCGCGACCGTGAGACGCCAAAAACCCGTTACAGGCCTTAAGCCGCAGCGACGTCGTCCAGGAAGGCCCGGACCGCGTCTCGCAAGCGGTCCGAGGTTTTGGCCACCTGATCCGCCGCATTTCGGGCGTCGTGAGCGCTGTGGGCGTTGGCGTCCACCAATGCGCCCAGCGATCTCACATTGTCTTCCGCCGAGGCTGTGTTGCAGGCCGCTTCCTGGGTGGCGCCGCCGATAGACCCCGTCGCGGCGTATTGCTCCTCCACCGCCGCAGCGATTGCGCCCGCGGACTCGGTCACGGAGTTGAAACGCCCCATCACCGTCTTGAACGCGGCGACTGACTGAGTCGCGGTCGACTGGATTTCGCTGATGCGCGCTGCGATGTCGCCTGTGGCCGTGCTGGTTTGATCGGCGAGCGTTTTCACTTCACTGGCCACCACGGCGAACCCCCTGCCCGCCTCACCTGCGCGCGCCGCCTCGATCGTGGCGTTGAGCGCAAGCAGATTGGTTTGCGCAGCGATGTCTTCGATCAAAGACACCACGCCCTCAATCGCAAGCGCGGCTTCGCCGAGCCGTTCGAAGCCCTCTTGGCACAGCGCCGCGTCGGCAACGGCCTGGCCGGAGGTTTCGTTTGCATTTGTCGCGCGCTCTGCGATCTCTCCGATGGAGGCTGTCAGCTCTTCCACCGCCGCGGCGACCGAGCCGACCGCGCCCGCCGCCATCGCCGAGGCCGCGCCGGCCGCAGCAGCCTCCTCCCGCGCCGTCGCAGCGCCCTGGGATAATGATACGGCGACGCGGCTCATGGCGTCGGCCTCCCCCGCAAGGCTGTCGAGGGATTGAGACACCACAGCTTCAAACTCACGCAACACCGCCTCCAACCGCTCGCGGCGCTGCTCCCCTGCGATCGCGGCTTCGGACCGCTCCCGCTCCAGTTCCGCACGCTCTTCCGCTTGGCGGGTTTGCTCTTGCTGCATGCGACGGTTTTCTTCGGCGCGGTCCCTGAACACCACAAGCGCCCGGGCCATGTCGCCCAACTCGTCGGAACGCTTATCGCTGGCGACTTTCGCGGTCAAATCGCCCTCGGAGATGCGGCCCATCGTCGAGATCATCGCACCGAGCGGACCAGTGACGCCCCCGACCACGCGCCAGGCAAGGCCGCCCGAAACGCCCAGGGAAATCAATCCGACCAAGCACCAGCCCAGCATCGCTCGGGACGCTGCGGCGGCTTGGCGTTCAGCGACTACGCCGAGCGTTGCTGCGAACCGGTCTTCGACCTCTTTGAGCAAATCGATCCGTGCCGTCGAGGCGACGAACCAATCCGCCCCGGTTACGCCGTCGAGGCTTCCGCCGAACACGCTGTTGCGCGCGGTCACGCGCATGCGTTCGACTTGCTCGGCGATGGAACCGGTCAGGACCTCATCCAGAAACGCGACGTCGGCTTGGTGTCCGCGCTCACGAACGATCGAGAAATAGGCCTCTTGGGCGGCGCCGTACTCGATGAAGCTGCGATAAACAGCCCGCGCAAACGCGCCGGAGCCAAAACCGTTGGCGCCCATCGCGCGTTCGAGACCGGCTCTTTCTTTGGCTTGCAGCACCGCGGCGTAGGCGACGCCCGCGTCGCTCACCGCGCCGGAGGACACCCCGACCGTCGCATCGGTCGAAACCGATAGGAGCCGCGCGATCATAGGCGTGTAATAGCCGGCCATGTCGGCAACCGTGCGATCGAAATCGGTCACCTCACGACGAACACGCGCCAATTGCTCAACGTCACGATCAATGGCCTCAATCGCATCGTCGTCCGCCCAAACAAAACGAGACGCGGCGGCGGCATAGCGGGACAATGCGTCGTCGGTGGCGCGCCTTTGTCCGGAGAGGTCCGAAGCGAAGCGCTCGCCCCTCGAGCCGATATAGCCAGCCGACAGACCGCGTTCTTTTTGCAGTTCATGAACAAGCGCGCTGATGACGGGCGCGTATTGAACCGCCGTTTGCACTTGGCGGGCCTGGGTCATTTGTTGATAGGACTGGGCGACGAGAATCGCGGCCAAAAGCCCCAAGGCGAAACACGGGAGGGCGACGATCGCTAGGATCTTGGTCCGGAGTTTCAATGAGGCCTCTCGCAGTCCTTTTTCGGTCCCTTACGCCAATACACGCAGCGCCGTTTCCGATTGGTTAGCTGCGTCGCTGCTTCGCGGGCCAGACGCCTTAACGTCGAGCGGGCGGCGCGGGCGGAACCCGCCTCCCATTTGCACCGCTCAACCGGGCGGATCCTGCGGACGCTCCAAAAGACAGGCGTCGCCATAGGAATAGAACCGATACGCCTCGGCGACGGCGTGGGCGTAAGCGGCTTTCATGCGCTCGGTTCCGGAAAACGCGCACACCAACATGAACAGCGTGGAACGCGGCAAATGGAAGTTGGTCATCATCGCGTCGACGGTTTTGAACCGGTAACCGGGCGTGATGAAGAGGCGCGTCTCGGCCGCCTCCGCGCGCACCTGGCCGTCCGGCTCGGCCGCGCTCTCCAAGGTGCGCAGGCTGGTGGTGCCGACCGCCACAATACGCCGGCCGTCCCGCCGAGCGGCGTTGATCGCCTCGGCCGCTTCGGGCCGGACTTCATACCACTCCGCGTGCATAGGATGGTCCTCGACCGCGTCGGTCTTCACCGGCAGGAACGTGCCCGCGCTGACATGCAGGGTGATGCGCGCAAGCCCGACGCCGCGCGCGGCGAGGGCGTCCAGCAACGGCGCGGTGAAGTGCAGCCCCGCGGTCGGGGCGGCGAAGGAACCCCGGTCGCGCGCGAACACGGTCTCATAGTCGCCGCGATCATTCTCATCGGGCGGTCGCCGGCGCGCGATATAAGGCGGCAGCGGCGTTTCCCCGACGGCGTCGATCAGCGTGTCCAGCGCCTCTCCAGTCCTCGAAAACCGAAGCACCACCACGCCGTCCTCAGTCTTGTCGACCACTTCGGCGTCCAATAGGCCGCGCACGCGCACGGCGTCGCCAATACGAAGGCGCTTTGCGGGGCGGGCGAAGGCCCGCCAGTCGCTCGCCCCCAACCGTTCGAACAGATTGAAGGACACCGCCGCGGGACCACCCCCGCCTTCGGCTCTGGCCGGTCTCTCACCGTCCAGGGCGGCGCGGATCGTCCGGGTGTCGTTGACCACCAACAGATCGCCCGCACGCAGGATCGCCGGCAAGTCGCGAACCACGCGGTCCTCAAACGGGCCTGCGGGGGGAACGACCAGCAATTTCGCCGCATCCCTGGGACGCGCAGGGCGCAGCGCGATGCGCTCCTCTGGAAGCTCGTAGTCGAAGTCGGAAAGACGCATGGCCGCGGGGGATTACCCGCCCGTCAACCGCGGCGCAATGCTTCTTCCGCGTCGATCAAATCGTCAAGCCGGCTGAGATCATCGTGGTGCAACAGCAAGACGCCGTTGGCCAATGCAAGCTCCTTAGCCGCACGCGTAAACCCATTGCTGGCGCACACGGCGGCATGGGTGGCGTCTCCGACGATGGCCTGGCCCGCGACGATTTCCTGCACCGCGCTGTTGCCGACGCGGCTGCGATAGCGCTTGCACTGGATGGCCACCACCCGACGCCCGCGCGCGCCGACCAAATCGACGCCCTGGTCCCCGGTGTCGCGCCAATTGCGGACCCGCCAGCCGCCGCGGCGCAAGCGCTGAGCGCAGAAACGCTCATATTCCGGCCCCGACATGCCGGGACGGAACGTAATCCGGAACCAGCCGGACTTCGCGCGGTGGTCGTCGCCCTCGTCAGCGGCTTTTTCGATCTCCTCGCGCCATTCGGCGATCAGATAGTCGCGCGCCAACACGCTCTCGCGCGCTTCGCCTTTCAACCCGTCCAGAATGACCCGTTGGATGAAGTAGTCCTGCTCACGGGCCCAAGATTCGTCGTCGGTGGCGCCGTAGTCGTCCACCCGTTCGGACGCCGCGCGTTTGCGCGCCAGCGTGCCGGCATGACGGCGCATCAACTCGCGCGCGCGGCGCTCGAGCCGACGTATTTCGCGCTCCGACAGCGCCGCATTGGCGCGCATCGCCCCCCTTGAGGTCACCCGCTGAAGCAGCGCGGACACCAGATACAAGGCAGCCAAAGCGGTGGATACGATCACCGACCACTTCGAAGCCTCAAGAAACGGCACGTCCGCGCCATAGGTCAGCCCCAGCGAGCCAACCATGACGCCCAGCCCCCAAAAGGCGAATACCTTTTCAAAGAAGCCGATTGGCCGCACTGCGCGCTCCGACATTGGGGATCTCCTTCATCCGACATCCCCAACCCATGCACAGATTCGCCCGATTTCGCCGCCTATGTCGCCGGAGCGGGCCTATCGAGCGCAATCCAAATCGCATCCGCAATCGCGAGCAGCGTCCCGTCCTCACCATAGAGCGCAGAGCCCGCAAAACGCTTACGGCGCTCCTCACCGCGCCGCCAAGCCGTCACCATGCAGCGCTCGCCCGGGCGCGGGGTGCGGTCCACACGCGCCGACAATCGTCCCAACAGGGCGGGCAGTCCCCGCTCGCCGAGCGCGAAATAGCCCGGGCAATCAAGCGCCGACCAAACATAGCGCGCCGGAATAGCGCCGTTCTCGGCGAGCGTTGGGTCCGGCGTCCAGGGCGCGGCGTAGAGGTTCTCTTCCCCCGCCACCCCGCCTGCGAAAATCCGCAGGCCGTCGCCGGGTTCGCGCGCCGGGCCGCACACGAAACAGGTGTCGAAGGTGAAGCCTTCCAAACCCGGGTAGCGCTTTGCGGCGTCTTCGGCGTCGGCGAGGTTCGGCGGCGGGGGCGCTTGGAGGGTGACCTCCTTACGCTCAGCGCGTCCCACCTCCGTGTCGCCGTGAAGCAGGACGGCGGTCCCCCCCTCGGTCTTGAGCGTCAAAGGCGTGTCCAAGGGCGGCGGCGCCTTCAGCGTGGCCGCGACATTGCTGCCGCCAAGCGCTTCCGCCATCAGGCCGCTGACATAGCCGCCATTGCCCGATTGGGGCGGGCCGCAATACCGGCCCGCCACCACGACTTCGCGGCTGTCGACTTCGCCGACCGCGCTCACCGTCTCACTCCGCCAACGCGGCGGCGGACGGCGCCGGCCACTCACAAGGGTCGAAGGACTGGCCCTGCGCTTCGAGTTGGGCCTCCAACGCGCTGGCGAAGGACTCCGAGCTCGTGCGCATCACCCAGGCGCGATCGCGTTCGCCTTCAGGCAACTCGCTCATCACGCGCGCTTCGAGGATCCGGCTGGGTTGGGCTGGGGGTTCGCCGACGGCGAGGGAGAGAACCACGTCCAGCCCGTGCACCACCCGTCCCCATGTCGTGTACTGGGCGTCAAGGTGCGGAGAGGCGCCGCGCATCAAAAAGAACTGGGAGTTTGCGCTGTGGGGATTCCCCGTGCGGGCCATGGAGGTCACGCCGGCGCAATGCAGCATGAAGGCGTTCACGCGGTTGTCGCCGGTCATCGCGGCGAGCGCTGTGGGTTGGTGGGCGACGACAAAGCCGTTGCGATAGCTGATTTCGATGGGCTGAGCGGTTCCTTGCGCCTCAGCGACCCGACGAACCTCATCGTCGAACTCAACGCGCGCGGTGAATTCCGCGCGCAGGTCGGGATAGCGAGAGCCGCCGCCGCCGGTGCCCGTCGGGTCGCCGCCCTGAGCCATGAAGCCTTCGATGACGCGGTGGAACTCAATGCCGTCATAGAAGCCTTCCCCCGCCAAGGTGGAGATGCGCTCCACATGGTTCGGCGCGAAATCGGGGGCGAATTCGATCAGGATCCGCCCCCTATCGGTGTCCATCCGCAGGAGGTGCTCCGGGGCGACCTCGCGCCAGTCATCGGGCGCGGCGGCGACTTCTGCGGGCAGGGCGTCGGACACGGCGCTTTCCTCACTCTGGGCTTCATCTTGGGCGCAAGCAGGCGCGAGCAACATCAGGGCGGCGGCCGACAGGGAAGCGACCGCCCGCGTCATCGGGTAAGACAAGCCAATTTCTCCTTCAGTCGCCGAACCACGCCGGGGGGCACGAAGGGGGACACGTCCCCGTCGAGCCGGGCGATCTCCTTCACCAATCGCGAGGCGATCGCTTGATGGCGCGGATCGGCCATGAAAAACACCGTCTCGATATCAGGATTAATCCGTTGGTTCATCGCCACCATCTGAAATTCGTACTCAAAATCCGACACCGCCCGCAGTCCGCGCACGATCATCTGCGCACCCACATGCTCGGCGAACCGCATCAACAACGAATCAAATGGACGAACCACGATCTCGGCGAGCGCTGAGAACACCGCGGTCTCCTCCTCGACCATCGCCACCCGTTCCTCGAGCGAGAACAGCGGCCCCTTGGCCTCGTTAATGGCCACCCCGATGACCACGCGGTCCACGATTTTCGCAGCGCGTTCAATGATGTCGAGATGCCCGTTGGTGATCGGGTCAAAGGTGCCCGGATACAGAGCAACGCGAGGAGCAGCCATGGAAACCCGAGGTCCGATTGCAACGCCGAGGGACCCACAGGCTAGGCGCGCGCGGCTCGGCGCCGCAAGGCCCGTCGCCTTCACGACCTTTTTCGTCGCAACACGTCCTCAATCACGCCGCATTCCAATGAAAATTATTTCATCGAAATAGCTGGACCTCAGGAGGACGCAATGCCCTTTCATCGCCCCCGCACATCGGTCGCCGCCTTAGGCGCCCTCGCCTTCGCCGCCGCGCCCGCGAGCGCAAGCCCGGTGACGATCATGCTCAATGACGGGGATCAACGCTTCAACACGCCCGCCGGCCAGAGTCTGCTGGTGCGCTCGATCGAATGGCTGGCTGAAGCCGATACATCCCACGAAATGGTGCATTTCAGCCCCTCCGGTTTCGGATCCTCCATCCAGGTCTTCAAACCTTCGGGCTCTGACGTCTGGACCCCGAGCCTGAACCCCCAGGGCGTTTTCCTGGCCGCCGACGGCGCCATGCCGCCTGCGCTCGCGATGTCGCTCAACAATACCCGTGTGGACTGGCGCGACGTCGCCATCACCGGCGAACTCATCGACAACAGCGACGCCGCCGCCTGGGCGGCGGCGTTGAACGACCCCTCGCTCGCCTCACAGTCCCTTGAGGCCGTCACCATCACGTTGAACGACGCCAATCCCACCTACGTCATCCCCGCCGGACAACGCTTCGTCGCCCGCAATGTTTTCTTCCATCTCGACGGCGGCGCTAGCGATCGGGAGCTGTTCCTAACCGCCGCAGGCGGCGGGCTCACACGGATCGACCTCGACAGCCCCATCGCCACCGCGCAGGTCACCTTTTCCGTCGAGCCGGGCAATGACCGCGTGGCGCGCTTCAGCGTGGATTCAACAGCGGCGGGCTTTGCCGAACTGACCATCGATGACGGTTCCGGCGCCGATTATGTGGACGTCTCCATCTCCGGTTTCTTGGTGGCGCAGACCCAAACGCCGCCGCCGCCGCCGCCATGCGCGGTCTCAGCCGATCTGGTCGGCGACTGGACTCTGCTTGATGTGACCATCCGTCAAGGCGCGGTCACCCCGCCGGATATCTCCGACACCTCAGGGTTTGCGCTCAGCATCGCTTGCGACGGCGCCTATGTGGAGGATGCGACGGGCGGGGTGATTACGCCAGGCCCCGATTTGCCGCCGGGCATTCCTTACAATACCTGCACCTATCTGGCCGGCGGCTCGAGCGGCCAAGCCAGTTCGCCTCAGCCCGGCCAAGTCGCGTTTTCCCCCGCCTCCGTCACGGCCGATGAGATGGATTGCGGCTATACCGACCAAAACAGCTTCGCGGTGCATGTGCACCAAAACCAAGGTCCGTGGAGCTATCAGGTCGTCGGCGACCAGCTGACGCTGTCCTCTTCGCCATCGCCAAACGTCACCATCTCGTCAATCTGGGAGCGCTGAGCCTTCGCGCGCCGCACGGGGCTCCCGCCGGCGCGCGCATCGCCCTATGTCCCGCTGATGCCCCATAAGGACGATCGCCCCAAAAAACGCAGCCGCGCCGAAGCCGCCGAGGCCACCCGCGACCAGCTCCTGCTGGCGGGCGCCGCGGCGTTTTCGCGCGAGGGGCTGGCGGGCGCGCGGGTCCAGACGATTACAAAAGAAGCCGGCGTCGCGCTGGGGACGTTCTATGTTCACTTCCAGGACAAAGAAGACTTGTTCAAAGCCGTCGTCGCCAAAGGCGGCGAGTTGTTCCTCGAGAACCTCGCCGCGGGCCTGGAGGTAGCCCAAAGCCCCAAAGAACGCGACTGGGCCGCCATCGACCGGGCGGTGAGCTTTGCGGAGGCCTATCCCGACCTCTTCCGCATCCTGATGTCCCCCGGCGCGCTCGCGGCGCGTGCGCAAGGAAACCTCGCGCAAATGATCGTTGAGGTCCGGCGCGCCCAATATCCGCAAGGCAAAGCCGACGGTCTGTTCTGGCCGGAACTGGACGAACAGCTCACCGCGATCGCGGAAACCGGCGTCGTCTTCGCCGTCCTCACCTGGTGGATGGACAATCCCGACAAAGCCGCACGCGCCGACATCGTCGCCGTGCTGGTCAATCTGCGCCGCTTCGGCGTGGAGATCCCGCCCGACGCGGGCCCGGATTGGCTCACGGCCGCGGACATTGAGGCGTTCGAAGCAAAGCGGGATGGGGGCCGTGGTTAGCCAAGACGGTCCTTCTGGCGCTCGCCCCGCCTATCGGACTTCGGTTGGCCTTCCAGTCACGATCCCATGTCCGTAAGCGCCCTTGACGCCGCAGCGTCGCCTGGGGGCTCGCTGTCAAAACTATGAAGGTTGTTGACCCGGGGCGGGGTGTGAGGCCGCCGATGCCGGCGTGGGGGCGGGTGGTGTTGTAGGCGTCGGTCCAAGGGCGGGCGGCTGGGTCGTTCATGGGGATGTCCTCGACCGCCCTCGGCTTTCAGGACACCAGAGCCCAGTCCCGCAGGCAATTGCCTCAAGAGTTATTGACCGGGCCCGGTGACCCTGCGCCCTCCAGCCCCGACGCCTTCCGCGCCGGCGCTTACTCCTCCGCCCCGCCGGGTTCGACCTCGCCATCGGCTTCGGTCTCGGCGATGCGGTCGACCGAGACCACGCGTTCCCCGTTGTCGAGGCGGATGATTTTGACCCCGCGGGTGTTGCGGGCCGCGATGCGAACGTCGCGCACCGGCGAGCGAATGAGCTGGCCGCCGTCGGTGACGAGCATCACTTCGTCGGCGTCCTCCACCGGGAAGGAGCCGACGAGCCGCCCGCCACGCGAAAGATCATGGGCGATCAGGCCTTTGCCGCCGCGGCCGGTGACCCGGTAGTCATAAGCCGAGGAACGCTTGCCGAAGCCGTCATCCGCAAGGGTGATGAGGAACTGCTCGGCTCCGCCCAATTCTGCGATGCGTTCAGGACTGAGCGCCGCCTCGTCGCCGGCTTCGGACACCGCCGCCTCATCGGCCGGCTCGCCCGCGGCGCGACGCATCGCGCCGGCATGCTTGATATAGGCGCGCGCCTCGGCGGGCTCGACCCCCACATGCCGCAAGATGGCCATGGAGATGACCGCGTCGTCCTTGCCCAGATTGATCCCGCGCACGCCCGTCGAGGTCCGGCCGGCGAACACGCGCACGTCGGTGACCAGGAAGCGAATGCACATCCCCTCCGCGGTCGTCAGCAAAACGTCATCCAGATCGGTGCACAGCTGCACCCCGACAATGCCGTCGCCGGGATCGGGCTTCATGGCGATTTTGCCGGCGCGGTTGATTTGGGTGAAGTCCGACAGCTTGTTGCGCCGAACCCCGCCGGAGCGGGTGGCGAACATCACGTCGAGCTGGGCCCATTCGGCTTCGTCCTCCGGCAAGGCCATCACGGAGGTGATGCGCTCGTCCGGCCCCAAGGGCAGCAGATTGACGAACGCCTTGCCGCGGGTGCGCGGGTCGCCCTGGGGCAGCTTCCAAACCTTGAGCGCATAGACCATGCCCGCGGAGGAGAAGCACAACAGCGGCGCATGGGTGGAGGCTACGAAGACGCGGGTGATCACGTCCTCTTCCTTCATGGCCATGCCTGCGCGGCCTTTGCCGCCGCGGCGCTGGCTGCGATACTCTGCGAGCGCGGTGCGTTTGACGTAACCGCCGCGGGTCACAGTCACCACCATGTCCTCGCGCACGATCAGGCTCTCGTCGTCGATCTCCATGTCGACGTCGAGGAACTCGCTGCGGCGCGGGACTGCGAATTCCTCTTTCGCGTCCAGCAGCTCTTTGCGGATGATATCAAGCACGCGCGGACGCGACCGGAGGATGTCCAGATAATCTTGGATTTTCTCGGCGAGCCCCTTGGCTTCATCGCCGATTTCTTGCGCACCCAATGCGGTCAAACGCTGCAATTGCAAAGCGAGGATCGCGCGCGCCTGCTCTTCGGTGAGCCGAATATCGCCAGCCTCAGAGAGCATTGAGCGCGGATCCGCCACCAAAGCGATGAGCGGACCGAGCTCTTCGGCCGGCCATGCCCGTGACATCAAGCGCTCGCGCGCTGTGGCAGGGTCGGGCGCGCGACGAATGGTGTCGATGATTTCGTCGATATTGGCGACCGCCACGGCGAGGCCGATCAAGACGTGGGCGCGGTCACGGGCTTTTCTGAGATTATACTTGGTGCGCCGGGCGACCACCTCTTCGCGAAACGCGAGGAAGCTCTGCAAGAAGGTGCGCAGCGTCAACACCTCGGGCCGGCCGCGATTGAGCGCCAGCATGTTCACGCCGAAACCGGTTTGCAGGGGAGAGTGCCGGTAGAGCTGGTTCAGCACCACATCCGGCACGGCGTCGCGTTTGAGGTCGATGACCACGCGCATGCCGTCGCGATCGGAATGGTCGTTGATCTCGGCCACGCCTTCCACGCGTTTGTCGCGGACGAGCTCGGCGATCTTCTCGATCATGCCGGCTTTGTTCACCTGGTAGGGAATCTCGGTGACCACGATGGACAGACGTCCATTGCGGCCCTCCTCAATCTCGGACTTCGCCCGCATCACCACCGAGCCGCGCCCGGTGGTCAGTCCCGCACGCGCGCCGGACCGACCCACAATGTAGCCGCCGGTTGGGAAATCAGGGCCCGGGACAATCTCAAGCAGCTCCGCGTCGGACAACTCAGGGCGTTCGGACAACGCCACCGCGGCGTCAATCACCTCGCCCAGATTGTGCGGCGGGATGTTGGTCGCCATGCCGACCGCGATGCCGCCGCTGCCATTGACCAGGAGGTTGGGGAAGCGCGCCGGCAGCACCGAAGGCTCTTCCCGCGATCCGTCGTAGTTCTCCTGAAAATCGACTGTGTCCTTGTCGATATCGGCAAGCAGCGCCTCAGCGGGCTTGTCCATGCGCACTTCGGTGTAGCGCATGGCCGCGGGCGGATCGTTGTCGA
>CAZABJ010000038.1:0-27821 GCA_964483375.1 uncultured Caulobacterales bacterium
GCGCTGCGCACGCTTGGCGAACGCCTTGGCGGGGCGGAGGGGGCTCAGCGGCTGGAGGAGGCGCTCGCGGCTGTCGAGGAGGCCTTGGCGGTGTTCCGCGAGATGGGCGCGAGCGCCTATGTGGAAACCGCGGACCACAATCGGCGGCGCATCTTGGCGCTGTTGGGGCGGGCGGGGTAGGCTTCGGCGTGCGCATGTTCGCCACGACGAAGTCCTGCCTCTCAATCGTCTTCTTGTTCCTGTTCGCCGTGGCGGTGCGCCGCAAAGTCCAGATGAACTGAGGCGGCCGCTCCCTCGGCTCAGCGCAGCATGCGTTTGGCGAGGAACTCCATGAGCGGTTTGGGATATTGCTGGCCGACGCTGAGCATGCAGGTGCGGCTGAGAATATCGAGCGTCCGCGCGTAGTTTTCGGGGGCGTAGTCCAGCGCGCCTTCCGCCCAGTCAAAGGGGTTCATCCGCGGATGGGCGGCGCGTTTTTCTAAGATCGGCGCCCAGTTGGTGAACACGTGACGGCTGGTGTCCATCAGACGCCAGACCCCGCGCGGATTGGCTTTCGAAAACGCTTCGGCGTCTTCGGCGGTCTCAAAGATCAGATGCAAACCGCAGGCGTTGTCGGGGTCGTTATGGGGACACACCCGGAACCGGGTGGAGGGCTCAAGAATATTCACCATCGCATCGCGGCGCGACCGCATCCGGCGCAGCATCGGCTCGAGCTTGGAAAGCTGCACGCTGAGCATCGCGCCTTGGATTTCGGTGGCCTTGAAATTCACCCCGATAAAGGGCGGCTCGTCATGGGCCACCTCGTCATGGGAGCGGAACACGTCGCCCAGGTCGTGATAAATGCGCGCGCGGGCGAACAGCCGGTCGTCGTCGGTGACCACCGCGCCGCCCTCGCCGACATTGATGTTCTTGAACTGATTGAAGCTGTAAGCGCCCATCACGCCGATGGTTCCGACGCGCTTGGATTTGTAGCGCAAGCCAACCGCTTGACAGGCGTCTTCAATGACATGCAGCCCGCGGGCGCGCGCGATCTCGGTGATCGCATCCATGTTGCAGACCACATTGCCCATATGAACGGGGATGATGGCCTTGGACCGCTCGGTGATCCGCCGCTCGAGATCGGCGGGGTCCATGGTGAGCGTCTCATCAATGTCGACCAGAACGGGCGTCGCGCCGACCGCCAAGGGCGCGCCGGCGGAGGCGATCCACGTATAGGCCGGCACGAGCACTTCGTCCCCCGGCCCCACGCCTGCAGCCGCAAGCGCGGAAACAAGCGCGGCGGTGCCGCTGGACATCGTCAGCGCGTGCTTGACGCCGAACGCCTCAGCGAAGCGGGCCTCAAAGCGGGACAAACGTCCCCCGCTCGCCGCGCCGTAACGCGCGAGCTTGCCGCTGGCGATCACTTGGCCGACCGCGAACCATTCCCTTACGCCGACGCCTGGCATCGTTCCCCGCTCCCCCGTCAAACACCCCGAACAGACCGGGCGTTATCCCGCCTGTATCACGTTGCGATGCGGGAATGCACGCAGCGCACCACGGTTCATGCGGATTCCGCGTCCACGCCCGCCGCCGCGGACGCATCAGCCCCGAGATCCGCCTTGAGCTGGTCAGCGAGCCGGATCGCAAGCGCCAGCATCATCAAGGTGGGATTGGCGTGGCCGCCGGTGGGGAACACCGAGCCCCCCGCAACATAAAGCCCCTCAACCCCATGGACGCGGCAGTGCGGGTCGACCACGCCGAATTTGGGATCCGCCGCCATGCGCGTGGTTCCCATCATATGCGCGCAGTCGATGATGGGGGCGTCCTCCGCCCGACCCTCGGCGACCCAAGGCTCCAGCAAGGGGGAGGGCAGTCCCGCGCGCTCGAACGACAGCGCCATGAGTTGGCCCAACCGCATCAAGGAGCGGCGTTCTTGGTCGTTGATCCGCCAATCCACCCGGGCCCGCGGCATGCCGAGCGCGTCAGTGGCGCCGGACAGCGTGATGCGGCTGTCAGGGTCTGGGCGTTGCTCGGAGGCGGCCTCGATTTTGACGTCGGTCAGCTTATGGGGCAGGCCGTCGGTCTGGAATTCCTCCACCGCCCGGTTGGGGCGGAGCGCGATCACCGCGTTGATGACGGCGTCTTTGACCGGCCCGGGCACCGCGCGGCTCTTCAGCGCCCGCCGTCCCAAACCTGACGCCATGATGCCGGGACTGGAGAACACCGCTGCGATATCCGAAAACGGCTTGGCGCTTCGCCGGCGCAAAAGCCGCTTCAAGGCGTCCCAGGGGTCGTCCGGCGCACGGACGGGGTCGAGATAGGCGGAACAGTTCAGCAGCCCTTCGCGCTCTTGGGTCTCCGGGCTTAACGCGATCCCATGCATGTACATGTGCACGCCGCCGCCGGCCTTTAAGCCGTAAAAGCCGAACCGGTTGCTGATCTTGGCGTGGTCGCGAGGCGCGAAGCCGCCGAGAATGACGTTCGCGTGGTCCATCAGATATCGGCCGACGACGTCGTGGTCATTGCCCAAGCCGGCCGGCGCGACGCGATTGGACGCGAGCAGCAGCCGCGGGTTTTGCACCGCGCCCGCCGCCAGAACCGCTGCGCGCGCCTTAATGCGCCGCACCGCGCCGTCGCGGCTCTTGGCCGTCACGCCCGCAAACCGCCCGCCATCGGGGCTCGTCTCGATGTCCGTGACCGTCGCATTGAGAAGCACCCGAACGTTCGGCGCCTCTTCGGTCAGGAACTCAGGCCCGAACCGCATGATGTCGAAGCGGTCCACCCGCGAGCGGGCGAATTGCCAGAAAAAATCGCGCAACACGCCGGTCTCGAGCGCCGGCTGGGGCTGGGTTTTGCCGGCGAGGCGCCAAAACGCGTCGTCGTAGCAGTTGGGCCCCAGATTGAGCCTCAACGCGGCGCGATCGAGATAGGGGTCGAGGTCGGCGCGCGAGACGGGCCAGCCGGAGTGGGGCACCCAAGCGCGCGCCTGGGTGTCGATAGCGTCAAAAGCCGCGGACTTGCCCGCCCAGGCGTGGGTGCCCCCGCCCAGCACGCGGAATTGCACGCCGTAGGGCTGCTCATCGCTGGACCAGGTTTTCGCAAGCCGGCTGAGATAAGCCTCGCGCCGTTCCCGCTGGGCTGGCGCGAGCGGGGCGCCTGCGTTCTCAAGCGTGCTGAGCGCGCTCGCTGTTTCCTCCGGCTCAAGGTCGCCGCTTTCGAGAACGAGCACGTTTGTCTTGGCGCCGAAAAACTCGCGGGCGAGGGTCAGCCCCACCGGACCGCCGCCGATGATGACGAGATCTGTTTCAATCGTGTCTTGTTCCGGCGTTTCGGACAGTGTCGCCGTTTCGATCATGTCGGATCGTCCTCGACGTCCCCGAGCCAGGATGCGCTTTAAACCGCAACAGGCAGCCGCCGTGAACCCGCCGCAGCGAATTCTCGCCAGGCGCCGGAAATCGCGCTAAAGCCGCGCTCTCACCGCCACCCGCCAGAAAGCCACGTTCATGAGCGACGCCGCCATAGCGGCGGAGGCCGCGCGCCGACGCACCTTCGCCATCATCTCCCACCCTGACGCCGGAAAGACCACGCTGACGGAGAACATTCTGTTGGCGGCCGGCGCGATACGGCTCGCCGGCCAGGTGAAGGCGCGGGGGGAGAACCGGCGCACCCGGTCAGACTGGATGAAAATCGAACAAGAACGCGGGATTTCGGTGTCCGCGTCCGTGATGACGTTCGAACATAAGGGGCTGATCTTCAATCTGCTCGACACGCCGGGCCACGAAGACTTCTCCGAAGACACCTACCGCACGCTGACCGCGGCGGATTCCGCCATTATGGTCTTGGACGCCGCCAAGGGCATCGAACCCCAAACGCTGAAGCTGTTTGAGGTCTGCCGCCTCCGCGACATCCCCATCCTGACCTTTGTCAACAAAATGGACCGCGAGGCCGCGGACACCTTTGCGCTCTTGGATGAGATCCAAGACAAGCTCGCGCTCGACGCAGCGCCGCGGCAATGGCCGGCGGGGTCAGGCGAACGCTTTCGCGGCGCGCTCGACATCGAAGCGAATGAATTCTTGGTCTTCAAACGCCCGGAAGAAGGGGACGACCCCACCACCGGCGCTGCGCGCGTGCGGGCGGATGGGAATTCTATCGCCGAGCACGTGCCTGAGGACATGCTTGAGGAGCTGCGCGAGGAAAGCGAACTCGCTCAAGCGGGGTATTCGGAATTCAACCTGCAGAGCTACCGGGAGGGACACCTGACGCCGGTGCATTTCGGTTCGGCGCTGAGGCGTTTTGGCGTGCGGGAGATGCTCGACGCACTCGCCGAAGTGACGCCCGCGCCCGCGCCGGTGAGCGCTGAGGACGGCAAAGTGGCGGAGCCGGGAGACAAGGAAGTCGCGGGCTTCGTGTTCAAAGTTCAGGCGAATATGGACCCCAATCACCGAGACCGCGTGGCGTTCATGAAACTCGCCTCCGGCCGCTTCAAGCGTGGCATGAAGCTGAAAACGACCGCCGGTAAGGCGATCACGGTCTCTTCGCCGATCCTGTTCTTCGCGCAGGACCGGGAGATCGTGGACGAGGCCTTCGCGGGCGACGTGATGGGCGTGCCCAATCACGGCGTGTTGCGGGTCGGCGACTCGCTGTCGGAGAGCGGGAAAATTCGATTTTCAGGCATTCCTAACTTTGCGCCGGAAATATTGCGGCGAGCCCGCGTAAAAGACCCGCTTAAGGCCAAGCACTTGCGCAAAGCCCTCGAAAGTCTCGCCGAAGAAGGCGTCACCCAGTTATTCAAGCCGGCGTTGGGGGCGGACATGATCGTCGGCGCGGTCGGTCCGCTGCAAATCGACGTGATGGCTGAACGCATCCAAGTCGAATACGGGCTCGAAGCGATCTTTGAGACCCCGCCCTATATGACCGCGCGCTGGCTCGCGGGCGAACCGGACGCGCTTGAGGATTTCGCGTCTCGAAATCGCGGCCAGATGGCTGAGGACTTGGACGGCGAGCCGGTCTATCTCGCCAAAAATGCGTGGGAGGTTTCCTACGCCGAGGAGAAATTTCCCGACCTCAGTTTCCTCCGCGCCAGAGAGCGACGGCTGTGACGACGCCGACGCCCTCCGCCGCTGAGGCCGCGCAAAGCGGCGTCTCGCGCTTCTTAAGCGCGTTCGGCGACGTTTGGCGTCAGGAGGTGTTTGGCGTTGAAACGGGGCTGCTGGTGCTTGCGGGCCTGGTGATGGCGCTTGCTTGGGTGCTGCGCGGGGTCGTTGCGCATTGGTTGATGGACATCGCCCGCCAAGCGACAAAAAAAACGGTCACCAAATTCGACGATGAGCTCTTAGACGCTTTTGAGGGACCCGCCTCGCTCGCTCCGCTCGCTTTGGGGTTTTTTGTCGCCATTGAGCTCCTCAGCCTAGAGGGCGTCGCGCGGGAAACGGCGTTTCGCATCGAAACGAGCCTGATCGCGGTGATGCTGTTTTGGGCGCTCTATCGGGCGGTCGATCCGGTTGTCGGCTTGCTTGATCCCGTCAGCGGCGCGCTTGACCAGAGTTTGATCGACTGGTTGCGGAAGGCGGCGAAGTTCTTTTTCGGTTTCGTGGGCGCCGCCTCAGTCCTGGAAATCTGGGGCATTCCGGTAGGGCCGATATTGGCGGGGCTTGGGATTTTCGGCGTCGCGGTCGCGCTGGGCGCTCAAGACCTGTTCCAGAATCTCATCGCCGGACTGTCCATTCTGATCGAACAGCGCTTCCGCCGCGGGGATTGGATCAAGGTCGACGGGGTCGTGGAAGGCACCGTGGAACGCATCAACTTTCGCTCCACCACCGTTCGTCGCTTCGACAAGAGCCCGGTTTACGTGCCGAACTCCAAGCTGTCGGACAATGCGGTCACCAATTTTTCCCGCATGACCCATCGGCGCATTTATTGGAAAATCACGTTGGAGTACGGCTCTACGTCAGAGCAGCTGAGGTATGTTTGCGACAAGCTTCATGAATATGTGATGGGAAACCCGGAGTTCGCAAAACCCCCGGAAGTTTCGACATTCGTTTTCGTGGATAGTTTCAACGACAGCTCTATTGATTTGATGCTATATTGCTTCACCAAAACAACGAATTGGGGGGAATGGCTGGCGATCAAGCACGAGCTCGCGATCGCCCTGAAAGAAATGGTTGAAGCGGCGGGAACCGGCTTCGCCTTTCCCTCTCAGACGTCCTACTTGGTGGACATGGATAAGCTGGAGGCGCCGGCCAATCCCCGCATCGTCGCGGAGCATAAGCCTCGCATGTGGGGGCATGACAGCGACGCGCGCGGCGAGGCTTCCGACTGAGGAGAGTGCGGCGACGCTAGGCTGCGGCCCCGTCGACGCTGTTCTCCCCGGTTTCAGCGTCTTGTTGGTCGCGGCGGACCCGCCAAAAGCGCACCGCGCGGCGCGCCGCGTCCAAGGGAAGCGTGTCATAAATCTCGCCCAGCACGGCCATATCGGAGGCCTCGCGTTTGTCTTTGGTGTCGCGAAGCAGGGCGAGCGTCACGAACAGCTCTTGATCGAAACCCGCGGATCGACAGGCGATGGCCAGCGCGTCGACGGCGGGGCTTTCTGCGATGCGGCGGGCCGCGGTGTAGTCAAGACCTGTCAGATCCGCGAAAGCGAGATTGAAATGCGTGAATTTGCGGTCTTTGAGGAAGCTGACCAGCAGCGCTCCGTCCAGTTGTTTGCGCAGTTTTTTGGACTGCACCAGGCGCATGGCGTCTTCGTAGTCGGACGGCAGAGCGCGCGCGCGGCGAGATAACCGGTCTTGAGCGGCTTTGACGGCCGCTTCCAGCTCATCAGGGTCAAGCGCAGCCGTCCGTTCGGCGATTTTCTCGCGCAGGCGTTCGCCGACAAAGAAAAACATCTCGTTGAGCAGATCCGGGGGGAGTTCTCTGCGGCTCACCAACGGCTCGTGGAGTTCGCGGGCGTCCTCGGCCTTGTCGACCAATTGTTCCATCGCGCCGCGCGAGAGTTGCGCGCCTTCATTCAGGGTCAAGGCGGCCAAGGTCCCGACGTCGCCCCGGTCGACCAGCGTGTCAGCGACCCGCTCTGAGACCTCCGATCGGTTGGCGATCGCGCGCAGGTGATCCTGGCCGCGGCGCTCGGCGACTTCCACTAAGATATCGTCGGTAAGCGCATCAGACCGCTCGAGCAGCGGGCGGGCCACGGCGACCGCGTCGAGCGCCAGCCTGCGAATGAGGCCCTCAGGCGCTTCGGGCGCGTCGGCGAAACGCTCGGCGAGTTCGGTGCGGACGCTCTCCTCCATCTCTTCGGCGAGATCGGTAAGGATGTGGTCCGCGCTTTCCCGCGCTGCGCCGAGACGCGCATCGGGTTGGTCGATGAAAAGGTCGGTGATGTCGCGCAGCAGCTCGCGCCGCTTGTCGCTTGAGGGCTCTTTGGCCAGTTGAACAAGCTTTGTCAGATGGCCTGTGGAAGTCGACATGGACGCGCGTCTCCGCCGGTGCGTTTTAGCCTTCCGCCGCACTTTCCGCGGTTAAAGTAAACAAAGTCGTGAGCGCGATCGGCTGGCGATCGGCGGCTGGCGGTCAGTCGCGGCGACGCGGCTGTCGTCCGCCTGACAGCCCCGCAGCGTCGGCGTCTTCGTCCAGTTCCCGTCGCGGCACGTCGGTTGCGCGCTCAGGAACGGGCGGCGTGCTCGGCCAGGCCTGAGAGGGCTCGGCGTTGAGGCTTGGATAAGGCGCAGGCGCAGCGGAGGCGGGCCTCGGCGACAGCCTGAGCGCCTCAATGCGGGCGGAGACGCCAGAGGCGCAGCAGGGCGAGGCGCTCGCCGGCGGGATCGCCGACTTCAGCTCGCACAGCCCTTCATCCCCGCGCAATCCCGGGCGGAACGCAGACCAGGCTTGGCACTGGGCGTCCTCGGAGCAAAGCGCGCGACACTCTTCGGCCGAACCGACGACCTCGGTGCGATAGGTCGCGCCGTGTCGATAGGTGTCGGCTTCGATGAACGCAAACGAAGGCGCGGAGAAAAACGCCGCGGCGAGGAGGGCGAGGAGCGTTCGCGTGGGCATGGCGCGCCTTTCGAATTAACGGCGAATTCCGGCGCGAGCCTACCGAAGCCGTCTTAAGAAACGCTCACTGCCGGATCGCGCGCCCGAAGGACGCGGCGAGTTCGGCGTAGAACAAGCCCAGCTCGTCGGCGCGGCTGGAGGTCACCGGGGTTTCCGCGGCGTTCAACGCGCCGGCCGCCGCGCCGCCCTCGCCATGGGCCGCCGTCATGAATGCGCTCCAGATTTCCGCCGGCAGACCGCCGCCCGCCACACGGTCCATCGGCGTGTCGTCGTCATTGCCGATCCAGACCCCGGCGATGAGCTGGGAGGAATAGCCCACGAACCAAGCGTCCCGCCAACTCTGGCTGGTGCCGGTCTTGCCCGCCACGTCCAACCCCTCAACCGCAGCGCGTCGTCCTGTTCCGTCCGTGACCACCTCGCGCAACATCGCCGTCATTTGCCGGGATAGCTCGGCGTCGTAGGCCCGCGGCGGTTCAGCCTCGGGACGGCGATAGAGAACCTCGCCTCGGGTGTCGCGGATTTCTGCGATGAGGTGCGGGCGATAAAGCGCACCCTCATTGAGGAACACCGAATACGCGCCGGCGAGTTCCAAGAGCGTCACCTCTTGGGCGCCGAGCGCGATGGAGGGAACGGCGAGGAAATCGCGGTCCAAGCCGAAGCGCTGCGCGGTCGCGACGACCGCGTCTGCGCCGATGTCCTGGACGATTTGCGCGGCCACGGAGTTGGTCGAACGGCGAAACGCCTCCCGAACCGACATCGGCCGATTGGTGTAGACCCCGCCATAGTTTCTCGGCGTCCAATCCCCGATGGTGACTTGCTCGTCGTAGTAGAACTGATCGGGTTGGATCCCCCGCTCCAGCGCGGCGGCGAAGACGATGGCCTTGAAGGCCGAGCCCGGCTGACGTTCGGCTTGGGTGGCGCGGTTGAACGGACTGTCTGTCCAAGAGCGCCCCCCCACCAAGGCGCGGATCGCCCCGGAGCGGTCCAGAGCGACCACGGCGCCCTGACCGGCTTCGGCTTCCTCGCCTTGTTCGTCCAGAGCCGAGGTAAGCGCCTCTATGGCCTGGCGCTGAAGGCTCATGTCGATGGTGGAGCGGATCACAAGGTCTGGCGGGGTGTCGTCGGCCAACAGGCCTTCGATGTCCCGCGTCGCTTGGTCAAAGACGTAGCCGATCTCGGATTCGAATGCGTTGGCTTCGGGAGGCTGGAGCTCGGCCGGCGCGGCGATCGCTTCGTCGGCGCGTTGCCGCGTGATGTAGCCGGCCTCCACCATGTTATCGAGCACTTCTCGCGCCCGCGCCCGGGCCTGGTCGATGTTGCGGGTGGGGTCAAACCGTGAGGGCGCTTGCACCATGCCGGCCAGCAAGGCCGCTTCGGCAAGCGTCACCTCGGTGGCGGGGTGGCCGAAATAGCGCCGAGCCGCGGCGTCCACCCCAAAGGTGCGCTGCCCCAAAAACACGCGATTGAGATAGAGGGTCAGGATTTCAGGCTTGGTCAGCTCCTGTTCGAGCATGCGGGCGAGACGAATTTCCTGCAGCTTCCGGCGCAGCGTCTGTTCGCGCGTCAAAAAAAGCATCTTCACAAGCTGTTGGGTGATGGTCGAGCCGCCCTGGACGACGTCCCCCTCGCGCCAATTGGCCACCAGCGCCCGCACGATGGCGCGCCGATCGACCCCGTCATGCTCCCAAAACCGGCGGTCCTCGGTGGCGATGAAGGCGTGGATAAGATGCGCGGGAAGTTCGCCCGCATCCACCGCGACCCCGTAATAGGCCCCCCGGGTGCCGATGATTTCGCCGTTCACGTCGAGCAGCTGGAGGCTCGGCTCCCGCCGCACGGACCATAAATGCTGGCTGGGCGGCAGGTTCGGCATGTCGTGATAAAAATATACATGCACTGAGAGGTGGCCGATCATCAGCGCAGCCAGAATGAGCCCGATGGCGATCAGGCCGCCGGTCCGCGTGCGCCTCCGGCGCGTAATCGTTTGCGTTCCTTGCTCGGCCTTGGTCACCGTGCGCGCTCCTTAACGGGCCGTTCGCCGCAACGTTCGAGGTGCAAGATGGATAAGGCGCCTTTTTGGCGGACGAAGCCTTTACGTGACATGAGCGCAGAGGAATGGGAATCCCTTTGCGACGGCTGCGGCAAGTGCTGCCTGGTCCGTTTGCAGGATGAGGACACCGGCGAGATCGTCAACACCGCGGTGTCGTGCCGGCTGTTTGAACGCACCGCCTGCCGATGCGGAGACTACGAAAATCGCAGCCGCCGCGTGCCGACCTGTGTGGTTTTAAGCCCGCAGAACGTGTCGGGCTTGTCGTGGATGCCGCAAACCTGCGCGTATCGCTTGCTCGCGGAGGGAAAAGACTTGCCGAGCTGGCATCACCTTGTATCGGGCTCGCGTGAGACCATTCACGAAGCGGGCATGTCAGTGCGCGACCGCACCGTAAGCGAGGAAGACGTCGCTGAGGACGAGCTTTGGGAGCATGTCGTCGGCTGGCCAGGGGAGAGGGAGGAATGATGAGGACGCTTGCGCTCATGGCGGCGGGCGCAATCGCGTTTCCCGCCATCGCTCAAACCGAGACGCTCGAGGTCATCACCGTGACCGCTGAGCGGCGGGAACGTGTCCTCAGCGACGTTGCGGGCAACGCCGCGGTCCTCTCAGGCAGCGCGCTCGCCCGGATCAATCCCGATCACGTTCAAGAAGCGCTCAACCGCCTGCCTGGGGTCAACCTGCACCGGGGGTCGGGCCAAGAACACCTCACCGCCATTCGCTCGCCCGTGTTGACGGGCGGGGCGGGCGCTGGGTCGTTCTTGTTCTTGGAAGACGGCGTGCCGCTCCGCGCGGCGGGTTTCGCCAATGTGAACGGTCTGTTCGAGGCGATGACGCCGCTCGCAGCGGGTCTGGAGGTCGTGCGAGGACCCGGCTCAGCGCTTTACGGTTCCAACGCGGTGCATGGCCTGGTCAATGTGCGGCTCCCCGCCGCTGATGCGCCGGACCGGGTCGTGCTCACGGCGGGCTCCTTCGGGCGGCTTTCGGGCGGCTTGCGCGCCTCCACGCCGTTTGGGTCCGGGCGCATGTCAGCCGCCGCGTCCGCGCTTAGCGAAGACGGTTGGCGGGATGCGGCGGGCGTCGACCAACAACGGGCGCTCCTGCGCTGGGACGGGCGCGTTGGCGGCTGGTCCGCCCGCGCGTCTTTGGCGTTCATGAACCTCAACCAGGAAACGGCGGGTTTCGTGTTCGGGCCTGACGCCTATCGCGACCCGGCTGTGAGGCGCTCCAATCCCAACCCCGAGGCGTTCCGTGACGCCCAAGCGGCGCGCGTGCAAAGCCGGTTTGAGCGCGGCGGCGAGACCCTGAGCGTCGCCGTCACGCCTTACGCGCGTTGGACCGACATGACGTTCTTGCAGCATTTCCTGCCCTATCAGGGCTTAGAGGAGAACGGACATTGGAGCCTGGGCGTTCAGTCAACGGCGTATTGGCGGCCTGGCCCGGCGTTCTCTGCGATCGTCGGCTTTGATGCGGAGTATTCGCGCGGTTTCCTGCGCGAGACCCAATCTCTGCCGAGCTTCGGTCCGTTTCCGCAGGGCGTGCATTACGACTATGACGTCGAAGCGCAGGTCCTTGCGGCTTATGGCGAGGCGGAATGGCGGGCGACCCCGCGGTTGACGTTTGAACTGGGCGGGCGGCTTGAGGCGACCCACTACGACTACGACAATCAGACGGCGGATGGTGCAACTGGACGGTTTTTGCGCCCGTCCGATCAAGACGACGCATTCTTAACGTTCACGCCGAACCTCAGCGCCCTCTTCGCGTTTGGGGATGCGGCTTCGGCTTATATCCGGATTGCGCGCGGGGCGAGGGCCCCGCAAACGACGGACCTATACCGCCTGCAAACAAACCAGACCGGCCCGGGCGCGGATATCGAAACCATCGACAGTGTCGAAATCGGCCTTCGCGGCGTTGTCGCGGGCGCGCGCTTCGACCTCGCCGCTTTCCATATGGACAAGGACAACTTTTTCTTCCGCGACGCGGACGGCTTCAATGTCACGGACGGGGAGACCCGGCACCAGGGGATCGAAGCGGAGGTCGCGTGGCCGATCACGGATCGCTTCGAGCTTTCCGGCGCGGGGACCTATGCGCGACATACCTATCGCTTCGACCGACCGGTCTCGCGCAACGCTACTGAGGCGATCGCGTTCGGCGACGACGTTGACACCGCGCCCCGCTGGTTGTGGAACGCCCGCGCTGCATGGCGCCCCTCGCCCCGCGCCCTGATCGAAGCCGAATGGGCGTATACGGGGCGGTACTACGCCGATGCGTCGAATACGGTCGAATATCCAGGGCATGACATCGTCAATCTGCGGGGGGAAATCGAACCGCGCGACGGGGTGGTCTTTGGGATTGCGGTCCGCAATCTCTTCGACGTCGCCTATGCCGAACGCGCGGACTTCGCATTTGGCGACGAGCGATACTTTCCCGGCGAGGATCGGGCGTTTTCCGCCCAGCTTCGTCTCGTACGGTGAGCGATGCGGGGGTTCGTGCCCGCCAATCCGCATACAGCTGACAAAAAAACCGAGCACGTGTGAGGGCGCAAGCGGACCGTTGCGGCGTCTTATCCGACCGGGGCGGCGCTGGGGCTATTGTTCGGCATGCCCGGAAAAACCGCTGCCCCCGGAGCCGCATCGCGCGGCGCCAAGCACGTCTTAAGCGACGCCCACGGACGGAAGCTCTCCGGCCGACGGGCCTTGGCCCGGCTGCATCGGATGTTGGAGACGGAGTTGTCCATCCTGGAGCGTTCTCAGCCGCATGCGGATGACCAGGATTGGGCGAAGCGGGCGCGTTGGGTGGAGGCGACCAAGAAACTGGCCGATCTGCTAAACGACATGGACCAGCGCGCCTTGGGCGAGGCGCGTGAAAAGGGAGAGCCGCGCGACCGTGACGCCCTCCGCGCGGCGCTTGAGCGCCGCCTTGCTCAGCTCGCTGACGCCGAATGCGCGGCGAGCGTTTCTCAAGAGCCTGAGCGCCGCTGAAGAGGAGTTCCTCAGAACCTATTGGCCGCTCTGGGCGCGGCCGGAACAACGCCCCCCGCCCGGCGACTGGCGGACGTGGCTTTTTCTTGGCGGGCGAGGCGCGGGCAAAACCAGGGCGGGCTCGGAATGGGTCCGCGGCGAAGTCGAAGGCGCCACGCCGCTCGGGCGAGGCCGGCGCCGACGGATAGCGCTTGTCGGTCAGGGGCACGGCGATGTCCGTGAAGTGATGATTGAGGGACCGTCAGGGGTGCGAGCTGTCGCGCCGCGCGACTGGCGTCCTGTGTTTGAGGCGTCCCGGCGTCGATTGGTGTGGCCGAACGGAGCGGTCGCGTACGGATTTTCCGCCGAAGACCCAGACGGTTTGCGCGGACCGCAATTTGATGCGGCGTGGTGTGACGAAACGGCGGCCTGGCGTGCGCCGGAGACCGCGCTTGCGATGCTCGACTTCGCGCTGCGGCTCGGAGAGCGGCCGCAAAGGCTGATTACGACGACGCCGCGGCCCATCCCGGCTCTTCGAGCTCTCTTGGCGGCGGAGGCAGTGGCGGTGACGCGCGCCGCGACAAAGGCCAACGCCGCCTTTCTGTCCGCCGCGTTTCTGGCGGCGGTGGAGCAGGCCTATGCCGGCACGCGGCTGGCGCGCCAAGAGCTGGACGGGGAGATGGTTGAGGATGCGGAGGGCGCGCTGTGGACCCGTGCGCTGCTGGCGCAGGCCTATGACCCCCGCCCCCCGGCGCTTGACCGCATTGTCGTGGGGGTCGACCCGCCGGCGAGCATCGGCCCCAACGCTGACGCTTGCGGGGTTATCGTCGCGGGACGGGCGGGAGACGGGAGCGAGGCCGTCGCTTGGGTGTTGGCTGACAGGTCCGTACAGGGATTGACCCCGGAGGGGTGGGCGCGCCGGGTCGCTGACGCCGCTTCGGCGTTCGAGGCAGACCGGGTGGTCGCGGAGATCAATCAGGGCGGCGCAATGGTGGGCGCGCTGATGGATATGGTGGCGCCCGGCCTGCCGGTGCGCGGGGTGCGGGCGGCGGTCGGGAAAGCGGCGCGCGCGGAACCGATTGCGGCGCTCTATGAGCGCGGTCGGGTGCGCCATGCGGGCCGGTTTCCCGCTCTTGAAGATGAGATGTGCGCGTTCGGCGCGCCGGGCGGAGGCGGAAGCCCCGACCGGGTGGACGCCCTGGTGTGGGCGCTCGCCGAGCTTTTGCTCGGCGGGGAAGGACGGCCGCGACTGCGGACGATGGAGTGAGCCGCGACCATGTTTGATCGAATACGGAAGGCCTTGACCGGCGCCCGGGAAGGCAAGGCGATGAGCACGCGCGTTTTGCTGGCCCTCGACGCTGGGAGCGGCGCAACGCGCCGGGCGGACTACGCCCAGCTCGCCGGGCGGGACTACGCCTACAATCCGATCGCGTTCCGTTGTGTTCGGATGGTGTCGGAAGCCGCGGCGTCGGCCCCGATGGCGGCCTGGCGCGGCGGACGACCGGCGCCGAGCGACGACCCGGTCGCCGCCTTGCTTCGGCGTCCGAACCCGGAGCAAACCGCGTCTGAGTTGCTTGAGACCTTTTACGGGCACCTTCATGTCAGCGGAAACGCCTATTTCGAGGCGACCGAGCTGGACGGCGAACCGCGCGAACTCCACGCGCTGCGGCCCGACAGGGTGAAAGTCATCGCCGCCGCCAGCGGGTGGCCGGCGGGCTGGCGCATCGGGGAAGGCGAGCGCGCCCGGCGGGTGCTGCGTGATCCCGCATCAGGCCGGGCGGGCGTGCTGCATATGAAGATCTTCAACCCCGCCTGCGACCACTATGGGGTCTCGCCGCTCGCCGCGGCGGGGTACTCGCTCGACATTCACGCCGCCTCGGGCGCATGGAACAAGGCGTTGTTGGAAAACGCCGCCCGCCCGTCCGGCGCGCTCATCTATCGCGACGGCATGGCGGTTCTCACGCGCGAGACGAGCGAGCCGAAAACCCTTTTGAGCTTGGCCGAAGAAGCCGCGCTGTTTCCCGACGCGCCCCGCTACGCCTTTGAAATATCTGTGGCGCAGATTTCGGACCGCGTCGGCGAGGGGGCGCTCAGGCGCAGTTTCGTCTATGCATAGGCCTTGCTCTAATTCGGCGCAGCGCGCGCGGACGCTTTCTTGCAGTTCGTTTGCAGCGTATCTTTTCCCAAGAATCGCGCTTGACATGCGGGGGAGCGCAGAAGGGGCCTCGGGTGAACGATCCCTACGCCGAATTGGGCGTGCAGCGGAACGCGTCTGCGGATGACATTCGCAAAGCGTATCGCAAGCTCGCAAAAGACTTGCACCCAGACGCGCGTCCTGGCGATCGCGCGGCCGAGGAGCGGTTTAAGCGCATCACCGCGGCGTTCCAATTGCTGGGCGACGACGAAAAGCGCGGCCGCTTCGACCGCGGGGAAATCGACGCCGACGGCAATGAACGCATGGATGGGCGCCGTCGCAGGGGCGGCGAGAGCTTCGGCGACTTCAACGATTTGTTTTCGGGCGTGTTCGGCGCGGACTCCGGCCCGTTCCGGGCGCGCGGGGAAGACGCTCGGTATCGCCTTTCCGTAACGTTCTTGGAGGCGGCGACAGGCGGACGCAAACGCGTGGTCATGGGCGACGGCAAGGCGCTAGACCTGTCGATCCCTGAAGGCGTGCGTTCGGGTCAGGTCCTTCGGTTGCGCGGCCAAGGGCGGCAAGGACGCAACGGCGCGCCCGCCGGCGACGCCTTGGTCGAAGTCACCGTCGAAGAGCACGAGTTTTTCCGGCGTGAAGGGGACGACGTCCGCATCGAGTTGCCGGTGACGCTGCAAGAAGCGGTCTTGGGCGGGAAAATCAAAGTCCCCACCTTGACCGGGCCGGTGACGGTGACCGTTCCCAAGGGGTCGAATTCCGGCACGGTGCTGCGGCTGCGAGGCCGCGGCGTGAAAGGCGAAAAAGGGCGCGGGGACCAGCTGGTTCGGCTGACCGTGCATTTGCCCGAACGCGCCGAACCCGACTTGGTCAAATTCGTTGAGAGCTGGACGCCCGGCAAGGACTACGATCCGCGCAAGCGGTACGATGTATGATGCGTTCAGCTTCGGTTCAGAGCGCCGAGGTCAGGGTGCGGCTCATGAAAAGGCTCGCTCATCTCCTCACCGCCGGCGCGACGGCTTTGCTCGTCGCGTGTCTGGCGCAAGCGCCCGCCGCGGCCCAATCCTATGAGGGCTGGGCGCGGTTCGGCGATAGTCGTCATGACCAGCCGGCGGTGTTTTATGACACCGGCGACGCGCTGCTCTATGCGCAACGAAGCCTCAGCGCGCGGGACGCGATGCGGGCGGCTGAAGCGCGGTACCCCGGTTCGCGGGCGCTTGAGGTTATCCCCGTGCCCCGCAGCGGTCAGGCGCGCGCTTATCTCGTTCGCATTATTATAAACGGGGATCGTGTGTTCGTGCGCGTGGACGCGCGGTCGGGCGCGGTTTCCGGGCCGTGCCGGTCAGCGGCGCAATGCGGAGGCTAAGGAGGCGGCCACATGCGTGTCCTGTTAGTGGAAGACGATCCTGATCTCACCCGTCAGTTGAGCGAGGCGCTCACCGATGCGGGCTACGCCGTGGATGCGGCGTCTGACGGGGAGGACGGTCACTTCCTCGGCGACACCGAGCCCTATGACGCCGTCGTCTTAGATTTGGGGTTGCCGAAGCTTGACGGGGTCAGCGTGCTTGAGAAATGGCGGGCGGACGGACGCGTCTTTCCGGTTCTTATCCTCACCGCGCGCGATCAATGGTCCCAAAAGGTCGCGGGTTTTGACGCGGGCGCGGACGACTACCTCACCAAGCCCTTCCATACCGAAGAGCTTCTGGCGCGGCTCCGCTCGATCATTCGTCGTGACAAGGGGCATGCGACGCCGATGATTGAAGTGGGTACGCTCACGGTCGATCCGCGCGCTGCGCGGGCTTTCGTCGACGGCGCGCCGGTCAAGCTGACCGCGCATGAATTCCGCATTCTGAACTACCTTGCGCATCAACGCGATAAGGTCGTCTCTCGAACCGAGCTCGTGTCCCACATTTACGACCAAGATTTCGATCGCGACTCCAACACTATCGAGGTGTTCATCGGCCGCCTGCGACGGAAAATCGGTCCTGATCGCATCGAGACCAAACGCGGCATCGGCTACAAGCTGATCGATCCGGACGGGCCGGCCGCCGCGTGACCGCGCGCGGTTCGCTCGCATTTCGTCTCGCCGCGCTGGCGGCGATCGGCTCGGCGCTGTTTTTGTTCGTCGGCGTCGTGGCCCTGGGGTCGCTGTATCGAAACGCCGTTTACTTCGATCTCGACCAGGAGCTCATCGCCGCGTTGAGCTTGCTTGAGAGCGACGTGAGGGTGGACGAGACCGGCGTGGTCCGGTTCGAAGACGCGCCTGAGCCGGATTTCGAGGTGGACCCGCCCTTCTGGTCCGGCGTCGCAGGCGATGCGCGGATGGAGCTGACCAATTTCAGCGGCCGGTATTGGATTGTCGGGCGTTTGGATCCGAATGAAGCGGACGGCTATGTCACGCGCGCCCGGTCGGTTTCCCTCCTCGGCGCCCTGCAACTCGATCCCGACACGCTAAGGCGCGCCATCGAGGCGGGCGGTCGGCAAATCACCGGTTATGGATTGGCCCGATGGCCGGATCCCGAACGCATGCGTCTCCGCGCCAGCGTGCTCGGCTTGGACGACGGCGCCGACTATGTGCTTGCGGTCGCCGCATCCGACTCCCTGATCCGCGATCGGATCGCGGGCTACAGGCTGCGCGGGCTCCTCTTGCTCACGCCTTTCGCGCTTCTGCTCATCGGCGCGGTGTTCTTACAGGTTCGCGTCGGCTTGGTGCCTCTGTATCGCATGCGCGATGCGGTGGCGCAGATCCGAGAGGGCGAGCGTGAACGCCTCGACGATGAAGCGCCGGTCGAGCTGCTCCCTCTGGCTGATGAGCTGAACGCGCTGATTGATCACAATCGCGACGTCGTGGAGCGCGCGCGCGCCCATGTCGGCAATCTCGCCCATGCGCTGAAAACGCCTATTGCGGTGTTGATGAACGAAAGTCGGAGCGTGGAGGGCGCTTTGGCGGAGGTGGTCAGCCGGCAGTCCGCGGCGATGTCCGCCCAGGTTGACCATCACCTCAAACGCGCCAGCGCCGCGGCGCGCGCGGCCCACGTAGGGGCGCGCCCGCCGGGGAAATAGGTGGTTGACGGTATAGCGCGCCCGCATACGCGGGAGCATGGCGGCAAGGCGATCGCTCTGGAGGTCTCCCGCCCCGAAGAGCTGTACTTCCGGGGCGAGCGGCAGGACCTCGAAGAGATGGTCGGCAATCTGATGGACAATGCGTTCAAATGGGCGACCGCGGCGGTGAGCGTCCGCGTTACGGCCGGCCCTGAGCCAGGACGCATGCAGGTCCTCGTGGAGGACGACGGGCCGGGCTTGCCGCCGGACAAGCGCGCCGAAGTCGTTCGCCGCGGCGCGCGGCTTGACGAAGCCGCGCCTGGGTCTGGGCTGGGGCTTTCCATCGTCGTTGATTTGGCGCGCGCTTATGCTGGCGCGTTGCGGCTCGACGACAGCCGTTTGGGCGGATTGGCCGCTGCGATCGATCTCCCCGCCGCCGGCGCCCGCCGCACAACGCAGCGTTAACCGCGTTCTGTCCATAGTGCGGTCTTAGCTCAGTGTTTTCTCGGTGGTTTTATGGCCGCTCACTCGGCCCAAATGCGCGAACGCATTCTTGCGTTCCTTAAGTCCGCACCGATCGGGTTTTCCGTAAAACTCGCCGAAGCGGCAGGCGTTTTTGCGCCTATTGCGCCCCTTTTCGACGACCTTGGCGACGCCTCCGACGCGCGCGTCGACGGCGTCGCGCGCGCCTCAGTCACGCCGATTTGGCGATGGCTCTCCCAAGATCTCGCACAAGATCAGGCGCTGGAAGCGGTGGCCGTTTGGACCGCGGAGATGGTGTCGCGGCCGGGTCGGGAAGCCCAAGCCCTTGTCGATAAGCTGCACACAGAGGGCGGTGCGGCGATGTTGTTGGCGTTGGCGTCACAGGCCCCCAAGGCGTGCCAGGGCGATGCCCGCCTTCGACGCGACATGGAAACCGCTGCGGCGCTCTTCGCGGTCGCACCGCAGGTCGCCAAGCTCGTTGCCAAGTGGCCCAAAAGCATCCCCAACGCACAGCGTCACGTCGACGGCATTGCGGCGTTTGTCGCCAAGCGGGGCGAAAAGGCGCCCGAATTGGGTCCGGCGTTGTTGTCGCTGCTTTTGCGGCGTTGCGAAAACCCAACGCAGATCCTGGCCGCCATCGACAAAATCGCGCCTCAGGTCGCGGAGCGCGACTTGTGGCGCTTCGATAGGCTGATCGAAGCGGTGCTTGCGCTCGCGCCACCGGCTTATGCGCTGGACAGCGACCAGCCGCTCGACGCCGACGCCGCGCTCAAAGCGCTCGATGGCGAGGCGGAGTGGCTTGACCTTGCCGACCAAGCGACCCGCAACGCTAAGCGTCCAGCCTGGCGGTCGCGTATTGAAGACGTTCGGCGGGAAACCGGCCGACGTTACGAAGCGGCATGCACGCGCATCGGCGCGCAGGTGCGCGAAGCGGCCCCGAGCGGCGGCGTCTCGCCCATAGGCCCACCGGCCGAAGCGCTTAAGCTTGAGATTGAGCAGGGCGGGCGCTTCATACGCGGCGCCGCGATCTCGGCGCGGAGGCTTCGCTTTGAGGCCGCCCGCGAGTTCGCTGCGAGCGAAATCGAGAACCGCCTGAACGCCCAGTCAATTGCCGCGGCGCTTGAGGCGGCTCGCTCTCCCAGCGCAAAAACGCGCGCCAAGGCGGGGGCGCGCCTTGACATGCTGGTGCATCTGGCTTCGGGCTACCAAGGGGAAGAAGCCGGCGCCGCTTTGGCGGCCCGTGTCGCTGACGCTCGGGCGAGCTCGTTGTTTCAGGCTTGGTTCTTCGAGCCGGCGGAACCGATGATCGTGACCGCAGCAGGCCAGAAGGCCTCCACAGTCGACCGCTCCTTATTCGACAAGCTTTGGACATTGCTGTGCGAGTCCGAACACGCTGAGGCGGCAGCCGACGCTGTTGCAGCGAGCGATCGCGCCGTGACGGAAGAAGGAGAGCCCGCCGCGCGAAAACTCGCCCAAGCGCAGCGACGCGTTTTGGCGCCGCTGCTGCGGTCGCTCGTCTCTTCCTCGGAGCTTCGTGACATTGAAACGTTGGAGCGCTTGGTCGGCGGTCCAAAACGACGCGCGGCCGCGGGTCATGTGGCGGTGGCGCTGGAACACACCGAGGTCGTCTACGGCGCGTTGGCGAGCTGGGAGCAGGGGCTGCGCCAGCTGGATGAGGATCGGGTGGACGCGTTGCGGGAAGCGTATGAGTCCGCGACGGCGATCGCGCCGGAAGTCGGTCCCGTGCTGTTGATGGTTGGCGCGCGTCGTTTGGCGAAGCCGGCGCAGATCCTCCGCGTCGTGGGCAGGATCGCCCGCAGCACCAACGAGTTCATGGTCGAGAACACCGATCTTTCGATCATCGGCGAACTTCTGATCGACGAAGCCGAGGCGGTCGCCAGGCAATTCGCCGCCCCGAAGCGGGCGCGTTTCGATGATGCGGCGATGGTCGCGGCGGTCTCGCGCTACGCCGATATCGTTTACGGCATGACCGAAGAGTTCCAGCTCTCCAAAGACGGTGCATGGGGCGGTCGGTTGTTCGCGCTCAAGTCGGCCGCCTCTGTTTCCCTGCAATCGCTTTGCGAACGCGTCGTTGACGCGGTTGAGGCCGCGACCCCGCGCCGGGTCGACCCCAAGTCCAAGCGTTGGGCCCCCGGCGGTCAGGTGAGCGACGACGAAGCGGCGGACGCAGCAGCCTACATTCGGTTCTTGCGCAACACCGCTGTGATCGACGAGCGCGCCGCCTTCGCCTCCGCGCGCCGCGCCGCGCTGAACGAGGTGACCAAGCGCGTTGAGACCTATTGCGATGCGCTGGTCGGCTCAGTTGAGGCTGACGACCAAGAGAAAGCCGCCCTCTTGAGCGTTTTGAGCATGGTCGTCAGCGCCCTTTCAGGCGAAGAAGCGGCCGCGGTGATGCGACGACGCTCCGCTGCGGCGGCATGACGCCCTTTCTGTGATTGCCTGAACCGCCTGGTCGGGCAATATCGCCGCCATGGCATCGTTTTCCGTCGCTTTTTGGTCGTTGGCGTTCGCTGGCGCCGTCGCGCTCGCCGCTTTCGTTGCGGCGCCCTTGCTGGCGGCGCGGGCGCGCTTGGTCGCCCTCGCATTGGCGTTGAGCGTCGTGGGTGGCGCTTTTGGGGTGTTTTGGTCCGGCGGGGCGCCGCGGCCCGGAGCGCCGCTCGCAGACCGTATTGAGGCGTTGCGCGCGCCGGGGGCCGATCCCGCCGCCTTCACACTGCAAGAGCGCATCATCGTTTTGCGGTCCATCGCCGAAGAAAACCCTGAAGACGACATGGCCATCCGTTTTCTAGGCGACGCCTATCTGGAGGCCGGCAGAACCTTCGAAGCCGTCGCCGCGAGAGAAGCCCTTGCGAGCCGCTCAGGGCCTGAGGACGGCTATGCCTTCGCCGCCCTGGGCGAGGCGCTGGTGGCGTTGAATGAGGGGGCGGTCACGCCCGAAGCGGTTCGGGCGTTTGAAGAAGCGCTGGCGCGGGATGAGAGCGAACCGCTCGCGCGCTGGCATTTGGGGCTCGCGCAGTATCAAGGCGGCGACCGGCGCGAAGCAGCGCGCGCCTGGGGCGCGTTATTGTTGGATCTCGACCCGATGGCCAGCGCACGCATCGCCCATGACGCGGTGGAGCGGCTGTCGCGGCCGGCCGCGCCGGTGATGGACGCAGGCGCGGTGGATGTCGCTGCGATGGCCGGGGCGGTGGACGACCCTGAGGCCTTCGCTGAGGGCATGGTGTCGCGCTTGTCCGCGCGGTTGGCCGATGACGGAGGAGACCTCCCCGGCTGGTTGGCGTTGGCGCGCGCGCGCGCGGTCTTGGGCGACCAAGAGGGCGCGCGCCAAGCGCTTGATGCGGCGGAAGAGGCGACGACCTGGACCGAGGGCGAGCGGTTGTTGCTGCGCAGCGCCCGTGTGGTGCTCGATGCGGACGCAAGAGAAGGAGAGGGCTGATGCGGCGGCGGAACGCGCGGTTGACGATGCTGGGGCTTGGCGCTGCCGCCCTCACCCTGGCGGTGGGGCTCGCCGCGTTTGGATTGCGCGATGCGGTCGCCTTTTTCCGAACCCCTTCTGAGGTGCTGGAAAACCCGCCCGCGCCCGGCCGATCGATTTCCTTGGGCGGCTTGGTGGCCTTGGGCAGCATCACCCAAGACGAGGAAGCGATCCTCTTCCGGGTCACCGACGACCAGAGCGGCATGATGGTCCGCTATTCAGGACCAATCCCCGACCTTTTCCGCGAAGGCCAATGCGTCATCGCCCAGGGCGTGTTGCAGCCTGACGGGGTGTTCGCCGCCCGCCGCGTCCTCGCCCGCCATGACGAGACCTATCAGCCTCGCGAAATCGAGGCGGCGCCGCGTTTGGCGGAGAGCTGCGGTCGGGCGACGCCGTCGTGACGCTCGCCCCGGACATTGGCCGCATCGCGCTGTCCTTAGCGTTTCTGGCGAGCCTCGCAGCGGTGGTTCTGTGCGCTTACGGCGCTCGCACCGGCGGGACGGCGCTGGTGCTGGCGGGCAGACGGGCAGTCTACGCGGCCTTTCTTGCGACGCTTGTCTCGATGGGCATGCTCATAACGTCGTTCGTGGTTTCAGACTTCAGCGTCCTGAACGTCGCGCTCAATTCCCACGTGGACAAGCCGTTCGTTTATAAGGTCGCCGCCGCCTGGGGCAGCCATGAAAGCTCAATGCTGCTTTGGTGCTTGGTCGCTGCGGGATACGCCGCCGCCTTCACCCGCTCCATGCCCGTCACCGATGCGCTCGGGGTGCGGGCGACGACGGTTCTCGCAGCGATCGCCGCTGGGTTCTTCGCTTTCATCCTCTTCGCATCGAACCCCTTCGCTCGGGTGATCGACCCGCCCTTGGAAGGCAATGGCTTCAATCCTCTCCTGCAGGACCCGGCGATGGCGCTCCATCCGCCGTTTCTCTATTTGGGCTATGTGGGCATGTGTGCGCCGTTCGCCGTGGCCGTCGCGGCCCTGTGGCGGGGCGACGCCGCCGACAAGAGCTGGGCGCGCGTGATACAGCGCTGGACGCTCATCCCGTTCGCGTTCCTCACCGTCGGCATCGCGCTGGGTTCTTACTGGGCTTACTACGAGCTTGGCTGGGGCGGTTGGTGGTTTTGGGACCCCGTCGAGAATTCGAGCCTGATGCCCTGGCTGCTCGCCGCCGCCTTGTTGCATTCCGCGCTCGTGACCGCACGAACCGGAGCGCTTGCGGGCTGGACCATTCTCCTTGCGATCCTCGCCTTCGGCATGGCGCTGTTAGGCACGTTTCTCACGCGTTCGGGGCTCATCACCTCGGTGCACGCATTCGCCTCCGACCCGTTCCGCGGTCAAATATTGTTGGGCATGCTTGCGGTGATGATCGGGCTCGCGCTTGCGGTCTTCGCCGCCCGCGCAGGCCGGTTGGGCAAGGCGGCGTCTTTCAGCCCCCAAAGCCGGGAAACCGCCATCGTGGTCAACAACGCGTTGTTGACCCACGCCACCGCAGTCGTCCTGCTGGGCACGACCTACCCGCTTCTGCACGAGCTGTTCGGTCCCGTCGTCATTCCCGTCATTCGAGACCTTGTCGCGGCGTTCAGCCCGGAATGGGCGTTTGGAATACGCTACGCTCCCGTGACCGTGGGCGAGCCCTATTTCGAGCGTACGGTTTTGCCTGGCTTGGCGCTGATGATGCTCGCCGCGCCCTTCGGGCCCTTATTGGCGTGGCGGCGGGGGGATGCGGCCGCGGCTGCGATGAAGCTGCGCATCGCCGCGGCGCTTGGCGTGATGGCCGGCGCGGCGTTGCTGGTCATCGCGGGCGGCGGCGCAGTGGGACCGGCGGTCGCGACGGGGTTGGGCGCTTGGGTTTTGGTCGCGGCGTGTCAGGATTTCGTCCGCCGTGCGGGGTGGCCCCGGGTGGGATTGGGCGCTGGTTTCGCAGCGCTTCGGCTTCGCCCGCGCGTCATGGCCGCGCCTCTCGCCCATGCGGGGGTGGGCTTGTTGGTGCTGGGCGCCGGGGTCGAGGCCGCGCTGCATGTGGAGGCGGCCGGCGTGGTCGCGCCGGGACAAGCCTTCGAGGTCGGCGAACGGACGGTCTCGCTCGACGCCGTAAGACGGGCGGACGGACCGAACTACGCCGCCGACCGCGCTGCGATCACCATCGCCGCGCCGGGGGCGGAGCCGGTGCGCCTGTCGCCCGAACAACGCTTCTATCCCGTCGCCGATCAAACCACGACCGAAGTGGCGATCCGCTCAGATCTGCGAGGGGACCTCTATGTGGCGTTCGGTCCGCCTCAAGCCGGGCCCGACGGCCCGCGTTGGACTATTCGCGTGCTCATCAATCCGTTGATTTGGGCGGTGTTTCTCGGCGCGTCCTTGATTGCGGCCGGCGGCGCCCTCGCGCTTATCCGACCCTGGCGCAACGACCCCGCCTCATGATGCGCCGCATCGCCCTTGCCGCCCTTGCTTTCGCGCTCTTGGCGGGCTCGCCGGGGCGCGCGGACGAGCCGCTGGCCGACCCGCAAGCCGAAGCGCGCGCGCTCGCGCTGATGCGCGAACTTGGTTGCCCCGTCTGCGACGGCCAACCCATCGCCACGTCCAATGCGCAGGTCGCCGTGGAGATGCGTCGGCTTGTCCGGTTGGATGTGGCGGAGGGGCTGTCTGATGAGGCGGTGCTGTCGAATATGGCCGCGCGCTACGATGAGAGCGTTCGACTGCGGCCGCGTTTGGACGCGGGCGGGGGCCTGTTGTGGTTCTCTCCGCTGCTCATCCTTGTTTTCGCCGCCCTGGGCGCGCTTGCCGTGATACGGCGCGCAGCCCGTAACGCAGGCCCCGACGACCCCGCCCCCTAGGCTCGCGCGACGCGCCGGGCGCGGCTAGGGTCCCCGCGGTCTGCGAACGAGGAGCGGGATATGGCCATCACGGCGGAACGTGCGGATTTCACAGGCGCGCAGGGCGACACCCTGGCGGCGCGCATCGATCGCCCGCGCGGGCCGGCGCGAGCCTGGGCGCTGTTCGCCCATTGCTTCTCTTGTTCGAAAGACGTGTTCGCGGCGAGCCGCATCTCGAAACGATTGGCCGAAAACGGCGTGGGCGTGCTGCGGTTTGATTTCACCGGCCTAGGCAATTCCGAGGGTGACTTCGCGAATTCGAACTTTTCCTCAAACGTCCAAGACCTCGTTCTCGCCGCGGATTGGCTGCGCCGGGAGCGCGTCGCGCCGAGCCTTCTCATCGGCCACAGCTTGGGAGGCGCGGCGGTGCTGGTCGCCGCCGACCAGATCCCCGAAGCGCGCGCCGTGGTCACTTTGGCCGCCCCCGCCGATGCACAGCATGTGCGCGACCAATTCGCCGATGACGTCAGCAAGATCGAGCGCGACGGCGAAGCTCGCGTGCTTCTGGCTGGCCGGCCGTTCACCATCAAAGCCCAGTTTCTCGAAGATATCGCCAAGCAAAATGTGGAGCGCGCCGCGGGCGGGCTGCGCCGCGCCTTGCTCGTCGCGCACAGCCCCATCGACCAAACCGTCGGCATTGATCACGCGACCCGGATTTTCGTCTCCGCCACGCATCCCAAGAGCTTCCTGAGCCTCGATGGCGCGGACCATTTGATCTCTAAGCACGACGACGCCGTATACGCCGCAGACGCCATAGCGGGTTGGGCGTCGCGCTATATCGAGGGCGGCGGCCCCGAGGCGCCGAAGCCGCATAAAGCGCCCAACGGGGTGGCGGTGCGCGAGACCGGCGCGGGCAAGTATATGAACGACATCGTCGCAGGGGATCATACCTTGCGCGCCGACGAACCCGTAGCGGTCGGCGGGGACGATGCGGGGCCGAACCCTTACGAACTCCTCAACGCCTCGCTTGGAGCGTGCACCTCGATGACGCTGCGGATGTATGCGGACCGCAAAGGCTGGCCGTTGCAGCGGGTCACCGTGCGGCTAAGCCACGAAAAGACCCACGCCGAGGACTGTGAAACCTGCGATGAGGACGAAAAAGCGCGCGTGGACGTGATCACTCGCGAACTCGTGATTGAAGGCGAGTTGGACGCGGATCAGCGCGCTAAGCTTCTTGAGATTGCGGATAAGTGTCCCGTTCACCGCACGCTGCATGGGCCGGTGGTCGTGCGAACCAAGCTTCTCGACTGAAACTTCGCCTTGAACGCGAAAACGCCCTTGCAGAAATGTAAGACGCGCGCCACCCCAGGGTAATCCCGCGCGCGCCAAACAAGCGTAAAACCGCATGAAGCGCGCCTTATCGCGCAATCGTCGATCATGGAGATCCGCCCGACATGACAGGGACCATCCGCGTCGCAGCCGCCGCTTTGACCGCGTTCGCCGCCGCCGGCGCGTTCGCCGCCCCAGCGTTCGCCCAGAGTCCGCTGAGCGTAGAGCGCCTCGCCAACGGCGCGCCGTTTTCTTTCGCCGATTTGATTGAAAGCGTCAGCCCCGCGGTGGTGAGCGTCAACGTCACCGCAAAAGCGTCCGACATCGTCGTTTTGGGGCCGGACAGCTTCAACTTCGAAGGCCTTCCGCCGGAGTTTCGAGAGTTCTTTGACCGCTTCGGCGACAGCCTCCCCGACATGCAGCCTCAAGAGCGCTCCGCGCTGGGTTCAGGCTTCATCGTTTCCCCCGAAGGCCATGTGGTCACCAACTTCCACGTGATTGACGACGCTTCGGAAGTCACCGTGACCCTGGCGAACGGCGATGAGTTTAACGCCGAAATCCTCGGTTCCGACGAATCGACCGACCTCGCCGTGCTTCGCATTCGGGGCGAGGCGGACTTCCCTTTCGTCGAATTCGCCGATGAGATGGGTCTGCGGGTGGGCGACTGGGTCGTCGCGGTCGGCAATCCCTTCGGCTTGGGCGGCACCGCCACCGCCGGCATCGTCTCCGCGACGGGCCGGGAGATCGGCGGTCAGTACAACGACTTCATCCAAATCGACGCGCCCATCAACCGGGGCAATTCCGGTGGACCGACCTTTGACTTGCAGGGCCGCGTGGTCGGCGTGAATTCGCAGATATTCTCGCCCTCGGGAGGGAATGTCGGCATCGGCTTCGCTATTCCCGCGCCGATCGCCGCCCGTGTCGTTGGCGAATTGATCGACAACGGCCGGGTGGTGCGCGGATGGCTCGGCGTGACGATCCAGACGATCACCGACGACATCGCCGACAGCTTGGGCATGGAAGACGCGAACGGCGCTATCGTGAACGCCGTCGTGGCCGGCAGCCCCGCCGCGGATGCAGGGTTCCGCATCGGCGACGTGGTCCTATCGCTCGACGGGTCTGAGGTGGAAGACGCCATCGACCTCACCCGCCAGGTGGGCGCGCTGTCGGTGGGGCAACGCGCCTCGTTCCGCGTCTTGCGAGACGGCTCGGAGCGCACGCTTGACGTGCTTATCGGCGAGCGCCCCTCTGATGACGCATTGAACGCCGGCACGGCGGGCGCGGGCGTCATCGCGCCTGACACCGGGGCTTTCTTCGGTCTGACCGTTCGTCCGCTGAACGAGGACGAGCGTGAAGAGCGCGGCCTGGACGAGAACGAGGGCGGCTTGTTCATCACCAGCGTTGAGCGCGGCGGCGAGGCCGACGACAAAGGATTGCGGGAGGGCGAAGTCATTCTGCAGGCGACGGGTCAGTCGG
>CAZABJ010000039.1:0-27012 GCA_964483375.1 uncultured Caulobacterales bacterium
GTCCGGCGCATGGCGGCAGAGATATTCGATGGCGTCTTGGTCGCCGAGCCAGTCCGACCCTTTGACGGTGTCATACATGTGCCAGCGCCAGTCGTCCGCGCCCATATTGCCCAGCGAGGCGGAGATGCCGCCTTGCGCGGCGACGGTATGGGAGCGCGTTGGGAAGACCTTTGAAATACAGGCCGTTTTCAATCCAGCTTGGGAGCATCCCAATGCGGCGCGGAGCCCGGAGCCGCCGGCTCCGACCACGACGACGTCATAGGTATGATCATTCCACTCATAAGCCGACATGACGCTTCGTCCTCTCCTCGCCCGCCTCAGCCGGCGAAAGCAACCTTAAGAATCGAAAACACGCTCGCCACCCAGAGCACGACCGTCAGAAACGTGTTCAGAACCAGCAGAGCGGCCCGGGTTCCATGACCACCGATGTAGTCCTCGATGACGACCTGCAGACCGAGCCGCATGTGATAAAACGCCGCAGTGACGAACAGCAGCATGCCGATGCTGGTCACCGGCTGGGCCAGCCAGTCCGTCGCGCGCTCATAGCCGCTGCGATAGCCGACGATCAGCGAAAACAAGAACCAAGGGACAAGGACGGCCAGCGCCAAGGCGCTCACGCGCTGCTTGATGAAGTGGCTCACGCCTTCCTTCGCCGACCCCAGGCCGACAGCAGTTTTCAGCGGCGTTCGAAAGTGCGCGCTCATGGATGACCCCCGCCTACAGCCAATACGCCGCCGCCCAGACGCCGAGCGTGGCGACGAGCGCGAAAACGAAAACCAAACGCGAGGCCATGTTCGCCACGCCGGGCGTGAAGCCATGGCCGGCGTCCCAAACCAGATGCCTGACGCCATTGGCCATGTGATAGGTCGCCGCCAAGGTGAAGGCGAACAGCACCACCTGGCCGAACAGGCTCAAAAACAGACCCTCAACCGTTGCATAGACCTGCGGACCCGAAGCGAGCGCGACGAGCCAAGCGGTCACCAAAACCGCTCCGCCATAAAGCGCGACGCCGGTCGCCCTGTGCAGGATCGACGTCGCCATTGTGATATGCCACCGCCACACCTGAAGGTGCGGCGATACCGGACGCGTATCGCCGGTTCCGCTCGCCATCGCCTGCCCCTGTCGTTCGGTTTTCGGCTCGACGCCATCGTTGCGACGCATCAAGCCTCGGATGGAGCGCACGGTAAGCCGGCGCGACGGGACGTCAAGGCGAGGGACCTGCGCGCCCGCCCAGATCGCCGGTTCGTGAAGAGAGCGTAGGACCAGAGGAGACCGCCATGCCCGCCGCCATGATCACAGGAGCCTCCACCGGCATTGGCTACGCCTGCGCGGACGCGCTCGTTAACCAGGGCTGGCGCGTGTTTGCTGGCGTCCGCAAAGGGGAAGACGGCGAACGGCTTGTCGCGGCGCTCGGCGATCGAGTGAGACCCGTATTGGCTGATGTGACCGATGAAGCCGCCCTTTCGGAGGCCGCGCGCATCGCCGATGCCGCGCTTGGCGGCGAAAGGCTGGCGGGGCTCGTCTGCAATGCAGGGATCGCGCTGCCAGGCCCCCTGCTGCATCAACCTTTAGAGCAGTTTCAACGTCAGCTGGAGGTCAACGCCGCCGGCGTCGTTCGCACGGTTCGCGCCTTCGCCCCCCTGCTGGGAACCGCCAGCGACCGGGCCGGCCGGCCGGGGCGCATCGTCATGATGTCCTCTGTTCAGGGCCGGCGCGCGTCGCCGTTTTCGGGCGGCTATGCGGCGTCCAAGCACGCCCTTGAAGGCCTTTCAGTCAGTCTGCGCCGGGAGATGATGCTCTACGACATCCCCGTGACGATCATCGCGCCGGGCCCGGTCGCCACGCCCATCTGGGACAAAACCGACGAAATCGACGCCGAGGCGCTGGCGGAGACCGATTACGCGCCCGCCCTCCGCGCCGCCCGCACCTATATGCTGGGCGCCGCTGACAGAGCGCTTCCCGCTTCGAAAGTGGCCGAAAAAGTCGTTGCGGCTCTAACCGCGCGGAGACCGAAATTGCGGGTGGAGATCGAGCCGTTCTCGATTCAATCGCTTCTGATGCGCATGCTGCCTGATCGCGTGGTCGACGCGGCCATGGCTCGCGCTCTGGGACTTCGGCCGCCGCGGCCCTAACGCACAAACCCTGCGCCTGTCCGCAGGGCTTTCACTCCGCTTTTACCAAGGGCGCCCCAAAACGGGGCAGCTCGACGAGATGCGGAGGCGGACGCGGCATGGCCAAGACAATCCTGATTTGTGACGACGACCCCACGCAACGGCGTTTGCTGCAGGCCGTCATCGAACGGGAAGGCTATGGCGTCGTCCATGCCGAGGGCGGGGAGCAAGCCCTCCAAGCGCTGGCCGATCCGAATGCGCGCGTCGACGTCGTGCTGTTGGATTTGGTCATGCCGGGCATGACCGGCATCGAAACGCTGAAAGCCATGCGCGAGCGCAGTCTGGCCACCCCGGTGGTGGTGCTGACCGCCCAAGGCGGCATTGAGACCGTGGTGGAAGCCATGCGCGCAGGCGCTTGCGACTTCTTCGTCAAGCCGGCGAGCCCCGAGCGCATCCTCGTTTCCCTGCGCAACGCTTTCAAAATGGGCGACCTCGAAACCGAGGTGAAACGCCTGAAAAAGACGGCCACCGGTTCGCTCTCGTTCAAGGACATGATCGCCGCCGCGCCGGCCATGCGCCCCGTCGTGCGGATGGGCGAGCGCGCGGCGGCGTCGAATATTCCGGTGCTCATCACGGGAGAGAGCGGGGTCGGCAAAGAGCTGTTGGCCCGCGCGATCCAAGGCGCGAGCGACCGCGCCGGCAAGCCGTTCATTACGGTGAATTGCGGCGCGATCCCCGAGAACCTCGCTGAATCCATCCTGTTCGGCCACAAGAAAGGGTCCTTCACCGGGGCCACGGCCGACCATGAGGGCAAGTTCCGCGAGGCCGACGGCGGAACGCTGTTCCTCGACGAAATCGGCGAGCTGCCGCTGGATTGCCAAGTGAAGCTCCTTCGCGTTCTGCAAGAAGGCGAAGTCGACCCCGTCGGCGCCAAGCGGCCCGTGAAGGTGGACGTGCGGATCATCTCCGCGACCAATCGCGACTTGGAGGAAGAGGTCAAAGCGGGCCGTTTCCGCGAGGATCTCTATTATCGCCTGAGCGTCTTTCCGATTGAGGCTCCGCCGTTGCGCCGCCGGAAAGAGGACCTGCCCGCGCTGGTCGCTCACTTCATCACCCGGTTCAACGCCCAAGAAGGGCGCAGCGTTCAGGGCGCGAGCGCGCAAACCATGGCCATGCTCGCCGCCTTTGATTGGCCGGGCAATGTGCGTCAGTTGGAGAACGCGGTGTTTCGCGCGGTGGTGCTTTGCGAAGGCGACGTGCTGGAGCCCCAGGACTTCCCGCAGATCTCCGGCGTGATGGCCGACTTCGCCGAAGCGCCCGTCGAAGAAACCCCCGCCATTGCGGTGAGCGTCGCGGCCGAAGAACCCGCGCCGCCCGCACCCGCCCCTGCGCGGGCCGTTGAGGGGGACGACCCGCGTCCCGCCGGCGCCATGACCTCGAAGATTGAAGCCGAAACCGCTCAAGCCCCCATTGAGTTGCTCGACGCTCAGGGCCATCTGCGCACCCTCGAAGACATCGAACGCGACCTCATTCAGTTCGCCATCGAAGTCTATGCGGGGCACATGTCCGAAGTAGCGCGGCGGTTGGGCATCGGCCGCTCCACGCTCTACCGGAAAGTCCGCGAGCACGAGCTTGAGGTGACCGGCAAACGCGCGGGCTGACCCGCGCCGCTCTCAGACGGTCACGTTGTAGCGAGCCCGGATGGCGACAGCGATCGCCCGCCGCCATATCGCGTGTCAGACTTCACTGACTGCGGTGGGAGGCGAACGCAATGAGCGACGCAAAGAGCTACAAGAAGACCGACGAGGCCTTGGCGCGGCTGACGCCGGAGCAACGTCGCGTGACCCAGGAAGACGGCACCGAGCGGCCGTTCACGGGCGAGCTGCTGGATGAAAAACGCGCCGGGATCTATGTCGACGTGGTGACGGGCGAGCCTTTGTTCGCCTCAACCGACAAATACGACTCCGGCTCGGGCTGGCCGAGCTTCACCCGGCCTATCGCTAAGGACAATGTCGTCGAACGGTCCGACGACAGCCACGGCATGCGCCGGGTCGAAGTCCGATCCCAAGGCGGCGACAGCCATTTGGGGCATGTCTTCACCGACGGGCCGCCTGAAGAGACCGGCCTTCGGTACTGCATCAACTCCGCCTCGCTGCGCTTTGTGCCCGTGGAGGATTTGGAGGCGGAAGGCTACGGCGCGTACCTGTCCTTGTTCGAAACTGACGCTGCGGAGGGCTGACATATGAGCACGAACACCGAGCGCGCCGTTTTGGCGGGCGGCTGTTTTTGGGGCATGCAGGATCTCATCCGCAAACAGCCCGGCGTCTTGGACACGCGGGTGGGCTACACCGGCGGGACGACCGACGCGCCGACCTATAACGACGTGAAAACCGGGCGAACGGGCCATGCGGAGTCGATCGAAATCACCTTCGACCCCGGCGTGACCAGCTATCGGGAGATTTTGGAGCTGTTCTTCCAGATCCACGATCCCACCACGAAGGACCGCCAGGGCAACGACATCGGCAGCCAATATCGCTCCGCCATCTTCTTCGAGAGCGACGCTCAACGGGCGGTGGCTGAAGACACGATCAAAGACGTGGAGGCGTCGGGCCTATGGCCGGGTCGGGTGGTGACCGAGGTCACGCCCGTCGGCGCGTTTTTCCAAGCCGAGGACTTTCACCAGGACTACCTGGAGAAGCATCCCAACGGCTACACCTGTCACTTTCCGCGACAGGGGTGGAAGCTGCCCAAGCGCAGCGCGGCCTGATGGCGACCGCCGAGCGCATCGGGTTCGGCGGCGGGTGTCATTGGTGCACCGAGGCGGTGTTCCAGCATCTGGGCGGCGTCACGCGCGTCGCCCAGGGCTGGATCGCGGCCGCGCCGCCCGACGATGCGTTTTCCGAAGCCGCGCTTGTGCGGTTCGATCCCGAACGCGTCACGCTTGAGACGCTGATCGCGGCGCATCTGCGCACGCACGCCAGCACGTCCGCTCATGCCATGCGGGGCAAATATCGCAGCGCCGTCTACGTCTATAGCGACGACCAAGCGCGGCGCGCCGGCGCAGCCCTCGCCGCCGAACTGGCTGGCTTCGCCGAGCCACTGGTGACGCGCGTGCTGCAAGCCGAGGCGTTCCGCCCTTCCCCGCCGCGTTTTCGCGACTATTACCGCTCCGACCCTGAGCGGCCGTTCTGTCGGGTTTACATCGAGCCGAAACTCGACGCGCTGCGCCGCGGCTTTACTGCGGAAGCGGCGCCTCATGCGCGCCCAACGCCGACAGAAGACCCTGCGCGAAAGTGGTGAGCGTGTCGTCCCGCGCGCCCATGACGATCACCCGATCGCCCGGTTCGGCGAGCGCGAGCAGCCTGTCGCGGCACGCATCGCGATTGGGGAACGCCTCTGCGCGTTTGGCGTTCCGTCGCACCGCCGCGGCCAAATCTTCGCTTGTCACGTCCCGCTCGACGGTGCCGCCGAAATAGACCGGCTCCGGCAGGATGAGGACATCCGCGTCGCCAAGCTCGGATGCGAACATGTCGGCGAGCGCATCGTGCATGTGCCGCAGCGGGCCGAAACCATGGGGCTGCCACATAATCAGCAGCCGCCCGGGAAAGGCATGCAAGGTCCTCAGCGTGGCCGCGATCTTGTCGGGGTTGTGGCCGAAGTCGTCATAGATCGCCACGCCGCCGGCTTCGCCCAAAAACTCAAGCCGCCGGCGCACGCCTTTGAACCGCCCCAGCGCGTCGGCTGCAGCGGCCAGCGACACCCCGCACCCCTCCGCCGCCGCGATGGCCGCCAAGGCGTTCGCCACATTGTGCCGGCCAGGCATGGCGAGCGAGACAGCCGCGCGCTCATCGTTCTCCCGCGAGGTCACGGCGAAGGAAACACCCGTGCGGGCCGGCGCTATCTCTCCCGCGCGGTAATGGGCGTCCCGGCCGTTCAGGCTGTAACTGACAGCCCGTTTGTCCGCCGCGGCCCCCAAAGCGGCGGCCTCCGCATCGTCGGCGTTGACGACGACCTTGGCGCCCTTGGCCAGAAAATCGCCGAACAACATGCGAAGCTCCTCCATCGACTTATGGTCGAGGGAGACGTTGTTGAGCACCGCGATTGTCGGTTCGAACAGGGCGATGGAACCGTCGCTCTCATCGACCTCGGAGATGAACACCCCGCCATGGCCGACGCGCGCGCTGGCGAACGGCGCCTCCGGCGTCGCGAAATTCGGCATCACCGCGCCGTTCATAATGGTGGGATCGTGACCGGCGTCGGTGAGAATCCAACCCAGCATCGCTGTGGTGGTCGATTTGCCGCTCGTGCCGGCGACGCCCACGCTCACCGGCGCCTCGTTGAAAAGCTGAGACAGCAGCTCCGCCCGGGTCATCCGCGTCGCGCCGACCCGGCTTGCGGCCTGCACGTCGGGGACCGTGTCCTCCACCGCTGCGGAGGCCACCAAGATCTGATCGCTTGATGTCAGCCCGGAGCCGTCCTGGGGGAAAAGCGCCACGCCCTCCGCCCGCAAGGCGTCGAACTTGTCCGTGCTGCGTCCTTGGTCGAGCGCACGGTCGGAACCGGCGACCTCAAACCCTTGCGCGCGCAGGATCATCGCCAAGGGCAGCATGCCGCTGCCGCCGACGCCGCAAAAAAAGTATCGCTTCACATCACCCATCGTCGGATCGCTATAACGCGTCGGCTGGCGCGAACAAGCGCCGAGACGCGTCGGAAAAGGAACAAGCATGAATGACGGGCCTGTCGTCATCGGCGTGGTCGCCCCGGGCCGGCGCATCGAAGAAGCGATGGCTGAGCAGGTGACAGCGCTTGCGCGCGCCCTGCACGGCGACCGAGTGGCTGTGCGTTTTCATCCGCAGTGCTTCCTGTCCCATGGCCACTTCGCCGGGGATGACGCCGCCCGCGCCGCCGCCTTCGTCTCCGTCGCGAACGACCCTGACGTGGATGCGGTTTGGTTCGGCCGTGGAGGCTACGGCGCCTGCCGCCTGCTCGACCAGGGTCTGGAAAACCTCTCCAGCGCGGCGCGCGAGAAGACCTATCTCGGCTATAGCGACGCGGGGTTCTTGCTGGGCTACCTCTACGCCAACGCCATCGGCGAGGTCGCGCACGGCCCCATGCCGGCGGATATCACGCGGGTGAATGGCGAGGCGGCGGTGGCTCGCGCGCTCGATTGGCTGGTCGGTCGCGAACCGACCGCGCTTGAGCCTTCCCTCATCGACGCCTCGCCCACCGCCGCCTTCAATCTCACCACGCTGAGCCATCTCATCGGAACACCGGCCGAACCCCCCTTAAGCGGCCATGTGGTGATGGTCGAAGACATCGACGAGCATCACTACGAAATCGACCGCGCGGCGTTTCAGACCCTCACCGTGCTGGCGCGGCAAGGCATAGCAGGCCTGCGGCTGGGGCGATGCTCAAGCATTCCGGTCAACGACATCGCGTTCGGCGCTGATGAGACGGAGATCGCCCAAGACTGGTGCGCGCGAACCGGCGTGCCCTATCTCGGCCGGGCGGATATTGGACATGATGCGGACAATCGCATCGTGCCTTTCGGCGCGCCATGACCGACATTGCGTTTGGAAACGGCGCTGGCCCAGCCATGATTGCTACATTATAACACCGCGCCTGTCGGGGGAGGACGCCGCTCGTGTTCAGCATGGTTCCAGCCGCAGTGGGTTTTGGGCTCATTGCAGGGACGCTCACCACTCTGGGCCTTCTCGCGGCGGTTTGGCGCACGGCTTGGACTCGGGATCGCGCGGGCCTGTTCGCCGCCTTTGCGGCGGGCGCTCTGGTCACGATTTCACTGTTGCATCTCACCCCTGAGGCGCTGGCCATGTCGGCCCGCGGGCCTCAGCTGATGCTCATCGGCTTTGCGTTCGGTTTTCTTCTCAACCGCGGCGTGCTCGCCTTGGCGGAAGGACGCGGGCGGGCGGACCTCGCCGGCGGTCTCACCCCGGCGCTCGGGATCGCAACCCACTCCTTCATCGACGGGGTCGTTTACGCGGTCACCTTCTCGGTGAGCTTCGCCACGGGGCTGCTCACCGCGGTGGGGTTGGTGCTGCACGAGGTGCCCGAAGGGGTGATCGTCTTCGCCCTGTTGCGGGGCGCCGGATTCTCCACGGGGCACGCCTTTTGGCTTGCGTTTTTAGCCGCAGCGGTCACCACGCCGTTGGGCGCGGCTGTCGCTTATCCGTTTGTCTCTTCGATCAACGAAGCCACGCTTGGCGATTTGTTCGCGCTCGCCGCGGGGCTGCTCTTGTATGTCGGCGCGGGGCACCTGCTGCCGCATGTGGAGCGCGAACGCTCGCGTCTCGCCACGCCGGTCGCAGCGCTGGGCGCGCTTGTGGGCGTCGCCATGACGCTCACCCACAGCCACGGCGATCACGGCCACGCCCATGGCGGGGCTCATGATCATTCGACGCATGAAGCCGAAGACGCCGGCGCGCAGGGTCACGACCACAACGATCACGATCACGAGCACCATGATCACGACCACGACCATGACGGCCACGATCATGATCATGATCATCCCTAAGCGCTGAATCCGGGTCTCGCTGCGCGCCCGTCAGGCGAGCGGCCGTCGAACGGTCATCCGCCGACTAGGGACGAACCGGCGCGCCGTTCTCAAACGCGTCCCAGACTTCCTCACGCCAGGTCGGGTCCGGCCGGGTCGCCCGAACTTCGAACACCATGCGGTCTTCAAAAACCCGTCCATGCCGGTCGGTGACCGACACCGTCGCCACATGCACGCCCTCAGGAAGCTCTTGGGGAAGCAGCGCCCGCCACAGGTGCATGTTGCGGTCGGCGACCGACCATTGCGGCTGAGGCGGCGCAGGCTCGAACTGACGGCGTCCGTAGGACTGATAGCCCTGCGCACTCGGATCGCCCGAGCGGCTTTCAACTGCGAAGCGGCTGACTGTGAACTGGCGCTGGACGGCGAAGGGATCGGCGAATTCCGCGCCGATGCGGGCCTCCTCCCCCGCCGCTTCCTGGGTCCGGACCATGGCGATCGCCGGGCCGTCATTGATCGACAGCGTCACCTCAGTCTCGCTGTCGCCGATCCAGACATTGGCGGTCACATAGCTGCGCCCGGTCAAATCCTCCGGCGTGAGGATCTTCACGTCGGGCAAATCATAGATGTTGAGCGGCGGCACGGGGTCGCGGGTTGCTCTGTCTTCGCGCCGCCACGCGTCTATCGCCTCGAACCATGTCCGGAAGCCGGGCGTGTTGACGGACAGCCACATGGTACGATGTCGGCCCATATTCGCCGCCATGAACCGCTCCTGGTAAGAGCCCTGCGCGTCGAATGCGAGCTCCACCCAGCCGCGCGGCGCGCCCAACCGGCTCAACGCCATCGGCGTGCCGTGGACGTCGAAATCGCCGTGGTACCAGGCGCCCGACACCGCGCCGGAGACGATGTGCCGGAACGGCAGCGCGTCAACGTTCACCGCCTCCTCCCACGGGCCGAAGCTGTCGCCAGGCGCCAGGTTTTCGATGGTGTGCGTGTGGCCCGACAGCGACAGCGCTTCGCGGCCTTCGACCATCGCATAGAGCTCGTTCACATTGTCGGTCTGGTGCGGCGTCGTCGTCTGGTCGACATAGGAGACGAACGGAATGTGGTGCGCGAACACGATCGTGTTGTCCGCATCGACATTGGCGAGCACGCCTTCGACGAACGCCATTTGGTCGTCGGTGATGCGCGCATTGTACCGCTTGCGCTCGTCTTCAAGACAGAACTCGCGGCCAGGCGTCGCCGCATCTTCAGCGCCGCAAGGATAAACAACGTTGTCCAACACGACGAAGGTCACCGCGCCCATTTCGAATGCGTAGTAATTCGGGCCGTAGAGACGACGCCAGCTGTCGGCGCTGTTCGCGTCGAAATCCGCGTCGAAATCGAAGTCGTGATTGCCGTGCGCCCACCATTGCGGCGCGCCGACCGCGCCCCAGAGCTCCGCCACGCGCGGGATCAGATCGAGATCATCGCCCAGGACGTCGCCTACGGCGATAAGGCAGTCCACCGCGCCCGGCCCGCGATCGACGATGTCGTCGACCACGGCGTCTCGCATATAGCCGATTTCCGTATTGGCGTAGGTTTGGATGTCACCCAGCACGGCGCACGCGAAGTCCTCGCCGACGGTGCTGGGAATGATGGGGAAATTGATCGCCGCGGGCAGCGGACCGGTCGGCGGAAGACCGCCATAGCGCAGCGGGCGCGGGCTGCCCTCCGGCTTATGCTCATAAGCAAACTGGGGGACCCAGTTTTCATCGGTCGGCACGCGCCAGCCTGAGGGCTGAATCACAAACACGGACATGTCTTGGCGAACCGGGAGACTGTAACCGCCCTCGGCGTCGGTGGAGACGACATCCCGCCCGTTAGACACCAACACATCCGCCACGCCGGGTTCTCCCGCCTGGCGTACGCCGTCGCGATTGCGATCGTCGAACACATGGCCGGTGACAGCCTCGCGCGGTTCCGCATCCGCCGCCGCAGGCACCACCTCGATGGTCGCGAGATAGAGAGCCTCAGGGCTTGCCTCGCGCGTTTCCTCGACGGGCGCGGTCACACAGGCCGCCAACAGGATCGGGGGGAGCGAAATGCCAAGCGTGCGGAGCGCGGAGCGGGTCATAGGCGCAGTCGTCCCTTCAAAGAAGTTTCGCCAAACTCGCCAGCGGTCTAACAGACATTTGTGACGTGGCGACTACAGCTCGCCGCCAAACGCGCCCCGCTCAGCCTTGGACGGCGTCCACCGCCATTTGCATGCGCGACACCAGGGAGCCGAGCCCATCCCGCGACGCCACCGAGCGAAACTCCGCGCGCAGGGTAACCAGCCGCGATATCCGCGCCACCAGCACGTCGAGAACTTTGGGCTCGCCTTCCACGTCACGCAGCCGCCACTCGATCGTCGCAGCATCGCGACCGGCCGCATTCAAGATGGCGGAGCGCACGACCACCTCATTGTCGCGGATCCGGCGCACGTCGCGCACCTCGATCGTTTGGCGAGCCAACGCGTCTATCTGGGAGGCGAAAACCGTTGAAATATAATCGGGAAACAAGGCGTCGTAGCGCTCCAGCGTCTCGGGCTCGGCGGCCTCGCGCAAATCCGCGCTGAGAGCGAAGCGGCCCATCGCCTCCACCGCCAAATCATCGCGCAAGACGTCCTGCATGGCGCGCGCCCGTTCGGCGTCATCCGATGCGGTGTCGGAGGCGACCGCGGCGAGATCCGCAATGAGGCCCTCGATAAAGGCCTCGGAAGCGATGGCGAACGCGTCCGCCTCTCCGTCCGGCTCCTGCGCCATGGCGGGGAAGGCCCCGGCGAAAAGGTAAGCGAGCGCGGCGATAACCGCGGACTTAGCTCGGAAGTGAAGCATCTTGGCGTCGCTCCTCAGTATCGAGCGCGGGCGTTTGAGCCGCCCTGCTCGCGCCGATTCGCTCCATCAGGAACGGCAACAAGACGATCGTGCACGTCGAGGTCCAAAACAAGGCGATCGTCAACAAGACGCCCATGCTCGCCGTGCCTTGGTGCGGCGACACCGCGAGGCTGGCGAACGACGCGATGGTGGTCATCGCGCTGAACACCACCGCGCGGGGCGTCGTGGTGTCATACACCCCCGCCGCCCGAGCCACCCCTCGCGCGCGCAGCGCCAGGTGAATCGCGCTGTCGACGCCCAGTCCGATCAAAAGCGGCAACACGATCACATTGGCGAAATTGAACGGCATCCCGATCAAAACGCCGGTGGCCGTGGTCAACGCGCCCGCCAGCGCCAGCGTGACCAGGATCAACGCCGTCACGGCGGCGTCCCGCAAGGCGACGTAAACGATCACGGCGACGGCGAAACCGGCCAGCGCCACCGCGATCAACATGGCGCGCGACACCACCCCGCCCGCCTCCAGCACCGTCCGCGCGGGCCCGCTTGCGTCAGGGCTCTCCGCCACAACCGCCTCGACAAAGGCGCGGCGAGCGGCGGGATCGCGCAGGTCCTCGACAGGCGAGATTTCAATCCGGGCCCGCCCGTCGTCCGCGAGGTAACGCTCGCGCAGGGACCCGGGCAGGGTCTCCAGGCTGACCGGTTCGGGGTAGAGCTGCGCGCGCAAACGGGTCAACTGCGCGTCCCAGAAGCGAAACACGTCCGCCTCCAGGGCTTCGCGCATGGCGGGTCCCTCTGCGTCGAGACGCCCCAGCGCTTCGGCCAACCGCCCGAACGCAGCGCCGTCCGCAACCGCCAGGGCCGAGGCGAGCCGCGCATTCGCAGGCCCGGCGTCCGGCGGTTCCGTCGGCGGAGGGGAGAGCGCGCTTTCGATGCCGAAGGCGGCGAAGGCGATGAGGTCGGCTTTGGCGGCGGCGTCCTGGGGCAGGAAATCGCTCAGCGTCCGGGCGCTGTCGACCGCGGGCACGGCGGCGAGCCGGGCGGCCAACGCGTCCGCAGCGGCCAAATCCGGAGCGAGCGCGCTGAGGCGATAGGGCTGGACGCGATCATCATCAAACAGCCTTTCAAAGGCCTGGACCGACGCGGCGTCCGGGTCCCTCAGCGCCATGGGATCGGCGTCGAACCGCGCAAACGGCGTCAAGGCGACGGCGACCAAACCCAGCGCCAACAGACCCCAGGCGAACACGCGCCGGCGTGCGGCCGCGGCCTCAGGCGCGGGCGCGTGCAGCCCGCGGGTCGCGGGGCGCGGCGGGGGCAACAAAGACAGCGTCGCGCCAAGAATACTGGTGGTCGCGGCGAAAGCGATCAGCACCCCGGCCGCCGCGATGATCCCGAGCTGAGCCATGCCGGCGAATTGGGTGGGCGCGAAAGCGAGAAACGCCATGGCCGTCGTGACCGCGGCGATGACGAAGGCCACCCCGATTTCACGCGCGGCCCGATACAGCGCGGGGCGCGCGCTCACGCCGCGCAGCCGGTCGGCCTGGACGTGCAGAACCAGGTGGATGGCGAAATCCACGCCGAGCCCCAGCATCAAGACCGCGAACGCGATTGAGACGAGGTTGAGCGCACCCACAGTCAGCGTCGCAAACCCAGCCGTCAACGCGATGGAAATGACCACCGCGGCGACCGTGGCGAGCGCCACCCGCGCGGACCGCAAGCCCACCAACAACACCGCGCCCACGCCCAAGAACGACAGCATGAACGCAGCCCCGACCCCCTCTGCGACCGAGCGAAGCTCCTCAGACCGCAGGATCGGATCGCCGGTGAGATAGATCTGCGGCGAAACGCCGGTTGCAGCGGCGGCGGCGGCTTCAGCATCCATCACCGCGTCGCGCACGCGCCGGGCTGGGGCGAGCGCATCAAACGCCAAATTCGGCTCAACCACCAACAGCCGTTGGGTCAGCGCATCGCTATCGGCGTCTTCAAACGCGCCCAGCCACGAAAAGCCGCGCGGCGACCCATCCAGACGGGCGTTGATGACGGCGGCGAGCTCGTCGCTGACCCGCGCCATCGCGGCGCGGTCGCCCCCCTCCTCCGCCCGCTCAAGCCCCTCAGCCAGCGCATCAAAGAGAACGGGCAAGGAGGGCGACGCCACCAGCCGCTCGATCAAGGGCGCGGCGCGGTTGAGCCTGTCCAGCAGACGCTCAAGCGCGTCGAATTCGAGGTACAAAAGGCCGTTGCGCTCGAAAAACGGATCGATTTCCGGCGCATACACCCCGCGCACGGCTTCGCTCCGTTGCAACAGCTCCGACCGTAAGGCGCGCGCAAAAACGTCCGCCCCGTCCTCCGTGGAGGCGCGGACAAGCACGAGCACTTGATCCTGAAGCCGAGGGAACGTCGCCTCGAAGACGGCTTGGTCGCGCCGATAGTCGACGTCGCGCGCAATCATGTCGCCCGCGTCGGTGTTCACCGACAGCTGAGCGATCGCCAGCGCAATGGAAGCCGCCGCCGCTGCGACCCACGCGGCAAGCGTGAGCCGCGGACGGCGGCGGGCCCAATTCAGCCAAGTCCAAAGGCCGGCCTGCGCGGCGATCAAGCGTCGTTCGCGCATCCAGCCTCAGACGAGATTAGAATTCGCCGCGCAGCTCGACGCCCCAGAGGAGCGGCGCGCCCGCAATGAAGGTCGGCGAGCCGAAGTCTTGGCCGGTGTTGCCCGCGTCGATGAGATATTCCTCATCGAAGAGATTGTTGACATAGCCCAGCACCTGCCAGCCGCCGGTGACGTCGCCCAAGCCGACCCGGAGGTTCACCAGCGACACGTCGCCTTCGGTGAACAGCGGATTGTTGTCGGACTCGAAGAACACGTCGGAGCGGTAGGTGTAGGTGAGCGTGCCGAAGCCTTCCACATCGCCGAACAGCGTGCGGCGATAATCCGCTGCGAGCGAGCCGGAGTGCTCCGGCTGAAGGCGGAAGCGGTTGCCGGCGAAGTCGCCGTTCGCGGCATCGTCGTCGATGGCCGCGTCGATATAGCCGTAGCTGCCGATGAAGGTCAGATCGTCGGTGGCGATGAATTGGCCTTCCAGTTCGACCCCGGTGTTGGTGGCGCGACCGGTGGATTCGTTGCGAATGCCGCCCGCGGCGATGTCGACGATTTGGACGCGGAAGTCTTCGTATTCCTGGAAGAACAGCGCGCCTTGCAACAACAGCGAGTCGTTGAAGAACGAACCGCGCGAGCCGATTTCATAATTCAGCACGGTTTCTTCGGGCACGACCTCAAGCACGCCGGTTTGGGTGATCGAGAACACCGGACTGCGGCGGCCTTGGGAAATCGTGCCGTAGACGTTCAAGTCGTCGGAGAAGCGGTAGATCGCGTTCAAGCGTCCCAGAACCGCATCTTCATCAAGCGTGCGCTCAATCGGCGTGGGGCCCGTGTTGACGAAGCCAGGAAGCAGCGGCGCGAACACCGGATTGGTCGGGTCGACCGCGAGAGATTCCAGCAGGATGAGAACCGAGTCAGGGAACGAGGTTTGAAGACCGCTGGTGCGTTCCTCGTCGATGAAGCGGACGCCGCCGGTGACTTCAAATTGAGGCGTCACGTCGATGGAGAGGTCCGCAAACACCGACCAAGCGTTGGTCTCGCCGAAATTGGTGAACTCAGCGGGGTAGTAGATCCCGAACGAGCCGGCGGCGGGAATGATCGGCGCAACGCCTGACGTCGCGGGATCGATGTTGACGCGGTTAAAGGACCCATCCGCGTTCAAGCAAGTCGGCGCGATGACCACGCCGGTTTGGGTGATCGCGGCGCACGCCCCGAAGATCGTTTCGTCGAGCGCAAAGGGCGCGCGTTGGAAACCGTCCTCTTGGAAATAGGACGCGCCGATAAAGCCGCGGAAACGTCCGCCATTGTCGAAGTTCACCCGGCCTTCGAAGCTGAATTGATCGCCTTCAGTGTCTTCGGACACTTCCACCAGCGGCACTTGGCTGCCGTCGGCGTCGAAGATCTCTAGGCTGTCGAACTCGCGATAGCCGAGGATCCCGGTGAGCGTGAAGGCGTCGTTGAGATCGTATGTCACCGTGAGGTTGGCGTCGTAGATTTCACGGTCCAGGCCCAGCTCGTCATCGCCCAAGAAGTCGGAGACGGTCGCGGGGTCCAACAGCCCGAAGATCGGCGCGCCGGTGGTTTGGTCCAGGCCTTGGAACTCCAGCAAGTTGTTGCCGCGCACGCCGGCCAGCTCGGCGGACCCAAACGGGCTCGTATCCCCGGCCGAGGACGGGATGACGCCCGAGGCGAAGGACGTGCCCGGCGGGGTGTTCCGCTCATAGTTGAGGATAAGGTCGGCGGTCAGGTTCGGCGTGGGCGTGAAGCGCAGGCTCGGGCGGACGGCGAACGTTTCAACGCCGTTCAAGTCGTCCTGCCGCGCCAGGCTCGCGGACCCGGGCGAGCCGGCGAGGTTTTCGATGAAGCCCTCGCGGAAGCGATATTGGCCGGCGATCCGGCCTTGGAGGATATCGTTGCCGCCGGTCATGTAACCGCCGAGCGTGATGGCCTCGTAGTTTCCGAATCCGATATGGCCGCCGGCGGAGAATTCTTGCTGCGGACGCGCCGTGATGACGCTGACCGCGCCGATCGAGGCGGCGGTGCCGAACAGCGTGGCTTGCGGGCCGCGGGCGACTTCGACGCGGTCAAGGTCAAAGAGCTCAAACGCTGAGCCGCGAGAGCGCGAAACGTCGACGCCGTTCAGATAGACCGAGACGCGGGGGGGATCTTGGAAGTTGCCGCTGTCCGAGGTGATGCCGCGGATCACGAAGCCCGGATTGTTGGGGCTTTGCAGTTGCACGGTGAGGCCGGGCACGAAGGCGGAGAGCTCGTCAAACTGGGTGACGCCAAGCAATTCAAGCTGCTCATCGGAGAGCGCGCTGACGGTGAGCGGCACCTCGAAGGCCAGTTCTTCGCGCTTTTGCGTCGTCACGACAATGCGTTCGACGGTGAACACGCCCTCATCGGCGTCGCCCACTTGAGCGTTGGCCGGCTGGGCTGCGAGCGCCAGGGCGGCGGTGGTGGCGAGAAGCACGGCGCGTTGCATGATCAACCCCTCAGAAACGCGTTCGCCGGCGCGGCGTCCCCCGCCGACCGGTTGTCCCGGTCCTCATATGCGGGCTTTGCGCGGATGTCGACGCGTCAAGGGGCGATATTTGGATCACAAGCGATCACATCCGCGTCGCTGCGACATTCCCAGCGCACTTGCGGCGCGTCTACTCCGCGGGCTGCGGCCTTTGCCGGGCGGCGTCGGCTTCGGTCTCCGGCGCATCGGCGGGCTCGGCCTCTTGCACAGAGCGCCACCGCGCTTTCAGCGTGTCTGAGGTGTCGCGCGACCCGTCCGGCGTCCATCCCGGCGGGCGAACCACGAATTGGATCGCCTCGCTCAACGACTTCGCGCCTGCGACGTCTTTGGCGATGCCCCACCATTCATGAAACGCCACCTTGACCGGGTTGAACGTGTTGAGATTCCGCACCACGCCGTAACGGCAGGGTTCCTCGTCCCGCTCCGGCTCAAAGGTGCCGAACATGCGGTCCCAGACAATGAAGACGCCCGCGTAGTTCTTATCCAAATACCGGGGATTCGTCGCATGGTGGACCCGGTGATGAGAGGGGGTGTTGAACACCGCCTCGAACCATCTCGGCATCCGTTTGATGGCTTCGGTGTGGATCCAAAATTGGTAAACCAGATTGAGCGCGCTCACGAACGCCACCATGGCGACGGGAAAGCCCAGAAGCACCAGCCAAGTCCCGAACACCACATAGCTCAGCGTGATCGCGCCGGTCCAAGGCTGCCTCAGGGCGGTGGTGAGGTTGTAGTGCTGGGAGGAGTGATGGACGACGTGGTCCGCCCAGAACCAGCGGATGCGGTGAGACGCGCGATGCCACCAATAATAGACGAAGTCATCAAGCACGAAGCAGACCGGCCACGCCCACCAGGCCCATCCGATATCGAACACCGCGTGCTGGGACACATAGGTCAACCACGCCAAGCCGATGAAACCGACCAGCAGGCCCGACACGCTGTTGCCCAATCCCATGATCAGGCTCGTGGCGCTGTCGCGGGGCTCGAATTGCGTCCGGCCGCTGAGACGGCCGTAAATCATCTCCGCGGCGATGAGCGCTATGAAGCCCGGCACGGCCCACAAGACCGGATCCGGCAGATCTGGCAGATCAGGCATGCTGCGTCTCCTCCTCGCCGCTTTCAACGCGGCGAACTTTGTCGGCCCAGCGTCGCGCGGTCTCTTCATCAGGGAGTATGAGCCGCGCGCCTGGAAAGGTGAAATCCCGCATGCGCAGAAGGAGCTCGCGATCCCCGCGGAGACGCGCGACCACCTCCGGCCCGGGCGTCAGCAAGCGCGTGACCAGCCTGTCTCCCTGCGTGACCACCAGACCTATCGCGGCCTCACGAGACCGATCGACGACGAGCGCCGCCCGGCCGTCCGCCGACACGATCCCCTCTCCGGCTTCAAAGGTCAGCAAATCCTCTCTGAGCGCGCGCTCGGCGTCTTGAAGCGAGGCGAGCGTCGCGCGCCTCCAACCGCCGATGAGCGCGTTCAGCGCGACCAGCGCTGCGATTGCGATCGGCGAGGCGATAAGGACGAGGGTTTCCATCTGCCTTTTCGGCGAGCCCTGAATGCGCAAACGGCGGGAGCGCGAAGCCCCCGCCGCCTCTTCGCGGGCCTGAGCCCTGGACTAGTTACGCAGGCGCAACGTCAGGCCATAGGTGCGCGGATCGCCGGGATAGGCGTTCAAGCTGCCGGGCTGACCGACAGAGCTGAATTCGCCCTGCAGATAATCCTCGTCGAAAATGTTGCGGCCCCAGAACTGGAGCTCCCAGTTTCCTTCGGGATTGCGCAGGCCGACGCTGGCGTTGAACAGCGTGTAGGCGTCCTCTTCTTTCCGCGGATCGAGGTCTGAGCCCATATTGCGGTCGGAGGTGTAGAACACCTCGCCGCGCCAATAGCTTTCCAGCGATCCGATCGGCTGGAAGTACGTCGCGGTCGCCGAAGCGGTGGTGTTGGCCGCCCCCGTCAGCTGCCGGCCGGTCAAGTCCTGGGTGTTGGTGAGCAGGCAGCTGGCCGACAGGTTGAGGTCGTCACACGGCGCATTGTCGTAATCGGCGTATTCCGCGTCGAGCAAATAGGTGATCCCGCCCGTCAGCAACCAGCGGTCCGTCGGTTGGGCGATCGCCTCAAGCTCGATGCCGCGGATGGTGATCTCGCCGGCATTGTCCAACACGAAGCTCGTGCCGGTGAACACATTGGCCTGGAAGTCCTCGATCGTCTGATCGAAATAGGCGCTGTTCACGTTCAAGCGGCCATCAAAGAGATTCGCTTTGACGCCGAACTCGTAGGCAATGGTGATTTCTTCATCGAACTCAAAGGCGTTGTTGCGCGACGCCGAAGAATCCACGTTGAAGCCGCCGGCTTTGAAGCCGCGCGAGTAGCTGAAATAGGTGTTGATGTCGTCGGTGAGGTCAAAGGAGATGATGAAATTTCCTGAGACGTTGTCTTCTTCCCTTGAGCGCGAGAAATCCGGCGCGGGCGGGGTAAGCTGCAACGGCGTCAGCAGGAGCAAATCGTTGATGGTGGGATCGGTGGAGCCGGCGGTCGCCTGGGCCTGTGCGGTCGCGGCTGCGCCGGGGTTGGCGCCGATATTCGCTGGCGTCGGCGGCAAACCGGTGAGCGTGCTGAACACGGTCGCGAAGATCTGCTGCTCGCCGATCGCAACGAAATCGAGCGCCGCCCACGGATCGAAAATCTCGATGTCGGCGACGACGTCTTTCTCTTCGTCGGTGTAGCGCAGGCCGCCGGTCAAGGTCAGGCGATCGGTCACGTGCCAATCCAGCTGCGCGAAGGCCGACCAGCTGTCGGTTTGAAGCGCGTAGTCTTCCTGGATCAGACCCTGACCGTCGGCGAGGAAAGTCCCGGCCGGTAAGCCGAGCGCGGTTTCCAGATCCGTGACGGCGTTGCCCGTGGCGAGGTCGAAGAACGGTCGAAGCGCAGCGCCATAGGGCCGGTTTTGCGACTGATCCAAGTCCTGCTGATAGTAGAAGACGCCCGCGATCCAGTCGACCGGGCCCCCGCCGGTGGACGCGACCCGGAATTCCTGAGTGAAGGCGTCATAGGTGTTGCGGATGCGGCGCGGCTGCCCGAGCGGAAGGTCGGTGAAGTCCGCGTCGATCACGTTGGAGTCTTCAAAGGTCGAGAAGGCGGTGATGGACGTGACGGTGAAGCCCTCGAAGTCGATGTCGACTTGCCCGGAGAGATAGGCGTTCTCGATATTCGTATTCAACGGACCGTCAAAGGCGACGTTGCGTTCGAACGGGTCGGTCGGGAGCAACGTCCCGCCGAGGAAAGCCAGCGCCTGACCGTTCGCCGGGAAAATCTCGCTGAACGGCGCTGCGCAGCAATCTTCGTCGATGTTCTCGTAGCCGGCGATCAACCGGATTGAGAGATCGTTGCTGGGCTCGACCAAGAGCTGGCCGCGAATGCTCGACCGGTTGCGATCATTGACGCTTTGGCCGGTCGTAAGATTGTCGAGAAAGCCGTCGCGCGTGTTGATGTTGCCGTCCAAGCGGAACGCCACGCCTTCCGTTAGAGGTCCGGTGACCGAGGCGCGCGCGATGAAGCTGTCGTAATTGCCGATGGTGAGTTCGCCTTGAGCACCGAACTCATACTCGGGCGCTTGCGTGATGACGCTCAACACGCCCGCCGACGCGTTGCGGCCGAACAAGGTGGACTGCGGACCGCGCAGAACCTCAATGCGCTCCACCGAGAGGAAGTCGCCGATCGAGGCCGCCGAACGTGGCAAGTAGACCCCGTCGACAAAGGCCGCGACGGAGGGTTCCAGGCCGATATTGTCGCCGGACGACCCGATGCCGCGGATCGACAGTTCGGTCACGCCAGGCCGGGAGAATTGGTTGACCCGCAGCGAGGGGACCAGAAGCTGGAGGTCGCGCACGTCGCGGATCTGCGAAAGCTCGACTTGTTCGCTGCTGACGGCGGACACCGCAACAGGCGTTTCGAGCAGCGTCGCTTCCCGGCGCTGCGAGGTGACGACGATCGTCTCCACCTGGGCGACCGCGGCCGCGGTTCCAAGCAGGCTCGCCGTCAGCGCCGTCGACGCCATAAACGCCGTCTTCAAAATCGTTTTAGCCATTTTCCCCTCCCGGCATGCGTCTCGTCGCATCGCTCTGACGCCTTGTTAACGCATTGAACATGGAAGACCGGCCTTTGTCAGCCATCCGTGCGCATCGGGCCACGCGTGAGGCTTGCATACAACAGCCCGCCAACCGCCCCTGCGCCGACCTGTGCCGCGAAACCGACGGCGGAACGCGCGCCAGCGACCACCGGCACGCCGAAGAAAACGATCTCCATCAACACCAGCGTCACCGTCAGACACGCCGCTCCGGCTGCGGCGAACACAAGCGCGCGCGGCAGGCGGGTCAATCGATGCGCGAAAGCCGCCGCAGGCAGCGCGATCGCCAACCCCAAAGCCAAAATCACAGCGTAAAGCGGCGCGAACCCCGCCAAGTCGCGGCCCACCGCGTCGGCGGCCATTGCGAATGAAATCTCCGCCCCGACTTCTCTCAGCCCCTTCAACACGAAATGCGTGGACAGAGCGGTCGCCAGAACCGCCGTAACCGCGATCGTCGTGACAAAAACAAGAATGATCCGCATGTCGTCACCAAAGCAGCTTGCGCTGCATCCTTGCCGCACCCGATAACCTGCGCCAAGTGACCTACGCCAGCAGACGCCATTGGGAAAGCCGCCTTAAGGAGAACCGCCATGCTCACGCCGCTGCGCCAGTCGCTCGTTTTGAGCGCGGTCGTCGCGACCTCGTGCGGCGCACCCGAAGAGGCCGCGCCGACGCCCGTCGCCGATCCGGCCGGCTATCGCCTTGAGGTTTTGGCGGACGGGCTGGACCACCCATGGAGCCTGGCGTTCCTTCCCGACGGCGCGATGCTTGTGACCGAACGCAGCGGCGCGTTGCTCTACCTGTCGGAGGGCGGCGCGGCGCCCCAGCCGGTCTCCGGCGTTCCCGCTGTCCACGCGGCGGGCCAAGGCGGTTTGTTGGAGGTCACGCTCCACCCGGATTTTTCTGAAAATCAAACGGTTTTTCTCTCCTACGCCCATGGCGATTCAGGAGCGAACACGATCCGGGTCGCTCGAGCGCGATTCGATGAAAACGCGCTCGGGCTGGACGACCTGGAGGTGATTTTCGAAGCCGCGCCCCTGCGCGACACTGACGTCCATTATGGCGGGCGCATGGCGTTCTTGCCCGACGACACCCTGCTCGTCGGCCTTGGCGAAGGGTTTGAGTTTCGCGAAGAAGCCCAACGTCTCCAAAATCATCTGGGCGCGATCGTTCGCATTACCGCGGATGGCGAAGCCCCGCCGGACAATCCCTTTTTGACTGTCGAAGGCGCGCGCCCGGAGATCTGGTCGTTCGGCCATCGCAATGTTCAGGGCTTGCTCGTGGATCCGCGCGACGGAACGGTTTGGTCGCATGAACACGGCCCCCGCGGGGGGGATGAGGTGAATGTGGTTGAAGCTGGGGGGAACTATGGCTGGCCGATCGCCACCACGGGCGTCGACTATTCCGGCGCTGTGATTACGCCGTTTGCGACCTATGAAGGCATGGTCGCGCCCGTGCATGACTGGACGCCGTCCATCGCACCGGCGGGCTTCGCGATGTATGCGGGCGAACTTTTCCCCGAATGGCGCGGCGATCTTTTTGTCGCGGCCTTGGTGTCGCGCGACGTGCGTCGGCTTGAGCGCCAAGCGGATCGGGTCGTGGGCGAAGAAAGCCTGTTTTCTGAGCTCAACGAACGCATCCGCGACGTGCGGGCGGGCCCGGACGGCGCGCTTTATCTGCTGACCGATAACGCCCAAGGGCGTCTATTTCGGGTCACGCCGGCGGAGTAACCGCCCCCGGACTGGTCGATTCATCCTTGGCTGCTAAGCTATTCGCCAAAGTGAGCGAGGGCGAGGCGCGCCCATACGCTGGGGAGGGAGCGTTTCATGGGCCGAGTTTTTGCGGGTATTCTGGTTGTGATTGCTGCGGGCGCCGCCGCCTTGGCGGCATGGTGGTTTCAACCCTGGGCGGACTACGCCCCGGCGCGCATTCACCGATTGAACGACGAGGCTTATTCGCGCGTGGCGTTTCGCACCATGGCGGACATTCTCCCCCACGCGGTCATCCAGGCCCAAGCGCCTCAACCCCTGCCCCGCGCTGACGCGCCGATGCCGCCGGTCCGGTACCGTTGGAACGGCGAAGAGCGCTCTCTAACCGATTACGTCGAGGGGTCGGAAACGACCGGCCTGATGGTTCTGCATCGCGGCGAAGTGGTCTTTGAAGCGACGTATCTCGGCACGACGACCGAGGACAGGCTGACGTCTTGGTCGGTTGCGAAGAGTTTCGTGGCCGGTCTCATCGCCATCGCCGTCGAGCAAGGCCGCATCGAAAGCTTGGACGACCCTGTTTCGGTCTACGCGACGCAATACGCAGGCACGGATTACGGCGACACCTCGATCCGTCACTTGCTGATGATGTCGACGGGCATGGATTTCGATGAAGGCTATTTCGGTCCGTCCGATATCCGCCGCTTGTTTTTCCGCACATTCTATCTGCAGCGCAGCATCGACCGGGCGGTGGCGCGCATTGAGCGCCTGCGACCCGCCGGGGAAACGCTCAACTATCAGAGCCCCAACAGCCATGTGTTGTCCGCCGTCGTCCGCGCGGCGTTTGACGACGCGTCGCTCGCCGCAATCGTCGAGGAACAGATTTGGACCCCGCTCGGCATGATCGGAGACGCCGATTGGTCTCAGGATATGCCCGGGCCTGACGGGGCGGCCATCGGCTATTGCTGCTTGAACGCCAGGCTCGAAGACTATGCGCGGTTCGGACAGCTGCATTTGCAGGACGGCGTCTGGAACGGCGAGCGACTGTTTCCCGAGGGTTGGGTTGAGCAAGCGTCCCAGCCCAATGCGCCTTTCCAAGCGCCAGGCGCGGGACCCTATGAGGGGCGCGGCTACGGGCTGCATCTTTGGATCCCGGAAAACGCCGACCGCGAATACTTTATGGCCGGCGTCGCGGGGCAATATGTGTGGGTCGATCCCGTACGCGAGGTGGTCATCGCAAGGACGGCGGCGGATTATGGGTGGCTAGAGCGGCGCGCGGAGAGTTTCGCGGTGATGCGCGCCATCGCGCGCGCGGCGTCCGGAGAGTGAGCAACGCATGAGCGATTGGCGGCGATGCGGCCTTCGGCGCAGCTTGACCTGACGTCGCGTTTGCGGCCTCGATCACCGCCGCGTCGCCGTCGCATTGAGGCTGCGACGCTCGGTCCGCGGTCCGGCGGCGCAAACGGCCATGTTCGCCATTCGCGCGAGTGCTATGAGTGGCCATAACGCCCGTTGAGCGAAGGAGCCCGTTTATGAGCGACGTCGACGCCCGCCAAATCGAACGCATGCGCACGGTTTTCGACCGGCAGCGGGCGGGTTTCGACTCTGTCCCCGAACGCACCGTTGCGCAGCGCCGCGCCGACCTCAAAGCGCTCGAAGACGCGGTGCTGGCGCGCAAAGACCAAATCGCCGAGGCGGTTAGCGACGATTTCGGCGTTCGGTCGAAGTCTGAGACCTTGGCGGCCGAGGTGGCGTATGTGGCGCGGGAAGCGCGCCACGCCAGGGCCAAACTGCGCCGTTGGGCGCGGCCGCGCGGGGTTGGCGTCGACATCGTCATGTTGCCTGGCCGCGCCTATGTGCGGCCTCAACCCAAAGGCGTGGTCGGGATCATCTCCCCTTGGAACTACCCGGTTCAGCTGGCGCTTGCGCCTTTGACGGCCGCGCTGGCGGCCGGCTGCCGAGCGCTCATCAAGCCCTCCGAACTGACGCCGCGCACCAGCGCGCTCATCGCCGAAATGATTGAGGCGCTGTACGACGTCACGCATGTCAGCGTCGTCACCGGCGGGACGGCGGTTGGAGAGGCGTTCGCGCGTCTCCCCTTCGATCATTTGTTCTTCACTGGCTCTACCCGGGTAGGCCGCATGGTGGCGCAGGCCGCAGCGGAAAACCTAACCCCGGTCACCTTGGAGTTGGGCGGCAAGTCGCCCGCCCTCATCGCGCCGGGCTACCCATTGGAGCCCGCCGCGCACGCAATCGCCTGGGGCAAATTCCTCAACGCCGGTCAGACCTGCATCGCGCCGGACTACGTCCTCGCGCCGCGGGCGGAAGCGGAGAGCATCGCGCGCGCCGTCGTCGAGCACGCCGAGACGTTCTATCCCGACCCGGCGAGCGACGAGGACTACACCAGCATCGTGTCGGACAGACACTATGAGCGGCTGGCCGCCATGATCGAAGAGGCCCGCGAGGCCGGCGCGACCATTCTCACCGCGTCCCATGACGCTGAGGCTGCGCGCGCGGCGCGAAAGATCCCGCCGAGCGTGGTCCTCGATCCGCCGGCTGACTGCGCGCTGATGCGGGAGGAGGTCTTCGGACCTGTTCTCACCGTCATTCCCTATGACCGGCGTCTGGACGCGATCGCCCATGTGAAAGCCGGCGAGAAACCGCTGGCGCTTTACGTCTTCGATAAAGACCGCAGCGCCGCCCGCGACGCCGTGGGACGGATGCTTTCAGGCGGCGCAACCATCAACGGCGCCCTTTTGCACATCTCCATCTCAGCCCTGCCGTTCGGCGGGATCGGCGCCAGCGGCATCGGCCACTATCACGGTCGCTGGGGTTTTGACGCCTTCTCCCATCTGCGCGGCGTTTTCGAAGCGCCGACGCGGCACCCCTCACGCATGCTCGCCCCGCCCTATGGCCGAGCCTTCGAGCGATTGCTCAACATTCTTTTGCGGCACTAACCGGCAAGCAAAGCGCACGCGACGCATCCTGGCGCTTGCTCCGTCGACGGCGCGCCGGTTAGCGTTCCCTCCACCAGATTTCATGAGGGGGAAGGCGGGCGGCGATGGAACTGTTTTTCAACGCGGTTGAGACGTTCAGCGGGTTTATCTGGGGCGGCTCTTGGGGGGACCGACAAATCCTCCCGCCCTGGGCCTCGCCTATGGTGGTCGCGCTTTTAGGCGCTGGGCTGTTCTTCATGATCGCGCTCAAAGGCCGCCCGCTGCGCCGGCTCTTCCCGGCGTTCGGCGAACTATGGGCGGGCCGGAAAAGCACCGGCGAGGGCGAAATCACGCCTTGGCAAGCCTTGTCGACCGCGCTTTCGGGCCAGGTCGGCACCGGCAATCTCGCCGGGGTCGCCACAGCGCTGACGCTTGGAGGGCCCGGCGCGATCTTTTGGATGTGGGTCACCGCCATTTTCGGCATGGCGCTGGCCTTTGCGGAAAGCTCCCTCGCCGTCCGCTTTCGTGAGAAGCATCCTGACGGTCATTTCCATGGCGGGCCGATGTATTACATCAAGAACGGCCTAGGGAAAAAGTGGGGCTGGCTGGCGGTATTCTTCTGTATCGGCACGCTTTTCTCGGCTACCGCCACCGGCGGCATGATTCAGTCCAACTCCATCACCCAATCCGTGGTGGAAACCGGCGCGACCTTGGGGGTCGGCATTCCGCCCTGGGCGGTCGGGCTTGCGCTCTCCGCCTTGGTTTTCGCGGTGATCATCGGCGGCATCAAATCCATCGGCTCGGTGGCCGGAAAGGTCGTCCCGTTTATGGCGCTGGCCTACATCATCATCGCGCTTGGGGTGATATTCCTTAACCTTGAAAATGTCGGCGGCGCTTTCAGCGCGATCTTCACCTACGCCTTCGGTCTTGAAGCGGCGGTCGGCGGCGCAGCGGGCTACGGCGTGGTGGCCGCCATTCGCTACGGGGTGGCGCGCGGTTTGTTCTCAAACGAGGCCGGTCAGGGCTCCGCCCCCATCGCCCACGCCGCGGCGCAAACGAACAACCCCGTGCGCCAAGGGGAAATCGCCTCCATCGGCGTGTTCATCGACACCATCATCATCTGCACCATGACCGCGCTCGCCATTCTCGTGGTCAGCGGGGATTTCAAGCGCAGTCCCGCCCACCAAGCCTATGTGGTGTGCAGCCAGAGCGACGCGTTCTCGTTTAGCGACCATCTCATCGAGGGTGAAACGCCTGGCGGCGTTGAAGCGCTGTTCCCCACCGCAGGCGGGGTGAGCGTCCCCTCTCCGGATGACGACCGGTCTGAGTCCGGCGCGCGCGCGACTGCGTTGTTGGGGGCCTGCCAAGCGGCGGGGGTTGAGTTCGTGACCTTCGAATCCGAGCGAAGGCTGCGTTCGGGTGAGGATGTCAGCGAGGCCGAACGCCTGGCGATGATCGAAGCCTCCTGGGCCCAGGCGCTCGCCATCGTCGAAGACGGCCACTTGACCGACGCCGAACTCGAAAACGTGGATCGCGCCTGGCAATCGGACCTTGAATCGACCGCCGTCACGACAGCGGCCTACGCGAACGCCATTCCGCACGGCAATTGGGTGGTGACCATCGCCATCGCCCTGTTCGCGTTCACCACCATCATC
>CAZABJ010000040.1:0-26505 GCA_964483375.1 uncultured Caulobacterales bacterium
GGTCGACGCGTGATTGAGACGCTTGTAGTGGTTGTGCACCGCCACCGACAGCACGCGCTTGGCGTGATCTTGGCCGATGACGTAGTCGTCGAGGACATCGCAAATCTCGCGCGGCGTGGGCACGCCGTCCCGCGATCGCACGAGCGAGGTCTTGGTTTCCTCGCGAATGATGTCCATGCACAATTCAACGCATTCGTCGCAAATGAACACGGTCGGTCCCGCGATCAGCTTGCGCACTTCATGCTGGCTCTTGCCGCAAAATGAGCAGTAGAGCGTGTTCTTCCCGTCGCCGCCGGAAGATTTCGTCGGTGTATTCGCCATTATCGCTCCCGTCGCGCTGAACCGGCGCCGCGCCGCCGCCCGCGCTGAACCCTCGGGTGTGCAAACCTTACGCCCGGCACGTTTCCAGGCGGTGACCACGCTGCATATGTGACCACAGCAGCGCGAGCGCGATCAAGCGCCGCGCGCGTCAGCCCCGTCGTCATCCCGCTAGTTTATCGCCTGAGCGCTTCTCATAGACGTGATCGACCAGGCCGAAATCTTTCGCCTCCTCGGCCGACATGAAGAAATCCCGATCGAGCGTGGACTCGATTTCGTCATACGGCTTGCCGGTATGACGCACATAGATTTCGTTCAGACGCCGCTTGGTCTTCACGATGTCCTCGGCGTGGCGTTCGATGTCGGAGGCCTGGCCGCGGAACCCGCCGGAAGGCTGGTGGACCATGATCCGCGCATTGGGCAAGGCCACCCGCAGCCCGTCTTCTCCGGCCGTCAGCAAAAGCGAGCCCATGGAGGCCGCCATGCCGATGCACACCGTGGAGACCGGCGAGCGGATGTATTGCATGGTGTCGTAAATCGCCAATCCCGATGTCACCACCCCGCCGGGGGAGTTGATGTACATGGCGATTTCTTTCTTCGGGTTCTCCGACTCAAGAAACAGAAGCTGAGCGGTGATCAGGCTCGCCATGCCGTCTTCCACCGGCCCGGTGAGGAAGATGATCCGCTCTTTGAGGAGCCGGGAGAAAATGTCGTAAGCCCGCTCCCCGCGGCTGGTCTGTTCAACGACCATGGGGACGAGATTCATCGCCGTCTCGAGGGGGTCTTTCATGTCGGATTACGCCTTTGGGATGGCCGCACGGAGACTACGCGGACGCTGTGGGAGATCGCGGGTAAGATATCAGTTCGGGGCGGGACCAACGCAAGGCGCCGGGCCGCGTGAATTCACCCTGGCGGCGATCCGCGTTAACGCGAAGTGAACGCGCTCACGATTCTCGCGTGCAAGGAAGCCGAAGCGCGGCGCCGCTTAAACCAGCTCTTCCTCAGCGAACAGGTCGTCGCGGCTGACGTCGGCGTCCGTAATGGTGGCGCGTTCGAGGATGTAATCGACCACCTTCTCTTCGTAGATCGGCGCGCGCAGTTGGGCGCGCGCTTGCTCGTTCTCAGAGAAGTAGCGTGCGACCTCGCGCTCCCGCCCAGGGAAGCGGCGCGCCTCCATATTGATGGCTCGCGCCATCTCTTCCTCGCCGACAACGATGTTCGCTTCTCGACCGATTTCAGCGAGCACCAGCCCCAAACGCACCCGCCGCTCGGCGATGGTGCGGTATTCTTCGCGCAGCTGGTCTTCAGTCTTGTCTTTGTCTTCCTCGGCGACTTCGCCTTTTTCCATGTCCGCCTGGACCTGCCGCCAGATCACGTCGAACTCGGCGTTCACCATGCGCGCGGGCAGATCGAAGCTGTGCTCCGCGTCAAGCTTGTCCAACAAGCGACGCTTCACCCGGGTGCGGGATTGGCGGGCGAAATCGCTCTCGAGGTTTTTGCGCAGCGCCTCTTTGAGCCCGTCGAGATCTTCAAAACCCACCTGCTTGGCGAGTTCGTCGTCTTCCTTGGCCTCATGGGGTTCGCGCACCTCGTTGACGGTCACTTCGAACTCAGCCAGCCGGCCGGCGAGATTGGCGGCGGGATAGTCAGCGGGGAAGGTGATTTCGAACGTGCGGTCTTCCCCGGCGGTGACGCCGAGCAATTCGGTTTCGAAGCCCTGGATGAACCGGCCCGCGCCGAGCACCAGCTCCACATCGTCCGCCGAGCCGCCTTCAAAGGGCTCGCCATTGATGCGACCGACAAAGTCGATTTTCAGCATATCGCCGTCTTGGGCCGCCGCTCCGGCGTCGCGGGGGCGGTAGACCTTTTGATCTTTGGCGACCTCCGCCAGCGCGGCGGCGATTTCCTCATCGCCCACAGCGCAGACCGGGCGCTCCAGCGCGATGGCTTTGACGTCGGTCGGCGCGAAGTCGGGCATCAGCTCGACTTGCATTTCATAGGCGAGGTCGGCCTCGCCCTTGGCCACCGCTTCGGCGTCATTCAACGGCTTGATGTCGGGGAACGAGGCGAGCCGCAGAGACTGGTCATCCAGCGCTTTCTTGCTCGTCTCCCGCATGGAGTCCTCGATGATCTCCTCCATCATCGAGCGGCCGAACATTTTTCGGATGTGACTGGACGGCACTTTGCCGGGGCGAAAGCCTTTGAGCCGGACTTGCGGGCGGATCTCTTCGATCTTCGCTTCCAGCTTTTGCGCCAATTCGGTCTTGGCGATGACCACTTCAAAGGTGCGGCTCAGGCCGTCGGCGTGTTTCTCAGTAACGTTCATGGCGAGGCGAAGCGACTTTTTCCGGCGTGCAAGGATGGGAGAGGACCGCGCCCGACGGCGTCCGGCCAAGGAGAGGCTTATGTCACGGGCGAAGCGGCCTCGCAACCGAGCCGCCGAAGCGGCTCTCCGCCCGGGGCGCGCGCCACGCGAATGATGGTGCGGATGGAGGGACTCGAACCCCCACGCCTCGCGGCGCTGGAACCTAAATCCAGTGCGTCTACCAGTTCCGCCACATCCGCATGGGCGACGAGCCGCGTTACATACTGTGCGGGGCGCGTTGGGGGAAGGGTGCGTCGGCCCGCCACGCCGCGGCGGGGGTTAAAGGCGCGTAGCGTCTTGGCGATGCCCAATGCTTGGCCCGACCTTTCCGACGCCCTGCCGGCGGGTTTCCGGCTCCGCTCGGGGTTCGACCCCGCCGGGATGGTGATGTTCGGCGAGCAAATCGGACCGGCCGAGGCGCCTGGGGTCAATCTCCTCACCCTCGTCTCGGTGATCGCGGGCGAGCCTCTCGGCGAAAAGCCCGACGCGGTCTGCGCGTTCACGCTTGCGCCTTTCGCCCGCCTGCTCTCGGATATGAACGACGACCTTCGCGACGACCTCGTCCCGTTCGCTTGGGCGCTGGCGGGGACGGCGTCAGAGGCGCACGCCGCGGGGCGCCTTGAAATCCTCGGCCGGATGGCCTGCGCGATTGCGGAGCGCCAATTGCCCGCGTTTCGCGCGGCTTCGGATGGGGATGACAGGCCGGACGCCGCCCTCGCCGCGGCGCTCGCCTATTGGGACGCCAAGGACGATGCGGCGGCGACCGCCGCCAACGCCGCCAGCCAAGCCGCGACCCAAGCGGCGAACGGGGTCTTTGGGAAAGCCGAGCCGCGGCTCGCAGGCCTCGCCGCCCATAGCGCGGCGGGCGCAGCCCACGCCGCCCATCAAGCGCATCTCGCATTCTACGCGGGCTCTGCGTTTTACACGGCGCTCGGCGTAGACCAGCTCGCCCCGCTTTTTGCTGACCGCACGCCTGGCCGAGCCGCCACGGGCGAACTCGCCCGCGGCATGTGTCAGCGCTTCGCCTCAAACGCCGCCGACCACGCCGCTATGGCGTCGCTGACGCCTGAGGACGTTCCCAATGCGAACTGGCGCGCGGATGTCGCGGAGATCACGCTTGCAGGGTTCCGTGCGGCGGTGGAAGCGGGACCGTATGGCGCGGCGCCTGCAAACGTAGCGCTTGACCGCATTCGTGCGGCCCGGGGGGCGTTGGGAATGTGACCCACGCCATCGCTGCCTGACGCGTCAGTGCGGATCCCCCGAGATTTGCTCATGCGGGCATGAACAGTCCGCGGATTAAGTACTTTCATATCAAAAAGAAACGCCCGCCCTCTCGTCGAGGGCGGGCGCCGCGATACCCGGCGCCCGGAGGGCGCCGGACCCGATTGCGTCAGGTCGGACGGTCTAATCCGCCGACGGAGGCTGCTCCGTCGCCGAATGAGCCCGCAATGCCGCTCCGGTCGCACAAATCTCGCTCGACATCAGATCACCTCCTTTCGATTGCCAAAAACCAAGCGTCACGATGGCGCAACCCGAGGGCCGAGGCAATGGCGCGGCGTTAGCGCGATAATCGAAGCAGCGTGAGATCGCGGGCGATGTCTTCGAAGGCCTGCTGCAGCGCTTGGTTTGAGGGGCTGTCGAAATAGAGCGGACGGCCGTCCTCCCCGGTCGATGCGCAGGCCTCCATCAGTCGGCGGGTGCGCGAGGAGCGCACCTGAAATGTGATGGCGTAAACCCGAACGCCGCGCTCCCGGGCGAGCCGGCAGGCTTCGGCGGTGCGTTCGTTCATCGCGTCGTTGACCTGGCGAAAGCTGGACGAGGTCACGCCAAGCCGTCCCTCGGCCACGAAGCCGTAAGAGGTGTAGTGGGAGCGGTTATGGGTGCCGTCGGCGCCGATATAGTTGTCGCCGTCGGTCAACACGATCATGGCTTTGATGAGGTTGCGCTCCCCGAACGACCGCCCTTCCTCGAACGGCGCCTCGGGAGAGAGCACGCGCACCCCCCAACCCACCGCATTATGGATGTTGGTCGTGCCGTCGGCGATCATGGCGTCGACGGCGTCGTCGAGAGTGTCGCGGTCATCGGTCAGCGGCACGATGGGCCGCGCCGTGCAGCCCCAATTCGGCCCGCCGTTTCGGGGCCGCGCGCCTGTGGCGTATTTCGCGGCGTGGGCTTGGCGAACGGCGTTCGGGCCCGAGGTCGAATCCGCCAGATAGCTGTTGCGGTATCCTGAGCGCGGGTTGCCGCGGCCGCCGGGTTCGTCAGGCGCGAAGTACGGCACGAAAAGGGTGGCGGGAGACCCGGCTTGGGGCGTGGTGTCGTCGATATCATAGGGCTGAGCGCGGGCTTCGACGCAGCCCCTCCAATCCTCGCGCAGGTCGTCAAAGAGGTCCCAACGATTGACCGGACGGTCGAAACTCGACGCTGGGGCGTGCAGCGGAGAGCGGGCGTCGGGGTCGAGCCACCAAGCGCGCGCGTTTTCCGCGCCCACGTTCACCGCGGAGGAAAACGGCACCAAGCCGATGCGGAGACTGTCATCGCCCGGCGGCGCGGCGTCGAACAAAATCTCAACCGCCGAGCCCGCGGCCTCCCGCAGCGCGCGGATGCGAGACCCGCTCATAGAGCCGGTATTGTCGAGCACCATGACAAGCTCAAGGTCGTCGCCCGCCCGCGCCACCTGCACCGATCGATCGACGAGCAGCTCCGACGCGCCGACGATTTGCATGATGGTCATGGGCACGCGCGCGCTCGCGGTGACGTCCACGACGTCCTCGGACAGCGCCACGTTGAGGTCGAGAGGGACGCCGAGCCTGGCGGCGGGGTAGTTCGCGGAGAAGAACCGTTCGCCGAACGCCTGCGCCTCGTCCTCGGTCAGGCCAGGCGCAGAGCCGACAGCCAAGGCGACGGCGTCCAGCGCATGGCCCAGCCGGTCGCGCACCAGCATCGCCCGGCCCATGTCCACCGCCAGGCCGATGAAAATCAAGATCGGCAGCAGCGCGAGCCCGAAAATGACTGCGACATTGCCGCGCGTGCAGCGGGAAAAGGAGCGTTTCGCCATCGTCTTAAGCCCGTCAAACGTCGCCGGACTGTTTTCGCCCGGCACACTCGAGGCTTAGAATTGCAGCAACCGCGCCGGGCGCCTGGAGCGCCCGTCAGAGCGCGACGCAAAGCGAGGACGGCTCTCGATCATGGACACCCAACACGTCGCAGAGCGCGCGCGCGCGATCCTGGCCGACCTGGTCGCTTTCGACACCACCTCCCACAAATCCAACCTCGCCCTGATCGGCTATGTCGAAGAAGCGATCGCCGCTCTGGGAGGGCGGAGCGAACGCGTGTCGAGCGAGAGCGGGGAGAAGGCCAACCTCGCGGGGACCATCGGGCCGGACGGACCGGGCGGGGTCATCTTGTCGGGTCACACCGACGTCGTGCCCGTTGACGGGCAGCCTTGGTCCACCGATCCCTGGACGCTGACGGAGCGGGACGGCCGGCTTTATGGACGCGGCGCTTGCGACATGAAGGGGTTTCTCGCCTGCGCGCTCGCTGCGGCTCCCGTTTTCGCCGAAGCGGGGCTCGCCCGGCCGGTGCATTTCGCCTTCAGCTATGATGAGGAGATCGGCTGTTTGGGCGCGCCCGCGCTGATCGCTCGGCTGCGGGAGCGCTTCCCCCAGGCTGAAGCCGCGATCATCGGCGAACCGAGCGAGATGAAAGTCGTCACCGCCCATAAGGGGCTTTGCTCGTTCGAGGTCAGGCTCGAAGGCCGCGAGGCCCATTCAAGCCTGGTCGACGACGGGGCGTGTGCGGTCACCAACGCCATCCCGCTGATGGCGCTCCTGCGCGACTATGCAGCGGAAATGCGCGCCAAGGCCCCTGCGGACTCTCCCTTCGAGCCGCCTTTCGGCACCTTGACCATCGGGCGGATGCAGGGCGGAACCGCGCTCAACATCCTCGCGCGCGAAGCCTCGTTCGCCTCGCTCGCGCGACCGGCGCCGTGGGACGACATGGACGCGCTTGAGACGCGTCTCCGTGACAGGGCGGCGCAGGTCGAGGCCGAGATGCGCCGGGCCGCGCCCGAGGCCCGGGTCACCGTCACCAGGCTGACCAGCGTGCCGCCGATGCGGCCGGAAACCGACGGCGCGGCGGAACGTCTTGCGCGCGCGCTCACCGGCGACAACGCGACCCATGTCGTGGCCTATGGCGCAGAGGCGGGACAGTTCCAAGAAGCGGGATTTTCCGCGGTGATCTGCGGTCCTGGTTCAATCACTCAGGCGCATCAGCCCGACGAGTTCATCGCCGTCTCCGAACTGGAGAAGGGCGCAGCGTTCATGCTGCGCCTCGCCGAACGTCTGTCGGCTGGCGAGGCTCCGGTCGTTTAGTCGGCGCTAGGCCGCGCTGCGGGCGGGACGGCGCAACGCGCAAGCGGGCCGAACGCGCCGGCGGGGCGGACCGAGAACCAGGGCGCGGATGAGGGCGAAAGCGAAACGCAGGCGCAAGATCATAGCGAAGACCCTCGGTTCTCAAGAGAATGAGCTCTTGGGATATCCCTGGGCTGTTTACGGATTGATAAGAGACTTGGTGAGCGGGGGGTAAACGCTCCGCCGCTCACGCAATCAGCCCTTCAAGGGGGCGGGCGTCCGTGCTGTCTGGGAACACGAAGCCATCGAGATCCGACCGGTTTGCGCCCCAGTGGTCGCGCAACACGCCTTTGAAGAGGCTGCGCAAATCATTCGCTGGGATGAGATCGCGGTTTTCGTGCAAGCGGGCGAGGCCGGGCCAATCTCCAAGGATGCGGCCGCCGCGAACCGCGCCGCCGAACAAGAACGCGGCGCCCCCGGACCCGTGATCGGTGCCTCGCGTGCCGTTCACCGTGACCGTTCGGCCGAATTCAGTCGCCATGATCACCGCCGTCTGGGTCCAATGGCCGCCGAGTTCTTCGCGCAGTCCGGCGATCGCGCGGTCGAGCCCGGCGAGGCGATTGGCGAGCGCGCCCTCCTCAGCGCCCTGATTGGCGTGGGTGTCCCAGCCGTCGAAAGAAATCACCGTCACCCCGGCGCCGTTCTCCGCCGCCATCAGCCGGCCCGCCGCTCTTGCGAGCGGTTCATAGCTGTTGGGTCCCTGTGCGGGCATACGCCCGCCCATATCCATGCCGGAGGCCATCGCGTCGACCTCGACGGCCGAGGCGAGCGCGGGGCCCAGCAAAGCGTCGCCGGCGTACAAATCCATCAACCGTGAGAGCGTGTCGGCGTCAGTTTCGGGCAGGACGTTCGGCGCCCAGCTCGTCGCCGGCGCCGCCCCGCGCAGAAGGAGGGGCACCGCCGCGCCGACGCCGACCGCTTCGCTGGCGCTGGGAGCGCGTTGCAGGGCCCGGTTCAGCCAGCCGTCGCGCGCGCCGTAGACCTGGACGGCGCCTGACTCCAAGACGTCTTGGCCATCGAAATGGGAGCGCTCTCTATAGGGCGAGGCGGCGGCGTGCAGAATTGCGGCTTTTCCCTCGGCATACAGAGCGCTGAGCGTCTCCAGCCGCGGATGCAGCATCATGCCGTCGCCGAGGTCGAAACCCGTCCCCGCAGTCAAAGCCAGGTTCCCGCGCAGCGCAACGTAGCGTGGGTCTGAAACGGGCGCGACCGCGGCGAGGCCGTCCAGCCCGCCGCGCAGAATAACGACCACCAGTTTTCGGGACCCGACGCCCTGAGCGAACGCCGCGCGTCCGCCGGCTAAGGTCAATGTCGCAGCGCCGGCGCCGATCAACAGAGCGCGACGGGTCGGAGAAAGTCCGGTCATGTGCGTCATCTCCTTTGAAACTCAGGGCTCATCAGCGCGAGGGTGAGGCCTTGCCGGCCCGAGGCGGCGCGATCGACGGCTTGGCGCGTGCGGTCGCTGGCCAGCGGTCCCAGCCCCTCCTCCAACACCATGGCGGGATTGAGGGTCGGGAAGCGCGCTGCGGCGGCGTCGGCCCATTCAAGGCGCTTCATCATCTGGTCCGGGCCCGCCCAAGCCTCCGCCTCATCCGGCCATCCGGCCGGGGAGGGCGCGGCGAACGGGCGCTGGCCCAGGGCCCGGTAGATCCCCGCAAGGTCGCGCGGGGCGATGTCGCCGGGTTCGAGAATGCGCAGCGAGGACAGGAAAAACTCTTCGCTCGTCTTCATTTTGGGTTGTTCGGGCGCCCAAGCCGTTTGAAGCGAAACCAGCGCGGCGGAGACCTCCGCCAGATCGCCTTCGGTATCGAGGAAGCGCCGCTCAAGGGCCGCGACGGCCTCGGCAGGCGGCTCGTCTGCAATGAAATGGCGGGCGAGTTTGGTCGCGAGATGCCTGGCCGTGGCGGGGCTGGCGGCCAAGTCGCGCAGAACGGCTTCCGCCTGGCCCTGACCGCTCTCGGCGTAGCGTCGGCCCATAATGACGCGGGCGCCGGGCTCGTGAATGCGCGGTTCGAAGTGAAACTGCCCTGGCCGGTCGCTGCCGAAGAAGCGGTTGCCCACCGTCCAGCCTGTGAGCGCGCGGGCGAATTCCTCAACGTCGTTCTGGTCATAGCCGCCGGTCACGCCAAGCGTGTGAAGCTCCAGGATCTCCCGTGCGAGGTTTTCGTTTAGTCCGCGCCCGCGACGGCGGGCGATGCGGGTGCTGGGGCCGATGGAATACACATTGTCGAGATAGATCAGCATCGCGGGGTGGCTCTCCGCGGCGAGCAGCATGTCGACGAAGCGTCCGGTCACATGGGGCCGGATCGCCTCGCGCTCAAACGGCCCGGCCAGGCCGATGACCTGCGGACTGGTGAGCGCGACAGTGAAATGGTTGGACCAAAAGCGCACCAGCCGCTCATGAAACCCGCTAGGGGTCTCCGCCGCGTGCCGGGTGCGCGCCGACACCTCTTCTCTGTAGTAGCCGAGAAGGTTCACGACCCCGCTTACGGCGTCGGCGGCGTCGTCCTCCACGGGCATGCCCGCTGCGGCGGCCTGCCGGGCGCGCCGGCGCTCTTCGATGTATTGCGCTAGGATCGGGCCCATCTCTTGGACGCCCGGCAGCGAGGCGCTGAGCGGAACATGACCGCCGGGGCGGAGTTGCGCGATCAACCGGCCGCGCGGATCATCGGCGCCGGCGGCGATTTCGCCGCGCGCCGCGCCGAGGCTGAAGCGCGTCAGGGCGATCGCGCTGTCTATCCGGCTCATATGGGACACCTCCCGCCAAAAGCGTTCGGAGGGTTATACGTGGCGCGCGCGCGGCTCCGTCGCGCCCGGGAGCGAGGAGGGAACGCTTGGCTTTGACGGTTACCGAAACCCCGCTTGAGGGCGTGCTCATCTTTGAGCCGCAGCGGTTCGGCGATGCGCGCGGTTTTTTTTCCGAAACCTGGAACGCGCGGCAGTTCGCCGCCGCCGGGCTTGGGTCCGCTTTCGTCCAAGACAATCATGCGCGCTCTGCTTCGCGTTTCACGCTGCGGGGCTTTCACTTCCAGCTCCCGCCTCAGGCGCAAGGCAAACTGGTCCGGGTGACGCGCGGCGCCGTGCTCGACGCCGCGGTGGACATTCGCAAGGGATCGCCGAGTTTCGGGCGTCATGTGGTCGTCGAGCTGAGCGCGGAGAATTGGCGGCAGCTTTGGGTCCCGCCCGGCTTCGCCCACGCCTATTGCACGCTCGAAGACGACGTCGAGGTGCTCTACAAGACCACCGACTACTACGCGCCTGAGTTGGAGCGCGGCTTGGCCCCGGACGACCCTGCGCTCGGGCTCGATTGGCCTGTCCCCTTCGATGACGCGGTGGTCAACGCACGTGATCGTTCCTGGCCCAGGCTTGAGGCGCTGGAAAGCCCGTTTGAATACCGCGCGACATAAGGAGACGCGGACCAATGAAACTCCTCGTGACCGGCGGCGCCGGGTTCATCGGCTCGGCGCTGTGCCGTTTTGCGGTGCGCGAGCGCGGCTGGTCCGTCGTGAATGTGGACAAGCTCACCTATGCCGCCAGCGAGGCCGCGACCGCCATGCTCGCGGAGGATCCGCGTTATGATTTCATTCATGGGGACATTTGCGACCGGTCGGTCTTGGACGCGGCGTTCGCCGCCCATCAGCCTGACGCCGTCGCGCATTTGGCCGCCGAGAGCCATGTGGACCGGTCCATCGACGGGCCGGAGGCTTTCGTCGAGACCAATGTGGTGGGGACGTTCCGTCTGTTGCAGGCCGCTCGCGCTTATGCGGAGGGCCGCGGAGAGGCCTTCGCCGCGCGCTTTCGGTTTCTCCACGTCTCCACTGATGAAGTCTACGGCTCCGCCGCCACGGATGCGTTCTTCACCGAAAGCGATCCTTATGCTCCGAACTCGCCCTATGCGGCGAGCAAAGCGGCGTCTGATCACTTCGCGCGCGCTTGGCGGCGCACCTTCGGACTGAACGTGATCACCACCAATTGCGGGAACAATTACGGGCCGTTTCAATTTCCCGAAAAACTCATCCCGTTGATGATCATCCGGGCGCTCGCCGGAAAACCGCTGCCCGTCTATGGCGACGGCGCAAACGTCCGCGATTGGATCCACGTGGAAGATCACGCCGCCGCCCTTTGCGCAGCGCTTGAGCGGGGTGAGCCTGGGGCGACCTATCTGATTGGCGCGCGCCAACCGCGGCGAAACATCGACGTGGTGGATGCCATTTGCGCGGCGTTGGACGAGGCGCGCCCGAAATCCGCGCCCTATGCCGAACAGATCGCTTATGTGGACGATCGGCCGGGGCATGATCGCCGCTACGCCATCGATCCGGGCAGGGCGGAGCGCGCGCTCGACTGGTCCGCCGCGCTCGGCTTTGAGGACGGAATCGCCAAGACCGTCGCGTGGTACCTCGAGAACGAGGGTTGGTGGCGGGCGATTCTGGAGAAAAACGACGCGGTGGCCCGGATCGGAAAAGCCAAGACGCAAAATGCGACATGAGCGCGGCGCCGCGGATCCTTGTGGCCGGGCGCGCCGGCCAGCTCGCCCGAGCGTTGGCCGCCCGAGCGCCGGCCGGCGTCGAGGTGATCGCCCTGGGCCGCCCGGAGCTGGACTTAACCCGTGACGAGACCATCGCCGCGGCGATCGCAGCCCTTAAGCCGGACGCGATCCTCAACGCCGCCGCCTACACCGCCGTCGACCAAGCCGAAACCGACGCCGAGGCGGCTTACGCGCTCAATTGCGACGGAGCGGGCAGGCTCGCAGACGCCGCTCGCGCGGCTGGTCTGCCGCTGCTCGCCGTGTCGACAGACTATGTGTTTGACGGGCGCGGCGGCGCGCCCTACCCGGAAACCGCCGCCCCAAACCCGATAAACGTTTACGGCGCCTCGAAATTAGCGGGGGAAACCGCGACCCTTGCGGCGCATCCCGACGCCGTGGTCATCCGGACCTCGTGGCTTATCGGGTCGCGCAGCCGGTCCTTCGTGTCCGTCATGTTGGAGCTGGCGCGCTCTCGCGATGTGGTCCCGGTGGTTGAGGATCAACGCGGTTCTCTGACCCATGCCGACGACCTCGCCGATGCGCTCTACCGCATTGTCGCAGCGCGGCTTCAGGGGGAGGGCGCAGGGGGGCTCCTACATGTGGCGGGAAGCGGGTCGGCGAGCTGGCGTGATGTGGCCGACGCCATATTCGCGCGCGCGGCAGCCGCGGGGGCGCCCGCTGCGACGACCGACGCCATCACCACCGAAGCGCTCGGCCGGCCTGCGCCGCGCCCCGCCGACTCCCGGCTCGATTCCGGCTATGCCGAAAGCGCATACGGCGTCATCGCCCGACCCTGGGAAGACCGGGTCGCCGCCTGCGTCGATGCGTTGATTGCGGCGCAATCAAGCGCCGCTCCGCGCTAGCCCGGTTCGGCGCTCAGGGCGTCGTTTGGAAGAAGCGGCTTAAGCGTCGAGTTCGATAAGCTGAATAAGGTTGCCGCAAGTGTCGTTGAAGACGGCGATGGTCGCCTCGCCGGCCCGCATCGGCGGTTGGGTGAAGCTGACGCCCGCGGCTTGGAGCCTCTCCACTTCTGAGGAAAGGTTGGAGACGCTGAACGCCGTCCACGGGATGCCGTCGGTCATCAACGCGTCCTGCAAAGCCTGCGCGGCGGGGTACTGATTTGGCTCAAGCGCCAGTTCCACGCCATCAGGATCGTCCGCCTCAACCAGCGTGATCCATCGATGCTCGCCAATCGGGATGTCGTGCTTGACCACGAACCCGAGCGTATTGGTGTAAAAATCGAGCGCTTTTTGTTGGTCTTGGACCATCACGCTTTTGATGTACATTTTCATTGTGCGTCTCCTTTAAAAAAGGGCTTCAGCCACGTACTGACCGTTTCTTCCAGCGAGGCCGCCGTTAGCGAATGGACTTTTGTCCGGCCCTGCCATGCGGTGCGGATCAGCCCGGCTTGCTCGAGCGTATTCAGATGGCGGGTGATGGCCTGGCGCGTCAGCGTCACCGAATGCTCCTCGATAAGACGAGCGCAGAGCTCAAACAGGCTTTGATCATCCCGCTTTCTCAATTGTTCGAGGATCAGCAAGCGCGTGTCGTCGCCGAGCGCGCGAAACAGCTTGCTGAGGTTCGGATCGAACGGAATACCCACGCTGCATTATGCAACGTTTATGTTGCATGTAAACGGTCCTGCGCGAGAACCTGCGCGCCTCGGCGTCACGATCCGCCTTAGCGGGCGGCCATGGCATAGGGAAAGCGGACGCCAACGCCATGGGGACGGTCCCCGCTTTCGCGGACCGCCGATGCTCTTGGAGCCGGTGCTGAAGGGGCTGGTTAGGGCGCGGGGGTTAAGCCGGCGGATCGACGACTTCGATCAGGATCCTGCGCAGCTCCATGCCCTGGCCGTTGCCGTCATCGCTGGGCCAGATGCCCACCAGCGCAGGTCTGTCGATGAATTCGCCCGGCGGGGTCCACTCGAATTGGTGGTGACCGAATTCGGAGGCGGGAACGAAGGGCCGCCAGCCGGTGCCCGGGGCGTTGAACAGAAAAAAAGCGGCCATGAATTGGTCGGCCGGTTCTTCTTGCGTGGTTCGCACCGTCAATGTCACTCGAATCCGGCGGTCGGCGAACAGACGGGAAACCGCAGCGGGCAGGGTGTAAAAGACGCCCGGACCCGGCGTGCCCTCATTATAGCCATGCGTTGCGCGCATCACCGCGCGGGTGGCGAGGCCTTCGCCTTCGATAACGCTCTCAGTCCCCGGCGAGGAGACCAGGTCGTTCAACCGACCCACGTCGATCACATAGCCGCGCTCGAAAATGCCTTCGACCTCATCTCGCCAGGCTTGCTGTTCGCGAAAGCCCGGCTGCAGCGCGAGGAAGAGCATGCCCGCGACGATGAGGGCGACGATGGAAAAAAACGGGTCGGTGCTGCGCATGGAGCGGCCTTCTGGTTTCCGCCATTCGGCGGGCTCGGTTCTGTCCTAGCCCCGATGCCGGGCGCCGCGCTAGGGGCGCGCGAATTGCACGCCCGCCGGCGTCGTCTCTCACTGGCACGCGGGGTTCGTGGAGGACATGCACGGCATAGTGATCCTCGTCGGCGTCGCAGTTCTGGCTGCGGCGCTCGGTCTCTTCCGCGGCGCGCCGCGCGGCGGCTTGGTTCGCAGCGCCGTTGCGTTCGTTCTCGGCCTTTCCCTCACCGCGGCAGGGGTCAAGGCGGCGGGGCACGCTCTCGCGCTGTATCCAGACGACGAGCTCGCGCGCTTCGCCGCCCATGCGCTCGAACACTCTGACGAACGCCCGACGATCCTGATGTGGGGCACGTCCATGGCCCGCAACGCCATCGACGACGAGCTGGTCACCGAAACCCTAACTGCGGCTGGGTATGACGTGCGCGTCATCTCCGTGTCTCTCGAGGGCGCCTCGGTTCAAGAACGCGATCTGCATTTGCGGCAGTTTTTGCGCGCCGCGGACAGCGCGCCCGCAGCGGTGTTGATGGAAGTCTCCCTCCGGACCGACGACCGCCCGACCTTTGTTTTTGACGTTTCCAAATTCTCCGCGCGCGCCATCAAGCAATTCGGGCCGCGCGGGACCTATTGGGCGTTGCGCGGATTTCTCAGCGATTGGCGTCCTGGCCTCGTGCAATGGGGCTATCAAGGCGCGCTTCTGGGCGTCCATGCCGGGCTCAACCACCTTAATGTGGGCTATCTGCGCAACGCCCGTCCGCTTCAGGACGTGACGCCCTCGCGCGCCTTTGACGGATTGCCCGGCCTGCGGGTGGAGACGCTTACGGCCGAAGAGGTTGTCGCAGGTCTTGCGGAAAACGCCGACAGCCCGATGGCGCCGCCTCGCTGGGCGCGCGCCTTTCGCGCCGACCAACGCGCGATGTTGACCCAAGCCGGGGTCGAGCGCGTCGGCTATTTCATGCCCCCGGTCGTTCCCGCCGATCAACGCGCCTACGCCGCTGCGGTGTGCGCGGAAGAACCCCAGGCCCTCTGCATCGCCCCGGACGACGCCGCTTTGTCGGCGTCGCTCGCCGATATCGGCTTTTGGGCGGATGAGCGCCACCTGACCGAGATTGGCGCTCAGACCTATTCGCTCTGGTTGGCCGAACGCCTCATCGAGGTCGGGCTTGTCGGGGAGCCTCTCTCGGGCGAGCCGCCGGTCGAGCCGGAAAGCCCGCTGCTAGGACCCGGACCGGCGATGTCGGCGGCGGAGGCGCAGCGATGATCTTCACGGACTTCATTTTCGTCGCGTTTTTCGCGCTTTTGTTCCCGACCTATTGGTGGGTGGTGAAAGGCAAAGAAGCGCGGCTGAGCCTTCTGCTCTTCGCCTCCGCGCTGTTTTACGGCTGGTGGGATTGGCGGTTTCTGGCGCTGATCGGCGCGGTGATCGCCATAGCGTATGTGGCGGGATTGGGCGCGCGTCCTGGCGCGGCCAATCGGGAGCGGTGGTTGTTTCTCGGTGTCGCCGGCAATCTCGGCATTCTGGTATTCTTCAAGTATTTCAACTTTTTCGTAGACAACGGCATCGCTCTGATCGAGCGGATCGGCCTTCAAGCCAACGAACCGTTTCTATCGATCGCCTTGCCGGTGGGCGTGAGCTTCTACGTCTTCCAGGCGATCTCTTATGTGGTGGACGTTTATCGCGGCGACGCGCCCGCTGAGAGCCGACTGCGCCGGGTCGCGCTTTATGTGGCGTTCTTTCCCCAATTGGTGGCGGGACCCATTGTCCGGGCGGCGAAATTCTTCCCGCAAATGGAAACCGAGAAGCGCTGGTCTGCGCCCCGGTTGACCGCCGCGGCTCGCGCCTTCGCCACCGGCTTTGTCTACAAGGCGCTCATTGCGGACAATCTCGCCCCGCTCGCCGATCCGGTTTTCGCCGATATGAGCGCTTACTCGAATTGGGCGGTCATTGGCGCGACGATGACGTTCGCCGCGCAGATTTATTTCGACTTCGCGGGGTATTCGCTCATGGCGATCGGTGTGGCGCGCGCCTTCGGCTATCACCTGCCGCGAAACTTCGCGTTCCCGTTCACCGCCGCTTCGACAACCGAATATTGGCGGCGCTGGCACATGTCTCTGTCCACATGGCTGCGCGATTATCTGTTCAAGCCCTTGGGCGGCAATCGCGGCTCGACCGGGTTTTACTACCGCAACCTGTTCCTGACGATGTTCCTAGGCGGTCTGTGGCATGGCGCGGCCTGGACCTTCATTCTTTGGGGCGCGCTGCAGGGGCTCGGCCTCATCGTCCACAAAATGTGGCGACGCTATGTGGAAGGCCCGCTCCGGCTCGTCCAGCGGGTTCCCGCCGCGGCGTATTGGGTGTTCGGCGTCGTCCTGACCCAGCTGTTCATCGTGCAGCAACGCGGTCTCTTCCGCGCCGAAAGCTTCGAAGACGGCCTTTCCGTGTTCACCGCGTTCGCCGGCCTGCGGGAGGGCGGGGCGTTGGAGGTCACCAGCGCGGTATGGCTTGTGCCGCTTCTGGTGATTGTCGACGCCGTCATCGGCCGCCGTCGTCGCCTGGGCTTCGGCGCAATTCCGCTCCATGCGCGGCCGACGCTGTATTGGGGTTCGCTCGGCGCAGCCTTCGCGCTCGCCCTCGCGATCTACCCGCTCGAAGCCGCGCCGTTCGTGTACTTCCAGTTCTAGTCGGACTGAAGGGGACCGGCGGGTCCCCACGCAAGCGTCGTTCAAGCCATCATCTGGTCGAACTCGCCTACTTCCGGGCGTGCAGACAGCCGCGCCTGAATGTCGGCGAACATGCCCTTCATGCGCTCTTCGCTGGTCGGGCTTTCCACCACCACTACGAGCTTGGGCATGTTCGACGACGCGCGTACGAGCCCCCAGGTTCCGTCCTCCAGCGTCACGCGCGCGCCGTTGACGGTGACCACGTCCTTCACGGGGATGTCCATGATCGAGCCCGACGCGTTTTTCAGCGCCAGATACTCGTTCGTGATGGCCTCGACCACGCGATATTTGTCCTCATCGGGACAATAGGGGGACATGGTGGGGGAAGCGTGGGTGAGCGGGAGCGACCGCTTCATGTCGGACATGCTCACGCCGGGGCGTCTCTCAAGCATGCGCAAAATCGCGATCGCCGACAAAAGCCCGTCGTCATAACCCCGCCCGATGGGGGGGCCGAAGAAGTAGTGGCCGGACTTTTCAAAGCCGGCGAGCGCGCCGATCTCGCGCGAGCGGCGCTTGATGTAGGAGTGGCCGGTTTTCCAATAGTCCGTCTTGGCGCCGGCGGCTTTGAGCTCGGGGTCCGCGGCGAACAGCCCCGTCGACTTCACGTCCGCGACGAAGCGGGCGTTGGGAAAGCGCGTCGCGAAATCGCGCGCGACCAAAACCCCCACTTTGTCGGCGTAAATCGCCTCGCCTTCGTCGTCGACGACCCCGCAGCGATCGCCGTCGCCATCAAAGGCGAAGCCGATATCGGCTTTGTGCTCCAGCACCGCGTCTTTCAGCGCCTTGAGCATTTTCAGGCTTTCGGGATTGGGATTGTAGCGGGGGAAGCTGTGGTCGAGCGAGACGTCGAGCGGAATGGTCGTGACGCCAAGTTTCTCAAACAGGGCGGGCGCGAAGGCTCCCGCGGTGCCGTTTCCGGTGGCGACCACGCAGCGCAGCGGGCGATTGACCGGGCCGTCTTTCGCAAGATCGTCGATATAGCGCGCTTTGACCCCGTCCACGCGTTGGTAAACGCCCCCCGGCCGCGCCTGCGAGAGCCCGCCCAGCACGATGGCCTTGAGCCGCTGCATCTCGTCGGGCCCGAACGTGAGCGGGCGCTCGCAGCCCATCTTCACGCCCGTCCAGCCATTGTCGTTATGGCTGGCGGTGACCATCGCCACGCACGGCGTGTCCAAATCAAACTGAGCGAAATAGGCCATCGGCGACAGGGCGAGCCCGATGTCGCGCACTTCCATGCCCGAGGTCATCAAACCCACGATCAGCGCCTGTTTGATGGATTGGGAATAGGCGCGGAAGTCATGGCCGACAACAATTTGCGGCGGGGCGCCCAGTTCATGGATGAGCGTGCCGAGCCCTTCTCCGATGGCCTGAACGCCCAAGAGGTTCAGCTCCGGCGGCGTGTCGCTGCCCGGCGCGCCGAACCACCAGCGCGCGTCATATTCGCGGAAGCCTTGGGGCGCGACAAGCGGGATCGTCTCATACGCCTCGGTGTTGGGCAGAAGATCGGCGCGGGGGACGAGCGGCATCGGGCGGGCTCCGTGACGGGCGGGCTGAGGGGACTGCTCGCCTGATAGACGGGCTTGGGCTGAGGCTCAAGCGAGACGACAGCGGCGCTCGGAGGTTGGTCGCCCATCGACACCGGGGCGCCTCCCATGGGGCGGACCATGAAGGGCGGTTCACAAGCGAACCCCGCCTGGGGGCGGCTGGAAGGAGCCTCTTCGTGTCTCAGGACGCAACAGTGACGCTTCACCCAGATTTCGTGTTTGACCTTGTCAGCCCGCCCGCGCCGGCGGCCCCAAAAGTCTGTTTCTTTCTGGGCGATAATGGTGGGCGGTACTGGGATTGAACCAGTGACCCCTTCGGTGTGAACGAAGTGCTCTCCCGCTGAGCTAACCGCCCGTGGCGAGCCTCAGGGCTCGCGCAGACCGCGCTGTATAAGGGAGCGGGCCTGGCGCGGTCAATGTTCGCTGGGCCGGGGTTACGCGGCGCGGCTGGGGGACAAAGGCGTGATGACGACCACTGCTTCGCCGAGGGAGCGTCCATGGCCGAGCGGGGTCGCATCGTTCGCGCCCTCCAACCGTTCCCATTGCGCGACGCTCGTACGCCATCGCCTCAATACGGGACGGCCGCCGAGCGTTACAAGGTGCACCGCCGCATCCAGCGGCTCGGTTGCGGCGGCGTCGAAGACCATCACCGCGCCCGCCGGCGCCACCGCGCTCGCAAGCGTTTGGTCGATGCGCAGGCCGAACGGCCGCTCGCAGGCCGCGCAGCAGGCGACATAGTCCACCGGAATGGCGCAGAGCGGGTCGAACTCCGCCGCGTCGCCGGGAGCGTCGAACACGGGGACATGGTGGAGCGCGCGGGCCAGGTAGCCCCAGGGCGCGATATCGAAGCTCGCCCCGCTGGCGTTCGGCGCGCCTTCGCCATGCATCAGCCAGCGTGGCGCGACGTCGAGGAGGTCCACCAAACGCTTCATGGCGTTGGGGCGCGGGTGGTTTGCGTCACTTTCCCAATTCGCGACGGTGGGCTGGCTGACGCCCACGGCCTCGGCGAGCTCTTGCTGGTTCATCGCCCGGCGCGTGCGCGCCCAGCGAATGCGAGCGCCCATGGTGACGGGCGCGGGAGGGGATGCGAGCATATCGCTCCTCATCGACGGTGCGCGAATATAACTGTCAACCCCAAACTGCCGTGACTTTCTTATGATCGCTATCAGAGACTGGTTAAATTTTCTGCTTGTGTCGTGCGCGCCACATAGGCATATTGGTGCTGAGGGATGAATGGTTGAGGCGTTTTTTGCTCAGAAGCGCCGACATCTCGGGTGTAAAGCGGATGTTTTTTGCGTCAGAGAGTGATTGTGCGAAACAGTCTCAAATTTTCGAGTGGATTGCGGTAACCTATCCACCGCTCGAATTGATAACAGACTTATGACCCTGACGCGCGTGGCCGCCGTCTCTTAAGACGCCCGCCGCGCGGCCGCCGGCGCCTCGCCGGCCAGCAGGCATGAAGATTGAATGCTCGGCGCAGACGACGCCGCAGAACGCCCTGGATCCAGATACGGAGGACGCTATGGCTCCGAATGATTGGTGCACGCAAGACGGCGCCAAACGTTTGAAACAGAAGATCGAAGGCTATTGGCGCGATCGCGGCTATGATGTCGATATCGCCTTGGTCGAAGCCGGGTTCCTGCCGGCCATGCGTTCGGCGCGCACCGACGTGCGCTCGAACATGGTCAACGGCCTGCCGCGGCGGTCCGCAGCGGCGGATGACGGCGTGGAAGTGCGCCGTCCGGCCCAGGCTTAGTCCTTAGGCGTTGACGCCAATTCGGCGACCGCCTCGTGCAGAACTGCGAAGCTCGATACGAGGCGGTCCGCCCCCAATTGGCCGGGCGGGGTTTCGGAATAGCCGTGGGTCATGACGATCACCGGCGCTCCAGCCGCCCGTGCGGCGGCGACGTCGACCCCGGAATCACCCACCATCACTGACCGATCAATCGACCCCTCCGGCCCGACGGCGGCGAGCAGATGCGCCGCGTCGGGCTTTCTTTTCGGCGCGGCGTCCGCGCCCACCGCCCGCACGAACCGGTCCTGAAGGCCCAGCGCGTCGAGCAAAAGGTCGGTTAAGCGCTGCGGCTTGTTCGTCGCAATGACCAGGCGCGCGCCCGCCGCTTCCAGCGTGTCCAAGCACGCTGGCGCGCCGGGGAAGGGGCGGCTCAGCGCGGCGATGTCGGCGGCGTATGCGTCGATGAACGCGGTGACTTTTTCGGTCAGCGTCGGCTCCGGCATGGCGGCCCCGTTTCGGGCGTAGGCGCGGCGGAGCAACGCGCGCGCGCCCCGCCCCACCATTTCGCGCACGTCCTGGGCGGGGACGCCGGGAAAGCCGTCCGCCTCCACGACTGCGTTCAGCGCACGCACAAGGTCCGGCGCGGTGTCGACCAATGTTCCGTCGAGGTCGAATATGACCGTGAAACCCCTCAGATCGCCCATCGCTTTCCCCTCGCGCGCACGCTCGCGCCTGCCTGCGGCTTCGGCTACAACGCGTTGCGAATCCAAGTCCATCCCATAGCCGAGCACCCACGCCATGCCCAATCCGCGCGCCGCCGTCATCCTCGCCGCTGGAAAGGGGACGCGGATGAAGTCATCGCGCTCCAAAGTGCTTCACGAAGTCGGCGGGCGGTCGATGTTGGCCTGGAGCGTCGCAGCCGCGCGCGCCTGCGGAGCCGAGCGGTTGGTCGTGGTCTATGGCGCCCATGGCCCTGAAGTCTCGGACGCCGCACAGGCGCTGGGGTGCGAAACCGCCCTGCAGGACCCTCCCCTGGGCACAGGGCACGCGGTGCGCGCCGCAGAGCAGGCGTTGTCCGGCTTCGACGGCGATCTCGTGGTCTTGTACGCCGACACCCCGCTCATTCCCCCCGCCACGCTGAACGAGGCCTTTGAGGCGTTGGAGCGCGGGGTGTCCGTCAGCGTGCTGGGTTTCGAGATTCCTGACGGCGGGGCGTATGGCCGGCTGATCTGCGCGACCGACGGTGACTTGGACCGAATCGTCGAGGCGAAAGACGCCTCCCCCCATGAACTCGCCGTGACGCTGTGCAATTCCGGGGTCATCGCGGCGCCGGCGCGCCTGATGTTTGAGCTTCTTTCGCAAGTGACCAACAAGAACGCGAAGGGCGAGTACTACTTGACCGACATTGTCGGCCTCTCGCGAGCAGGCGGTCGGCGCGCCGCGGTGGTTCGGGGCGCGTTCGAGGACTTTATGGGGGTCAACAGCCGGGGCGAGCTGGCCCAAGCCGAGGCGCTGTTCCAACACCACGCCCGGCGTTCGGCGATGGAGGCGGGGGTGACGCTTGTTGATCCCGCCTCGGTTCACTTCTCATTCGATACCGAAATCGCGCCCGATGTGACAATCGAGCCCCATGTGGTGTTCGGCCCCGGTGTCCGAATTGAGCGAGACGCGGTGATCCGGTCGTTTTCCCATTTCACCGACGCCCATATTCGGGCGGGCGCGGAAGTCGGTCCGTTCGCCCGATTGCGGCCGGGCGCGGATATCGGCCCGAAAGCGAAAGTCGGCAACTTTGTTGAAATCAAGAAAACGACCTTGGGGCCCGGCGCGAAAGCCTCTCACTTGACCTATCTGGGCGACGCCGAGGTGGGGGCGGGCGCGAATATCGGGGCGGGCACGATCACGTGCAATTATGACGGTTTCGCCAAATACAAGACCGTCATCGGAGAGGGCGCGTTCATCGGGTCTGACACCGCGCTTGTCGCGCCGGTGCGTGTGGGCGCGGGCGCCTACACAGGGGCGGGCTCGGTGATCGTTCACGACGTGGATGAGAACGCCCTAGCGGTGGCTCGGGGCCGGCAACGGCAACTCGACGGCTGGGCGGTGAAGTTCCGGGCGCGCTACGCTACGGAAGAAACGAAGCAATAGCCTAGCGAGGACACTATGAGCGCCCATCCCTTCGAGCGCCTGACCGATCCGGGGCTTGCGCGCGCGCAGGCCTATGTCGATGGGGCGTGGGTGCAAGGCGATGACGGGACGTTCCCCGTCGTCAATCCCGCTAACCGCCAAACGCTCACTCACGTGGCGTCGCTTTCCGCGGTTCAAGCCGCCGGCGCGGCCGAAGCGGCGGGTCGGGCCTTTGAGACGTGGCGCAAGGTCGACGCGTTCGAGCGCCAGCGCTTGCTCACCGCTTGGGCCGACGAGATTCATGCCGCGCGAGAAGACATTGCGGTGCTGCTGACGGCGGAGATGGGCAAGCCATACGCCGAAGCGCTGGCCGAAGCCGACTACGCGATGTCGTTCGTCGAGTGGTGCGCGGCCGAAGCGGTTCGGCTGGAAGGCGACGTTTTGCCGTCTCCGTTCCCCGGCGCGCAAACCTTCGCGTTTCGTGCGCCGGTCGGCGCGGTGGCCGCGATCACGCCGTGGAACTTCCCCGCGGCGATGATCACGCGGAAAGTGGCTCCGGCGCTGGCGGCGGGCTGCACGGTTGTTGTCAAACCCGCCCCTGAGACCCCGCTCACCGCGCTTGCGCTCGCAGATCTCGCCCATCGCGCGGGCTTGCCAGCAGGCGTGCTCAACGTCGTCACGGGCGAGGCCGAGACGGTCGGTCCTGCGCTCACCTTGCACGACGCCACGCGGATGATCACGTTCACCGGCTCCACCGAAGTGGGCAAACTCCTGATGCGCCAGGCCGCCGAGGGAGTGCGTAAGGTGTCGCTGGAGTTGGGCGGGGACGCGCCGTTCGTCGTGCTTGAGGACGCCGATGTCGACGCTGCGGCGGACGGCGTCCTGGCGGCGAAGCTTCGTTCTTCCGGTCAAACCTGCGTGTCGGCCAACCGCGTCATCGCCGTTGAGAGCGTCGCCGACCAGCTCGTCGCGGCGCTTGTTGACCGCATGAAGTCGCTGCGCGTGGCTGACGGCTTTGAACCGGACGCCGATGTCGGCCCGCTCATTCATGACGAGGCCGCGGCGAGGGTGGGCGAAAGCGTTGAGGCCGCGCGGGCGGCCGGCGGACGCGTGGTGCTGGGCGGCGCGGCGATGCCGGAACTCGGCGGGAGCTTCTTCGCGCCTACGGTGATCGATCTTCCCGCGCCGGCGCCCGCGCTGTGGGGGAAAGAGCTGTTCGGTCCAGTCACCCCGGTCATTCGGGCCCGTGATGAGACCGAAGCGCTGCGCATCGCCAACGATACGCCTTACGGCCTCGCCGCCTATTGCTACGGTCGCGACATCGGCCGGGTGATGCGCGCGGTGGAGGAACTCGATTTCGGCATGGTCGGGATCAACACCGGTCGGGTGAGCCACGCCTCCGCGCCATTCGGGGGCGTGAAACAGTCCGGGGTCGGACGGGAAGGCGGCCGTTTCGGGGTGGAGGAGTATCTCGAGGTCAAATACGCGGTCTTGGCGGGCCTAGACTCATGAGCGGGCTCGACGTAGACGCGCGCCAGCTGGCCAAGGAGGCGGCGGCCCGAGCCGCACTCGAGTATGTTGAGGACGGCATGATTTTGGGCCTCGGCTCCGGTTCGACGGCCGAGGCGTTCATCCATTTGCTAGGCGAAAAACTCGCTGAAACCGGGTGGCGGGTGTCCGGCGTGCCGACGTCGGAGACGACCCGGGCGATCGCAATCGGCGCTGGGGTCCCGTTGAAGCCTGTCGAGCAGGCCACGCGCATCGACCTGGCGGTCGACGGGGCGGATGAGGTGGATGCGGATTTCTCCCTCATCAAGGGCGGCGGCGGCATGCTGTTGCGAGAGAAAATCATCGCCAATGCGGCGGACCATTTCTTGGTCATCATCGACCAATCCAAGGTGGTTGACCGCCTCGGCGCGTTTCCCCTGCCGGTTGAAGTGGAGCCGTTCGGCTTCACCATCACGGCGAAGGCGATATTCGACATTCTCCGAGAAACCGGCTGCGGCGGCAATGAGGTCAGCCTCCGAAGCGACGCGCAGGGGCGGCCGTTCATGACCGATGGCGGCCACTATGTTCTCGACTGCGCAGCCGCTTCGATCCCGGAGCCTGATGCGACCGACGCGGCGCTCCAAGCTATTCCCGGCGTTATTGAAACCGGCTTGTTCATCGACATGGCGCGCACCGTCATTATCGGCGCGCCCGATGAAGCGGAGATTTTAGAGCGCTAAGGCGCGACGCAATTGCGCCGCGCCCCAGCTGACGTCGGCCCGCAAAAAGGGGGGGAGCGGGCCGGCGCGTTCAAAGCCGCCTGACCTCCTCAGCCGGATCGCCGATGCGCCAACTCAGCCGAAGCCTATGAGAGGCGAAGGCTTGGTCCTGCAGCGCTTGGTAGCGCAACGCTTGCGCAACGCGCCGGGCCTCACGGCGAAATAGCCTTGAGCTGCAAACGACAGCCTCAATTCGCTCCACCCGACCGTCCGAGGCGATGCGGACCGAGACAGTGCAATCTCCCTCTAAGCCGCGCCGTCGCGCGACCACCGGATAGCGCGTCTCAGGCTGTTCCAGCAGCGTGGGTCCGTGCGCTTCGTTTTGGTTTGGAGCGTAGGTTTGTGCGTTGGCGCTGGGCGTCCCGCTCAGCGCCGCGGCGATCGCAATCACTGCGTTTCGCGACACTTTCATAACAGTAATATTACACTAATGTGAAATTTAGTCCGAACACGAATTAAATTCGTGTGCGGAGCATTGCCGATTCTGGGACCAAGATGTTAAAATAAAGCATTTTAAAACAACTCCTTGAGAGCGCTGCCTTGAGCTGTGGAAAACTTCATTCTGCGGGGCGATTTCGGGTTTTTGCAGCGGTTTTGGCGACCCCTCGCGCATCGCCATATGGCGGTCGAGCGGCTAAGAAGGGGCGCAAGAAACACCCCCTCGCCGCCCATGGAGCCCGCCCATGTCCGCCTACGACTACGACCTGTTTGTTATCGGAGCCGGTTCGGGCGGGGTGCGCGCGGCGCGGCTGGCGGCGGCGAAACACGGCAAGCGCGTCGGTGTTGCGGAAGCCTATAGGGTCGGCGGCACCTGCGTTATCCGCGGCTGCGTGCCGAAGAAGTTCCTCGTCTACGCCAGCGAGTTCGGCCACGCGTTCGAGCACGCCAAAGGCTATGGCTGGACGGCGGAGGACGCCCGCTTCGACTGGACGCGCCTGATCGCCAACAAGGATGCCGAAATCGATCGGTTGTCCGCGATTTACTGGCGCAATCTTGAAAACGCCGGCGTAGAGGTCATCGAGGACCGCGCGGTGTTCGAAGACGCCCATACGCTGCGGCTCGAGAAACAGAACCGGACGGTCACGGCGGAGAAAATCCTCATCGCCACCGGTTCAACGCCCTACAGGCCCACCGAACTCGAAGGCCAGGAAATGGCCATCACCTCGAATGAGGCGTTCCATCTCGAGCGTTTGCCAAGCCATGTGATCGTCGCCGGCGGGGGCTATATCGCATGCGAGTTCGCCATGATTTTCAATGGCCTGGGTGTCGAGACCTGTCTTCTTTATCGCGGCGACACCGTGCTGCGCGGCTTTGATATGGACGTGCGGATGGCCATTCACGGCGAACTGAAGCGCAAGGGCGTGCGCGTCATCACCCACGCGGTCTTTGAAAAGCTTGAACGGACGGAGGACGACCGCATCCTCGCCCATATCACCAATGGAACCCGCCTTATCGCCGATGAGGTGATGTTCGCCATCGGCCGCGTTCCGGCGACCCAAGGTCTGGGGCTTGAGGCGGCCGGGGTCGAGACGACGGAAAAAGGGGCGGTCATCGTCGACGCATTCTCGCAAACGAATGTGGAGCACATTTACGCCGTGGGCGACGTCACCGACCGGGTGCAGCTCACCCCTGTCGCCATTCGCGAAGGCGCGGCTTTCGTGCGCACGGTTTATGGCGGCGCGCCCACGGCGTTCGATCACAAGATGATCCCGTCGGCGGTGTTCACCCAGCCCCCCGTCGGCACCGTGGGGTGGACGGAGGCCGAAGCGCGCAAGGCCTTCGGCCAGATCGACGTCTACAAGACGAACTTCCGGCCCATGAAGCACATGCTCACCGGCGATGAAGAGCGGGTGATGATGAAGCTCATCGTGCGGCGGGATGACCAGGTCGTGGTCGGCTGCCATGTGGTGGGGCCGGACGCCGGCGAGATTATCCAGCTCGCCGGCATCGCAGTGAAGGCCGGCCTGACCAAACAGGCGTGGGACGACACCTGCGCCGTCCACCCCACCGTGGCCGAAGAACTCGTCACCCTGCGCGAACCCTACACGCCGCCCGAACTGAAAGCGGCGGAGTGAGG
>CAZABJ010000041.1:0-25535 GCA_964483375.1 uncultured Caulobacterales bacterium
CCGACATCACCGAGATCCACGCCCAAGCCGAACAGGCTCATCAGCGGTCCGGGGCGATCCAAGCCTGCATCGCGGAAACCCCGGACGTGCTCGCGGCGGAATGCCGGGCTGCGCTTGCCGCCGCCGCCCAAGGCGACGACGCGGTCGAGGCGGCCGTTCAAGCCGCTGTCGACGCCTCCGCAGCGGCGCAAACCGCCTGCGCTGGTGGAGACGAAGCGGCCTGCGACAGCGCGCAAGACGCCTATCGCGGCGCGGCGGCCGACGCTGCGCAGGCGGCCGGCGAACGGGCGGTGTCGGAGACCTGGTTCGCAGGTCTCGCACAGCAGCTTCTGTGGCTCGCCTTCTTTGCGTCCTTTGCGGTGAAGATGCCCATGTGGCCGGTGCACACCTGGTTGCCCGACGCCCATGTGGAGGCGCCCACCGCGGGGTCGGTCATTCTTGCGGGCATTCTACTGAAACTGGGCGGGTATGGGTTTTTGCGGTTCTCATTGCCGCTGTTCCCCGACGCCAGCGTGTTTTTCGCGCCGCTTGTCTTCGCCCTGTCGGTGATCGCGATCATCTACACCTCATTGGTGGCGTTCCGCCAAGAGGACGTGAAAAAGCTGATCGCCTATTCCTCGGTGGCTCATATGGGCTTTGTGACCATGGGCTTGTTCGCCATGAACGAGGCGGGGGTCCAGGGCGCGATCTTCCAGATGATCTCCCATGGCGTGATTTCAGGGGCGTTGTTCTTGTGCGTGGGCGTCATCTACGACCGCATGCACACCCGCGAAATCGCCGCCTATGGCGGGCTTGTGAACCGCATGCCGCTCTATGCGATGATCTTCATGCTGTTCACCATGGGCAATGTGGGCTTGCCGGGAACCTCGGGCTTTATTGGCGAGTTTCTCACCATGGTCGGGGCGTTCCAGGCCGAGATCTGGGTCGCGGTCGGTGCGGCGACAGGGGTGATCTTGTCGGCGGTCTACGCGCTCACGCTCTATCGCAAGGTCGTGTTTGGCGAGATCACCAATGAAAAGCTGCGCGCAATTGACGACGTCGCGCCGCGCGAAACGCTTCTGTTCGCGCCTTTGGTGGCGGCCACGCTGATTTTGGGGATCTACCCGTCGTTGATCACCGATTTGACCGAGGCGTCGGTGGGCGCGTTGTTGCAGCAAATCGGCGCGACGTCCGTCGTCGCTGAAGCGGGTTAGGAGCATACGCCGGATGACCGCGGAGACCCTTCTCGCTTATCTGCACGTGGCCGCGCCGGAGGTTCTGCTCGCCGTCGGGGCCCTGGCGCTATTGATGATCGGCGTATTCGCCGCGGATCGGCGGCCGGGCTTCATCACCTTGTTGGCCATCGGCCTTATCGGCGCGGCGGGCGCGGCGGCGGCGCTTGTCACGCCAGGCGCAGAGGTGTTGGCGGGCGTCGCAGACGCGGCGGTTCGCGCGCGCATCGAGGCCGGACAGGCCTTTGGCGGCGCGCTCGTCAACGATGCCTGGGCGATTTTCGCCAAAGTCGCGATCGCGGCGTCGGCCGTGACGGCGCTTGTCATGTCGGGCCGGTATATGCGCGAGGAACGGCTCGCGCGCTTTGAGTATCCCGTGCTCATGACCCTGTCGGTTTTGGGCATGATGATCATGGTGTCGGCGAATGATTTGCTGACCCTCTATATCGGGCTCGAACTGCAAAGCTTGCCGCTTTACGTGCTGGCGGCGTTCAATCGGGACTCGCTTCGCGCTTCTGAAGCGGGCTTGAAGTATTTCGTGCTTGGCGCGCTGTCCTCAGGCCTTCTGCTTTACGGCGCCTCCCTCATCTACGGTTTCTCCGGCCACACGGGGTTCGACGATATCGCCCAAGTCGTTATGACGGGTGAGAACCCGAATTACGGCGTCATTGTCGGGCTCGTGTTCCTGATTTGCGGGCTCGCGTTCAAAGTCTCCGCCGCCCCATTCCATATGTGGACGCCTGACGTCTATGAAGGCGCGCCGACCCCTGTGACGGCGTTCTTCGCCGCAGCGCCGAAAATCGCGGCCATGGCGTTGTTCGCGCGCGCCGTGGTGACGCCGTTCCCCGAACTCGTGCCGCAATGGACCCAGGTCGTCGTGGCGTTGGCGGCGCTTTCTATGGCGGTGGGGTCTTTCGGCGCGCTGGTGCAGCGAAACGTGAAGCGGCTGATGGCGTACTCATCCATCGCCAATATGGGCTTTGCTTTGGTGGCGCTGTCGGCGGGCACCCAGGAGGGCGTGCGCTCGCTGATGCTCTACATGGTGATTTACGTCATCACCGTGATCGGGGTGTTCGCCTGCATTCTGTCCATGCGGCGGCGGGATGGGATGGTGGAGCGCATCGACGATCTGGCGGGGTTGTCGCGCACCCATACGGGACTTGCGGTGGCGCTGACGGCATTGTTGTTTTCGCTGGCTGGCATCCCGCCGCTTGCGGGGTTCTTCGGCAAGTTCTTCGCCTTCAAGGCGGCGGTGGATGCGGGGCTGTGGCCGCTGGTGGTGTTCGCCGCGGTGATGAGCGTGGTGTCGGCGTTCTACTATCTCCGGCTTATCAAGCTGATGTGGTTTGATCGGGCGGAAGAACCTTTGTCTCGGGCGCCGCGTGAGCTTTCTCTGATCGCCGGTGCGAGCGCCATTTTGGTTTTCCCTGTCTTGATCGCGCCGGGCGTGGCCCCGTTCGGAATAGCGCTTGTGCAGAACGCCGCCGCCGCGCTTTTCTAAACGAATGCGCCAATCCCCCCGTCTGATCTCCCTCGACCAGGTCGACAGCACCAATGACGAAGTAAGGCGCCGCCGGGCGGCGGGCGAGCCTGCGCCGTTTTGGGTGCGCGCGGCGCGTCAATCCGCCGGCAGAGGCCGTCGCGGCCGCGCCTGGGTGAGCGAGCCCGGCAATCTCTACGCCAGCGGTCTGTATGAGCTTGCCGCACCGACCGGAGAAATCGCCCAACTCACCTTTGCAGCGGCGCTCGCCGCGGCGGAGGTCGCCCAAGCCTCCGCCCCCGGAGCCGCGGTGCGGTTGAAATGGCCCAATGACGTGTTGGTCGAGGGGCGGAAGGCGGCGGGGGTGCTTTTGGAATCCCGGTCCTTGGCGCGCGGCGCTGAGCTTGTGGTCGGCGTCGGCGTCAATCTCCAAAGCGCGCCCGATGACGTTGAACGCCCTGCGGTGGCCCTGGCCGATATCGCCGGGGCTGCGCCGCTGAGCCCGGAGGTCGCCGCGGACTGGTTGGTGGACTCGTTTGAGCGGTGGCGATGGATTTGGGCGGGCGACGGTTTTGCTGAGATCCGCGACGCTTGGCTGGCGCGCGCGACAGGGCTTGGAGACCGCGTCACGGCGCGTTTGGCGGAACACGACATTGTCGGAACGTTCGTCGACTTGGACGAGGACGGCGCGTTGGTTCTGGAAACCGCCGCAGGCTTGCGTCGGGTGCGGGCGGGTGAAGTGTTTTTCGGCGAGAAGGGCGCGATGAGCTGATGCTTCTCACCGTGGACGTAGGCAACACCAACACGAAATTCGCGCTGTTTGACGGCGCGGATTGGCGCGGGGTCTGGCGCGCGTCGACAGATGCGGCGCGGACGGCGGACGAATACGCGCCCTGGCTCTCCCAGCTGATGGGGCTTCAAGGCGCAGCCCTGGGCGAGGTGAGCGCGTGCATCATCTCCACCGTCGTGCCTCAAGCGATGTTCAATCTGCGCAATCTTTCCCGCCGCTATTTCGGCGTAGAGCCGTTGGTGGTCGGTTCTGAGGACGTGGCGCTCGGCATAGAATTGCGCATCGACAATCCGCGCGAAGCGGGGGCGGATCGCTTGGTCGGCGCGGTGGGCGCGCACAGCCTTTATGGCGGGCCGGCGATCATCATCGATTCCGGGACCGCCACGACATTCGACGTCATCGCCGCGGATGGCGGGTTGGAGGGCGTCATCATCGCCCCCGGCATCAATCTGTCGCTACAAGCGCTTCACCGGGCCGCAGCCCAGCTGCCGCGCATCGCCATAGAGCGCCCGCCCCAGACGCTGGGTAAGAACACCGTGCACGCCATGCAGTCAGGCATCTTCTGGGGCTACGTCGATTTGATCGACGGGCTCGTCGACCGCTTGAGGGCGGAGTTGGGGGAGGCGATCGCTGTCATCGCCACGGGCGGGGTCGCGTCATTGTTCGAGGGGGCCTCGCGCACCATCACGATCTTCGACGCTGATCTCACCCAAACCGGTTTGTTGGAGATTTATCGCCGAAACGGCGGCGTTCTATGAGCGCGGGCCGCGGAGAAGCCGGCGAGCTTCTGTTCGTCCCGCTCGGCGGCGCGGGCGAAATCGGCATGAACCTGAATGTTTACGGCTACGGCCCGCCGCATGCGCGCAAATGGGTGATCCTCGATTGCGGGGTCACCTTTGGCGACGCCTCCACCCCCGGGGTGGACATCATCACGCCTGACCCCCAGTTCATCGCCGAGCGCGCCGAGGATTTGGTCGGCATCGTGCTGACGCACGCCCATGAAGACCATATGGGCGCGGTGGCCCATCTGTGGCCGCAACTCCGCGCGCCGATTTACGCCACGCCCTTCACGGCATGGCTGGTGCGCGACCGGCTGGGCGAGGCGGGGCTTGAGGGCGAGGCGCCCGTCCACGAGATCCCGCTGGATGCGCGGCTGACGCTTGGTCCCTTCGACCTGCAGCTCATCACCATCACGCACTCCATCCCAGAACCGAACGGCGTGGTTATCCGCACCCCGGCGGGCCTGGTCCTGCATACCGGCGATTGGAAAATCGATCCCAACCCCCTCATCGGCCGTCCCACCGACATCGAGGCGATCCAGGCGGTGGCGGAGGAGGGCGTCACCGCGATGGTGTGCGATTCCACCAATGCGATGACGCCGGGAGAAGCGGGGTCGGAGGCGGATGTCCGGACCGAGCTCGTCAATCTGGTCGGCGAGCTTCACGGCAAGGTGGCCGTGGCGGCCTTTGCGTCCAACGTTGCGCGGCTGGAAACCGCTATGCTGGCGGCCGAAGCGAATGACCGCCGGGTCTGCCTGGTCGGTCGTTCCATGCATCGCATGGTCGCTGCGGCGCGGCATGTGGGCTTGTTGCAGGGGGCGGGAAACTTCGTCGATGAGGAAGAGGCGGGGTACTTTCCCCCGGACAAAATCCTCTATCTGTGCACCGGCAGCCAGGGCGAACCGCGCGCCGCGCTCTCACGCATCGCATCGGGTTCCCATCGGCACGTCTCTCTTGGCCGGGGGGACACGGTCTTGTTCTCGAGCCGCGTCATCCCCGGCAATGAGATCGCCATCAACACTTTGCAAAACCAGCTCGTCGACCGCGGGGTGCGTCTCATCACCTCCAACGACCGTCCCATCCACGTGTCCGGCCACCCTTGCCGCGACGAGTTGCGGGCGATGTACCAATGGGCGCGACCGCAGATAGCGGTGCCGGTGCACGGCGAGCGTCGCCATCTCAACGCCCATGCCGAGCTAGCGCGGTCGCTGCAGATCCCCGAGGTCCTAGCCCCGCGCAATGGCGACGTCATTCGGTTGGCCCCGGGGCCGGCGGCGGTGATCGATGAAGCCCCGTCGGGGCGGCTGCATCTCGACGGCGGGATGTTGACCCCGGCGGAGGCGACGACGCTGCGGGACCGCAAGCGCATCGCTTATAATGGCGCGGTCACCATCGCGATGACCTTGGATGCGCGCGGCCGCATCGTGGCGGGACCCGAGGCCCGCGCGCGCGGGATACCCGAAGAGGAAGACTACGACGCGCAGGCGTTTTTGACGGATGTGGCCGATGAGGCGAGCGACGCCTTAGCCGCCTTGCCTCGGGGGAAACGCGATGAGGAAGCCGCGATTGAAAAGGCTGTCGTTCGCGCAGTGAAAGGGCTGGCGACAGAGGTCTATCACAAGCGCCCGCTGGTCGATGTCATCATCTTACGCGTGTGATTTGAGGAGAGGTCGATGATCGGACGGCTCAACCATGTGGGCGTGGCGACGCCCAATTTGAAAGAGGCGGTGGAGACCTACCGCAAGTTCTTCGGCGCCAGGGTGATTTCCGACGTTATCGAATTGCCTGAGCGCGGCGTGCGGGTTCAATTCGTCGACACGCCCAACAGCCAAGTGGAGCTGTTGGAGCCGATGGGGGAAAACTCGCCCATCGCCGCCTTCCTGGAGCGCAATCCGAAGGGGGGACAGCATCATTTGTGCTTTGAAGTGCCTGACATCCACGAGGCCCGCGCCGAGATGGAGACGAAGGGCGCTCAGGTGGTCGCGGGACCGTATGTGGGCGCCCATGGCACGCCGGTGATCTTCGTGCATCCCAAAGACTTCCAGGGCGTTCTGATCGAGCTTATGGAAACGCCGCACCACTAAGGGGGCGGAGATGGACGACCAGGCTTTGTGCGGCGACGGGGAGGTGATCCTGCGCCGGCTTTACGCGCCCGCCCCCGACAGCGTGTCGTTCAAAAAACTGCGTAAGCGAATTGTCCGCCAAACCGCGGAGGTCATCGAACGCTTCGGCCTGGTCATGCCGGGCGAAGGCGGCCGGCCGCCGCGATGGCTGGTATGCCTGTCGGGCGGGAAGGACAGCTACACGCTCCTGGCCACACTGTTGGAATTAAAGGCGCAAGGCGCGCTCGCCGCGGACTTGTTGGCCTGTAATCTCGATCAAGGCCAACCGGGCTTTCCCAAAGACGTCTTGCCAGCGTACTTGGCGCAATTGGGCGTGCCGCATCGGATCGAACGCCGCGATACGTACGCCATCGTGACCGACAAAGTCCCCGCCGGCGCAACCTATTGCGCGCTGTGTTCTCGACTAAGACGCGGCCACCTCTATCGGATCGCGCGTGAAGAGCGGTGTGACGCCGTCGTATTGGGACATCACCGGGATGACGCTCTGGAGACGTTTTTCCTCAATCTGTTCCATGGCGGCCGGCTCGCCGCCATGCCTCCCAAGCTCCTTAATGATGACGGCGACCTGCTGGTCTTACGCCCGCTCTTATTTTCCGCGGAGGCGGATATCGCCAAATTCGCTGCGGATATGCGGTTTCCGATCATTCCGTGCGATTTGTGCGGGTCTCAGGACGGGCTCCAGCGCCAGGCGATCAAAGCGATGCTGGATGACTGGGAGCGCAGGGCGCCGGGGCGGCGGGAAACGATGTTCCGCGCGCTCATGTCGCTGCGCCCTTCGCATTTGGCCGATGCGGACGCGTTCGACTTCGCGGGACTGCAAACCATCTTGACCCAAAGCGCCGAGGCGGAGGAGCAAGCATGAACTTCATTTCAGCGGTCCTCATTTATGTGCTCTTGTGGTGGATGGCGTTTTTTGTCGTCCTGCCGATTGGCGTGCGCAGTCAGGCGGAGAGCGAGGACGTCTCGCCCGGCACCGAGCCCGGGGCGCCCGTCAATCCGGAACTCGGCCGCAAGCTGCTTCTCGCCACCGCCATTTCGGGCGTGCTGTTCGCATTGGTCGCCGGGCTGATTCTCTTCGGGCCGTTTTCTCTCGACGCCATTTGGGGTTCTGACCCGCTTGGAGGCTGACGGCGGGTAAGCGCCTGCCGCGCGGCGCACCCGCTTGACCAATAAGTCTACATATGTAGATATGAGGACATGAAGAACCCGCGAAGCCCTTCCGCCTCCACCCGCCGGGTGTTGGGCGTCTTTCTCAGCCAGCCCCAAGCGTGGCTGTACGGCTACCCGCTGACCAAAGCGACCGGCGTGAAATCGGGGACGCTCTATCCCTTGCTCAAGCGGCTGCAGGAGCAGGGGTTGCTCGAAGCCGAGTGGCGACCGTCGCCGCAAGCGGGCCGACCGCCGCGTCACGCTTACCGTCTCACGGCTCAAGGGCGCGCTTTTGCGGAGACCTGGGCGACGGCGGCCGCTCCCGCCGCGTCTCCTTCGGCGAGGGAGGCTGAAGCGTGATGCAGAGCGGCAAGCGAGGCGCGGCGCATTCGATGCTCTTAGCCGCCGAGCGGGTCTCAACGCCCCAGATGCGCGATTGGGTGCGCGCGATGCGGAGCGAGCTCCATCTTGTGGAGGAGGCTGAGGCGTTCGGCTTTGCGTTGGGGTGTTTGACAGCCGTCCTTCGGGCGAGCCTGTTTTCGGACTGGGGTCTCTCGCGTCTCAGCCGTCTGGCGATTGTTGCGGGTCCCCTCGGCTTCGCAGCGACCTGTCTGGGGGTTGGCGCGACCCGGGGCGCCCTTAACGGACCCACCTGGGTTTTGCTCGGGATCGCGGCGTTCTACGCGCTGGTTTCCGGGCTCGCCTGGGTCGGAAAACTCAGCGCCCTTCGGGGCGTGTTGGCGCTCGCCCTGGGGCTGAGCGGCGCTGTCGTCGCCGGCTTCACGCTTAACAACGGGCTCCCATGGGCGTTGGGCTATCAATCCTTCTACTTCGCCGTCGCCGTCGAGCAGGTCGGGTTTTTGGCCTTCACGTTTTTGGCCGTCGGTTTGGCGGCGCATTGGCGGAGGCGAGCCCGCCACGAATGGGAGGCGTCGCGATGATGCGAGCAATTCACTGGACCTTGGCCGCCCTCGCCGGGGTGTTGGGCGTTGGCCATATGACGCTCGGTTTTTTGGCTGAGGGCGACTGGTCGCTTGGCAAGCATTGGTTCATCGGCGCGGGGCTCGCCATGGCGGCGACAGCGGTCGCAAACGCGATTTCATTGCGAGCGGGGGACCGGTCCAGCCCCCTCGCGTTGCTCATCCTCAACGGATTGCTTGCGGCCTATTTCGCGACGGCCTTGCCGATGCTGTTTGCGCCGCAGGTGTTCGTCGGTTTGATCGCCTTCGCCGGCATGGCTGGGCTCACCGCTTTGAGCGTCCTAAAGCCGCAAAGCGTGCGGTAAGGGGCGTTTGCCAGCGGAGCGGACGCGGTCTATCAACCGCGTTCCCCTCTGACGAGAACATCCGCATGCGCCTCTCTCGCTATTTTCTGCCCGTCACCAAAGAAACCCCGGCCGAGGCCGCTATCGCCAGCCATCAATTGATGCTGCGGGCGGGGCTGGTTCGCCAAGAATCGTCGGGCATTTACTCTTGGCTGCCCTATGGCCAAGCGGTCCTCGCCAATATCGCGAAAATCGTGCGCGAAGAGCAGAACCGCGCCGGCGCCCTTGAGATGTTGATGCCGACGATACAGTCGGCGGATCTGTGGCGGGAGAGCGGGCGCTATGACGACTATGGCGAGGAGATGCTTCGCATCACCGATCGCCATAAGCGAGAGATGCTCTACGGTCCCACCAATGAAGAGATGATAACGGCGATCTTTCGGTCAGCCTGTCGCTCCTACAAAGATTTGCCCAAGCTTCTCTACCATGTGCAGTGGAAATTTCGCGACGAGGTCCGCCCCCGTTTTGGCGTGATGCGCGGCCGTGAGTTCTTGATGAAGGACTGTTATTCGTTTGACTTGGATGAGGCAGGCGCCCGCGCCTCCTATAACCGCATGTTCCTCACCTATCTGAACACTTTCGCCCGCATGGGCTTGAAGGCCGTGCCGATGCGCGCCGATACGGGGCCGATCGGCGGGGATCTCAGCCACGAATTCATCATTCTCGCCGAGACCGGCGAAAGCCAAGTCTTCTGCCATTCCGATTTGGTCGACATGCCGCCTCCCGGGCTCGACATCGATTTCGACGGCGACTTGCAGCCCTTGGTGGATGCGCGCACCGCGCTCTACGCCGCCACCGACGAGATTTTTGAGAAGGAAGGCGAAGAAGCGCGTTTCCACGCCGAGGTGCCCGAGGAAAAACGCGCCTCAGCCCGGGGCATCGAAGTCGGCCATATCTTTTATTTCGGCGAGAAGTACTCCGCGCCGATGAACGCGGTGGTCACCCACCCCGATGGCGGCGAACGCCCCGTGCATATGGGGTCATACGGCGTCGGCGTGTCGCGTTTGGTCGGGGGCGTCATTGAAGCCCATCACGACGACCGGGGCATCATCTGGCCCGAAGAGCTAGCCCCGTTCAAAGTCGGCATCGTCAATCTGCGGCAAGGCAAAGCGGAGACCGATGCGGCCTGCGAGACGGCCTATGCCGCCCTCATGAACGCCGGACGTGCGCCGCTCTATGACGACACCCATGAGCGGCCCGGCGCCAAACTCTCCATCATGGAGCTCATCGGGACGCCGGCTCTCCTGATCATCGGACCCAAGGGGCTCGAAGAGGGTACGGTCGAGGTGAAGGAGCGGGCCACAGGCGCGACCCGGAAGATGTCGCTTGAGGACGCGATCGCCGTGCTCGCCGACGGTCGCGTGAGCGAATTGGCGGCGCAAGCATGAGCATGCAAACCGTCGCTCAGGCGGGCCCAACGCCGTCCACCGCGCCGTTTGGGACCTGGGAACGCGTTATCGCCGGGCGCTATCTGAGATCGCGACGAACCCAAGGCGGGGTGGCGCTGATTTCCGTCATCGCCTTTGTCGGCATTCTCTTGGCGGTGGCGGTTCTGATCATCGTGATGTCGGTGATGAACGGGTTTCGGCAGGAGTTGATCTCAAAATTTTTGGGCGTTGAGGGGCATGTCTATGTCTCCGCCTTCGGCTTGACGCCGGAGCAAGTCGACGAGATCCGCGCCGACATCGAACAAGTTGACGGGGTGATCACCGCGACGCCTGTGTTGCAGGGGCCCGGCATGGTCGCGAGTTTGGGCGATGTGGCGCCGGCTTTCATCTTCGGCGTCGCGCCTGAGGACCTGGATAACTTCGAGCCGATTCGGGAGGGCTTGATTTCAGGGTCCCGAGACGGGTTCGGCGTCGGGCGAAATGGCGGGGACCGGATATTGGTGGCCTACCGACTGGCCGGGCGGTTCGGTTTGGCGGCGAGAAACGAGATTAATCTCGTCGCCGCGGCGGGGCGGGCGACAGCCTTCGGCACCGTGCCGAACCGCAAGACCTATGAAATCGCCGGCACCTTCGCCATCGGCATGACCGAACTCGACAATCTCTACATATACATGCCCATGGAACAGGCCCGGGTGTTCTTAGGTCGCGGGGAGGCGACCGACACCATCGAAGTCCGCATTGAAGACCCTGACCAAGCCGAACGCATGGTGCAGCGGCTGCGCGAGGTCGTGCCGCTTGGGGTGCCGGTCAATGACTGGCGCGCGCGACATCAGTCGCTGGTCAGCGCGCTTGTCGTGGAGCGCAATGTGATGCGCCTGATCTTGATGCTCATCGTCGCCATTGCGGCGCTGAACATCATTTCCGGGCTGGTCATGCTTGTAAAAAACAAAGGCCGCGACATCGCCATTTTGCGCACGATGGGGGCCACCCAGGGCTCGGTTCTCCGCATTTTCATGATGGCCGGCGCCGCTATCGGCGTGTTGGGCACGTTGAGCGGGCTCCTTCTCGGCGTTTTGTTCTGTCTGAATATCGGGGCCATTCAAGGCGCGGTTGAGTTCGTGTTCGGCGAAGTTTTCCCGGCGGACATCTATTTCCTCGACGCCTTGCCGGCGGAAATTGAATGGTCGGAGGTGGCGATCGTCACGGGCTGGGGGTTGTTGATGTCTTGCTTGGCGACGTTGCCGCCGGCGTGGCGCGCCGCCCGGCTCGATCCCGTCGAGGCCCTTCGTTATGAGTGAGCCGTGGACGCCGCCGGATCTGGAGCCGGTGCTCAAAATTCGCGGCTTGGCTCGGTCCTATCAGTCAGGGCATGAGACCCTGGAGGTCCTGCGCGGGGTCGACTTGGACGTCCGTCCTGGCGAAATCGTGGGCTTGATCGGTCCCTCGGGCTCGGGCAAGTCCTCGCTGTTGCATGCCGCTGGGTTGTTGGAGCGACCGAGCGGGGGAAGGGTTTGGGTCGAGGGCGAGGAGTGCATTGGCCTGCCCGACCAGGACAGAACGAAAATCCGCCGGCGCAAAATCGGTTTCGTCTATCAGTTCCACCATTTGCTCCCTGAGTTCACCGCGCTCGACAATGTCGCGCTGCCTCAGATGATTGCGGGCAAGCCGCGCGGGGCGGCGCGGGCGGAAGCGGAGCGCTTGCTGGGACTGATGGGGTTGGCGGCTCGGGTCGCTCATCAGCCCGCCCAACTCTCAGGCGGCGAACAACAGCGGGTGGCGATCGCACGCGCGATCGCGAACGCTCCGCGTTTGCTGCTGGCGGACGAACCGACGGGGAATCTCGATCCGCAAACCTCGGCGAACGTCTTCCAAAGCCTTTTCGACCTCGTGCGCATCGAGGGCGTGGCCGCGCTCATCGCCACGCACAATCTCGAGCTGACCGGATTCATGGATCGGGTGTTCGCGTTGAAGGAAGGCGGGTTGGCGCCGGTGGCGCTGGAAGGTCGTTGAGCCGCCGAGTCAGCTAAGCTTGACGTCAGCTGGCGCTCAAAATAAGAACGTAGGGGGAATAAAGTCGGAGGTGGCGATGCAAGGCTTCGTCCATTTGCGGTGTCGGTCGGCCTATTCGCTCCTGGAAGGCGCGTTGAAAACCAGCGACATCGCGCGGCTCGCCAAGGCCGAAGGCATGCCGGCTGTCGCGCTGACCGACGCGGACAACCTGTTCGGCGCGCTTGAGTTCTCTGAGACGCTCAGCCAGTCGGGCGTGCAACCCATTATCGGGTTGTCCTTGGCGGTGCGGCTCGCGCCGCCGGAATTGGGCGCCAAGCGCGCCGCCCCTGACGGTCGGCTGGCGCTGCTTGCGCAGTCCGAAGCGGGCTACCGCCGCTTGATGGCGCTGTCGAGCATGGCCTTCTTGGATGTCGGAGCGGCGGATGAGCCCCATGTTCCGCTCAGTGCGGCCTGCGAAGAGGCTGAAGGCCTGATTTGCCTCACCGGGGGGCCGGACGGTCCGCTTAATCGCCTCATCGTGCAGCGGCGTGAGGGCGAGGCGCGAAAGCTCCTAGACCGCCTCTCAAACGCCTTTCCAGGGCGGCTTTATGTCGAGCTTCAGCGTCATGGCGGTGCGGAAGAGCAGACCGCGGAAGCGTTTCTGGTGGAGGAGGCCTATGCGCGGGGCCTGCCTCTGGTCGCCGCCAACGAGCCCTATTTCGAAAGTCCGCGCATGTATGAAGCGCATGACGCGTTGTTGTGCATGGGCGAGGGGACGTTTCTTGGGACTGAAGACCGGCGTCGGCTGACGCCTGACCATCATTTCGCGTCGGCCGCCGAGATGGCCGCGCGGTTTTCCGATCTGCCCGAGGCGATTGAAAACACCCTCGATGTGGCGCGGCGCTGCGCCTTCCGGGTCCGCACCCGCAAGCCCATCCTGCCGAACTTCACCGGCGAGAAGGGCCGCGACGAGGCCGCAGAACTCGCCGCCCAGGCCGAAGCGGGTCTGAAGGCGCGCCTTGCGGCCGGCCCGATGTCGGCCCCGGAGGAAGACTACTGGTCGCGCCTTCGCCACGAACTCGACGTCATCACCTCGATGGGCTTCCCCGGTTATTTTCTGATCGTCGCCGATTTCATCAAATGGGCGAAGGCTGAAGGCGTCCCGGTGGGGCCGGGCCGGGGGTCGGGCGCGGGCTCGGTGGTGGCTTGGGCGCTCACCATCACCAATCTCGACCCGCTGCGCTACGGCTTGTTGTTTGAGCGCTTTCTCAACCCGGAACGCGTGTCGATGCCGGATTTCGATATCGACTTCTGTCAGGAGCGGCGCGGCGAGGTGATCGACTACGTCACCCAGCGCTACGGCGCCGACCGGGTCGCGCAAATCATCACCTTCGGCTCGCTTCAGGCCCGGGCGGTTTTGCGTGACGTCGGGCGGGTGATGCAGCTCCCTTTGGGGATGGTCGACAGACTGGCCAAGCTCGTGCCCTTCAATCCCGCCCATCCGGTCACCCTCCGGCAAGCCATCGAGGGGGAGCCGCGATTACAGTCAGCGCGCGACAACGACGCCGACGTGGCGAAACTGCTTGAGACGGCGCTTAATCTCGAAGGCCTTTACCGAAACGCTTCGACCCACGCCGCAGGCGTGGTCATCGGGGACCGGCCATTGGTCGAACTCGTGCCGCTTTACCGCGACCCGCGGTCCCCCTTGCCCGCCACCCAGTTCAACATGAATTGGGTGGAACGCGCGGGCTTGGTGAAGTTCGATTTTCTGGGCCTGAAGACGCTCACCGTGATCGCGCGCGCGCTCGCTTATCTGGAAGGCGAAGGCGTGTCCCTGGACTTGGACGCTGTCCCGATGGACGACCGCGCCACGTTCGAAATGCTGTCCTCAGGCGCCTCCATCGGCGTGTTCCAGCTGGAAAGCTCGGGCATGCGGGACACGCTCAAAAAACTGCGACCCGACAAAATCGAGGACGTGATCGCGCTGATTTCGCTCTATCGGCCCGGTCCGATGGACAACATCGACACATATGTGGATCGCAAATTCGGACGCGAGCAGCCGGACTATCTCCATCCTTCTCTCGAACCGGTGCTGAAAGAGACCTACGGGGTCATCATCTACCAAGAGCAGGTGATGCAGATCGCGCAGATCCTGTCGGGCTATTCTCTCGGCGAGGCCGACTTGTTGCGGCGGGCCATGGGCAAGAAAAAGCCCGAGGAGATGGCGAAACAGCGCGAGCGGTTTCTTTCTGGCGCAGCGGAGCGCGGCGTCGCTGCGGATAAAGCCGCAGGGATTTTCGACTTGGTCGCGCAATTCGCGGGCTACGGGTTCAACAAATCCCACGCCGCCGCCTATGCGCTCATCGCCTATCAAACCGCCTATCTCAAAGCCAACCACCCCGTCGCCTTCATGGCGGCGCTGATGAGCTTGGACGCGCACAACACCGACAAGCTCGCCGCTTTCGTTCAAGAAACTAAGCGCATGGGCATCACCATGCTGCCGCCTGACGTAAACGCGTCTGAGGCTGACTTTTCTCTTGAAGCCGGCGCGGTGCGCTACGCCCTTGGCGCGGTGCGCAATGTGGGCAGCGCAGCCATGGAAGCGCTCGCGGCGAGCCGTCGAGACGGGGGCGCGTTCGCCTCGCTGTTCGACCTCGCCCGGCGCGTCGATCCGCGGCTGGTGAACAAGCGCGCCTTTGAAAGCCTCGCCAAGGCGGGGGCGTTTGACGGGGTGGGCGCGGATCGGCATGCCGCCTTCGCCGCTGCGGAGATGCTGACGTCGGCGGCGAACGCGAGCGCGGCTGAACGGGATATGCAACAGTCCAACCTGTTCGACGCCGCAGCGACCGCCGAGCCGCCCTTGCCGGCGGTCCAGCCGTGGACGGCGCATGAGCGCCTGGACCATGAACGCGCCGCGGTCGGGTTTTATCTGAGCGGCCACCCCTTGGACGACGCCGCCGACGCGTTGCGGCGGCGCAATGTCGTGTTCTCCGCGGAGTTGGCGGCCGTCGCCGCGGAGGGCCGGGAGCGGGCGAATATCTGCGGGGTGGTTCGGCGGCGTCAGGAGAAGGTGTCGCAAAAGTCCGGCGAGCGTTTCGCGTTTGTGTCGTTGTCTGATCCGACAGGGGAGTTCGAAGCGTTGGCGCCGCCGGAATTGCTGGTTCGGGCGCGGGATGATTTGGAGGCTGGCGCGGCGGTTGTCTGCGGCGCTCGGCTCTCCGGACGCGACGGGGAGGTCAAGATTTTCCTCGATAGCGTCTCGCCCCTCGATACCGCGTTGACGGGCGCTTATGGGGGCTTGCGCATTTATGTCGATGGTCCTGACGCGATACCGGGCGTGCATGCGTGGCTGACGCGATTGGCCGATCGCGAGGGCGGGGATTGCGGCCAAGTCGCCCTCGTCGCTCCGGCGGGTCCGGGGCGGGAGGCTGAGGTCGCGCTGCCTGGCGCTCTGCCCGTGGATGCGGCCGCGCGCGCGGCGTTGAAAACCGCGCCGGGCGTTGTCGCGGTGGAGGAAATGTAGCCACGGTGCATACGCCTGGTTCAGCCTTAGGCCCGCGTTAAGGAACAAGGCCTTGCGGGCGGGGGCGTCCTCCCCCTATAAGCCCGCGATATCCCACACGCGGGCGTCGGGCGTGAGCTTATCGCGTCCCTCCGGTCCGGCATGTCGCCGGAGCCGCCCGCGGAGGCGAACCGGAAAAAGGCGAAATCTATGGCTCTCCCTGACTTCACGATGCGTCAGCTTCTCGAAGCCGGCGTCCATTTCGGACACCAGACCCACCGCTGGAACCCGAAGATGGAACGCTACATCTTCGGTGAACGCTCAAACATTCACATTATCGACCTGTCTCATACCGTCCCGCTGCTGCATGCCGCGCTGTTGAAAGTGCGCGAAACCGCAGTGGGCGGCGGACGCGTCTTGTTTGTGGGCACCAAGCGTCAAGCGTCCGATGCGGTGGCGAGCGCCGCGCGGCGGTGTGCGCAGTACTACGTCAACCACCGTTGGCTTGGCGGGACGTTGACGAATTGGCGGACGATCTCCAATTCCATCCATCGTTTGCGCGAGTTGCAAACCCTGCTCGATCAAGACGGGCCGACGGGCCTTACCAAGAAAGAGCTGCTGCAGGTGACGCGCGAGCGGGACAAGCTTGAGCGTTCGCTCGGCGGCATCAAGGAAATGGGCGGCATTCCCGACTTGATGTTCGTTATCGACACGCTCAAAGAGTCGATCGCCATTAAGGAAGCGCGGAAGCTGTCCATCCCCGTAATCGCGGTGATCGACACGAATTGCGATCCCGATGAGGTCGATTTCCCGATCCCGGGCAATGACGACGCCGCTCGCGCCATCGGCCTGTATTGCGAACTGGTGGCCGACGCCGTTCTCGACGGCATCGCCGAAAGCGCCGCGGCGTTCGGCATGGATCTCGGCGAGATGGAAGATCCCACCGAAACCGCGCTCGCCGACGACATGGCGCCGGAGCCGGAGGCGGGGGAAACCACGGACCAGGCCGGCGACTCAGGCGACATGAGTGTTGAGGCGGAGAGCGTGGAGCCGCCCGTATCGGAAGGTGAAGGCGACGCTGACGCGCCCAACGCGCCGGCGTAAGGAACAAACGATGCGCCGGAAAGCCGGCGCGTGTGAAAGGACCGAACCAATGGCGATCTCGGCCGCGCTCGTCAAAGAGCTCCGCGAAAAAACCGGCGTGGGCATGATGGACTGCAAAAAGGCCCTCGCTGAGACCGATGGCGATTTCGAGGCCGCAGTCGATTGGCTGCGCAAAAAGGGCCTCTCGAAGGCTGCGAAAAAGGCTGACCGCGTAGCGGCGGACGGCCTGGTCGGCATCGCCGTGCGCGGCTCGGCCGGCGCGGCGGTGGAAATCAACGCCGAAACCGACTTTGTGGCGCGGAACGAAACCTTCCAAGGCTTCGTCCGCGAAGTCGCCGATCTCGCACTAGGCGCGGAGACGATCGAGGCGCTTGAGGCCCAGACGCTCGCCAGCGGCGCGACGGTGAAAGAGGGTCTGACCGAACTCATCGCCACCATCGGCGAGAACATGACGTTGCGGCGCTTTGATGCCGTGAAGGCCGAGCCGGGCGTGGTGGCGAGCTACGTGCACACCGCGACGGGCGAGGGCCTTGGGCGCATCGGCGTGCTCGTGGCGCTTGAGTCTGAAGGCGACGCTGGAAAATTGGAAGAGCTCGGTCGCCGGATCGCGATGCATGTCGCGGCCGCTGCGCCGTTGTCGCTCGACGTGGACCAGCTCGACCCTGCAGCGGTCGCCCGTGAGCGCGACATCCTCGCGGAAAAGGCGCGGGCGAGCGGCAAGCCTGAGCAGATCATCGAGAAGATGGTCGAGGGCGGTCTGCAGAAATACTACAAAGAGTCCGTTCTTCTGAAGCAGGTCTTCGTCATGGATAACGAGACGCCGATCGAGAAGTTGGTTGAAAGCGCCAAGTCCGACGTTGGCGCGCCCGTCAAGCTTGTCGGCTTCGTTCGCATGGCGCTTGGCGAGGGCGTAGAGAAAAAGACCGAAGACTTTGCTGCGGAAGTGGCTGCGGCGTCAGGCAAAGCCTAAGGCGTCGCAAACGGGGGCCAACGTCATGAGCGATACCCCGGAAGTCTCCGCCGCCGACGCGCCGGCTCGGGCGACGACCTCGCCGCCGCGTTGGCGTCGGGCCTTGCTGAAAATCTCCGGCGAAGCCCTGATGGGCGACGGGTCTTACGGCATCGACATGGCGACCACCGAGCGCATCGCGCGCGAGGTAGTCGACGCGCGCGAGGGGGGCGTAGAGCTGTGCCTCGTCATCGGGGGCGGCAACATCTTTCGCGGGTTGTCGGCTGCGGCGGGCGGCATGGAACGCGGCTCGGCCGATTACATGGGCATGCTCGCCACGGTGATGAACGCCTTGGCGATGCAGAACGCGCTTGAGCGCATGGGCGCGCCCACCCGCGTTCAGTCCGCGATCCCCATGATGACGGTTTGCGAACCCTATATCCGCCGACGGGCTATTCGGCATATGGAAAAGGGCCGGATCGTCATTTTCGCCGCCGGTACGGGCAATCCCTTTTTCACCACCGACACCGCCGCGGCGTTGCGGGCGGCGGAAATGGGCTGCGACGCTTTGCTCAAGGGCACCAATGTGGACGGCGTGTATTCCGCTGATCCCCGGCTCGACGCCAGCGCGGAGCGGTATGATCGGCTGACCTATCACGACGTCCTGGCGCGGGACCTCCGTGTAATGGACGCCTCAGCGGTGAGCTTGATGCGCGATAATGAGGTGCCCATCGTGGTGTTTTCGATTCGCGAGCGCGGCGGGCTAGCCCGTGTGTTGGCGGGCGAAGGCGTGTGCACCATCATCGAGGACGCGTCCTCGAATTAGGAGACCGGCTGTGGCGGAAGAAGGCGAGTTTGAGCTGAGCGATTTTCGCCGGCGAATGGATGGCGCGCTCAATGCGCTCCGGACCGAATTGGCGGGCCTGCGCACCGGGCGCGCGTCGACGAATTTGCTCGATCCGGTCAAGGTGGACGCCTATGGCTCGGAAACGCCGATTTCCCAGGTGGCCACGGTTTCGGTGCCGGAGCCGCGCATGATCTCGGTGCAGGTCTGGGACAAATCGGTCGTTGCGGCCGTGGATAAGGCGATCCGAAACGCGGGGCTTGGCCTCAACCCGGTGATGGACGGAACCACGCTGCGCATTCCGATCCCGCCTTTGAATGAAGAGCGTCGGGCCGAGCTCGCCAAGCTCGCGGGCCGTTATGCGGAAGAGGCGCGAGTGGCGACCCGGAATGTCCGTCGGCAGGGCATGGATCTCTTGAAAAAGCTCGAGAAAGACAGCGTCATCAGCGAAGACGAGCACAAGGCGCAGGCTGATGAAGTTCAGTCGCTGACCGACGAGTTCATCGGACGCATCGACGAGCAGCTCAAGCATAAGGAAGAGGAGATCATGCAGGTCTAGACGACCCGCATGCATCGCCTCCGCGGCGTCGCCTTGTCCGATATCCCACGACACGTGGCCATCATCATGGACGGCAACGGCCGGTGGGCGAGAGCGCGGCGCCGGCCGCGCGCCTTTGGCCATCGGGAGGGCGTGAACGCGGTGCGTCGCGCCGTCCGCGCGGCGGGGGATATGGGCGTGCGCGAGCTGACCCTGTTCGGCTTCTCCACCGAAAACTGGTCGCGGCCGGCCCAAGAAGTCGCGGATTTGCTTGATCTCTTGCGTCGCTTTGTCGACGCGGATCTTGATCGGCTTTCGGCTGAGGGCGTGCGGGTTCGGATCTTAGGGCGGCGCGAGGGGCTCTCTGATGAGCTCATAGAGATCATCGAGCGGGCCGAAGCGCGCACGCGCGCCAATGACGCCTTTGTTTTGAACGTCGCCTTTAATTACGGCTCGCGCGACGAAATCACCCGGGCCGCCAAAGCGCTCGCCGAAGACGTACTCGCCGGCGCGCTGTCCGCCGAAGAGGTGACGATTGAGGCGCTTGGGGCGCGGCTCGATACCGCTGGGTCGCCGGACCCCGATTTGGTCATTCGCACCAGCGGCGAGCAGCGCTTGTCGAATTTTCTGCTGTGGCAGGCCGCCTACGCCGAATTCGTTTTTCTTGACGTGTTATGGCCCGACTTCTCGCGGGATCATTTGGAAGCGGCGGTGGCGGCCTACCAACGGCGCGAGCGGCGCTATGGGGGCGTGGGCCATGTCGAGGGAGAGTAGCGGGGAGGAGGGACGCGCGATCGGCGTCTCCGTCCCGCCCGACCGGGCCGAGCTCCGCGCACGGATCCTGTCGTCGATCATCATGGCCCCCGCGGCGTTGTTGGCGGCTTGGATCGGCGGGCCTCTGTTTGCAGGCATGATTGCGGCGGGCGGGGTCATCCTCGCCCGGGAGTGGACCCGCATGTCGGACCCAGGCGGGGAGGACATCGCGTTCGCCTTAGCCGCGGGCGGGGCGGCCGGCGCGACTATCGCAGCGTCGGCCCGGCTCGAGGCTTGGGCGGCGGGCATTGCCGCGGTGCTGGCGATCGCCGCGGGGCTTGAGGCGTTGCGACGGGGCAAGGCGCGGGAAGCCGCGTTCGGCACGGCCTACATCTCGACGGCCTGCGCGTCGCTTGTGTGGCTTCGGCTGCAAGGAGAGGGGGAAGGCGAGCGTCTGGTCACCTATCTCTTCGCCTGCGTTTGGGGGGCGGATATCGGCGCATATGCGGCGGGTAAGCTTGTCGGCGGTCCGCGCTTGTTGCCGGCGGTCAGCCCGAACAAGACGTGGGCCGGGCTTGGCGGCGGCCTGGTGTTGGCTGTCGTGTTCGGCTTGTTGGCCGTCGTGGTGACGGATTGGCGCGCCCCAAGTACGAGCGTGGCGCTGGCGGCGGCGGCGCTGGGCGCGGCTGGTTTGAGCGGGGATTTGTTCGAATCCTGGCTGAAGCGCCGCTTCGGGGTGAAGGACACCGGCACGCTCATTCCCGGTCATGGCGGACTGTTCGACCGGGTGGACGGCTTAATGGCGGCGGTGTTGGTGATGGTGGTCTGGGCGGTGATGGAGGGCGTGCGGTGAACCCCACCCCGGTCGCAGAACGGCGTCTGTGTATCTTAGGCGCGACCGGATCAGTAGGGCGCGCGACGCTTGAGCTGGTGCGAGAGACGCGTGTGCGGGAAGGCGCGGACGCCTGCGCCGTGGATGCGCTGACGGCGGCGACGAATGTCGAGGCGTTGGCGGGGCTTGCGCGGGTGTTTCGTCCCCGTCTCGCGGTCATCGCGGATGAGGCGGCGTATCCCGCCTTGAAGGCGGCGTTGGCGGGGACGGGCGTGACGGCTGCGGCGGGCCCGCAGGCGTTGGTTGAGGCGGCTGAGGCGGACTCCGATTGGGTGATGGCGGCGATCGTCGGCGCGGCGGGCCTGCCGCCGACGATTGCTGCGGCGCGTCGCGGGGCGGACGTGGCGCTGGCCAACAAAGAAGCGCTGGTTTGCGCAGGCTCGCTGTTAACCGACGCGGCCGCTGCGTCGGGGGGCGCGCTTTTGCCGGTTGATTCCGAACACAACGCGATTTTCCAGGTGCTCGATCGCGACCGTCTCGAGCGTGTGGAACGGCTGATCCTCACCGCCTCAGGCGGTCCCTTCCGAGAGTGGACGCAAGAGCGCATGGCCGCCGCCACCCCGGCGGAGGCGATCAACCACCCGGTTTGGTCGATGGGCGCGAAGATCTCGATCGATTCCGCGACGCTTATGAACAAGGGTTTGGAACTGATCGAAGCGCGTCACTTGTTCGGCGTGGAGCCCGCTCGGCTGGACGTGGTGGTGCACCCGCAATCGGTCGTGCACAGTTTAGTAGCCTATGTGGACGGCTCGGTGCTCGCGCAGATGGGGGAGCCGGACATGAAAATCCCGATCGCGCATTGCTTGGCTTGGCCTGATCGCATGCCCACCGCCTGCGCGCGCCTGGATTTAGCGGCTGTGGGTCAACTCACCTTCGAAGCGCCCGACGAGGGGCGGTTCCCCGCACTGAGTTTGGCGCGCGCGGCGCTGCAAGCGGAGGCGGGCGCGCCGGCCGTCCTTAACGCCGCCAATGAGGTTGCAGTGGCTCGGTTTCTTGACCGTCGTATCGGGTTCCTCGATATTTCCGCGGTCGTTGAGCGCACGCTCGATGGCTATATGGCGGAGCGGGCCGCGAGCCGGCCGCCGAGAGACCTAGACGACTTGTTGACGATCGATCGTCACGCGCGAGAAGCCGCCGCCGCCGCCGCTGACGCGGCGATCGCGTAACCCACGGGGAGAGAGCGTTGCTGGACCTAATCCTGCTTTCCCCAATTTATTTGCTGTCATTTTTGTTCGTGTTTTCGATCATCGTGATCTTCCACGAGCTGGGGCACTTCTGGGTCGCGCGGGCCTGCGGGGTGCGGGTGGATTCCTTTTCCATCGGGTTTGGACGCACGCTGATGTCCCGCACTGACAAGCGCGGAACGGTCTGGCGCGTCGCCGCGTTGCCCTTTGGCGGCTATGTGAAGTTTTTCGGTGACGCCAGCGCGGCGTCGAACCCTGATGTCGACCGACTTTCCCAAATGAAGGCGGACATCGCCCGGGAGCATGGCGAGGAGGCCGTTGCTTCCTGCTTTCATTTCAAACCGCTTTGGCAGCGTGCGGCGGTGGTCGCGGCGGGGCCGGCGGCGAATTTCCTTTTGGCTTTCGCCATTTTCACCGCGATGACCTTGGCGTTCGGCGAACGCGGCGTTCCCGCTCAAGTGAGCGCGGTCGTGGAAGGCTCCCCCGCGGCGGAGGCGGGGTTTGAGCCGGGCGACGTGATCCTGGAAGCCGACGGGCGGGACATTCGGCTGTTCTCGGATTTGGTGCAGTACATTGCGTTGTCGTCCAATGAGACCGTCTCGTTCGTGGTGGAGCGCGGAGGCGATCAGATCACCCTCGACGCAGAAATCTTGCGCGCTCCCCGGGAAGACGCGTTCGGCAATCCTGTCCGCGTCGGCTTTCTCGGCGTAAGCGCTGATCCGGCCGAAGTTGGAACCGTGTTTGAGCGCCATGGCGTGTTAGGGGCGGCCGCGCGCGGCGGGGTTCTCACCTGGCAAGCGGTCGAGGCGCCGGCCCGGTACATTACGCGTGTCGTTCTTCAGAAAGAATCAGCGGACCAATTCCGCGGTCCGCTCGGCATCGGACAGCTCTCGGGGGATGCGGCGCGTCAGAGTTTCGAGGCTGGGGCCGCGGCGGGCGGCGTGGCCGGAGGCATGCTGAATTCGTTGGTCACATTGCTCACATTGGCCGCCATTCTGTCCACAGTCATGGGATTGTTGAACCTGATGCCGATTCCGATCCTCGACGGCGGGCATCTCCTGTACTACGGATACGAGGCGGTTCGGGGGCGGCCGCTTGGCGAGGGGGCGCAGGAATGGGGTTTCCACATCGGTCTGGCGCTGGTGCTCGGACTCATGCTGTTCGCCACATGGAACGATCTGCGGTTTGGGATATTCCAATCCCTCAGCAACGTCTTTTCGTAACACGGCGTAATCGGGACTGGCCGTTATGATGAAAGCCCTTCGCCGTTGGTTCGGCATCTTCTCGCTCGCCACCGCAGCGACGATCGGCGTAGCGGCGATCGCCGCGCCGGCCGCCGCCCAAAGCGGTCAGCAGCGCATCCAAGCCGTGCTGGTTGAGGGCAATCAGCGCATCGAATCCTCGACCATCCAGTCCTACTTGTTAGTGGGACCGGGCGATCTGTTCGATTCCGGCTCGATCAACACCTCGCTCCGCGTGCTCTTCCAGACCGGCTTGTTCGCGGACGTTGAGTTCGAGCGACGGGGGCCGATCCTGGTCGTTCGCGTGCTTGAGAACCCGATCATCAATCGCGTGATCTTCGAGGGCAATCGCGCGCTGGACACCGATCAGCTGCAAGACGAGATTCAGGCCCAGCCGCGCGCGATTTTCACGCGCGCGCGCGTCCAAAGCGACGTCCAACGGCTTATCGAACTCTATCGCCAGTCCGGCCGCTTCGCCGCCAACATCATCCCGCAAGTGGTCGAGCAGCCGCAAAATCGCGTCGACCTGATCTTCGAGATCACCGAAGGGCCGACCACCGGCGTGCGCCGTATCAACTTTATCGGCAATGAAGACTTCTCCGATCGACGGCTGCGCCGCGAGGTTCTCACGACGGAGTCGCGCTTCTGGAAAATCTTCACCTCGAACGACAACTACGATCCCAATCGTCTGGAATACGACCGCGAATTGCTTCGCCAGTTCTACACGGACCGAGGCTATGCGGATTTCAGCGTGGTGTCGGCCGTCGCCGAGCTCACCCCGGATCAAGAAGATTTCTTCATCACCTTCGTGATTGAGGAAGGCGAGCAGTATCAGTTCGGCGAGATCACCGTCTCGACCACCTTGGACATCTTGAACGAAGACGCGCTTCGTGCGCTGGTGCCGATCCGCGACGGGTCTGACTACCAAGCCAGCCGCATTGAAGACGCGGTGGACGCGCTCACCTTTGCGGCGGGCTCGGCGGGCTACGCCTTTGTCGAAGTTCGGCCGCGCGTGGACCGGAACCGCGACAGCCGCACCATCGATATTGATTTTGAGATCCGCGAAGGCCCCCGCGTCTACATCGAGCGGATCGACGTGGTGGGCAATACGCGCACCGTGGACAGCGTCATCAGACGCGAAGTCCTCCTGGTCGAGGGCGATGCGTTCAACCGCGTGCTTTTGAACCGGTCCCGGAACCGCGTCCGCGCTTTGGGCTTTTTCGGCGAGGTGGAGATCACCGAAGTGCCGGGCTCAGCGGATGACCGCGCCATTGTCCAGGTTGAGGTTGAAGAGCAGCCCACGGGCGAGCTGTCCTTCGGCGCCGGTTTCTCCTCGGTCGACGCCTTCTTGTTCGATGTCTCGGTGACGGAACGGAACCTGCGCGGACGGGGACAGTTCTTGCGACTCCGCGTGTCGGCCAGTTCGCGGCGCCAGATCGTCGACATCCGCTTCACCGAACCGCGGTTCCTCGATCGCAACATCGCGGCGGGTTTCGACCTGTTCAACACGCGCCAGGACTTCTTAGACGAAGCCTCCTTTGAGACGAACTCTATCGGCGGCAGCATCCGGTTGGGCTTTCCCGTGACGGAAAACGCCTCTCTTGGGCTGCGCTACACCCTTCGGAGCGATGACATCGACGTTCGCGCCTCGGCCTCCTCGTCGATCCAGGCGCAGGCCGGGGAACGGTTGACCTCGGTCGCAGGCTACACCTTGCGCTGGGACCGTCGTAACGATCCGATCCGCCCCACACGCGGGTTCGACGCATCCCTGAGCCAGGATTTGGCCGGCATTGGCGGAGAGGTGCGCTTCCTGCGCTCCGAGCTCGACAACACCATCTACCGAGGCCTGTTCCCGGGGGTGACGGCGAGCTTGGCGACGTCGCTCGGCTATGTGGGCGAGTGGGGCGGCGATGAAGTCCGCATCACCGACCGTTTCTTCCGCGGCGGCGCGACGTTCCGCGGCTTTGAGACCGCGGGCATGGGACCGCGCGAGGTGCAGGTGGACAGCACGACGGGCGAAATCACGGCGTCGCTCGATGCCCTCGGCGGACAATTCTACGCCATTGGCACTGCAGAGGTGACCTTCCCCTTAGGCCTGCCCGAGCAGTATGGAGTGCGCGGTGCGCTGTTCACCGATTTCGGCACGCTGGGGGTGCTGGACGACAGCGTGACCACGTCGGTCGCCGATCGCGAGATCCGCGACGACCTGTCATTGCGGGCTTCGGCCGGGGTGAGCCTCTTTTGGCGTTCGCCTTTTGGTCCGATCCGCTTTGACTTCTCGGAAGTGTTGGCGCA
>CAZABJ010000042.1:0-25205 GCA_964483375.1 uncultured Caulobacterales bacterium
CCTCCGGCGCTCCGCCAGCGGCCAGACGCGGGGATTTGGTGGCGTCCGGCTATGTCGTGGCGCGTCGGCGCGCCACGGTGTCGTCCGAGATCACCGGCCGGGTCATCGAACTGCTGGTGGAGGAGGGCGACCGGGTCGAAGAGGGTCAGGTGTTGGCTCGCCTCGATGCGGAGCTGGCGGAAATCGACTTGGCGCTTCTGCGCGCCCGGGCGGAATCTGCAGACGCGGCCGCAGAGGCGATCGCTGCGGAATTGCCCGAGGCCCGCCGCGCGCTGGAACGGTCCCAGGAGCTCGTGGCGAGCAATTTCACCAGCGAAGCGACCGTGGACGTCGCCCGCGCCCGGGTGGCCGGTCTTGAAGCGCGATTGAGGGGCGCGCGCGCAGACGCCGAAGCCGCCGCGCGATCCGCGGATCGCCAAGAGGAACTGGTGTCCCGCTACACGGTCCGCGCGCCGTTCTCCGGGGTGATCATCGACAAGAACGCCCAGCCCGGGGAAATTGTGTCGCCCACATCGGCCGGCGGCGGGTTCACGCGCACCGGGGTCTACACCCTCGTCGACATGGACTCGCTCGAGATCGAGGTCGACGTCAATGAAGGCCAAATCCAACGCGTGAGCGCCGGCGATCGGGTCGAAGCCGTGCTGGACGCCTATCCCGATTGGCGCATATCCGCCCGGGTGGCCGCCATCATTCCTACCGCCGATCGCAATCGCGCCACGATCCAAGTCCGCGTCGCTTTTGATGAAATCGACGAGCGTATCCTGCCTGACATGGCGGCGCGCGTTACGTTTTTGGGAGGCCGTTGAGCATGAGCGGGGAAACGCTGATCGAACTGAAGGACGTCGGCAAGCGCTATACGCGCGGGCGAGAGGCGATCACCATCTTTGACGGTCTAAGCATGACCATCAATCGCGGCGATTTCATCGCGGTGATGGGACCTTCGGGCTCCGGCAAGACGACGCTGTTGAACTTGCTCGGCGGGATCGACCGCCCCAGCACCGGCGAAATCCTGTTCGAAAACGAGCGGATGGACAATCTCAGCGAAGGCAAGCTGTCGAAGTTCCGCGCTGAGCATGTCGGCTTCATCTTCCAGTTCTACAATCTGATGCCGACGCTGACGGCGGCGAAGAACGTGGAGCTTCCGCTGCTCCTGACCTCGTTGTCCGGCGGGGAGCGCAAGCGGCGGGTGGATACCGCGCTCGACATTGTCGGGCTCGCCGAGCGCAGGCGTCACCGGCCTAAAGAGCTTTCCGGCGGTCAGCAGCAGCGCGTGGCCATCGCCCGCGCCATCGTCGCCGACCCCGAACTGTTGCTCGCCGACGAACCCACCGGCGATCTGGACCGGGCGACGGCGGATGAGATCCTGGACGTGCTGACCTTGCTGAAAAACGAGCTTGGTAAGACCATCCTGATGGTCACCCACGACCCCGCGGCCGCCAAATACGCCGCCCGCGAATTGCATCTGGACAAGGGTCAGTTTCGAGAGGGGCGCGCGGCATGAGCGATTTCGGCCTCATCAACGCCAATCTGTGGCGCAAGACGTTGCGGACCTGCCTTCTGATCTTCTCGATCCTGATTGCGTTCTTGCTGTTTATGGTGCTCGCCAGCGTCTATCGCGGGTTCTACGGCTCAGCGTCAGCGGTGGCCATCGAACGGCTGGTGACGGTGAACAAGATCAATTTCACCGAATCCATGCCCGTCGCCTACGCCAATCGCGTCGCGGGCATCGATGGCGTCCAATCCGTGGCGCATGCCAGTTGGTTCGGCGGTTATTACCAAGAACCGCGAAACTTCGTTCAGACTTTCGCCGTCGATCCTGAAGCCTATCTCGAGGTCTATCCTGAGCTGGTGTTGGCGGATGAACAGCGCGAGGCGTGGCTAAGCGACCGCAATGGTTTGCTGGTGGGCCGCGCGCTCGCCAATCAATATGGCTGGGAGGTCGGCCAACAGATTCCGCTTCTGTCCAACATTTGGCAGCGCGACGACGGCGGGTATCTCTGGGACGTCAATATCAGCGGCATTTTCGAGGTTTCCGAAGAGGGTCAGGCGACGAACTACGCGCTTCTGCAATGGGAGACGTTTAACGAACCGCGCGCCTTCGCCCGTGATGAAATTGGCTGGATGATCATCGTCCCCGACAGTCCCGAGCTGATCGAGACGTTGCCGGAGGTGATCGACACGCAGTTCGCGAATTCGCCGTTTGAGACCGAAACCAACACCGAAGAGGCGTTCGGCCGAGCGTTCCTCGAACAGGTCGGCAATATCGGGCTCATTCTGATCCTCGTGATGGCGGCGGCCTTCTTCACCATCCTGCTCATCGTCGGCAACACGATGGTGATGGCGGTCCGCGAGCGAACCCGGGAAATCGGCGTGATGAAGACGCTCGGCTTCCCCTCCGGTCGGATCTTCCGGATCGTTTTGGGCGAATCCATCCTGCTGTCCTTGATCGGAGGCTTGCTCGGCCTGGGACTGGGAGCCTTGCTGGTCCAAGCGGCCCGGACCGCCATCGGCGATTTCTTGCCGGGGCTTGGGGTCGCCTTTCCGGTGGTGCTCGCAGGATTGGGGCTTGCGGTGGCGTTGGGGCTGGTCACCGGCGCCATTCCCGCGATGAACGCCATGCGGCTCCGCGTCGTCGAAGCGCTAGGACGGGGGTAGACAGCGATGTTTTCACAAATCGGGGCGGTCACGCTTCTCAACTTGCAGTCCATTCCCAATCGCCCGGCGATGTCGCTCTCAAGCGTGGTCGCCGTCGGCGTGGTCACCGGTGTTTTGTTGTTCTTCCTCGCGCTTGCGGGGGGATTTCAACGCACCCTGCAGGGAACCGGCTCGGACGACGTGGCCGTGGTTCTCCGCTCCGGCGCCGAAGCGGAACTCAACTCCGGCATGTCTCGCGACCAAGCGCGCATCGTCGCCGAGCTGCCGGGCGTCGCGCGGGACGAGGACGGCAATCCCATCGCGTCTGCGGAACTTTATGTCGTGGTCGACGGCATAAGGCGTTCCTCTCAAACCGAAGCGAACATCTCCATGCGCGGGGTCGAAGTCGGTCCGGCCACCGATATTCGAGAGAACTTCGAAATCGTGGAAGGGCGCATGTTCGAGCCCGGCACCAATGAACTGGTCGTCGGCCAGGGCGTGTTGCGCGAGTTCAACGGTTTTGAGCTTGGACGAACGGTCCGTTTCGGCCTGACCGATTGGACCGTGGTGGGCGTGTTCTCAATCCCAGGCAGCGTCTTTGAGTCCGAGGTTTGGGCGGATTTGCCGACGGTGCAGAACCTGTTCCGCCGAGGGTCCGGGGTGCAGACCGTCCGGGCCCGATTGACGTCGCCCGACGCCTTGGAGGAGCTCCAGGCCGGCATCGATGCGGATGCGCGCCTCAATCTCAGCGCCAATTCCGAACGGGAGTACTACGCCAGCCAATCCTCCGGCACCATCAACCTGATCCGCACCGTGGGCTGGCCAATCGCAATCACCATGGCGCTCGGCGCGCTGGCGGGCGCGCTCAACACCATGAACGCCTCAGTCGAGGCGCGGACGCGGGAAATCGCCACCCTGCGCGCCATCGGTTTCGGCGGTTTCCCCGCTTTTGTCGGCGCCATGGCGGAGTCTCTCCTGCTGGCCGGGTTGGGCGGGCTCATCGGGGCGAGCGTGGTGTTCTTGATCTTTGACGGGCTCTCAGCGTCAACATTGGGCGGAGGGTTTACGCAGATCGTGTTTTCCTTCGACGTGTCATCCGACGTGATAGTGCGTGGGGTCGTGTTGGCGCTGATCGTCGGTTTTCTCGGCGGCGTCATTCCCGCCATCCGCGCGGCGAACGCTCCGCTCCTCGCGGTTCACCAGGAGTAAACGCCTCCGGCCTCGTCCCGACAGGTCGCTGGGGTGAGGCTGAAAAGGCGACGCGTATGATGCGTTTTGACGGCCGCGCGGTTCTCATCACCGGCGCGGGCTCCGGCGTCGGCGCCGCGTTCGCCCGCCGCGCCGCCCAAGAGGGCGCGGGCTATCTGGCGCTTATCGATCGGGACGCAGCTGCGCTCTCCCGCACGGCGGACGACTTGGCCGCGGGCGGCGCGCCTATTCGCAGCTTAGCGCTTGATATCACCGAAGAAACCGCGTGGGCGGAGGCCCTCAACGTCATCAGAGACGATATTGGCGGCGTCGATGCGGCCGCACTCTGCGCGGGCGTCGCCTCCGCGACGCCCATCACGGACATGTCGCTCGCAGAGTGGCGCGGAGTGATGGCGGTCAATCTCGATGGGGCGTTTTTGAGCCTTCAGGCGAGTTTGCGGCTGGCCGGCGGCCGGCCGGGCGCGGCTGTCGTCGTGGTCGGCTCGGCCACGGGGCTGAAACCGGCGCCGGGTACGGCGGCCTATGGCGCATCAAAGGCGGGGGTCGCGCATCTGACCAAAGTCGCTGCGCTGGAAGCCGCCCCGCAGATAAGGGTCAACGCGCTCTGTCCCGCAGGCGTGAAAACGCCGATGTTCTCCAACGCCCCGTTCTTTCACGCCATGGCGGCCGAATTGGGTGGGGAGGAGGCGGCGTGGGCCGCCCTCGCCGCGGACATGCCGCTGGGCCGGTTCGCCGAGGCCGAAGAGGTCGCAGCCCAAATTGCATTCCTGTTGAGCGACGATGCGGCCACGATCACCGGCGCGACGCTTTTGTCAGACGGAGGTTACGCTTTGTGAGCGACCCTTCCCGGCGGCCGAAAATCATGGGCGTTGTGAACGTCACCCCGGACTCTTTTTCAGACGGCGGACGGTTTTTCGACGCGGATACGGCGTGCGCCCATGGGCTCAGCCTGGCCGCCGCGGGCGCGGACTGGCTCGATGTGGGCGGGGAGAGCACGCGCCCAGGGGCCGAGCCAGTGGGGGAACAGGAAGAACTCGACCGCGTGATCCCCGTGATCGAAGCCTTGCGCGCGCGCAGCCAGGCCGCGATTTCCATCGATACGATGAAACCCGCCGTCGCCGAGGCTGCGGTTTCCGCAGGCGCGACGCTATGGAACGACGTCGCCGCGCTGCGCGAGCCCGGCGCGATTGAAACCGCGGCGCGTCTCGGCGTGCCGGTCGTGCTTATGCATATGCAGGGCGAGCCCCGCACGATGCAGGCCGCCCCCGCCTATGACGATGTCGTCGCGGACGTCATCGCGTTTTTGTCCCGCCGCATCGCTGCGGCCGTTGAAGGCGGGGTGGCGCGGCGGATGCTTATGGTCGATCCGGGCGTCGGCTTCGGAAAGAGCCTTGAGCACAATCTCGCGCTCTTAGCCGCAACCCGCCGCATTGTACGAGAGACGGAGGCGGACGTGCTTATCGGCGTTTCCCGCAAGCGCTTTATCCAGGCTTTGGACCCAAGCGCGACCGACGCCGGCGACCGTTTGGGCGGTTCTCTTGCTGCGGCGTTGTTCGCCGCGCGGGAAGGGGCGGGGATCCTCCGCGTTCATGACGTCCGGGAAACCGCGCAGGCCCTTGCGGTTCAGACCGCGCTGGAGCGCGCTCACCTGGCCGCCTCGTCAAACATCGCCTAGATTTGGGCGCAGCCTTGGGCGGGGAGGGCGCGATGAGCGACATGACGGCGGAACAGCAGCCGAAACGACGCGTCGGCATCGATGATTTGTTGTTCGATCTTTTTGGCTTGAATGTGCGCGCCGCGCAGTCGGTCGGCGTGTTGTTCGTCGCGCCGCGGCGCTATTTCGAGGCCGCGAACGAAAGCGAATGGGCGGACCGTTTCACGCCCTCGGTTCGCCTGTGGTTTTCCATCCTTACGGTTATGATCCTGCTGCGCTTTCTGTGGGCGGGCGAAGGCAGCGCCTTTTTGACGACGACCGTTCAGCAACTTGAGCAGATCGGCATACTCCAACCGTCACAAGGAACGATGGCCGACCTCGCCCAAGCGATGATCGGATGGCAATTGGCCTATCTGCCGTTCGTCACGATTCTTCTGATTATGCCGCTTTGCATGATTTACCCGTTTTGGGGACCGAATACGCCGATCGCATTGCGCGTTCGCTACGGGTTCGCCACGATTATTCCGAGCAATTTCATCAGTCTTTTGCTCACGATTTCACTTGGGTTCGTGGGCCAGGGCCTGTTCGGCGCGATTGTTCTCGCCAGCACGTTGACCACGCTGCTTGTCGATACCGTCACCGGCGTGAGAGGGGCCTACCGCCATTGCGGTTTCGGCGGCCGTCTCGCACGGGCGATCGGCTTTTCGGTGTCCGTCTTAACGATGGTGTTCCTGGCGGGGATCATCGCGCAGATCGCGTCGGTGGTGACGGTCGTCCACTTAGGGGTCGCCGAGCTTGCCGAGGTCCCGCCGAGTTAGGCTGTGCGCTATTCGGGCCGAGCGTAGCGAATCTGCATTTCCCCTTGGGGGCCTTGCACCGTCGTGACCAGCGTTTCGTTCTCGATTGCGTAGGCGATGTCTTGGCCAAGCATGGCCTTGGTCTCGGCGAGCTCCTCGGGCGTGAACGCGCGCATTTCGAAGTCGTGCGCAGGATCGCTCGCGCCTGTGGCTTCAGTCCAACCGGCGTGCACGTTTGCGCGGAATGTGGTCTCGGAGATGTCCATCACCCCCTCATGCAACACGGTGCGCCGCGCGCCGTCGGGCATGTGATAGACCATGCGGGTCTGATAGCCGCCGTCGTCTCGGATGGCGTGGGTGGTTTCCACCCGCATGCCGCCAGCCTCCATTTCATTGGTCCAAGTTCCGGTCAATGCCGACATGGGAAAGCCCCTTTTTCCAATTGGCGCGGCGTTTGGCGCTGGAACCCTTGAAGGGCGGACGGAAAGGGCGAGGCCGCCTCACTCGCCCCGAGCCGCCGGTTCAACGCTTGCGACTATAACCGGGCCCGCCGGTGCGCAGGCAACCTCACACCAAGCTCCACATGCGAAATGAGCGCGGCGCGCGCGTTTGAGCCCGTATCGTCGTCCTCTTACGCCGCTTCGCCAAGACGGTGGAGCTTGGCGTATACGCCGCCGGGGGCGTCGAGGAGCTCTTCATGCCGACCTTGTTCGACGATCCGACCGTTTTCAAAGACCAAAATGCGGTCGGCGGCGCGAATGGTGGAGAGACGGTGGGCGATGACAATCGTCGTCCGACCACGCATCAGCTCCTCCATCGCCTCCTGGACGAGCTTTTCGGTTTCGTTGTCCAGCGACGAGGTGGCCTCGTCGAGGATCAAGATCGGCGCGTCGGCCAACAGCGCGCGGGCGATCGCCACGCGCTGGCGCTCTCCGCCCGAGAGCTTCACCCCGCGCTCCCCCACAAGCGTGTCATAGCCTTTAGGGAGTCGGGCGATGAACTCATCCGCCCGCGCCCGATGGGCGGCGGTTTCGATGTCCTCTCGGCTGGCGTTAGGACGGCCATACGCGATGTTGACCGCGATCGAGCGGTGGAAAAGCGCGGGGTCTTGCGGCACCAGCGCGATGGCTTGGCGAAGGCTTGCTTGGGCGACGTCCCGGACGTCAACCCCGTCCAGCGTCACACGCCCGCCATCGACGTCGTACAGGCGCTGCACGAGCTTGACGAAGGTGGATTTGCCCGAACCTGTGGGGCCGACAAGCGCGATGCGCTCGCCGGGGCGGATGGCGACGTCAAAGTCGTCATAGATGGGCTGGTCTTGATTGGCGTAAGCGAAGGTGACGCGTTCGAAGCGAATGGCGCCCTTCAGCTGCGTCAACACGCGGGCGTCCGGCCTGTCGAGCACGCTCGGCTCAGCGGCGTCGAACAGCGCTAGGTCGCCCAATTCGTCGAGCGCCCGCTGGACGTTTTGCACCTCATCCCCGAAGCGCCGCATATAGCCGGCCATCAACAGGAACGCCGACACCGCGAATGTGATGTCGCCCGCGCCCGCGCGTCCGGCGGCCCATTCACCCAGCAACAGCCCGATCACGCCGGTTTGCAGAGCAATGAGCGCGGCGCTGGTGAGCAACGACATGTTTGCGTAGCGGTTCCAGGTCCGGAACGTCATGCGCCGCCATTCGTTCACCACCGCGGTGAAACGCCGGTTTTCGCGATCCTCGGCGCCGAAGCTCTTCACCACCGGATTGGCGCCGATGGAGTCGGCGACCGCCGCCCCGATCGCGCTGTCCCTCGCGTTCGAACGGACGTTGGCCGGCTTGATGTACTTCACTGTGCCCAGAAGGGTCAGCGTCATGAAGCACGCCACCACAAGAGCGGCGTAAGCGCCCACGATCGGCCATTGGGTCAGCATGTAGATCGGCAGGCCGATTAGGATCAGACAGGTGGGACCCAAGCCGTAGAAGAGCGTGCCTGTCGCCACGTCAAACGCCCACATCCCGCGCGTGATCTTCCGCACGGTGGCGCCCGCGAAGGTGTTGGCGTGCCATTCGGACGAGAACCGCTGGACCTTGGCGAAACTCTCCGCGGTCAGGTCCGCCATGGTCCGCACCGCCATCAGGATTTCCGCCCGCGACATCAGGTTCATGCAAGCGTAGGAGCCGCCCGCCAGCAGAACGAAGGCGAGAAACGCCGCGCGCGCCGCGCTTTCGGCGTTTTCGCGCGGGCCGGAGAGCGCCTCCACCAGAGCGCCAGCCGCGATCGGCAGCGATAGGCTGAGCAAGGTCGACGCCGCAGCGAATGCGGCCATGGCCGAGATCAGCCAAGGTCGCCGGATCCATTGCCGCCAAAGATAGGCGATGACCTGAGCGTTGGACGCTTGGCCGCTCGCGTCCTCGTCGGGATCGAGCAATTCGGAGAGATCGACGCTCATCGTTACATCAGCCCGCGGGTTCGGGGCCGCCTTGTCTGGTCTGGTCTCAAAAGGCAATCGAACGGGGGGCGGGCGCTGCGGCCGCAGGGTCGGCGCTGGCGCTCGGGCGTGCGTTTAAAACGCCGCGTCAGTCAGACAAGCTCTCGCATGGATGACGTTCCCTTAGTTCGGCAGCCTGATCCATAAGCGCGAAGCGGCGCTGCGTCGATACCGCTTTGGCGGGCGCTGCGGTGAAGACACAGCATGTTGCTTGTCAGCAACGCACTGCGCCAAGGGTTCGGCGCAGGAAGGGCTCGACCGCGACGGTGGGTTAGCGGACACTTCTGGAAGCCGGCGCGCCGCTGCGCGCCATCCTCCTCAGCCTTGTCGGATCGTCCATGAGTGATTTTCGCGGTCGGGTCTTGATCGTCGCCGGCTCAGATTCCAGCGGCGGGGCCGGCGTCCAGGCGGATGTGAAAACCGTCACCGCGCTTGGCGGCTATGCGGCGACCGCAATCACCGCCGTCACCGTTCAGAACACGCTCGGCGTGACCGACATTCACGCCATCCCTCGTGAAATCATCGCTGCGCAAATCACGGCCGTCTTGTCTGACATCGGCGCGGATGCGGTCAAAACCGGCATGCTCGCCACTGCGGCTGTGACCCAAACCGTGGCGGAAACGGTGGACGACGCGGCGGGCGGCGCGCCGCTGGTGGTCGACCCCGTCATGGTCGCCAAGGGCGGACACCCCTTGTTGGAGGATGCAGCGGTGGACGCGGTGCGGACGCTGCTCTTGCCGCGCGCGGCGGTGGTGACGCCCAACGCTCCGGAGGCGGCGCGGTTGACGGGCTTGCCTGTCGAGACGCCCCAGGATTTGCGCCGGGCGGGCGAGGCGTTGCTGCGCCTCGGCGCGGGCGCGGCCTTGGTGAAGGGCGGCCACCTCCCCGGCGAGACCGTCGTCGATTTGCTCGCCACGCCTGAGGGGGAGGCGGTGTTTGAAAGTCCGAGAATCCACACCCGCCATACCCATGGCACGGGGTGCACGCTCGCTTCCGCCCTCGCCGCAGGCCTCGCGCAGGGGTTGGCGTTGGCGAAGGCGGTCGAACAGGCCCGCGCCTATGTGCTGGAGGCGATACGGCGGGCGCCGGGTTTCGGGGCGGGGCACGGCCCGCTGGACCATGCGTGGCCGGTTCGCGACTAGCGGGGCCGGCGCGCAGCCAGCACGATCCCCGCCAGAATAACCGCGATTGCAAGGTAGGCCGAGGTGTCGAGCCGTTCGCGGAGCAAGCCAACGCCGATGAGCACCGCGGTGACGGGCATCAGATAATTGGCCAAAGACGCGAAGCTCGGCCCGGCGCTGCGCACGGTGGCGAAATAGGTGACCGCCGCAAGGCCGGTGGAGCCCAGCCCCAGCGCGAGCATCGCCGCCCAGGCCGCCGCGTCGGGGCGTGCGCCGGCCAACAACGCTTGGGCGCCCAGAGGCGTGGTGATGACGGCGGCGACCAACACCATGCCCGCGGCGCCGACTGCAGAGGACTTCACCGGTGCGCGCCTAGCGATCACGCCGTTGGTTCCGTAGGAGAGCGCCGCGCCGAGAATGGCGAGCTGAGCGATGAAGGCGGGACCGCCCATATCGGCGAGGGCCGCAGGCCCGATCAACAGGACCACGCCGAGGAAACCAACGCAGAAGCCCAGCGCCTTGCGCGGCGTCATATGCTCGCCGGGCACGAAGAAATGCGCGAGCGCCACAGTCGCGAGCGGGGTCGCGGAGATCAGAACGCTCGCGAGCGAGGAGGGCACGGTCTGCTGCCCCCAGCTGTTGAGAAAGAACGGGAGCGCATTGCCGACCACCCCAAGGGCGGCGAGCCATCCCCAAACGGGGTCGGGCCGCGGCCAAAGGCGCGGCAGTCGGGCGCCTTGGAACGCGCACCACCCCAAGAGGAATGCGGACGCCACCCAAAGCCGCACCGACACGATCAGGCCAGGCGGCGCGGTCTCCACTGCGACCGCTGTCAGGGCGAACGCGCTCCCCCAAAGGAGCACCAGTGCGGCGAGCCGGAACCAATCAAGGGGGCGGGCCTGTTCGCTCACCCAAGATGCTCGCGCAATCCGTCGAGAAGCCGCGACACATCGCGTTCGTGCACATGCAGATGCCCGGTCACGCGAAGCCTGTCTTTCCGCTGAGATACGTGAACGCCCTTGGCGGCCAGCCGTCGGGTGAGGTCAGGCGGCGCGCCCTGGGGGAGCGCGACGCCGAGATAGTGCGGCGCCCGCCGGTCTTCCGGCTCGCAAGACAGGCTCAAGCCCGCAAGCTCCTCAGCCAAGCGTCGATTGAGCGCGCCTAGTTCGTCGCTCACCCCCTGCGGCGTCCAATCGGCGAGTTGCTTGAGCGCGGCGTTGGCCAAGGGCAGCAGATAGAATTGCGCGCGTTCGCCCATGTCGAAACGCCGAGCCGTTTCGTGCTGAGCGTCGCGATAGTCGGTCAAATGCGCGAAATCCTCCGCACCCGCCCGGGTGATCCAGCCGGCTTCCAACGCCCGGCCCCTCCAGTGACGCGGCGACACATAAAGCGCGGCGGTCGCATAAGGCCCCAACCCCCATTTATAGAGCGCGGCGACCGCGAAATCGGGGTCGACCTGAGACAACGCCATCGGCATGGCGCCGATGGATTGGGTGAGGTCGAGCGCTACCGCCGCCCCATGGGCGCGCGCTTTCGCCGTCACCGCGGCGATGTCGATCACGCCGCCGTCGAGCCAATGCACTTGCGGGCAAGCAAGGATCGCGGTTCGGTCGTTGAGAGCGTCCAGGATAACCGTCGTCCAGCGGTCTTCCGGCGCACGACGCAGCGTTCTGACGACGGCGCCGTTCTCGGCGGCCAAATCGCGCCACACATAGACGTTCGAAGGGAACTGACCGTCCAAGACCAGGATCTCCTGGCCGGGCGCCACGCTCAGATTGCGCGCTGCGGCGGTGAGGCCGTAGGAGGCGGAGGGGACGATGGCGACGGCGTCGGGATCCGCGCCCATCACCGCCCCGGCGCGCTGGCGGAAGAGGTCAGGCAGCGTGAAAAACGCTTCGTCATCCACGGTCCAGGGCTGACCCGTCCAAGCGCTCGCCCAAGCCGCGGCGTCCTCGACGCTCCGCAAACGCAGCCCCATGCGGGCGACGTTGAAATAGGCGATGTCTTCAGAGACGCGGAACAAGGAGCGATGGCGGCCGAGCATGCCGGCTCAGTGCCGCATCGGCGCTCGCGCCGTCAACTCTCGGCCGCCGCTCTGTCTAGAAGAATGCCCAGCACGACAAGCGCGTCTCGGACCATGGCGTCCGCCGTGCTTTCCGGCGGACCCCGCTGTCGGCGCCGCGCTGCGATGCGGCTGCCCAAGCGTAACGTCGCTTTAGGGCGCGCCTGGTTGGATCGGCTGGCGTATTTGGCGCTGCGAACACTGCATGCGCGGCCCTTCCAGTCGCTTGCATTGTGTCGTCAATATTCGCATCACCCGCGCTCGGATCGCCCGTCACAGAGAAGACGCATGACCTCGTTGAAGCCTGACCTCCGCCCCCTTGACCCCCGCTTCTCCCCCGGCCCGACGCGGAAACGGCCGGGTTGGCGCGCCGAGGCGATCGCGGCGAAGGCGGCGCTGGGGCGCAACCACCGTTCCGCCGCAGCGGTGGAGCGCATCGTTCGCTGCACCGATCTCATCCGCGAGGTCTTGGAGATCCCCGACGACTATCGGATTGCGATCGTTCCCGGTTCCGACACCGGCGCGGTTGAAGCGGCGATGTGGTCGCTGTTGGGCGCGCGCGGCGTCGACGTTTTCGCTTGGGAGAATTTCGGCCGTGATTGGGTCGTCGACGCGGTCGAGCAGCTCAAACCTCATGACTTGCGGGTCTTCACGGCGGATTACGGCCAACTGCCCCCATTGGAGGAAGCCCGGCCGGATCGCGACGTCGTGTTCACCTGGAACGGCACCACCTCGGGGGTGACCGTTCCCGGCGCGGATTGGATCGCGGACGACCGTTCCGGCGTCACAATATGCGACGCGACGTCCACGGCCTTCGCCGCTCGCCTGCCTTGGGACAAGCTCGACGCCACAACCTACTCTTGGCAGAAAGTCATGGGCGGGGAGGCCGCGCATGGGGTCCTCATCCTCTCGCCGCGGGCGATGGCGCGTCTGGAAAGCGATGTTCCGCCTTGGCCTGTGCCCAAACTGTTCCGCCTCGCCGAAAACGGCGTGGTCTCCCAAAAAATCTTCGAGGGTCAGACCATCAACACGCCCTCGCTGTGGTGCGTGGAAGACCATATCGACGCGTTGGAGTGGGCGCTTTCCATCGGCGGCTTGGAGGCTCTGAACGCGCGCTGCGAAGCGTCATCGCGTCTGGTTTATCAGTGGCTCGATGCAAGCCCCTGGGCCGCAGCGTTGTGCGAAGATCCCGCCTTACGCTCGCTCACCAGCGTGTGCCTGCGTTTCGGCGCGCCGGAAGTGAGCGCATGGCCGCTCGACAAACAGCGCGACCTGCAAATGGCGATGCTCGCCGCGCTTGAGCAAGAAAACGCCGGGCTCGACCTGGGCGCCTATCGCACCGCCCCGCCCGGCTTGCGCATCTGGTGCGGAGCGACCGTGGAGGCTGAGGACGTCGCGGCGCTCTTGCCCTGGTTGGATTGGGCCTATGATGTGGCGCTTTCGCGTCAGGCGGCGGCCTGAACCAAGCCATTCCCGCGTTCGGCGTTGCTCTGTCGCGGCGAACGTCGTTAAGTCGCCCACTTACAGCGTGGGGTCGTGAGGGGAAAAGTCATGCGCGCCGTGGTTCTGGTTTCCGCGCTTGTCGGGTTGAGCGCTGCTGCGCCGGCGGCGGCAGGCGACATTTTGGAAGAATTCCGCCTCGGCGTATTCGCCCATGATGTGGCGTTCAACAGCGGGTCGGGCGGGGTTGAAGACGGCGTGAACATCGCAGCCGAGGCCATTTTCGCCACGCCGTCCTTCCTGGAATGGGCGGGCTCGCCGGAGCCCTACGCGCATTTCTCGTTCAACACCGAAGGCGAAACCAATTTCGGCTCGGTCGGCTTGGCGTGGGATTTCCACCTCTCCGAACGGTTCTTCGGCGAGTTCGGCATTGGGTATGCGCTGCATGACGGCGTGACCGAGCTGCCGCCCGATCCCGCCGACCCCGACCGCCTTCGCTTGGCCGACACCCGCGTTATTTTCGGCTCCCGCGACGTGTTCCGCACGACGTTGGCCGCCGGCTTCAGACTCACCCCGCGCTGGGACGCCGCGCTGGTGTTCGAGCATCTCTCCCACGGCCAAATCCTGGGCGACGGTAAGAACGAAGGCTTGGACAATCTCGGCCTTCGATTGTCCTACCGCCTGCACGGCGAGTAAGCTCGCGGGCTGGAACCGCGGGCGCCCGCTCGCGGCGGACGCGCCGGTCTCGGCGTGAGGCAGCGGAGCCCCCATGGCGAATGTGGCTGTCATCGGCGCCCAATGGGGCGACGAGGGCAAAGGTAAGATTGTCGATTGGCTGAGCCATCGCGCCGACGTGGTCGCGCGCTTCCAAGGCGGCCATAACGCCGGGCACACCCTTGTGGTGGGGCACGAGACTTTCAAACTCAGTCTTCTGCCCTCCGGCGTGGTGCGTGAGGGGAAGCTGTCGATCATCGGCTCGGGGGTCGTGGTGGACCCGTGGGCGCTGGTCGCCGAGATCGACAAAATCCGCAGTCAGGGCGTCAAAATCTCCCCTGAGAGCCTCGTCCTGGCTGACAACGCCGCGCTTATCCTGCCGCTCCATCGCGACCTGGACGTCGCGCGGGAGGAGGCCGCCGGGGCGGCGAGAATCGGCACCACGAAACGGGGCATCGGCCCAGCCTATGAAGACAAGGTGGGCCGCCGGGCGATACGCGTTTGCGATCTCAGCGATGAGGCGGCGCTTAGGGAGCGGGTGGACCGCCTTCTGCTGCATCACAACGCGTTACGGCGGGGGTTGCAGGCGCCGGAGATCGCCGCTGAGGAAATCGTCGCTTCGCTGTTGGACGTGGCCAAGAAAATCCTCCCTTTCGCCGGGGCGGCGTGGTCCACCCTGGAAGACGCACGGCGGTCGGGCAAAAAGATCCTGTTCGAAGGCGCGCAGGGGACGCTGCTGGATGTGGATCATGGCACCTACCCCTACGTGACCTCGTCAAACACCGTCGCCGGCCAGGCCGCGGCGGGCTCCGGCGTCGGTCCGGGGGCGATCTCATTCGTCTTGGGGATCGCCAAGGCCTACACGACGCGGGTCGGCGAAGGGCCGTTTCCCACCGAACAGGACAACGATATCGGCCGCCGGTTGGGCGACCGCGGGCAGGAGTTCGGCGTGGTCACCGGCCGCCAGCGGCGGTGCGGATGGTTCGACGCGGTGCTCGCACGCCAAGCCGTTATTATCGGCGGGGTGGACGGCATTGCGCTCACCAAGCTCGACGTCCTTGACGGCATGGGTGAGATCAAAGTGGCGGTGGCCTACAACCACAACGGCAAGCGTCTTCACCGCATGCCCGCCGGCGCGGCCGCTCAGGGAGCCGTCGAGCCGATTTACGAGACGTTCGAGGGCTGGACCGGCACCACGCGCGGCGCGCGATCCTGGGCGGATTTGCCCGCACAAGCGGTGAAGTATGTGCGCCGGCTGGAAGAGTTGATCGGCGCGCCGGTGGCGCTTCTCTCCACCAGTCCAGAGCGGGAAGACGTGATCTTGATGCGGGATCCGTTCCGCAGCTGAGCGGGCGCGGCGCATGCGCCTTGATTCCCAAGGCTTTCCCGGCGAATGCTGACGACTGAACAGGCCAGAAGGCCGTTCACGGGGAGGGGACTATGAGCGCGCACTGGTCGGCCAAAGCGTTCGTTACGCTGGTTTTCATTGTTCTGGGCGCAACGTTCATCGCTGAAACCGCCTGGCTTTTCTACGAGTTTGACGAGCTCGCCATGGCGATGGCGACCTTTGACGCAGAGCTGTTCGTCTTCTTTCCTCTCGCCGGCGTCGGGGCGTTGATCGCCTTTTGGCGCCCTGCGGTCGTGCTCACGGATCTGTATTGGCGTCGCCTGAAACTGCGGGGGCGGGCCTTTTTCGCTATCGGTCTCATCGCCGCGGGTTTCGGCGCGTACTCAGTCGCGGAGGCCTTTCGTTCCGATCCCAGCCGGTCCTGGTGGGAGGTCGCGCCTGAAACCCTTGTCGCGGACACGGGCGCGCCGGCGAACTGTGAGCCCGGCGCCTGTTCGCGCGCCCCCGTCGTGGACGCGCACCAAGCCATTCGTTGGGCGGCGCGGCAGACAGGCGGGCTCGCCCAGTACTCGCTCAACTGCACCACCGAAGCACTGCCGCGCTTCCGCGCGAATTTGGAACCCGAAAGCGCGCTGAACTATTGCTTCGCGTCAGGCGCGCCCATGACGCAGGCCGACTGTTGCCGCGCGCGCGCGGCGTTTCGCTCCGCGGTCAACGCTATGCATGACGCTGCGCCTTCGCGGCTGCATGACGTCCATGGCGTCGCGCTCCCGCTCAAGATCTTCTTCCTCATCATGCTGCTCGGCATAGGTCTGCTTCTGTTGCGCCGCCGAACCTCGCTTGAACGGTACTACGCGGCAGACATGCCGCTTGTGGAGCGTAGCATTCCCTTCGGCGGGGGATTGATGGTGCTTTGGCCGTTCATGAACAATGCGTATTTGGAGGCGGCGAGTCTTTTGTACGGGGCCGAACAGAGTAGCGTTTATAGCGGTATGGCGTCGCTCTATACCCTAGGCTTTGGCGCGTGGTTCTTGATGCTGGTCTTTTATTACTTCCGGCGCTACCCCGACACGATGGAAATGTTTGCGAAAATCTTCGGTATTGTTCTCGCCGCCGTCGGGATCGCTCAATATGAGCAGATCATTTCCTATGTCAGCGCATTTGCGGTGGCGGGCGCGGACATGGTGTCGGTGGCGGTGCTCACCGTGGCCGTCGTCGCAGTCGTGCTGCAAATCCTGGCGCGCGATGAGCATGAAGAGGATGAGGACGCGGACGAGGCCGCCGCGGATGGCGGCGCGCGCTAAGCCCGCCGCCGCGGTTTCGTCGCTCAGCGCCTTGGTGCGAAAACCCTCAGCGGGGTCGGGTCCGCCCGCAAGGTCAGCGGCGTGGATCCCGCCGCGTCCCCGTCCAACTGCGACGCGCGCGAAGACGGTGCGGTCAGGCGTGCGGTCTGGAACGGGATCGTTCGAATGGCGCCGGTCTCGGCCATATCGCACATCGCAAAGCGGCGAATGACGTCGGCTCGGGAGACGGGATTTCGTGCGTCAATCAACAGCGCATGGAGACGCGGCGTCTCGCCTTCGCCAAGCGTCAGACGACGATCCCGGAAGCGCGCATTGGTCGCGACGAACCACCCGCAGCGTTCGGTTCCGCCGTCGATCTCGACCCTCAGCGCCGGCGCGCGCCAACTCACAAAGGTTGTCGTCAGCGCAGCGGCATAGGCCGCCGAGCCGTTCGCAGCCTTCAAACCAGACGGTATCGCGGCGACCGCGGCGCTGTCCAAGCCGACGCCCGCCATCAAGATGAACGCCTCGTCATTGGCGCGGCCCAGAGCGATAGGGACGCTTAATCCTGCGGCGATGACCGCGGCGGCCCGTTCAGGCGAGCCGGGGATGCGAAGCTCCCCGGCGAAATAATTGCCCACGCCCCATGGCGCGAGCCCCAGGGGGAGGCCATGGCGGGCGCACAAATCGGCGGTCGCGCGCGCGGTGCCGTCGCCCCCTGCGGCGATGAGCGCGTCCACCGGCTTTGGCCCCGCTTGGCGGGCCTCGACGGCCTGGCGGGCGCCCTCTCGGGTGCGGCTGTCAAAAACCTCCGCAGTCACCCCCGCACGCTCAAGCGCGGAGGCGAGGGCGTCCGCGGCGCGCAGCGGGCGCCGGCTTCCACGGGCGTTGCGGATAATCAGCACGGATTGAGGCGAAGCGGTCACGCCTCGCCTCATACCGCATTCCTGTTGCAGGGACACAAACCAAACGCGCCGCTCGACCGAGCCGCGGTCGATTAGGCCGCCGCCAGTCCGCGCTCCTGAGCGGCTTCGTGCATCGCCGCTTGGAGCTTTTCAAACGCCCGCACCTCGATTTGACGCACGCGCTCGCGGCTGACCCCATAGACTTTGGACAGCTCTTCGAGGGTTTGCGGCTCTTCGCTTAAGCGCCGCTCCTGCAAAATATGCCGCTCTCTGTCGGTCAGTCCGGCCATCGCCTCCTGCAAGAGCTCCATGCGAACGGTGAACTCTTCGCGTTCTGCGACATCGTTCTCTTGATCGACGGCGTCGTCATCGACCAACCAATCCTGCCACTCCGCTTCGGATTCCGCCCGCAGCGGCGCGTTAAGCGAGGCGTCAGGGCCCGACATGCGGCGGTTCATCTGAACCACGTCGTTTTCGGTGACCCCAAGTTTGGTTGCGATTTTCTCGACCTGCTCAGGACGCAGGTCGCCTTCCTCGATCGCCTGCATTTCGCCTTTCAGGCGGCGCAGGTTGAAGAACAATTTCTTTTGCGCGGCGGTGGTGCCCATTTTGACGAGCGACCAAGAGCGCAAGATGTACTCTTGTATCGACGCCCGGATCCACCACATCGCATAGGTGGCGAGGCGGAAACCCTTGTCGGGGTCGAACTTCTTGACCGCCTGCATCAGGCCGAGATTGCCCTCCGACACCACTTCGCCCATCGGAAGGCCGTAGCCGCGATAGCCGAAGGCGATTTTGGCGACGAGCCGCAAGTGGCTGGTCACGAGACGGTGGGCTGCGTCGGGATCCTCATGCTCGCGCCAACGTTTGGCGAGCATGAATTCTTCGTCCTTCTCCAACATGGGGAAGAGACGGATTTCCGCCAAATACCGGGACAGGCCGGCTTCGGGCGAGTTGCTCACGGCGAGCGTGGCGTTAGCCATTATGTCACTCCTTTCGCCCCTTCAAGAGGGGCGGAGGGCGCTCTCGACCGCCGGACCCGCCGACGGGAGCTCGCCTCTCTGTTCACGTTGGCGACAGTATGACCTAAGCAATGCGTCGAAGGAAAGGCGGTTCACGCGAGTGTGTTCGGCTTTTGCCTATCCGACGGTGACTCAAGGCGACCGAGCAGCGCGCATCGCCGCTTCGTCAACCGCGCCGTGCTGGATAAGTTGGTCGAAACGTTCGCACGGCAGGGGGCGAGCGAGAAAGCGGGGCGGGTCCATGCGTATCGAAGACCAGAATCGAAGCCGCAATATCGAGGATCGTCGGCGAGCCCGCGCATCGGGCGCCGGGGGCGCGGGGAGCAGGCGTGGGCGAACGCCCTTAGGCGGCGGCGGATTGCCGATCGGCGCCATTGCAGTGGTGTTGATCGTGGTCGCGTTGTTCGCCGGTCCCCAGCAGGCGATGCGCATGCTCAGCGAAATCATGGGCGGCGGGGGCGAGGTTTTCAGCGAACAAGCCAGCCGGCTCGATCCCCAACTTGAAGCCGAGCTCGAAGACCGCGCCGCGCGCGTGTTGGCCTCCACCGAAGACGTTTGGACCGCGCTTTACCGGCGCGATGGCGTCACCTATCGCGAGCCGACGCTGGTTCTGTACACTGGACAAACCCGAACCGCCTGCGGCCTGGGCTCCTCTGCGGCCGGGCCGTTCTACTGCCCGCCTGACGAGCAAGTTTATATCGACCTGTCGTTCTTCCAGCTGATGGAGGAGCGGCTCAATGCGCGCGGCGATTTCGCCCAAGCCTATGTGATCGCGCATGAAGTTGGTCACCACATTCAGCAAATCGAAGGCGTGCTTGATTGGTCGGCGCGAGCGCGGCGCGCGGCCCCGACGGATGCGGCGCGCAATGAGATTCAAGTCCGCATCGAGCTGATGGCGGACTGTTACGCCGGGGTCTGGGCGGGCCAAGCGGAGCGTTTCTCCAACATCGATCTCGAGAGCGGCGACCTGGAGGAGGCCATCGCCGCCGCCCAGGCGGTCGGCGACGACACGCTTGCGCGCGCCGCCGGTCGCGTCGCGGTGCCGGACAGCTTCACCCATGGCGCCGCCGAGCAACGGGCGCGGTGGTTCCGGGTGGGATACGAAACCGGCGAGCCCGCGCGGTGCGACACCCGCCGCGTCGACCCGAGTCGGCTTTGACCCCGAGACGGTTTAGAGCCATAGGAGCGGGGCGAGGGGGCTTCGGCGCGCAGGGCGCGCCGCGAATTGGGTGAGCGTTCGTCCATGCGTTTTCGACTCTCCGCTGCGGCTTTTGCGGCCGCATGCTTTGCGGGCGCGGCCGCGGCGCAAGACCAAGCCTGCGCGGACTTGCCTTTCGCCAGCGACGAAGCGCTCGATTGCTACATCGAAGCTTCCTGTGAGGATGCCGAAGGGCCGGCCGCTGTCGCGCGCTGCATCAGCGTCGTGGTGACGTGGCGTGAAGGCGAACTCGCGCGAATGCGGGCGGGGCTTCCCATTTTCGGCGGCGGGCCGGCCGATGACGCGCAAGAGGCTGAGACGCCATCGGAGGCGGAGGCCGAAGCGGAGCGCGCCGACGTCGCAGAACCCGAAGACGCCCCCGGAAACGAGCGATAACCGGCTAAAAAACGCTTTGTTAACGCTGTCGACGGTTTCGGGCTGGCTTCAACCCGGCCCTAATCCTCCGCCGCTATGACAATCGCCTTGACGCAGGTTTCTGCAAGCGAGGCGGACCATGGTTCGACACAACGGCGGCTCGACGAGCATCTTGTTCGCGCTGATGATCCCGGTGCTGTTCCTGTTCATCGGGGGCGCCGTCGACATCACGCTCGCGATGAACGAGCGCTCGCGCTTGCAAACGACACTGGACGCCGCGGTTCTCGCATCCGCGTCTTTGACCCAGAGCGGCGATCCCGAAACGGTCATCACCGATTGGGTCAACGCCCACATCAGCGAAAGCCGCGCTGCGGCGATCAACCTTTCCATCGACATAGAGTCGACGTCGAACCTTAACGCGCGGCGCGTGGACATCATCGCCTCGGGGCAAGTCCCGACCTCGGTGCTGGCGATCTTCGGCATCAACGCGATGCCGATTGAAGCGCGCACCAGCGCCTTTGAACGGATCAACAATGTCGAGATTTCCCTTGTTCTCGACGTGTCCTCCTCCATGGGCGGATCCCGCATCGCCGACCTGCGGGACGCGTCGCGGGATTTCGTGAACATTGTGCTGGGCGGTGAACGCTCGCAAACCACAAGCATCAATCTGGTGCCCTATGGCGGCACGGTGCGTTTGGACGAGACGTTCTATCGTTTCGTGGACCCGTCTGAGGGCGTGTCAGAGGGGGATTGGCTGGGTTGCCTTGAGTATGAGGACGAAGACGTCGAAGCGCTCGATCTGGATCTTGCCGCCTACGCGCCGACCCTCGACTTTTGGAAGTGGAACAGCACCAACCCCTGGTGCCCGCCTGTGGAGAGCGAGGCGTTGTTCCTCACCAACGATGCTGAAGAGCTCCATGAGCGGATCGACGCGTTTGAGCTGACCGACGGCACGGGCACTGACCACGGCGTGGCGTGGGGCTTTCGCTCTCTGCATCCTGACTGGCGCGGCGATTTGAACGGCGCATTCGCCGACCGCCCCGCTCCGTTCGACAGCGAAACCATGAAGGTGCTCGTGGTCATGACCGACGGGGGCATCACCGCTCAGTTCCGGCCGCTGACCTATCTTGAGGACCAGCCCACACGGTCGAACGGCGCCAATGAGTGGCAGATGTACAGCCGCAACGCCGCGCGCGACAATTTTGAGGCTGTGTGCGATGCGGCGAAAGCCGAAGGCATCGTCGTGTTCACCATCGCCTTCCGGGTCAACCAAGCCTGGATGCGGGATCTGATGGAAGACTGCGCCAGCTCGGAGAGCCACTATTTCGACGTGAGCACGGGCGATTTGGAGGAGGCCTTCGCCTCGATCGCCGGTCGGATCGAGCGGCTGCGCATCACCGCCCCGCCTGAGTGAGCCTCGGCCTAAAGCAGCGCTAGGAACTTCAATAGCCGGCCCATGTCCTTTGGCGGCTCGGTCTCGAAGCGCAGGGCCTCCCCAGTGATGGGGTGCACGAAGCCCAACACGGCCGCGTGCAGCGCTTGCCGCCGAAACTCGCGCAACACGCGCCCGCTCTCGCTCGCATCCTCATCGCGCGCCAGCGCACGGCCCCCCTTGCCATAAAGGGGATCGCCCAGGATCGGCGCGCCTCGATGCGCGAGATGGACCCGGATTTGATGCGTGCGCCCGGTGTGAAGCGCGCAGCGGACCAGCGCCGCGCGCGGCGCTCCCACGGCCTGTTTGGGCTCCTGCCCGTAAACGTCGAGCGTTTCATAGTCGGTGATCGCGCGTTTGCCGCGCGCCGCGCCATCGGGCAGCACGGCTTGTTTTTTCCGGTCCTTCTCTGAGCGCCCAAGCAGCGTGTCGACCCGGCCGGCGCGCGGAGAGGGCGCGCCGCGCGTGGCGGCGAGATAGCTCCGCTCGATGTCATGGGCGGCGAAGAGTGCAGAAAGCCCGCGGTGAGCCGCGTCGGACTTCGCCGCGACCATCACCCCTGAGGTGTCCTTATCCAACCGATGGACGATGCCCGGCCGCTCCACCCCGCCGACCCCGGACAGCGTGCCGGCGCAATGGTGCAATAGCGCGTGCACCAGCGTGCCCGTCCAGTGGCCCGCCGCCGGGTGCACCGCCATGCCGGGCTTCTTGTCGACCACGATGAGATGGGGATCCTCGAACAAGACGGTCAGGGGAAGCGCCTCGGCGCGGGGCGTCGCGGGAACCGGCGCGGGAACGCGCAGGACGTAAGCCCCGCCGGCGCGGACCTTCGCTGAGGGGTCCGCCAGGGGCGCGCCGTCAAGCGTCAGGCGACCGTCCTCGACCAGCGCCTTGCAGCGCGAACGGGAGAATTGCGGCCACGTCAGCGCCATCCAGCGGTCCAGACGCTCGCCCGCAGCGTCATGTTCGGCGACCGAACGCAGGGTTTCGGCGCCCGCCTCTTCCTCGGAGGCCTCGCTTTGCGGCATATCGCCTGTTTCATGCGGAGGGAGCGGATCGCCCATGTCTCATGTCTTTCAAGCCCCGCCCGGGGACAAAGGAACGTTTCGCACGTTGCTCGGGCTCATCGTCATCATGACCTTGGCCATCGCATTTATGATGGGAATGGTGGTCGGGCGTCTCCTGAGCCCGTCCGCCGCTCCGCGCAATCCTGTGCAAGGCGTGAGCTTTGTCGAAGCGCCCGTGATCGAGATCGCCTTGCCCGAAGGCCTCGCCGCGGAAGAAACCCATGTCGACGCCGAGCGCCTCACCATCGTCGCCCGCGCCGAAACCGGTGAGCGACGCGTTTTCACCGCCCCGTTGGCGAACTTGGACGGCCCCGTCCAGCTTCGTTTGCCCGACGCGCCCTAAAGCGAGGCGCGCGCCAATCGTCATCACTGTGTAACAAAACTGTCGCGCACGCGTCACGACCCGGCGTTACCCGCACGGGCGTATGAGGAGACCGGCCATGTCGAACAAGCGCTTCACCGTCACCCGCCGCGCGGCGATTGGGGGCGGCTTGCTCGGCGCCGGCGCGCTGGCGGCCTGCGCGCAGACGCCCCCTGCGCCGATGCCTATTCCCACCGGTCCGTTTCGTCATGGGGTCGCGAGCGGCGATCCGCTTGCGGACCGGGTCGTCATTTGGACCCGCGTCACCCTGGAAGAGGGCGGCGGCGACGTGGAGGTGAGCTGGGAGCTGGCGCGCGACGCGGGTTTCTCCGCAATCGTTCGCTCCGGACGCGGGGTGGCCGAGGCGTCCCGCGACCATACCGTGAAGGTGGATGTCGACGGGCTAGAGCCTGGCCAGCGCTATTTCTATCGCTTCGCCGCCGGCGGCGAGACATCCCCGGTCGGCCGAACGAGGACGCTTCCTGTCGGTCCCGTCGCTTCGCTGACTTTCGCAGCGGTTTCCTGCTCCAATCACGCGGCGGGCTATTTCAACTCTTACCGGGCGCTCGCGGAGACCGGGGGCGAGGGGCTCGACCTGGTCTTGCATCTGGGCGATTTCCTCTATGAGTACGGCGTTGGCGGATACGCCACGGAGCTCGGCGCGCCATTGGGCCGGGTTCCCGACCCGCCCCATGAGATCGTCACATTGGCGGACTATCGCCGCCGTCACGCCCAGTACAAGCTCGACCCCGACCTTCAGACCGCGCACGCCGTTGCGCCCTGGATCACGGTTTGGGACGACCATGAGGTCACCAATGACAGCTGGGTCGGCGGCGCCCAGAATCACGACCCCTCTGAAGGGGATTGGCCGACGCGGCGGGATGCGGCGCTGCGGGCGTACTTTGAGTGGATGCCGATCCGCGAGCCCGAGCCGGGCCGGGCGCGCGAAGCCATCTGGCGGACCTTCGAGCTGGGCGATCTGGCCACGCTGACGATGCTTGAAACGCGGCTGTCGGGCCGCGACGAACCGATATCGCTGGACGACTATCCCGTGCCGCTCGACTCCGACCCCGATAGCGCGGAGGTGCGCGAACAGACACGCCGTTGGCTCGCCGACGTCGTCGGCGACGCTGAGCGCACTATGATCGGTCCGGCGCAAGAAGCGCATGTGGCGGCGTCGTTCGCGCGCTCGACCGCCGCGGGCAAACCTTGGCAACTCCTGGGCAATCAGGTGATTTTGGGCTCTGTGACCGCGCCGAACTACATGCGGTCGCTTCCGTTTTGGGTGCGCTGGTATGCGCGCTCGCAAGGCGGGCAAGTGTGGGATTACGTGCGCCGCACCGCTTTCGGTCTGCCGATGAATCTCGATGCTTGGGACGGCTATCCCGCGGCCCGCGAGCGGCTCTATGACGCTGCGCGGCGCGCGGGCGCCAACATCCTCGCGGTGACGGGCGACACGCATAATTTCTTCGCCACGCTGCTCGCGGCGGCGGACGGCGCGCGGGTCGGCGTGGAGTTCGGCACGACCAGCATTTCCAGTCCGTCGCAATATGACAGCGCGCCGCCCGGCGTCGATTTCGGTCGACTGACGGTGGAGGCGAACGCTGAAACCGTCGCCTATCACAACGCGACCGCCCGCGGCTTCACGCTGGTGACGCTGACCCCGGAGCGCGCGGAAACGCGGATGTATGAGGTCACGAACGTCTACCGTCGGCGCGACTTCGACGTCCGGCTCGCCGCGGCTTTCGCGACTGCGCCGCAATCGGGCGGCGGCACGACGGGGCTCGAACGATTGCCGATCTAGGGCCGTGCGGGGCCGAACGGATCTGGGGGAGGCGGACGCGTGAACGCTCGGAAACACGTATCGCGGTCTCGTTCCCGACATTCACGATCTGATCTCCGAGACGAACCGCGAGGTGCGGTACGCCAACAGCTATCATCAAGGCTATTTGACCGTGACGCTCACCCGCGAGGCGGCGGTGTGCGACATGTACGCCGCCTCCGACGTCACCGATCCCGACGCCGAAATCTCGCTCCTGCGCCGGTGGCGGGTGACGCCGCGGCGTGAACGCGCGCCTTCACTTCGCCGCAGTTCCGACGAACGGTCCGACCG
>CAZABJ010000043.1:0-23623 GCA_964483375.1 uncultured Caulobacterales bacterium
CTTTGAACAGGCGGACTCCTCCACGACGCGGCAATTCGGCGGAACCGGCCTTGGGCTCGCGATCTGTCGATCGCTCGCCCGTCTCTTGGGCGGGGACGTCACCCTGCAATCTGTACCGGGGGAGGGGGCCGCGTTTACGCTCAAGATCTTGGCCGCCGTCTATGCGGAAGACCGCGAGCGTCTGGTTGATGCGTCCGCCGTCGCGTCCACGGAGCCTGACGGAGAACCAGGCGCTCCACACGCGCCCAGGCTGCTCATCGCCGAGGACAACGCGGTCAACCGGCGGGTGGTCGCGGCGTTCCTCGCGGAGCTGGACTGTGAGGCGACAATGGTCGGCAACGGGGCCGAGGCCTTGGCAGCGCTTCGCCACACGCGCTTCGACGCCGTGCTCATGGATGTCCAAATGCCCGTCATGGACGGGCTTGAGGCGACCGAACGTCTGCGCGCCTCCGGCGGGCCCAATGCGGCGATCCCGGTCATTGCGTTGACGGCCGACGGGCGGGACGGTTTTGAGCAAAAATGCCGCGACGCCGGGATGACCGACTTCGTCTTGAAGCCCTTCGACATGCGCGAACTGCATGCCGCCGTCTCCGCGGCGATCGACCTGTCCGCACGGCGTCGCGCGGAAGATCGCGCGGCCTAAGCACGGCCGCTCTTCGCCCCAGCGCCTTGCCGCGGAACGCGTCTTGTGTCACCGCACTCTCTGCGCAGCAAGCCCATGCGGGGAGAGCACGATGAATGAGTCGCTGAGCCGGGCGATGGAGGAATCCCGTCGCCTCCAGGACCGACACGAACGGGCGCAATACGAAATTCTGCAACGCCTTTGGGACACCGAACAGGCGCTCTCAAATCGGGTGCGGATCTTCGCCATCGGCGTTTTGGCCGTCAGCTGGGGCCTGTTGCTTCAGGAGACCGGGGCCGAAGAAGGCCAAGGCCTGTTTGATCTCCGGCTCGTGCTTGGCGCTGCGGTTTTGTCGATCGTCGCCCTGGTGCTGGATTTCATCTATTTTTCCCTCCGCCGCACGGCGCTCTCCAACGCGGCGCGTCGAGGAACCCGCGCGCTTGGCGGTTCAGGGTTCGCGGCGCCGCTCGCCAACCTGTTCAGCACATTGCGCGCGGCGTTTTTCTTCGTCGCAGCGGGTGTCTTGGTGTTCGCAGCGGTGCAGGCGTTCTTGCCGGTGGTCTTCGGCGGCGACGCGGGCTGATTGGCTCAGCGCGCGCAGGCGCCATTCCCGCCACCCTCCGACCGCGCAAGGGCGGCGTCCAGGCGCGAGAGCGGGCCGACCGATCGTCCGCCAAGCGCGACGGCCTTGCGGTTATCCCTTCCAGCCCGGCTCAACGCAGCAAGGCCGGCTCTCAGCGCCTCCAACCGGATGCGCATAAGGTCGGCCTTCGGTAGCACTGACGTGTGATTGACAGGGGAAGCGGCGCGGCGGCGCGCGAGCCCGAAACGCCGGTGGTTGGGGAAACGCGCATGCGGAGTTACGTCACCCATCTCGAATGCGGCATGGACGGGACGCGCCATCAGGCCGGCGTCGTCCAAAACCTCTCGCAGGGCGGCTGGCCCTTGCTGGTGCGCTACGATCTCCCCGGCGTCAAAGCGAACGCCGACCGCGACGCGGTGTGGGCGCGCGGAGGCGGAATGTGGAAGTGGCGCGAGCTGTCGCCGGTTCAACGCGACGAAAACGTCATCGCGCTCGGGGAAGTCGATACGCCGCTCATTCCGATCCAAGGCTCTGAGACCCTGCTGGTGAAAGACGAAGGCCGGCTGCCCACCGGATCCTTCAAAGCGCGCGGCCTCGCCATGGCGGTGAGCATGGCCAAAGAGCTCGGGATCGACCACATGGCGATCCCCACCAATGGCAACGCCGGCGCGGCGCTCGCCGCTTACGCCGCGCGCGCAGGCGTCAAAGCCACCGTCGTCTGTCCCGACGACACGCCCGAAATCAATATCGAGGAGACCGCGCTCCAGGGCGCAGACGTGCTGCGGGCCGACGGGCTCATTCATGAATGCGGCGCTTGGGTGCGGGCGGAAGCCCAAAAAGGGCGCTGGTTCGATGTGTCGACCTTGAAAGAGCCCTATCGCATCGAAGGCAAGAAAACGATGGGACTGGAGCTCGCCGCCCAGCTTGGTTGGCGCTTGCCCGACGTCATCTTCTACCCCACAGGCGGCGGCACCGGCCTGATCGGCATGTGGAAAGCGTTCGCCGAGCTGGCGGCGTTGGGCTGGCTTGAGGACGAAAAGCGTCCTCGCATGGTGGCGGTTCAGGCGGAGGGCTGCGCGCCGATCGTGCGAGCCTACGAAAGGGGCGCTCGTCATGCGGAAACATGGGAGAACGCCGCCACGATCGCTGCGGGCGTGCGTGTTCCCAAAGCCATTGGCGATTTCCTGATCCTGGACGCGGTGCGGGAGAGCGGCGGTTGGGCGCATGCGGTTTCGGACGAAGCCATTCTCGCAGCCCGCGCCAAAATCGCGTCCGAAGACGGGCTATTGCTCTGTCCGGAGGGCGCAGCGTGCTGGGCGGCCTATGCCGAAGCCCTCGCCGACGGCCGCGTGGCGGCGGAGGAGACCGCCATCCTGTTCAATTGCGCGACGGGGCTGAAATACCCCATGCCGTCGGTGGACGCGCGACTGACCCTGCGTTCGTGACGTCGAACCTAGAACGGCCGTCCTCGTCCGGTCTCCAGCCCCATCAAATTAGCCAGATGCACTAGCATCACCAGCGTGAACGTCGCGCCTAACAGCATCACCCAAATCCAAGGAATGAGCCGGGGATGCGCCATAGGTTGGGCGGGACGGCCGTGCCGCCAGGCCCCAAACGCGACAACCGCCGCGCCTGCGACCGCCATCGCCACTGTCGGCAAAACGCCCAACCCCTCGCCCATGACCGCGTCCCTTGTTCCGTGTCGCGCATGCCCGCGTGGGGTCCATATCGGAACCCAATCCCGGTCGCGCCACCGGTTTCAGGAATTCAGCGAAACGCGTGCGGCCGCCCCTTACCGCGCGGTATGCTCTTGGGATGGGGCGGGGGCGGAGCTTCGCTGGCCCGAAGCCGATGTCCGGGGCGCGCAGCGGGTCATCCCATGATCGGTCTTGGCCCAGTAATGCGGCTTGGTGACGAGCTCGCCGACGGCGCGGAGAGCCGCGGGCGTATGCAAGAGCCAGTAGAGCGGCATGAAGAGCGTTTGGGTCGCTAATCGCGCCAAGCCGGCCCGCCGCAGCCCCAAGATCCCGCACCCTGCGCTGGCCGCGTAGCCTGCGAGCAACAGCGCGAACGCCGCCGCGCTTGAGCCTGCTCCGCCGATCCCGGCGAAACCAAGCGCGAAACTGACAAGCGCTAGCGCGATGAGGGGGGCGTGCACGAGACTGGACGCCGCCGACAAGCCGATGGTCAGGTGGAGTGCGGCCGCCGCGCCGATCCCTCCGCCGGAAAAGAGCGCCCCTGGCGTCCGCATGCGCACCAGCCATGTCTGGAGAAAGCCCTTCACCCAGCGGGACCGCTGGCGCGTCCAGGCCGCGCGCGAGGTGGTGGCTTCCTCCAAGGTCGCCGGTGCGATCACCCCGGTGCGCCAACCCTTGGCGGCGAGACGAAAGCCGAGATCGGCGTCCTCGGTGACGTTGAACGGATCCCAACCGCCCGCCGCCTTCAGGGCGTCTACGCGGAAGTGATTTGAGGTGCCGCCCAGGGGCAGCGCCCACCCCCATCGCGCCAAAGCAGGAAGGATCACGTGGAACTGGGCGGCGTATTCGATTGCAAATTGCCGCGTCAGCCAGTTTTCATCCGCATTGTACCACCCCAGCGGCGCTTGAACGCAGGCGAGCCGATCGCCGCCCCGGGAAAACGCATCGAGCGCGGCGCGCAGTTGGGCGGGGTGGGGGCGGTCCTCGGCGTCATACACGGTGACGAACGGACCGCGCGCGAAGGCGAGGGCGATGCTGAGCGCGCGCGGTTTGGTCTGCGGCGGGCCTGGCGGCGCAACGATGATCTCGAAACCCGCCTCAAGCGCGATTGCGTCGGCGACGGCGCGGGTGGCGACGTCGTTCGCTTCGACCACGAGCTTCACGTCCAAACGGTCCCGCGGGTAGTCGAGCGCCGCGATGGCTTCGGCCAGGCCGGGGAGCACCCGCGCTTCTCGATAGACTGGCAGGATGACGGTGTAGACGGGTAGGGGGCCGGACCAACCCGGCCCGGTGGGGCGCGCCTGCGGCGTGAGAAGACAGGCGAGGCGAAAGAGGGCCAACGCGCCGGCGCAGCCTGCGACCGCCACCTGCGCCGCGCTCCACGTCGCGCCCGGCGCCAGGACGCCGGCGCCGAGAAAACAAAGCGCCAGAATGAGGCTTAAGCGCAGTTGCGGCGGCGTCATCGCAACTGAGGCAGAGGCGAGCGGATCGTCGCGCTCCAGCGCCGTGACGGCGTCGTGCGCCGCGCGGGCGAGGTCGGCCTGTGACGGCGTACGCGGAAGCCGCCGCGCCCGTTGGGGGCGCGCTTCGCGCAGCTCAGCCGCAATGGCGCGCGGGCGCGTCGGTTCGCGGCCCCGCACGCGCTCCAGCGCGCCCTGCATGGCGACGTCGTCCTCGTGCTCGTGCGGTCTGACTGGTTTTTGTTGTCGTCCGCCCCGCTGCAACCGTAGCGGTCAAGCGCCGCGGCGTCGACTGGTCAGCCTGTCTCCGGCCGCAACCAGCCAGCGAGCCGGGCTCTGCCCGGCACGGGTTCGTCTTCGACGTCAAAAACCAGGGCGTTCGCCGTGGGCAGTCCCCCCTGCAATCTCAGGGCGGCGTCGGCGTCATGGGGCAGGGGGGACTGAACGAAACAGGCGGCGAGCGCCTTAAGACCGGGATTGTGTCCGACGAGAAGAACCCGGTCGTATGCCGCCGCAGCTCGGACGGCGTCAGCCAAAACGTCCGCCTCGGCAAGGTACAATGCATCCGCAAAGGCGATTGAATTCGCCGTCACGACGGGAGCGAGGCGCTCCCATGTTTCCCGCGTGCGCGCGGCCGTGGAGACAAGCGCTCTGTCCAGCGCGCCATATCCCAAAGCGGCCAACCGCAGGGCGATCGCCGTCGCGTCGCTTCGGCCGCGCTCATTCAGTCGCCGCTCTTTGTCCGACTGCCGGACGGCGGGCTGTTCGGCTTTGGCGTGCCGCATCACGATCAGCGTCTTCATGGCCGGAACGCCTAACCGCATGCGTCAAAGAAAGGAACCCGGCGAACTCTTGCGCGCGCGGGTCGGCGTGCCGACCTACCGCTACGGCGTAATGCTCGTCATACCGCAATCAGGACAGGAGTTTGCGATGGGTCTGCTGCTGGGCGATCTCGCCCCTGATTTCGAGGCCGACACCACCCAAGGCCGGATCCGCTTTCATGACTGGATCGGCGATGGTTGGGCCGTTTTCTTTAGTCACCCCGCCGACTTCACTCCGGTTTGCACCACCGAGCTGGGGCTGACCGCGCGGCTGTCGGATGAATTCGCCAAGCGCAACGCCAAAGCCATCGCCATCTCGGTGGACCCGCTGGACAGTCACGAGGGCTGGGTCGGCGACATCGAGGCGACCCAGGGCGCAAAGGTCGGATTTCCCATCATCGCCGATCCGGGCAAAGACGTTTCCACGCTCTATGAGATGATCCACCCCAACAGCGATCCGAAACTGACGGTTCGAGCGGTTTTCGTCATCGACCCGCAGAAAAAGATTCGCGCCACCTTCACCTATCCGCCCAGCACCGGCCGCAACTTCAACGAGGTGCTTCGCCTTATCGACAGCCTGCAGCTGACCGACGGTTACAAGGTCGCCACGCCCGTGAACTGGGAGGACGGCGACGACGTCATCGTGCTGCCTTCGATCAGCGATGAGGACGCGGAAAAAATGTTCCCCAAGGGCATCCGGCAGGTCCGCTCCTATCTGCGCGTCACCCCGCAGCCGAACAAATGACTCATAGGGCCGAGGCCGCTTGGCGGTCTCGGCCGACTTCGGGTTGCTCGATAGTGGTTTTCCGACCAGCCATAATGTCCAAAGAGAGCGGAAGAGAAATAGACTTGATCGCAGTGTGATCGCGGCTTGTTTTTCTTATCAGTATTTAACGCCCGCATTTTCGCGGGACCTATGCTGCGGCGCCCAGGGGCGGGGGTTTCTTTTAGGCCTGCGTCGCGATACAAGGCCCCCTATCGCCGCTATGGGGGCTGCGCGCCGAGCGCGCTTCGCGGCCAGGCAGCACGCGCCGCCGCCATCACGCGGCGGCCCCTCGCGCCACTGAAGCTAGGAGGATTATCGTCGGATGACCGTCGAACCTAAGGACGACGTGCGCGCGCCGAGCGGCGACCCGCAAAAGTTCGGCGAAGACCCGCTCGCGGTCCGCGACACCGACCACTATCAGGAAGAGTACTTCCAGACCTTCGTCGAAAAATGGGACGAGCTGATCGATTGGAAGGCGCGGGCGGACAGCGAAGGGGCTTTCTTCGTCGACCTGCTGCGCGGGCGAGGTAAGGCCGCCATCCTAGACGTGGCGACAGGCACGGGCTTCCATTCGGTGCGCCTGCTCGAAGCGGGCTTCGATGTCACAAGCGCCGACGGCAGTGCGGAGATGCTGGCGAAGGCCTTCGAAAACGCCAATGAGCGCGGCCATGTGCTGAAAACGGTACAGTCCGACTGGCGTTGGCTGAACCGAGACATAAAAGGCAAGTTCGACGCGATTATTTGCCTCGGCAATTCCTTCACGCATTTGTTCGACGAGATGGACCGTCGTCGGGCGCTGGCGGAGTTTTACGCCGCCCTGAATTATGACGGCCTGTTGATACTGGACCATCGCAACTACGACATCATCTTGGACGATGAGTTTCAAACCAAGCACAAATATTACTATTGCGGCGAAGACGTCGTCGCCGAGCCTGAGCATGTAGACGAGGGGTTGGCGCGGTTCCGCTACGCGTTCCCTGACGGCTCGGAATACCGGCTGAACATGTTCCCGTTGCGCAAGCGCTATATGCGCCAGCTCATATCCGAGGCTGGGTTTGAGCGGGTGCGCACATATGGCGATTTTCAGGAGCAATATGGCGACGCCGAACCGGACTTTTTTATCCACGTCGCTGAGAAGACCGTTGACGACTAAGCCTTTCCAAGACGACGCCCGGGTCGCGGAGACCTATTACGACAGCGACGACGCTGACCGCTTCTATCACGCCGTGTGGGGCGGCGAGGACATCCATGTGGGGGTCTATCAGAGCCCCGACGAGGACATCGCAGTCGCCAGCCGACGGACGGTGGACCGCATGGCGGCGCGCCTGGGGGAACTCGGGCCGGGGGCGCGCGTTCTCGATCTCGGCGCAGGCTATGGCGGGGCGGCGCGTCAGCTCGCCCGCGACCATGGCTGGTTCGTCGACTGCGTGAACATCTCTGATATTCAAAACCGGCGTAATCGCGAGAAGAACGCCGCAGCAGGCTTGGCGGACAAAATCCGCGTCCTGCATGGCTCCTTCGACGCGCCGCCGGCCGAGCCGGGCGTTTATGACGTCGTCTGGTCGCAGGACGCCTTTCTCCACGGGCGCGACCGGGGGAAAATCCTCGCCGCCGCCGCCGCCGCGCTGAAGCCCGGCGGCCGTTTGGTGTTCACCGACATCCTTCAACAGCCCGACGCCCCGGCGGAGGGTTTGGCTCCGATCTATGCGCGGATTCACCTCGAAAGCCTGGCCACCGTCGGGTTCTATCGTCAGGCCGCCGCCAACGTCGGTCTGAGCGAACGCGGCGTCGAGGAGATGCCCGACATGCTCGGCCGCCATTACGCACGCGTGCGTGAGGAGCTGACGGCGCGGCGCGGCGCGCTCGCCGGCGTGGTGTCGGACGACTATGTTGAGAACATGCTTGTGGGGCTTCAGCACTGGGTGGAGGGCCAAGCCGCAGGTTGGCTCAGCTGGGGCATCCTCGACTTTGAAAAACAGGGCGAGCGATGAAACGCGATCTGCGGCAATCCGGGTGGCTTAAGGGCCTCAATCGCGGCGTCGCGCTTGGCTCCAAGCTGGTAGTTCTGGCCTTGGTCGCATTCGGCGTTGCGCAGGCGTTGCGTTTGGACGAAGGCCAGCCGACGGCGTTTGAGCGCTTAAGCGGCGCCATCGTCGAGTATTTCGGCTGGTGGTATATGGGCCTGGTGTCCGCGGCGCTGGTGCTGGTCATCGTCTTGATGCTGAGCCCCGCCGGGAACATTCGCCTCGGCAAGGATGACGAGCGCCCTGAGTTCTCCTGGCCGGCTTGGTTCTCCATGCTTTTCGCCGCAGGCATGGGCATTGGCCTCGTCTTTTGGGGCGTCGCCGAACCGGTCACCCATCTGTCCGGCAATCCTTATGCGCCGGTCGGGGGCGGCGAGGCGGAGGCGGCGCGGGCCGCGATCGCGGTGAGCTTTTTTCACTGGGGGCTTCACCCTTGGGGGATCTACGCCCTGGTCGGCGCCGGGCTCGCCTTTTTCGCCTATCGCAGAAATCTGCCGCTGACGGTTCGGTCTGCGCTCTACCCGTTCATCGGCGACCGCATCTACGGGCCGCTGGGGCATGTGGTGGACGTTTTGGCCATCGTCGCCACCACGGTTGGCGTGGCCACGTCGCTTGGTTTCGGCGTACAACAGATTAATGCGGGTCTGGAAGAACTGGTCGGCTGGCGCATCTCCTTGGCCAATCAGCTGATCCTCATCGCCACGATCACCTTCGCCGCCGTGGTGTCGGTGATCTCCGGCCTCGATCGCGGCATCAAGATCCTCAGCTCGATGAACCTCTTGCTGGCGGTTTGCTTGATGATCTTCATCGCCAGCGTCGGGCCGACGGCTGACATCCTCAACAGCCTCGCCTTGGGCATGCGCGACTATGCGACCGGCCTGTTCGCCATGAGCACGCCCCATCCCACCGCCGAAGGCCAAGCCTGGCAAGGCGCCTGGACGACGTTCTACTGGGGCTGGTGGATATCTTGGTCGCCCTTTGTGGGGCTCTTCATCGCGCGCATTTCCCGCGGACGAACGCTGCGGGAGTTTATGCTCGGCGTGCTTATCGCGCCGACCCTCGTCACCTTCATCTGGATCGCCACTTTGGGCGGCTCCGCCTTAAACGAGATCGCAAATGGTGACGCCGCCGGCATCGCCCAAGATGTGAACGAAAACGTCGCCCTGTCGCTCTATTCGCTCATTAACTCCATTAGCGCCGGCGCGGTGGCGGTCGTCGCGGGGTCGCTGGCGACATTCCTGGTGGTGGTGTTTTTCATCACGTCCTCGGATTCCGGCACGCTGGTGACCAACACCATGCTTTCGGTGGGCAATCCCAACCCGCCGGTCGAACACCGGGTGATTTGGGGGGTGAGCGAGGGCGCGGTTGCAGCCGTCTTGTTGGCGGCTGGAGGCCTGGCCGCCTTGCAGGCCGCAGCGATTTCCGCTGCGCTGCCGTTTTCGATCGTCATCGCGCTGATGGCGGGGGGGCTCGTCACTGGGTTGTGGCAAGAAGTCCGCAGTCGACCCCAAGCCGCGCCAGCTGAATAGAAACCGGACAATCCGGTCGGTTTCATTAAGTCGCCATATACCTTGGCAGGCGAAATCCTAGCCGGGCGATGGCGCGCCGCGGGCGGCCGCGTGCGCGCGCATCGCCTTTGCTATGGAGCAACCAATGACCCGCCTGCGTCTTGCTGCGGCCGCCCTTGCGGCTGCTCTATTCACTCTTCCCTCCGGGGCCTCTGCGCCGTCCAAATCCACGATGGGCGCCACCGGCTGGTTCGGCGGCGCCGCGCCCAGCGGCGTGGCGACGTCCGCCCCTGCGCCGGCCGACTTGCCGCTTCCCGCCGTTTCCATCGAAACCCGCGTCGCCAAGCTCGGCGCCGCTGAGGCCCTCGTCGCGCTGTCGGCGGACGCCGTCCTCGCCAAACCCAAGCACCAGAAGGTCGCCGCGGAGGACATCGTCGTTCCCCTCGCCACGAAGCCTCTTGCGACGAAGAGCTTTTCGATCTGATCCAGGTCGTTTCCGATCGGCTTTTTCGCCCGCCGGAACTTGCCGCATGCTGAGCGCCGCGAGTTGACTGGCTCGCGGCGTTTTTGCGTCTCGATTTCAAGCAGCACCGGCTGACCGGGCCTTGGGTCAGTCCCGCGCCACCAGCGCAATGTGGTCGAGCGTCGGGCTGACGGCCACGCGCGAGGCGTCGACCAGCCCCAGAGGCTCAAGCGCAAGCAATCGCCGCCAGTCATCATCCACATCAAGGGCGCGGACGAACAAGACGCCGTCGGAGACGGACCAAAGCAGAACGCCGCCGTCCGGTCCCTGGCTCGCAGCGAAATCTTGGGTCTGGCCGGGCAGGGGAAACAGCGCCTGCGGCGCCCGGCCTGCGCTGGCCAAGCGTTGCAGCAAGAACCCGCCGTCCTCGGTCCGGCTGGCGTAAAGCACGCCGCCCTGCGGGGCTGGGACCAGGGTGCGGGCGATATCGGCGGCCACCGCGCGCCGCCGGCCGTCGGGCAGGGGTTGGACCTCCAATGTCGGGGGCGCGCCGAGAATGAATCCGGCTATAAGGCTCTGATCCGCAGCCATCGCATAATAACCGAGCCCCGCGAACTCCGTGAGGGGCCGAAAGTGAGGACCGCCCGGGTCGAAGGCGAACAGGCGCTGGGCCCCGGCCCCGTCTTGGCGGACCACAGCGATGCGGGCGTCGCCGAAGGGCTGCTGCGGGGAGAACTCGCTGGCGTTGGGTGTCACTAAGACCGGGGAGGGCCGTCCGCTTTCCAGATCGTAGCGCCAGATATCCGTGCCGCCGGTCATGGATTGGCGGGTGTAGAGAAACGAAGCGCCGTCAGGGGCGAAGGCCGGCTGGTTGTCATAGCCGGGATTGGCCGTGACGTTTTCAAACGGGCCGAGCGCGGGGCCGTCCGCCGTCCAGTCTAGTGCGGCGAGATAAACGTCGGTTCCGGGTAGGCCGGCGCGTTCCCCATCTTGCGCGATCGCGGGGCGGACGGCCCCGCCGAAGACCGCGGCTAACGCGAAGAGCGCGGCGCTGAGAGCCCGCCTAGTCATCTCCGGGCTCGGCGGCGACGACCGCAAGCCAGTCGCCCGCCGGGGAGACTGCGGTCCGGGTCGCGCCCTCGAGCCCGGCTGCGGTGAGATCCGCCACGGGGCGCCAGGCCTCGTCATCGACGGCTCGATAGTGAACCGCACCCTCAAAGGCCACGAAAAAGCCGCCGACTTCGGCCCCGCTTGGGTCGGCGTGAAGGGCGAAGTCCTGGGTCTCGCCGGGGAGCGCGAACAAGGGCGCGGCGGAGCGAAGCGCCGGGTCTAGGCGCATCACCGCATATCCGCCGTCAGCCCGCGCCGCGGTGAAGTAGATATCGTGCTCGTTCGGCGAGGCGAGAATGGCGCGTCCGATGTCCTGATGCGCAGTCCAGAGGTCTTCGGCGGCGAAGTCGAACACCTGCAGGGAATGGGGTTCGCCGAGAACGAACATCGCCAGCGCCTGGCCCTGAGCGCCCAGCCCGAAATAGCCGACGGGGTCAAGGTCAAGCAGCGGCGCGAAGCTGTCTTCCTCTTGCGGCGCGTAGACATAGACGTTTTGCACGCCGTCCTCATCCTGTCTCAGCGTGAGGATGCGGCTCTCGTCAGTGAACGGCACGGTGGGGGAAAACTCATTGGCGTCGGGGGTTTCGAGCACGGCCGTGTGACGGCCTGTCGCCAGCTCGTAACGCCAAATATCCACGCCGCCGGCCGCGGTTTCGCGCGAATATAGGAACGCTGAACCGTCGGGCGTGAAAAAGGGCTGGTTTTCGTAACCCGCTTGCCCGGTGACGTTTTCGAACGCGCCGATGGCGGGGGTTCCGTCCGCGCTCCAGCTTAGGGACGCCAGATGGATGTCCATTTGCGGCAGGCCAGGCGGGAGCGGCGTCTCGGCATCGGCGTCTTGCCCCGAGGCGGGCGCGGCGAGCGCCAAGACCGCGGCGGCTGATGGGACGAAGAGCGATCTCATGGCGGCGGCTCCCCTGCGTTTTCCACATGGGCGAGCATAGCCTGCAGGCGGCGCGCCGGCACGCCCCGATTGGCTCGGAACGCAGCGCGCGCCGTCTTACGCGCCGTATCTCGCTTTCATATCTTCAAAGCCGCGCCGGATGAGCTCTTCAAGGACGCTCAGATCAATGTCGGCGAGCTTATTGAGATAGAGGCAGGATACGCTGTGTTTATGCTTGCCAAGCCGAGCCAAGAGGTCCGCATAGGCGTTGAAGCCAGGCATGATGTAGAGGGACAGATTGGCCTTCCGCGGCGAAAAGCCGGTGAGCATTGCATCGCCTTCACGCCCGCTGTCATAGCGATAGTGATAGCTGCCATAGCCGACCATGCTCGGGCCCCACATTTTCGCCGGGAGGCCCGTAATGCGGCCAAACAACTCGCGTAGCGCCAGCCCGTCTTCCCGACGTCGCGCGGGCTCCACGGCGGCCAAGAAAGCGGAGACGTCAGCGTCGGTCTCAACGATTTTGTTAGCGGACATGGGCGGTCTCCGATGTCGCGCCCCTTGGCGTTACGTCTTGAGCGCTTCGAGAAATCTCGCCTTAATCTCGAGCGGCGTCACCCCCAAGCCGGGAGGCAAAGCCTCGCTGGGGGCGATTTTTAGGGCGACGAAGAAGGGTCCTTCGCGGCTTGAGAGCGCCGAAGCGTAGTCGGCGGCGTTGTCAAACACGCGGTCAGCTTCCGCGAAGCCCCGGCACACCGCCGTCCAATCAAGCCCCGAAGAAGGCGTGGGAAGGCTGTCGGTGTATTCGTAAATGTCGTTCGCCAACACCACGACGGTCAGATTGCGCGGGCTCAGCGCGTGAATCGTAAACAACGACGAGGCGTTCATCGCCAACGCCCCATCCCCGCAAAACGCGACCACGCGTTTGTCCGGCCGCGCCAGGGCGAGCCCCAGCGCCACGCTCGAGGCCTGACCCATCGGCCCGCTCAAATACAGGTTCGCAGGATCGTCGCCGCTGGCCTTCACCCAACCGCTTTGGGAGCCGATGTCAGAGACGACAAGCGGTCTTTCGTGGGGAAATGCGGCGAGCACCGACTGAATGGCGGCGAGCTGGGAGGTCATGTCATCTCTCATAGGCGACGGCGAGGACGGCGGGCCGGGAAGCTGCGGCGCACCAACTGACCAAGTTTTCCACATGCTTGGCGTCGATCGCCGAGGCGTGCACGTCGAACCGCCGAATGTATTTCGGGTCCACCGCGTCAAAACACTCGAACTTCTCGATGTCGTAGGGCTTGTGGTCGGTCAGCGAACCGCGATTGGCGACGATGACGGGCAGCGGCAGACGATAGCGCACGCCCAGCGTGGCGAAGGCGCCGAGCGCGTTTAGGAGACCCGCGTTTTGCGACAGCGCGGCCGCGCGGGCGTCGCCGAACAGGGCGCCGGCGGCCACGCCGATGCATTCCTCCTCCCGCGCGCAGGGGGCGTAGATCATGTCTTCGCGTGCGGCGATGTCAGCGATAGCGGGTGAAAACGCGCCGTCTGGCACGCCGGCCACAAGCCGGACGCCGGCGTTCGACAGGCCTTCGACGATGGCGGCGGACAGCCGAGCGCGGCTCATGGCGTAGGTTCCTTCAGAGGTTTGCGGCGGTCGCCGCGTCTCGGGCGCTTCGGGTCAGCGGTCGATGCGCGCGGCCGCGGCGAGGCGGGGACCGTATCCCAACGCGCGCCCCCGGCGGAAGCCCGCATGAAGAAGCGGGGAGATCTCGTCTGCGTCGCCAGCTTGGCCTCGTCTCGCCGCCGACTTACGCTTCGTAACATGGCGCAAGCACACACGCCCCCGCCGCTTGGATGCGTGCTGTTGGGGCTGCTCAATCGGGAAACGATGAGCGGCTATGAGTTGATGCATGTCTTCGAGACGACCCCGCTGGGCGGGTTTTCCTCCAGCCCTGGCGCGATCTATCCCGCCTTGAAACGGCTGGAGACCGCGGGGTTGATCCAAAACCAAGGCGGCGGAGCGCGAGGCGCGCGCTGGTCGACGACGGAAACCGGCTATGCGCTGCTGCGGGAGTGGGTCGCCCAGCCGCTCGCGGCGGACGCAATTGAAAAGCGGCTGCCCGAGGTGATGGCTCGGTTCGTTTTTATCGGGGACATTTTGGATGGGGACGAACAAGTCACCTTCATGACCGATCTCAGCGCCGCCATCGCGGCGCGGCTTCGGGCGCTCGCCCACGCCGCGGACGCCTTCGGCCTCTCGCTGAGGCCGCATGACCGCTGGGCGCTGGAAGCGAGCCGGATGGAACTCAATGCGCTTACGGCGTGGACTGGCCGTGCGATGGCGGGGCTCGGCTTGGGCGGGACCGAGCGCGACGCGCGTTGAAGGTCGGGCCGGGCGGGCTTACCTTGGCAGGTCGTTCGACTGGAGACCGCCCCCCAATGTCAGACGCTCCCGCACTCGCCGCTCTGGCTCGTGACGCCAAAGCCTGGCCGTTTCAGCTCGCGCGCGAGATCCAAAAGCATCGAGAAAAAAAGGGCGGCGACGGGCCGGCGGTCTTTGAGACCGGCTACGGTCCCTCCGGCTTGCCGCATATCGGCACCTTCGGCGAAGTCGTGCGCACGAGCATGGTCCGTTGCGCTTATGAGGCTCTGACCGGCGGAGAAACTCGCCTGATCTGCGTGTCCGACGATATGGACGGCATGCGCAAGGCCCCGGGCAACGTGCCGCAGCAAGAAATGCTGGCCGAGCATCTGGGCAAGCCGCTCAGCGCAGTGCCCGATCCTTTCGGAACGCATGAGAGTTTCGCCCACCATAACAACGCCCGCCTGCGCGCGTTTTTGGACGGGTTCGGCTTTGAGTATGAGTTTCTGTCGGCGACCGAGCTTTATGCATCGGGCGGCTATGACGAGATGCTGCTGCGCACGCTTGAGCGCTTCGACAAGATCATGGCCGTCATGCTGCCGACCCTGGGCGAGGAGCGGCGGGCGACCTATTCGCCGGTTCTGCCGATTTCGCCCGCCACCGGCCGCGTGCTCTACGTGCCGATGAAAGCGGTGGACCCTGTGAAAGGCGAGGTGACCTTCCTCGACGAGGACGGAACCGAAGTGACCCAAGCCGTCACCGGCGGCGGAGCGAAGCTGCAGTGGAAGCCGGATTTCGGCATGCGCTGGGCGGCGTTGGGGGTCGACTTCGAAATGTTCGGCAAGGACCATCAAGCCAATGCGCCGATCTACTCTAAGATCTGCCGCATACTCGGGGCCGAGCCGCCGGTGCAATATGTATATGAGCTGTTCCTCGACCAGAATGGCGAGAAGATCTCAAAGTCCAAAGGTAATGGTCTCGCGGTCGAGGAGTGGCTCGCCTACGCTGCGCCGGAAAGTTTGTCGTTGTACAACTTTCAAAAACCGCGTACGGCGAAACGGCTCTATTTCGACGTGATCCCGAAAGCCGTTGATGAGTATCTCAGCCACCTGGACGCCTTTCAGCGCCAGGACGACGCGCAACGGTTAGAGAATCCGGTCTGGCACATCCATGCCGGTGAGCCGCCCGCGGTGGGCAGTCCGATCAGCTATTCGCTTTTGCTCAATCTGGCCTCTGCGGCGAACGCCCATGACAAGGCGGTGCTCTGGGGATTTATCGAGCGCTACGCGCCTGGGGTGACCCCGCAAACCCACCCGCTGCTCGACCGGCTGGCGGGATACGCCGTGCGCTATGTCGAAGACGTGGTGACGCCCAAAAAATTCTTCCGGCCGCCGGATGAGCGGGAGCGTTCGGCGCTCGAGGCGCTGAAGGCGCGCTTCGCCGCTCTCGAGCCTGATGAACGCGACGGCGAGGTCATCCAGGCCGAGGTCTATGCGGTCGGGCGGGAATCCGGCTTCGACCCGCTGCGGGATTGGTTCAAGGCGCTCTATGAAACCCTTTTGGGTCAGGGCCAGGGACCGCGCTTCGGGTCTTTCGCCGCGATTTACGGGCTGGCCGAAACCGCCGCTCTCATCGACCGCGCCCTTGCGGGGGAATTGACCAGCGCCTGACGGGCCGTCCGCCTTTTTCCCATCGCGCTTGAGATCCGGAGCGCCGTGTCGGGCGTAGACCTTCTCGCCCCCATCGCGGCGTTTGGCCGCGGAATGGGTTTGAGATAGCATCCCCGTGCCGGGGGCGGCTCAAACAGAGGCGATGGTCATGAAACGCGCAGTTTTGAGCGGCTTATGCCTCGTTCCCGCCTTGGCCGCGCCGGCCATAGGCGATGACGATCCGGTCCTTGCGGCCTACGCATTTTATCAAGCCGGCGCCTTCGCCGACGCCGCCGCACATATCGGCGATGACGCCGATGCGGACGCCGACGCCCGCGCGCTCGCCGCAAAAGCGCTTAACGCTCAGGCCGTGTTCGCCGAGGCGGGCGAAGGGCGGGAAACGCTCATCGCCGAGGCGCGGGCGCATGCCGAAGCGGCGATCGGCATCGATCCCGACCACGTCGAAGCGCATTTGCAGCTGGCGATCGTGGTCTGGCTGGAAGGTCGTGAGCTCTCGCGCTGGGAAGGCTACCGGCTCGGCTTGCCGCAAGAGGGGCGTCGTCTCATCGACGTCGCCATGGTCGAAGCGCCGCAAGAGCCCTGGGCGCACGCCCTTTTGGGCGCCTGGCATCTAGAGGTGGCGCGACGCGGCGGACGCGCGGGCATGGCGCTTTTGGGCGCGCGAATTGATGTCGGTGCGGAGCATTTCTACGAAGCCATGCGGCTTGATCCCGACGACGCGGCAATCGCGGCGCAATGCGGGATCTCGTTCCTCGCGCTCAACCGTCGGCGCTATGAGGAGCATGCCCGCATCGCCCTGGAACGCGCTGTCGCAGCGGAGGCGAACGACGCCTTTGAAACGGCGATGCGGGATGAGGCCCAACGTCTGCTCGCGCTGATGTCAGAGGGCGAATGGCGGGCGTTGGATGAAGCGGTGTCACGCTTCGTGGAGGGGTGATCGCAGGCGGGGGCTGAGGCCTCACCCCTCGCCGCGGCCGCCGGTCCGCCAGCTCTGGTAGTCCGGCGTCGCGTCGCGCATGTCCTCGTAAAGCCAGACCATCCGGTCGACGAACCAAATCTTGAACACGGCCGCCAGCGTCCATCCCCCGGCGGCTTGCCAAAAGTCCTGCCGAACGAACCCGATGATCGAGGGGATGAGGGCGAGCGCCGCCAACCCGGTGAGCACATGGGCGGCGCGAGCGTGACGTTGCGGGATCGGCGTGGCGCTGCGGTTCATCCAAATCCGCTCGCCGAACACGCCCTTGGTCGCCCACGCTCTGTCGTTCTTCACGGGCGAAAAGATGCGCGGGTTCAGCCAGGTCCAAAGCGCCGTCGCGGCGATCGGCGCGAGCGCCCACCATCCGATCCAGACATAACTCCAGACCGCCAGAAACACGAACGGGAAGGTCGCCACACGCGTCCACGCGCTCCAAGGGTTCGCATGACGCATCCAAACCGTGTCGGACATGGACATGAGCCAGCTGGCGACGCGGTCATAAGCCATGGGCTGCCTTACTCGAGCGCGCGCCCCAAATGACGCGACAGACAAGGGTCGCACGCAGCCAGCGTCCGGTTCAGCCGGTTTCGTCCAATCCAAGCACGCGTCCCAAATGCCCCTGCTTGAACCAAACAAGCGCCCCGGCCGGACTTGCTGCCGTCAGCGCGTCGCCTGGGGGCAGGCGCAACCAGTCGCCCGCGACAAGCGAAGCGTGATTGGTCTCGACGGCCCCCTCGAGCACATAGAGTTCGCCGCCCCCCTCAAGCGCCGGCGTCCAGTCGCGCTGTCCCGGCGTCAGACGTTGCAGCGTCACACGCTCGATCAAGTCCTCATAGAGAAGGGCTTCATCGTGCGCCTCGCCGATCGTCCGCCAATGCTGGGATTGGGGAGGGATGCGCACGAAGGCGTCGTCGCCGGAGTGCATTTGGCGGAGCTTGACGAGGATCACGCATCCCGGCTCGGTCCAGGGCGCGTGCGCGCTTCCGGGCGGGTTGCGGACATAGGTCCCCGCTTCGAAGTCTCCGCTGACGTCGCTAAAAACGCCTGACAGAACGAAGAACTCCTCGCCCAGGTCATGGGCGTGGCTTGGGAAGCGTGAGTTCGGCGCGTACCGCACGACGCTGGTGACGCGGGCTATCTCGCCGCCCACGCGGTCAAGCATCCGCCGCGTTACGCCAGGGGAGGGCGAGGGGCTCCATTCCGCCTCGGCCGCGCGCATGAGGGCGGGTTGTGAGAAATCAGCGTTCAGCCGAATCGGCGGCTGTGCGGCGGTTTCGCTCATGCCGTGCTCCTAAAAGGCCTCCGCCGCCGGCCGCAGGTCGAACTCGAACGACCATGCGCTGGGCGGCTGTTCGATTACGGCGAGATAAGCCGCGGCGATGTCGGCGGGGTCGAGGGTTTTCGTGTCCGCGGAGATTTGCGGCGTTGAGGGGTCGCCCCCGGCGATGCGACCGTCGATGACGGCGTGGGCGACATGCACGCCTTGCGGGCCGTAGGTCCGCGCCAGCGATTGGACCAGGCCGCGAAGGGCGAATTTCGACGAGGCGAAGGCCGAGAAATCCGCCCCGCCGCGCAGGCTGGCGGTGGCGCCGGTGAAGGTGGCGGCCCCACGCCCTCGTCGCGCCATGCCTGGGAGGAGCGCTTGGGCGGCGTTGAACGCGCTGAGACAATTGGCGCGCCAAACCGCTTCGAAGTCCTCAGCGGCGGTCTCTTCAAAGGGCCCCATGGCGAACGCCGCGGCGTTGAAACAGAGCACGTCGGCCGGGCCGACGGCCGCCTCCGCTTCAGCCGCCGCGACTTTGAGCGCCGCTGCATCCGTCGCATCGGCTCGGATTGCGCGAAAACCGGGCAGCTCTTCGGCCAAGGTCCGGGCAAGCGGGCTGTCAGGCCCGAACGAGCGACCGACGCCTGCGACCCGCCACCCCGCTTGCGTGAGCGCTCGGCACAACGCCGCGCCGAGCCCCGCGCCGACGCCGATTACGACCGCGCCGCCGCGTTCCCCGTTTTCATGCCGGGCCATCACAGGACGCCCAGGGCGACGAGGGCGAGAGCGACCTGCGCGCCAAAACCGGCGAGAAAGGCCACAGTCCGCAAGAGCGGGACGCCGGCGGAATAGATGACGAAATGGGCCGAACGCGCGGCGAAATAGGTCAGCGCGGCGATGGCGGTGATCTCATTCGTCCGCTCTAGGATCACGACCGTGAGGACGAGCGGGGCGAACACCACCAGATTCTCAACCGCATTTCGGTGAGCGCACATCATCCGGTCGGCCCAGCGCGCCCGCGGCCGTTCGTCCGGCTCGGGATTGCGCAAGGCGCCCCAAAGACCGTTCTCCACCATCCGATTGAGGATGTAGGGAACCCAAAACAGCGCGGTTATCAGAGCGGTGGCGGTGAGCCAGAACAGCTCGGGATTATCACGTAACGTCATCGGCGATCCCCTGTGAAAGTCTGCGCGTCACTCTCTTAACCTACTAGAAGGTAGTCAAGCGCCGCCCCATCTGTTCACGCAATCGTGCGCACGGTCGACGGCGCATGCGGAGGAGAGTTTTGGCCTGCCGGCGGATAGGGTCTAATCGACAACCATGAAACTGCGGGGAAGAGCGAAGTCGGGGGAGGGCGAGACCGCCCGCCGCATCACAGAGGTGGTCGAGGCGTTGATGATGGAGCGCGGCTTCAATGCGATCAGCTACGCCGACATCGCCGAGCGCATCGGCATTCGCAAAGCCTCCATTCATTATCACTTCCCAACCAAAGCCGACCTCGGCGAAGCCGTCATTCATCGCTACGCCGACAAAATGCATGGCGCCACGCCCGACCTTGCGCAGATAGCTGAGCCGGACTTCGCCGCTTTGCTGGAGGGGTTTTTGGCGGTTTTCGGCGCTGTGGCGGAGAGCCCGCGCAAGGTGTGCTTGGGCGGCGTGCTGGGCGCTGAGTTCGAAACCCTCCCCGCCGGCATGCGTGCGGAAGTGCGCCGCTTCTACGCTGAAGCGCAGTCCTGGCTTGAAGCGTTGCTGAGACTGGGACGCGAGGCTGGCGCCTTCGCATTCGAGGGCGCGCCGGAGACGCTCGCCCAGACGGTGTTCTCGGCGATGGAAGGCGCGCTGATTATCGGCCGCGCCCTGGACCGCCCCGACCACCTCGCCAGCGTCACTGCGCAGGTGCGCGCGATGACGGGCGCGCGGTGATGGCTTCGCCAGCCAAGGGTCCGCCGCCCCTAGAGCGCCCCGTTAGCGTCGCAGCTCTTGGCGGGCGAGCGCGAGCGCGACCTCCGCCACCGCATCGCCGTCGCCTTCGACATTGCCGGTGATCGCAACGGAGATCCTGGGTTCCACCAAAACGAGGAGGTAACCCCGCCCGCCGGGCGAACCGCCGCCCATCGTGAGATAGAGAACGCCGTCGGGGTAACCGTCGAACTCGGCCACGCCGTACCCCATCGCAAAACTGGTTTCGCCATGAGCGCCGCGCCCCGATTCCAGAAGGGCGCGCAAAGCGGGAGCGGGCGCGATACGGCCGTCATAGGCGGTGCGGCCGATCTCAGCGAGTTCGGCGCTGGAGGCGATTAGACCGCCGCCGCCGAATTTGCATTCCGCGCTCATCGGCGCGAGCGACTGCAGCTCAACGCCAGCGTCGAAGTAAGGCGTCGCGGTTGCTTGGGTCTCGCTGTCAAGGCGCATCCCGGGGTCAAAGCCCAGCGCGCTTTGCAGCGCGGCGTCGAAGCTCGGGGCGTCTTCGAGCTCCATCAGCGCCTGACTGGCCAACACCAGCCCGAAGGTGGTGTAGCGTTCGCCCTCGCCGGCGGCGAATGTCAGCGGGTCGTTGGAAAAATAGTCTATCGCGTCGCGGGGGCTTTCGCAGCGCCGGTCGGAGAACGCGATCCAATCCTCCCGACCGTTATAGTGCCGGATGCCTGAGTTATGGGTGAGCAGATGGCGCAAGGTCACGGCTTGATACTGCTCAGGCAGGTCGTCGATGACCGTGGTCACCGGCGCATCAAGGTCAAGCGCGCCTTCATGCGCCCGCCTTAGGAATGCGAGCCCCGTCACCAGCTTCGACACGGAATAGATGTTGAACCGCGTGTCCTGGTCGACAGGCGCGCCGGTGTCGGTGTCGACGACCCCGAAAGTTCTCGCCATCGCGGTTTCTTCGCCGGACAAGACGGTGACCGAAAGCCCTGGAAACTCTGCAGCGAGGGCCTCAAGTTGCGCTTCGACCGCCGCGCCGGTTTCCGGCTCCGGCGAACTTTCCGCAGAACAAGCGGCTATGAGGGCTAAGGCGGTAACCGCCGATAATCTGCGCATTCTCTATCTCTCGTCGCAGTCATGTCAGGCGGCGACGCTGCGCCCATGGGGCCGTTCGGGCAAGCCAACGTCCAGCGAACGTTCGATTAAGTTTCGGAAAGGGTGGGGCGGATCGCTGAACGGGTGAAGTCGCGGACACGCAGAGACCGTATCGCCACGGAAAAACGACTATTCGTCGTCCTCAGGGTTTTCGAGCCGATAGAGCCGCGCTTCAGCGGCGACCCAGCCAGGGCTCAAAGCCAGCGCCGCCCGGTAGGCTTCGGCGGCCTCATCCCGGCGGTTCAGCCGCTCCAGCGCCAAACCGCGATTGAAGTGCAATGCATGGGCTTCTTCGAGGTCGGATTCGAGCGCCTGATTGTACGCGTAGAGCGCGGCGGCGAAATCCTGGGTGAGGAACGCGACGTTTCCTTCTCCGATCCACGCTTGGGGAAGGTCGTCGACATATTCCCGCGCTTCGCGGAAGTCGCTGAGCGCATCTTCATACGCACCGCGCCTTTGACGAAGGATGCCGCGATTCACCAGCGTCGCAGCGTGGTTGCGGGCGGTCATCCGCCGGGACCCAGTCGAAAGCGCAGACGTGCATTCCCGTTCGGCGCGTCGCGAGGGACCGGCCTCGAGCGTCGCCTCATGACAGGCGCGCGCTGCCGGGTCGCCAAGTGTGACGCCGGATTGCGCTTGCGCCGCGCTAGCCCCTCCTACGCTGGCGACAAGACCCACAAAGAGTATCCGAGCCAAAGTCCCCATACCGGCAGTATGGCGCCGATTTGGCCGGGTTGCATCCAAAAATCCGTTAGCGCGGCGTTCGCCGGTCGCGTAGGCGCGCCGGACCCGGAAGTCGGCGCGCCTGCGGGCGTCTCTTACTGCGCCTGCGCGGAGGAGAAGAACCGCCATATCCATATGACGTCGGCGCGGCGGTTCCTCCCGCCTTGCGACGTTACCGCACGTGCTGTTCGAAGAAGTCGAACATCACGGCTGACGCGTCGATTTCCTGTGAGGTGCGTCCCACCAGCCAGGTCGCCTCGCCGCCGCCCTCTGGGTTCGCCCAAGTGTGGCCGCCGCCATGGACGATGATCTGCTGCATCGGCGCCCGCGCGCAGCGCGTGGTCGTCCGGATTTCAACGCGCGTGCCGTCGCCGGGGACATTGTCGAGCGTCTCGGTGTCAAAGGCGGTGCAGCCGTTCACGATCGCCCAGAAGCCGACGATATGGTCAACCGAGCGCAACCCGACCTCAACGCCGCTTACGGTGTTCGTTCCGCCGGCGTAGGGCATGAAGGGATCTTCGGTGCCGTGAAAGAACCAGGCCGCCATCGGCCGCGGGCCGGGACACTCGTTCTCCCAGTGATGCAGGCCGGCCGCAATCGCCACCCCGGCTAAGGACGCGCCGGAATCGCAGGCGAAGCGGCTGGCCATCAAGGCGCCGCGGGAGAACCCGTTCATGACCACCGCATCGCGGTCAACCAGGCCGCGCGCGGCCTCGGCGTCGATCATCGCGTTGAGAAAACCGATGTCGTCGGCGCGCGAAACCGCCGCGCCGCGAAGCAAGTCGGGTCGATAGGTGGAATCCCAGGTGCGATTGTGGCCGTTCGGCACAAGCGCCACCCAGCCGCGCTCGATGTGGAAATCCAGAAACTCTTGAACGACATACGGTTCAGCGGTTCCGCCGCCGCCATGAAGGTAAATCATCGCCCGCTGCGGTCCGGCGCGGGACTGATCGCCGAGCACATAGTAGTTCCGCTCCACGCCGTTGAAGTTCATGCAGCGGCGCTCGGCGCCGGCTCGGTCCGCCACGCCGTTTTGGCATGCCCGCGCCGTCTGCGCGGCCGCCGGCGCGGCGCACAGACAGAAGAGCGCCGCGGCTAAGGCGGCGCGAAGGATGATTGGCATCAGTCCGTTCCCCAATTTCAGCGCGACAGGGTTCGTTCGCCGTGCGCGCATGTCCCTCGCACGGCGGAAATTAGCGCGGCATTGTAAGCGGCATGTTGCAGCGGCGTCGGGCGGGCGTTGCGCCCCAAGCACCCGGCGCGCGCCCGTTTCTGGGGCGCAGCGCTTATCGCTGCGTTGCTCTTTGGGGGAAGCGCTTGCGTTTTGTTGCGCTGCAGCGCATAGCCGGGTCTACTCCTCCGCTTCCGGCGCGCTTTCATGTCCGACACGCTTCGCAACATCGCCATCATCGCCCATGTCGACCACGGCAAGACCACATTGGTCGACGCCATGCTCGCCCAGGGCGTCGCCTATCATGAAAAGGAAACGCGCACCGAACGCGCGATGGACTCCAACGACCAGGAGCGTGAGCGCGGCATCACCATTCTCGCCAAGCCCACCTCGGTGGTGTGGGGGGAGGATGCGCGGATCAATATCGTGGACACGCCCGGCCACGCGGACT
>CAZABJ010000044.1:0-18661 GCA_964483375.1 uncultured Caulobacterales bacterium
CACTCATTTACACCGAGAGGGTCGGCGGTTCGAACCCGTCACCGCCCACCAGCGTTTTCAGGGACTTCGCAAAACGGCGGCAAGCGCCGCGCAAGTCCCGTCAACCCATGCCAAGCAGCCGAGACGGCTCCCCTCCCCCACACAGCGCCCTCAAACGCGCTATGATGCCGATTATGACCCCGGGCTGGTGCCGCGATTGTTTCACTCCGGCGCGCGCGGATGACGCGGCTTGCCGCGCCTGCGGCGGTCGACGGCTCGTGCGCCACGCCGAAATCGACCGGCTTGCGCTCGCTCATGTGGACTGCGACGCCTTCTACGCCTCGATTGAAAAACGCGACGCCCCCCAGCTGCGCGACCAGCCCTTAATCGTCGGCGGCGGACGGCGCGGGGTGGTCTCCGCGGCGTGCTACATTGCGCGGGCGTTCGGCGTGCGGTCCGCCATGCCGATGTTTAAAGCGCTCAAGGCCTGTCCGGACGCCGTCGTCATCAAGCCGGACATGAGCAAATACGTCGCTGAAGCCGCTCGCCTCAGAGCCATGATGGGCGCGTTGACGCCGCTGATGGAGCCGCTCTCCATCGACGAGGCGTTTCTGGACCTCTCCGGCACCGAGCGCCTGCATGACGCCGCTCCGGCGCTGACATTGATGCGCCTTCAGTCCCGCATTGAAACGGAAATCGGGGTCACCGTCTCCGTCGGCCTCTCTTTCGCGAAATTTCTAGCGAAAATCGCCTCCGACCTCGACAAACCGCGCGGGTTCGCGGTGATTGGGCGCGCCGAAGCGGTCGCATTTCTGAGCGTAAAGCCCGTCGGCATTCTCCCCGGGGTCGGACCCGCCTTCGCCAAGTCTCTGGCGAAACACGGCGTCGTCAGGATCGGCGACCTCCATCGGTTCTCGCAAAGCGAGCTTGCAAGAAACTTCGGCGAGCAAGGGCTGCGGCTCCACCGGTTCGCGCGGGCGGAGGATGCGCGCGGGGTGAAAGCCCGCCCTGAACGCAAAAGCATCTCCGCGGAAACCACCTTTGAGACCGATCTCAGCGACCCTGACGCGTTGCGAAAGAAACTTTGGCGGACCTGCGTGCGCGTGTCCGATCGCGCCAAAGCCGCCGGCCTGGCTGGCCGGACCGTGACGCTGAAACTGAAGCTCGCCGACTTCCGCAGCCTCACGCGACGGCGAACGCTTGACGGCGCCACCCAACTCGCCGACCGGCTCTATCGGGAAGCCGACGCGCTCTTGGCCGGCGAACTGGCCGGGCGGGCCTATCGTCTCATTGGCGTGGGATTATCCGAGCTCACGTCCGAAACCGGCGATGCGGGGGACTTGCTTGACCCTCAAGCGGTCAAACGCGCGGCCGCTGAACGCGCGGCGGACGCGGCCCGCGCGAAGTTCGGCGCTGACGCGGTCATGAAAGGGCGCGCCCTGCCGGACGCCTAGCGCCCAGCCTTTTCCGCATCGACGCCGTCCAGGATTGACGAACCGGGGCGAGCCGCGCCATGAGCCCATTGTGACGCGCGCGGCGCGAAGGGCGAAAGGGCGAAGGATGAGCCGGATCGACAAACGACTGACCGAGCTGGGTCTCGTACTGCCCGCAGCGGCGGCGCCGGTCGCCAACTATGTGCCGTTTCGGGTGCTCGGGCCTGACGTTTACATCTCTGGTCAATTGCCCAAGCGGGCTGACGGGTCGCTTATCACCGGCAAGCTCGGCGGCGATGTGGATTTGACGCTTGGTCAAGAAGCGGCCCGGCTGTGCGGACTGCACCTCATCGCGCAATTGCGCGCGGCGTGCGACGGCGATCTCGACCGGCTGAGCCGCGTCATCAAACTTGGCGCGTTTGTCAACGCGACCCCGGAATTCATTGACATTCCACAGGTCATCAATGGCTGCTCGGACTTGATGGTCGAAGTGTTCGGCGATGCAGGCCGGCATGCGCGCTCGGCCGTCGCCTGCCCCACCCTGCCCTTGGGCGCCGCAGTGGAGATCGACGGCGTGTTCGAACTCGCCGCCTAAGGCGCCTGGGAACTCGCCCGCGCTGGGTCGACCCCCTATGTTTACGGCATGTCTTCCTCTGCCGCCGCCGCACGCACGTCGTTGACGCTGCGCACCGTGAACAGCTTGTCCGAAGTCGACCGGTCGGCCTGGGACGGCGTGGCCAACCCACAAGGCGTCCCCTACAACCCGTTCGTTTCCTGGGACTTTTTGGAGGCGCTCGAGCGGTCAGGGTGCGTGGCGCGCGAAACCGGTTGGAGCCCGCTGCACCTCTTGGCCGAAAACGCCGCCGGAGCTTTGCTCGGGGCCGCCCCGCTTTATGCGAAATGGCACAGCTATGGTGAATTCGTCTTCGACCATGGCTGGGCGGACGCCTATGAACGGGCAGGCGGTCGATACTACCCCAAACTCCTCAGCGCCGCGCCGTTTACGCCCGCAACAGGCCCCCGCATGCTCTCCCCCGACCCCGGCGTGAGGGTTGCTCTCCAGGCCGCGCTGCCGGCGGTGGCCGAACAGGTCGGCATCTCCACCGCGCATGTCACTTTCCCCCCCCAAGAGGAATGGGAGACTGCGGAAGAACAAGGCTTTCTTCTACGCGCGGACCAGCAATTCCAATGGGTCAATCGGGGCTATGACAGCTTCGATGACTTCACCGCGGCGCTCGCCTCTCGAAAGCGCAAGGCGCTTCGGAAAGAGCGCGCGACCGCCCAGGAGGGCGTCACCATCGAGCGGCTCTCCGGAGAGGCGCTCACCGAAGAGGTTTGGGACGCTTTTTACGCCTTTTATCAAGATACTGGCGCGCGCAAGTGGGGTTCGCCCTATCTCAACCGCCCCTTCTTTTCGCTGTTGCATGAGCGGATGCGCGAGCACGTCCTGATGGTCATGGCGAAACGTGAGGGGCGCTATATCGCAGGCGCGTTGAACTTCATCGGCGGCGACGCGCTGTACGGTCGGTATTGGGGCCGGATCGAAGAACGCCCCTGTTTGCACTTCGAGGTTTGTTACTACCAGGCCATCGAAGAGGCGATCGAACGCGGGCTCGACCGCGTGGAGGCGGGCGCGCAAGGCGGTCATAAGATGGCGCGCGGTTATGCGCCCACCCCGGTGTATTCCTATCACTGGATCGCTGACGCCGGCTTTCGAGCAGCTGTGGCGGATTTCTTGGAGCGCGAGCGCGCCGCGGTCGAACACGAAATCGACGCGCTAAGCGAGATGACGCCGTTCAAAAAGAACTAAGGGTTGGAAATCCCCGCCCAAGGCCGTTGACCGCAAGTGCGGGCGCAGGGCATCCCCATCGCCAACGCCTGCGGAGGAGTTCCCATGACGCTGCGTCTTCCGTTCGCCGTCCTGGCTGTCCTCGCCGCGCCCGTAAACGCGGCGGCGCAAAGCTGGGGGTCGGCGTCCGACGAACTGCCGCTGCGCATCTTGCAAGACGGCGAGGAGGTGCGCTTCGCCGGCCAGCCCGGCGGCGTTCGCGCGATCGAGCTGTCGCGTGGGCCGTTTCAACTCGCGCTCGACCCAGAGCTTCTCCGACAAGCCGATGCCGGAGACCGAGACATGCGGGTGGCGGTTTCCGAGAGCACGCTGGTGTTCGACCTCGTCTCTTTTGACGTGAGCCGCGATGAGACCGCTTTTTTCGGCGGCGCGACCGCAATGGCGCTGATGCCGAGTTGGTCGAGCCATTTTCTGACGGTGGGCGACATTGTCGGTCATGTGGAAGGCCGCCGGGAAACCGTCGGCCACAACGTAATCCGCGAAAGCGATTGGACGGGGTACGGCGACCGGCTCATGGTTCCCATCGAGCGCATTCATCCTCGCCGCGATTTTAACGGGGAGGACTTGCTCCAAACCGCCGACGCTCTCCATTTCGTTTTCTATCTCAACACCGAACCGAATGCGGATTCAGAAGTCGTTCCGAGCGACGCCTGGGTGCGCGACCTGCTGCGCCGTGGAGAAACGCTGCAATTGCGCATCGTCTTCGACACGCCCGCGGCGCCCTCCAGCGCGGATGGCCCCGCCCCTAAACCGAGGACCGGTCCATGAGCCTCGACGGCGCTTACGACCCTCAGAACATCTTCGCGAAGATCCTCCGCGGCGAGCTTCCCTGCCATCGCATCACCGAAGACGAACACACGCTCGCCTTCATGGATCTGTTTCCCCAGAGCCGCGGCCATTGCCTTGTTCTACCCAAAGCGCCCGCGCGCAATCTGCTCGAGCTCCAGGAGGAGGCGCTTGCGCCCCTCATGCGCCAAGTGAAGCGGGTCGCCCATGGCGTGACGTCCGCCCTTCGCCCTGACGGCGTCGTTATCACGCAATTCAACGGCGCGCCGGCGGGGCAGACCGTCTTTCATATCCATGTGCATGTGATCCCGCGCTACACCGGGGAAGAGTTCGCCGGACACGGCCTGGCGCAAAAGGCTGACGACGCCGCGCTGGCGGATTTGGCGGACCGAATCAGTGCATCTTTGCCGGATCTGTCATCAACCTGAAACATCACACCGGTACAGCGACGGACGGGACGGCGCAGGCGCGTATAACGCCAAACGGTAAGTGTGGGGACAATCGTGGTGGACCAAGACGTAGACGTCGTCGCGTACGTCACCTACGCCATTGCGGCGGTGGCGCTTGCGGCGTCTATTTTTATCTCAGAGGCCGGCGCTTTGACGGGCTTCGGCGGGGCTGACGGGTCGTTCCGCGTTTCTGAGGTCGTCGCTCACTCTTCAAGCGGAATGGATGCGGAAAAAGTGACCCCGCTCTCGGTGGGCTCGAAAGTCAGCTCCAACCCGTGGCGCTCGCCGCAAACGTAGAGTTCCCAGTCTTCGCTCCAGGGCTCCCCCGGCACGGGCATCGCGCCCCCCTGCGTGTCGACCACCCAGGGCGCGCTCGCCATGGCGTCGCAGTCTTCATAGCGCGCAGCGTACGACCCCGCAGCTTGGACCACGGCCTGCCGCACCGCATCGAGCTGGAGCTTCAATGAGGCGTGGGTCAGCCCCGGCACGAAGGCTTCGAAGCGCACCCCGGTCATTTCGTCATCCAAGGGCACGATGTTGTGCAAGCGCGGGCGCTGCTCGCAGCCGGCCACCTCGACGCGTTCCCGGATCACGGCGCCGCGGGAGCCCGCAAGCGCCTGCATGATTTGGTCGACCGGCGCGAGCGCGTCGGTGCGAACGGGGCGCGCGCCGCGCTCTTCGCACGGCCCCAACAGCGCCTGGTCCGCCAACAGCGCGGTCTCTATGAGACTGCGCAGATAGTCTTCTCCCGACACCCCGAAGAGATTGGCGACAGTCTGCACCACCTCAGCGTGAGAGGCGTTCGCCGGCGGGGTTGCGGCGCGCTCCGGCTGGGCTTGGGGCTCGACGATGGCGGCTGGCGGCGGCGAGACGGCCGGGTCAACCATCGCCACGTCCACGCGCTCATCGGCGACCGGCGGTTCGTTGTCAGAGTTCGGAGGCGGCGGCGCATCGGGCGACGTCTCCTCGGCGGCCGCTGTTTCAACGCCGGCGGGGTCCACTTGCTCTTCGACCGTTATGTTTGTCGGTGCGGCGTCGACCGCCGCATCCGGCTCGGCTTGCGCTTCGGGAAAGTCGACCGGATCGGCTTCGGTGTTCGGCAGCGCGGCGATCACCGCATCGCGCGCGGCGTCCGCTTGAGCGACCGGAGCCCGTTCAGCGCCAGCGTCTCGGCTCGAGGGCTGAGAGACAGGCCCGCCCGGGGGCGCCGTGGCGCACCCAGCCGCGGCCAAAGCGACGAAAGTGGCGGCGAGAGCGCTCACACGGGACATCGGCTTCTCCTGTCATGACGCACGCCGGTTTGGGACGACGCGACACCTATCCGGCTCTTAAGCAAGATCAAAGCCGTCCGCGCGGGGTGGCGGATTTCGACGCCTGGCGGTCTGACCGACACACGCCTTCCCGCGCGCACCACTCCCGCAGCGCCGTGACGATGCGCGCCGCGGCCTCTTCGGGCGAGAGGTCAGGATCAGACAAGGCGCGGGTCACAGCGTCATGCGCGCCGTTCCGCCAGTCTGGGATGCGGTTTTCGCTCACCATGCCGCTATCCTCGCAGCAGCGGGTGATTATTCTATGAATTCTGAGGGTTAAGACTTCAGAAACTGGGCCGAACGCCGCAACATCAAGCGTTGCGGCGTCCGGGCCATAGGCTTATTCGGCGTATTCGGGTTCTTTCGGCGCGCCTTCGTCGCCGGAGCTGCGGCCGCCGCGACGCCCGCCCTCGCCGGTTTGAATGTCGAAGGCGAGTTTCTCATTGTCGTCGGGATCGACGTCCACTTTGACAACGCCGCCCTTTTTCAGCTTGCCGAACAAGATCTCATCGGCCAGCGGCTTTTTGACGTGCTCTTGGATGACGCGGGCCAGCGGCCTGGCGCCGTAAAGCTCGTCATAGCCCCGTTCGCCCAGCCAAGTGCGGGCGGCGGGCGTGAGGTCAAAGGTCACGCCCCGATCCTGCAGCTGAGCTTCAAGCTGCAGCATGAACTTGTCGACCACCTGGTTAATCACCTCTTGGCCCAGCGAGGCGAAGGTGATGACGGAGTCGAGCCGGTTCCGGAACTCGGGCGTGAACAGGCGTTGGATGGCCGCGTCGTCCTCGCCTTCGCGTTTGCCGCGGCCGAAGCCGATGGAGTTCTTCTGATTATCGGACGCGCCCGCGTTTGTGGTCATAATCAAAACGACGTTCCGGAAATCGACTTTCTTGCCGTTGGCGTCGGTCAACGCGCCGTTGTCCATCACCTGGAGCAAGATGTTGAAGATGTCCGGGTGCGCCTTCTCGATTTCGTCGAGCAACAGGACCGAGTGCGGATGCTGGTCGACCTGATCGGTCAGAAGCCCGCCCTGATCATACCCGACATACCCTGGCGGCGCGCCGATAAGCCGCGAGACGGTGTGGCGCTCCATATATTCCGACATGTCAAAGCGCAGCAGCTCCACGCCCATGATATTGGCGAGCGAGCGGGCGACTTCGGTTTTGCCGACGCCGGTTGGGCCGGAGAAGAGATAGCAGCCGATCGGCTTGTTCGGCTCCCGCAGTCCTGCGCGGGCGAGCTTGATCGCCGCGGAGAGCTGTTCGATCGCCTCGTCTTGGCCGAACACGACCCGCTTGAGATCAGCGCCTAAGTTTTTGAGCGTATTGGCGTCGGACTTGTTGACCGTCTTGGGGGGAATCCGCGCCATTTTGGCGATGACCGCCTCCACGTCGCGTACGCCGATCTGCTTTTTCCGCTTTGACGGGGAGAGCAGCATCTGGCTTGCGCCCACCTCGTCGATGACGTCGATGGCTTTGTCGGGCAGCTTCCGATCGCCGATATACCGCGCGGAGAGATCCACCGCCGCCTTGATGGCTTCGTTGGTGTATTTGACGCCGTGAAACTCTTCGAAATGCGGCTTGAGCCCTTGCAGGATCTTCACGGCATCGGCCGGAGACGGCTCAGCCACGTCGACTTTCTGGAACCGGCGGGCGAGCGCACGGTCTTTTTCGAAGTGCTGTCGATACTCTTTGTATGTGGTCGAGCCCATGCAGCGCAGCGAGCCTGACTGCAGCGCCGGCTTCAACAGATTAGACGCGTCCATCGCCCCGCCCGACGTGGCGCCGGCGCCGATCACGGTGTGGATCTCGTCGATGAACAGAATGGCGCGGGGCTGGGTCTCCAGCTCCTTCACCACCGCTTTGACACGTTCTTCAAAATCGCCGCGATACCGCGTGCCGGCGAGGAGCGCGCCCATGTCGAGCGAGAAAATCACAGCATCCTCGAGGACTTCCGGCACGTCCGCCTGCATGATTTTGAGCGCGATGCCCTCAGCGATGGCGGTCTTGCCGACGCCGGGATCGCCCACCAAAAGCGGGTTGTTCTTCCGGCGGCGGCAAAGAATTTGGATGCAGCGCTCAACCTCGGCCTCACGGCCGATCAGGGGATCGATTGAGCCTTTCCGCGCCCTCTCATTGAGGTTGACGCAATAGGCTCGGAGGGCTTCGGCTCCGCCCTTCACGGCGCGCTCCTCGTCACTTTCCGCCGCCCCGCGCGCTGGCCGCTGATCGCTCGCGCCCGGACGTTTGGCGATCCCGTGGGAGATGTAGTTGACCGCGTCGTAACGGGTCATGTCCTGCTCTTGCAGAAAATACGCCGCGTGGCTTTCCCGTTCGCTAAAGAGCGCCACAAGCACGTTCGCGCCGGTGACTTCTTCGCGATTTGACGACTGCACATGGATCACCGCGCGCTGGATGACGCGTTGGAACGCGGCGGTCGGTTTCGCTTCTTCGGTCGTTTCGACGACGATTTCGTCAAGCTCGCGGTCGACATATTCGATAATCGTGCGTCGCAATTCGTCCATCTCGACGCTGCACGCCCGCATTACGGCGGAGGCTTCTTCGTCGTCGATCAACGAAAGCAGAAGGTGTTCAAGCGTCGCGTACTCATGCTTACGCTCAGTGGCGTACGCAATCGCGCGATGCAGCGTTTCTTCAAGATTCCGAGAAAACGAGGGCACGCGCTATTCCTTTTCCATCGTGCATTGCAGCGGATGTTGGCTCCGCCGCGCCGCGTCGAGCACCTGAGCGACCTTGGTTTCGGCCACCTCATAAGTATAGACGCCGCACATGCCGACGCCATTCTGGTGCACATGCAACATGATCTTCACGGCCTCTTCGTGGCTCTTCTTGAAGATTTGCTCCAAAATATCGACCACAAACTCCATCGGCGTGAAGTCGTCGTTCAAAAGCAACACTCGATACATCGAGGGCCGCTTCGTCTTGGGGCGCGTCTGCGTTACGACGCCGGTCTCGTCCCAATCGGGATCATCCGGCCGATCCGTTGCGCCTTGGTTCATGGGCGTTCGGTCCGATCTCGCAAGTCGTCTTCCGCGACCCTCGCGCGCGCGTCGGCCTTCTCATTCCGCCCGCCGTCGCGCCCGTGTCGCCGTTCCTGGCGCTACTGTGCACGACAATCATTAAATAAGAGCCAGCCGGTCCGAGGGAAGCCTTTGAGGCTGCATCGGGTCGTTCTTCACGCAGTCGTGCCTGAGCCGACACGCCCGCGCAAGCGCGCGTCATCATCCGTGACGGGGAAGACGATCTCTAGGGGGAAACGACGAAAGCCCGACCGCGCAGGGCCGGGCTTCCAGTTCGCGGCGATGCGAAGCGCGCGTTAGCGCTGCGCCTGCATCAACTCGACCGCAGCGCTCATGCGCTCGTTCAGCGGCTTGAACGCGTCCTTCATCGTGTCCGCGCAGGCTTCGGTGAGCTTGTTCATCTCGCCGAGATAGAAGTCCATCGAGCTCTTCGCGTAGTCGCTTTGAACTTCGATGACCTCTTGGACGCTTTTCGCGCCGGCCATGCGGCGGGCCGCGGCGACGCCTTCTTCGAACTGCGCTTTCGAGTAGTTCATCACTTGAGCGTTGATGCGCTCCATGCCTTGGCCGGCGCGCGTCATGCTGTCCACCATCGCATCGACGGTGGTTTTCGAAAACACGTTCATCTCGCCGAACACGCCGACGGCGCGCTCAAACTGCTCTTTCATCGCCGAAGAGTTCGCGAACGCAAACGGGTCGATGTTCATGGCGTCTTTGGTCCCGGCCATTGGGTGTCTCCTTGTGTCTGGCGCTTTGTCACTTCGCGACGCGCGGGACGGCCGCGCGCCGAATCGCCTTACGTGATGATCTGTGGATAGCGAATTTTGTGCGGCGCGTCAACATCAATTGTGCACTGCACAATAATCGTGTCGACGGGCCGTTAACCCTGAGTCAAGCCGCTGCGCCTAGCTCTCATAGACCTACGAACGGTCTTAGAGCGCATGCCATGTCGCCGCTGAAACCTTTGCTGATCGCCATACTCGCGAGCGTCCTTCTCGCTGCTCCCGCGTCGGCCAATCCCCGATATGCGTCTTTTGTCGAAGATGCGAATACCGGAGAAGTTTTGCACGCCCACTCTGCGGACGCGCGGCGCGCGCCCGCGTCGCTTGCAAAGATGATGACCCTGTATGTGGCGTTTCAGGCGCTCGACGCAGGCGAGCTGACGCTTGACGAGGAAATCGACGTCTCCGAACACGCCGCGTCGCGCTCCGGGGTGAGCCTGAGTTTGCGCGCCGGCGACACGATCCCCGTCCGTGACGCCATTCAAGCGCTCATCGTGCGCAGCGCCAACGACGTCGCCGCCGCGCTCGCCGAACATCTCGCCGAGGACGAGGCCGCCTTCGCGCGCTTGATGACGGAAGAAGCGCAGGCGTTGGGCATGGGCCGGACCGTTTTCGCCAACGCTTCCGGTCTTCCCCACGCCGACCAAACGACCACCGCGCGTGACATGGCGCGGCTCGCCCGCGCGCTCCAAGAGCATTTCCCTCACTATTACGGCTCCTTCGCCCAGCGGCGTTTCACCTGGCGCGGCGTGACCTACGCCAGCCACAACCACGCATTGGACCTTATCGAGGGCGCGGACGGGCTGAAGACCGGGTACACCGACGCCTCGCGCTTCAACGTCGTCGTCTCCGCTTCACGGGAGGGACGACGGGTGACGGCGGTGGTGATGGGCGGGCCAAACGCCGGCGCGCGCGATCAGCACGCCGCGCTTTTGATCGACCGCGCGTTTCAAACCCTTGAGGACCGTTCGCGCACGCCGCGCCGCGCCCAAGTCATGCAAGCGGTCGCGCGCCCTGAGGCTGCGCCGCGCCTCCAACCCGCCGCCTATGGCGACGAGCCGTTTGAACCCGAGCCGCCCCGCCTGCGCATCATGCTGGTGGAGCCCACCGGCGGTCCAATCGTCCCCGATGCGCCCTCGGTCGACAATGAAGCCGAGCCTGAGGCCTCCGAACCGCTCGCGCCCCCTGTCCCCCACGCGTCGACGCCGAGCCTTCCCGCTGAGAGAGCGCCCGCACCCGCGCCTCAACCGCTTGCGCCGCATGAGCAACCGCAATCCCGCGCCTGGGCGGTTCAAGTGGGGGCGTATTCGACCGAGGCGCGCGCGCTCGCCCGGCTTGAGGACCTGGCGGCGGCGCGTCCCGCTGCGGTCGGCGACGCCTTGCGGGCCGTGATGCCGGCGGCGGATGCGGGACTTTGGCGCGCTCGCTTTGCGGGAATGAGCGAAAGCGAGGCTGACGCCGCCTGCGCTGCGCTGCGCGCCGCGGGCGAGCGCTGTTTTGTCGTCGCCCCCTGAGGCGCGTCAGGATTTCAGCAAAGTGTCCCGCGCCTGATTCACGAGCGCGGCGAGCGCGCTTGACCCGCCTTGGTCGGGATGAAGCGAGGTGATGAGCCGGTGGTGGGCGGACTTGATTTCGTCAGGACCGGCCCCCGGCTGCAGCCCCAAAATGTCATACGCTTGGGCGCGCGTCATAGGGCCGCCGGCGGGCGGGGGCGGTCGCTCGCCGCCCGTCTCGAGGTATGCCTCCAGCAGAGCGGCGCCTTGCGGATCGTCAATGCGCACCGCGTTCAGGGTTGAAAACAGCGCTTCTTGGGACAGGGAGGATATCGTGCGGCCGGCGAACACGCCCCGCCGCAACACGCCGTCCACCAGAGCGCCGTCTGGCGTGACGAAGCCGATCAGCCAAGGCGTTTCCACGCGGGTCGGCTCGCCTGAACGCGTCCGCTCCGCCCTCCCGCGCCGTCCGAAAGGCAAGGACAGGAGCAGCGGCAGGACGAAAAGGCCCAAGCCAAGCAGCGCCAGCCCGCGCATCAACATCAACACGCCCAACAGCACCGCAAGCCCGATCAGGCCGGCCTTAAGCATCCGCGCCAACACTGCGGGATCCGTCTGAGCGAATAGCCTAAGCGCGACCAGCAGGGCCACGGCCCCGCCCACGATTACAAGCGGAAGGATCATCGAGCGTTCCTCGCCGCCTTCGAGCGGCTCTCATTCCAAGCGTTCGACGCTTAAAATGTGAGCGCCGCGCCCTCAAGACCAGGCACTCTCAGTCCGATGAACATATCACGCAGGGCTTGGGCGACGGTCTCAGCGCCGTCGCGGAAGGGCGGATCGAGCGCGCAGAGGCCTTCATGAGCCCCCAGCCGCCATTCCGAGGCCTCCCGCAATCGCGGGCCCAGTCGCGGGCCCAAAAGCGTGCAGGCGCGTTGAAAAGCAATCGCAGCCTCCCCCCCTGACTGGGCGTCCGCTCGTCCGCGGGCCAGCACCCAGTCCAACGGCTCGCCGCTTTCCAATCGCCGCGCGCGGGCGTCCCAAAACATCCGGCTGTAGGCGTTCGGGCGCTCCGTGCAGCCGCCCTCCTCGTCCAGTTCGAACAAGCCGTCGAGCGCCACGGCTTCCGCCGCCACGAGGCTCACGGCGATGTCGGCGGCGGCGATCGCAGCTGCGCTCGCCGGCCCTGCGCCCGACGGCGCATCGATGAGCACCGTATCGCAGCTTTCAGACAACGCCCGGAGGAGCTGCGGCAGTCGTGAGGCGTCTTGGGCGGCGGCCGCGGCGGGGTCACGGGCAGGCGCGGCTGAGGTGGCCGCAGACGCCGGCGCCACCAATCGCGCGTCATGAGCCGAACTCCAACGCTCCCGGCGTTTCAGCCAGCGGGTGAGCGCCCGGCTGCGCGCGTCCATGTCGACGACGCCCACATTGAAGCCCATCCTGAGCAACGCACAGGCCGCGCTTGCGGTGAGCGTGGTCCGCCCGACCCCGTCGCTCGGCCCGGTGAACGTCAATACGCGCAAAGCGCCGGCGCCCTGAAGGCCAGCGGCGAAGTCTCCGGTTTGCTGGGACGGGTCGGACACGACGGCGCGCCTCTTCAGGGTTGACGCCTGAAATATGATGCGAGTCGCCTGGGCGTGCGAACCGAACGCCGCGTGTTAGTCGAGCAGGGCTTGACCCGTGAAGTCGACGATTTGGCAATAATAGCCAGACCGCTGCAACGCCGCACATCGGGCTTCAGCCTCGGCGCGGTTGCTCAGAGGGCCCGCCTTCAGGCGCAAGAAAACGCCGCGCGCCCCCAAATCCACCTGCTCGACCCTCGGTTCGAGCCCGGCAAACGCGTCAGGCGACGCGCTGCGCAAGACCGCCCAGCCCCGAGTTGCGGCCGCTTCGCTTCGGTAGGACGCCACATGAACGGCGAACAAAACGCTGCGCCCTTCGCCAAAGGATGGGGCGGCGTCCGCTGCGTCGGCGGGCTGGGTCGAACCTTGGTCGGACCCACCCGGCGTCGCCTGCGCTTGGGCCTCGCGCTCAGCAGGCGCAGAGGCGGCCGCCGAACTTGCTGCGGATTGGGCGGGGCTCGCATGGGCGCGTTCAGCGTCCAACCGCGCCGGAGCGGGCGGGGTGAGCGCACTGCAGCCGGCGAGTGCGACAACCGCCAAACTTACGAGCGGCGCGGCGTGGTGTGACGTCAGCCTCATGCCCGCATGACTGTCCCGATAGGGTTAAGCCTCGGTAAAAAGAGCCTTTCGCATGCGCAACGCCAGGCTTAGCGTATGCAATATGACCGCCCAGCTCGCTCTCGTCGTCGCGCGAACGCGGCGCGACCTCGCCGCCCATATCGCGCGATGGCGCGACGACGGACTGCGCGTCGGTTTCGTTCCGACCATGGGCGCGCTCCATGAGGGGCATTTGTCGCTGGTGCGGCTCGCCGGGGCGCATGCCGACCGGGTGGTGGCGAGCGTGTTCGTCAATCCCAAGCAGTTCGCACCGGGGGAAGACTTCGAGACTTATCCCCGCGATGAGGCGCGGGACGTCTCGCTTCTGGCCGGGGCGGGCTGCGCGCTTGTCTATGCGCCCCACCTTGAGGAGATCTACCCGCCCGGCGCCGCCACCCAAGTCAGCGTCTCCGGCGTTGGCGAAGGCTTGGAAAGCGACAGCCGACCGCATTTTTTCACCGGCGTCGCGACGGTGGTGACGAAGCTCCTCAATCAAGTTCAGCCTGACTGCGCGGTTTTTGGGGAGAAGGACTACCAGCAACTCGCCGTCATCCGCCGGCTCGTGGCGGATCTGGACCTGGGCGTGACGATTCTCGCCGGCCCGACGCTGCGGGAGCCCGACGGCCTCGCGATGTCCTCCCGCAACGCCTATCTGAGCGTCGAGGAACGGCGAATCGCGGGGCGGCTGAACGAAACGCTGTTCGCCCTCGCCAAGGCGCTCGACGGGGGCGCTACGCCGGTCGATTGCGAGCGGGAAGGCGCCCGCCGGCTGACCGAAGCCGGCTTTGATGCGGTGGACTATGTGGCTGTTCGCTTGGCGAACTTGACGCTTCCGCCGGATGGGCCTCTGAACGCGCCAGGCCGCATCCTGGCCGCGGCGCATTTGGGGCGCACGCGTTTGATCGACAATGTGCCCGCGGGCCCATCCCGCTAGCCCGTCACCAAGCCCCCAGCTCGATAAGCGTCTTCCGCAGGGTCGGCGGCAGATCCGCGCCCCCCTCGACACCCGACAAGTCGTCCGGCGCATCCTCCGGGGTCAAATAACGCCAGCCCTGGAACGCCTTGCGCGGGGTCAGCGCGGTCAGGATCAGCTCAGGATCGAGCGTGATGCGGCAGGCCGGACGGTCGCCGGCGTCGCGAACCGCATCAAGTGCGATCACGCGCTGGCGCACTTGGATGAGGCCCTTGACGACCCAGTAAAGCGAACCGCCCAACAGCACGTCGTCAGCCCGTTTCGGCGTCATGCGGGTCACGTGATAGGGCAGCGGCGGTTCGCCCGCGGCCCGGCGCTGGGCCGTGACGTGGTCCTGCCAGGCCTCCAGGTCGGCGACGGTGTCAGCGCCGACGCACAGTTTCACCAGGTGAATCGTCATGGCCCTAGAGCTAGGGCGCCTCGGCGGGTGCGCACACGCTCTCGGCGCCGTTCAATCCACAGGCGCGAAGTCTTGGTTCACGACCGTTTCATTGCGGGCGATGGCCACGAACACCGCAGACCCCTCCACGGTCTGGCTGCGGCGGAGCTCGACCATCGGCCCGCCCGGCCAGGCTTCACCGATAACCGCGTCGCGTTCAAACCGCGTGATGTAAGAGGCGACATTGGGCCGAAAGGCTTCCGGCGCGAAAACGCGGTAGCCGACCAAAAGCCCGGTTGCGTGATCGACGAACAACTCCGATCGCACGCTGCGCTGCACCGCGGGACTGCGCGCCTGCCGCGACCGCATCGCCGCGGACGGCAAGCCGCCTTGGAAAACCGCCACGCCGGCTTGGGTTCTGTCAAAGACGACGTCTTCGGCGGCGAGCGTCTCGGGCCGGTCCAACGCCAATCGCATATCGGCATCGACATTTTCTTGCAGCGCCTCCCATAGCCGCCGCGAGGGGCGGTCGAGGCGGTCCGGGGTCGGAGACATCAGCACCCAGCGCTCGGCCTCAGGTCGCGCGGGATCGAACCGCGCGGTGATGCGGCCGCCCGTCATTGGGTTTTCAACGGTTCGGGTGAAAGCAAACCGGGTTTGAGGAGCGGCGCGCTGCCGGGCGTCCTCAAACGCCGCACGCAGCGACGCGAGGCTCTCTTCAACCGCAAGCGCGACGTTCGGGCTCCAAAGCACCACCGCCGCCGCGAACACCGCCGCCCACACGCCCGAAATTCGTCCCGCCATTGCTTCCGCTCGCCGCTTATGTCGCGGCGCACTAAGACCATGGCGCGGCGATCACCGCCAATACAATCACCCGTGAGCGGCGGCGGCGCGCCCGAACAGCGACGCGCGCCGGCGCTTACTCGATCGGCGAAAAGTCCGAATAGGTCACGCGCATATGCTCGGAGAAGTCATTGAAAAAGGCCGAGCCGGCGATTTGTTGCTCAACGCTCGTCAACACAATCGGGCCGCCTGACCAAGCCTCGTCAAATGTCATCGCCAAATCGAATTCATTGATCCGGGCCGCCATCATCGGCCGAAACGACTGCTCGGCGAATAGGCGATACCGCGAGATCAGCGAGGTCTGCGCGTCCACGGCGAGCTCGACGGCGAGATTGCGCCGCATGGCCCGGCTGGGCGGTTCGCCGTTGATTTCCATCGTCTCGGTGAGCCGGCCGGCGTAGAGCGCCTGCCCCTCCGCCTCGCCTTGCGCGACAAGCTCTGCGGGGATGAGGCGCGCGGGCTCCTCCATCATGACGTCGATATCGGCGTCGTTTTGCTGGCGGACGCCGTTCCACACCTCAAGCGCGTCCTCGTTCAGCTCCGCTTCGGCGGGCTCGAGGATCGACCAGCGCGACGCTTCGGGGCTCTCAGGGTCGAACTCGGGCAGCGTGGGGTCGAACCGCACGACGTAGCGCGCGCCTGAGTTCATATTTTCAATGGTTTGAGTAAGGGCGAAGCGCGGCGCGGCTTCAGCCCGGGACAGCGCTTCTGCGACAGCGGCGTCCACCAATGCGCGCTCGTCCTGAGCCGCGGCGGGCGCGCCGAGCGCGATCACAAAACAGGCCGCGACGGCCGCACGGGACAAAAACATGACGGTTCTCCTTTTGCGCGCTCGCAGGCGCAACGAGCCACCGATGGCCGCAGTTAACAAGCCATCATCGCAGCAAGCGGGCCGGCGATCGCTTACGCCTCCTGGACCAAGCGGACCAGCGCTTCGCCTTCTTTCACCTGATCGCCGGGTTTCACGCGCACCTCATCCACCTCGCCGTCCCGCGGCGCGGCGAGCGCGTGCTCCATCTTCATGGCCTCAAGCACGATGAGGGTGTCGCCGCGCTTCACGCCGACGCCGGATTTCGCCTCCACGGCGATCACTTTACCCGGCATCGGCGCCTTGATGTCGTCGCCGGCTTCAAGCGTTTCGACCGCGGCGTCGTAATCGGGCGGGGCGAACGCCCACACATCCCCGCTATGGGCGAGGTAGTCCCGGTCAGGCGCCGAGGCGAGCGTGGCGCAAACCGCATCGCCGTTCATCTCGGCGGTCACGTCCAAGCTGGCGAACGCGTCGGCGCGGGACCGCAGCGACGCGCCTCGCAAGGTGATGTCGATGCCCTCCCCGCCCACATCGACGCGCGCGCCGCTTGCGTCGCCAAATATGGCGAGGTCATGCACGGCCGCGCCGGCGCTGAAGCGCAGATGGGCGCGCGGGGCGGCGTTTAACCGCCACCCGTCCGCGACCGACCAAGGGTCGGGCCTGTCCTCGGCCTGGGACGCCTGTCCTCCTGCTGCGGTCTGGCCGAACAGGATCGTCACGCCAGCCAAAGCGGCGGCTTGGGCGTCGCTTAAGCTGGGCGCCGTCAACGCAGCGAGGTTCCGGCCGATGAGACCTGTGTCCAGGCGAGCGTGTTGGAAATCCTCGTCCCGAAGACAACGGGCCAGGAATCCGAGATTGGCTTTCGGACCGGCGACGACGCTGCGTTCGAGGACGTCCGCCAAGCCGTCCAAGGCTTCCGCGCGCGTCTGGGCATGTCCGATCACTTTCGCGATCATGGGATCATAATAGGGCGTGACGTCGTCATGGGCCTCCACCGCAGCGTCAATGCGGATCGCCTCGGCGTCCGAGCCCCGCTTCTCCCCCCGGTCCGCCTGGTCGGGCGTGATGCGGATCTCAAAAGCGTCCAGGCGTCCGATGCTGGGCAGAAACCCCGACGCGGGGTCTTCGGCATAGATCCGCGCTTCGACGGCATGGCCGGCGAGCCCGATATCGGCTTGCGCCGGCAGCCGCTCGCCGGCCGCCACCCGCACTTGCAGCTCCACCAGGTCGAAGCCCGTGACCATTTCCGTGACCGGATGCTCGACCTGCAGCCGCGTGTTCATTTCCATGAACCAGAACCCATCCGGGCGCAGGGCGCCGGAGCCGTCGACGATGAACTCCACAGTTCCGGCGTTGACGTAGTCTACGGCTCTTGCGGCATCGAGCGCGGCGGCCGTCATGGCGGCGCGAACCTCGTCCGTCATGCCTGGAGCGGGCGCTTCTTCGATCACCTTTTGGTGGCGACGCTGCAACGAACAATCGCGCTCGAAGAAATGGACGTGGTTACCGTGGCGATCGCCGAAGACCTGCACTTCGATATGGCGAGGTCCTGTGACGAATTTCTCGATGAGAACGCGGTCATCGCCGAAACTCGCGGCGGCCTCGCGCTTTGCGGCGGCGAGCGCGGCGGAGAACTCGCCGGCCTTTTCCACCTTGCGCATGCCCTTCCCGCCCCCGCCTGCGACAGCTTTGATGAGAACGGGATAGCCAATCTCCTTGGCGGCGGCTTTGAGCGTTTTTTCGGTTTGGTCGTCGCCCTGATAGCCCGGCGTCACAGGCACGCCCGCTGCGCTCATCAACGCTTTGGCTTCGTCCTTAAGACCCATGGCGCGAATGGCGGTTGGGTCGGGGCCGATGAAGGCCATGCCCGCGGCGGCGACCGCCTCGGCGAAATCCGCGTTTTCTGAGAGAAAGCCGTATCCGGGATGGATCGCGTCAGCGCCCACCGCCTTTGCGGCCTCCAAGATGGCGTCCACGCGCAGATAGCTCTCCGCCGCCGGGGCCGGACCCAGGCGCACCGCCTCGTCAGCCTCGCGCACATGGGCGGCGGCTGCGTCCGCGTCGGAATAGACCGCCGCCGTCTTAAGACCCATTCGCCGGGCGGTCCGCATGACGCGTCGCGCGATCTCGCCGCGATTGGCGATGAGCAGCGTGGAGAACATGGGCGAAAGCTCTTCAGTTATGGTCGACGCTTCAGCACGAAGCGCTTTGGAACGGGCGAGTATCGGCGATCCGAACCGCAAAAGGGAATTCAGGCCTAACCCAATTCCTCCGATCTGGGGAGCCTTGGCGCGTATGCGACGGCGTTTGTCCCGCCCTGT
>CAZABJ010000044.1:18761-23609 GCA_964483375.1 uncultured Caulobacterales bacterium
AGCGGGCGGGCCGGCTGGCGAGCGACGATCCAGCGGTCAGGCTTGAGCTAAAGGGCGAGATCCCCCGGTCTAGCGAGGTTGCGCGGCGCGTCGATTCTCCATGCGCCGCTGACCTCTCATTTCACCCAGTTCGGCACGCGTTTCGCGAGAAACGCCGAAAGCCCCTCTTGGCCCTCATCGGAGGCCCGGCGTTGGGCGATGCGCTTTGCGGTTTCGGCCATGAGGCCGTGATCGATATCCCGCCACTTGACGTCCCGCACCAATTTTCGGGCTTCGTCGACGGCGTGCGGGGCGGTCTCGAACGCCATTTTCGCGAAGCGCTCTCCGGCCTGAGAAAGCTCGACGTCATCAGCGACGACCTCTTGGATGAGACCGATTTCTTTCGCCATCGCGGCGTCAAAGCTCTCGCCCGTCGCGAACAGGCGGCGCGCCCAGCGTGGACCGACAGCCTCGATCACATACGGGCTGATCGTGGCCGGGGTGAGCCCTAAGCGCACCTCGGAGAACCGAAACTTCGCCGTTTCAACCGCGATTGCGACGTCGCACGCCGCAATCAGTCCGAGCCCCCCGCCCATCGCGGTCCCATTGACCAAAGCAATGGTCAGGCACGGCAGGCGATAGAGTTTGTCCAGCATGCGGGCGAGATCGGCGGCGTCTTCGCGGTTTTCCGCGTCGCCGTAATTCGCCGCCGCCTTCATCCAATCCAAATCCGCGCCGGCGGAAAAACTCTTGCCCTTGCCGCGAAGGATCACGCAGCGAAGCTCGTCTGCGCCATGGAGGGTCTCGAACATCTCCGAAAGCACCGAAATGATGTGGCCGTTGAAGGCGTTGTGCTTTTCGGGGCGATTGAAAAGGATGGCGGCCACCCCGCCGGGGCTTGACTCTAAAATGACCGGGTCAGCTTCGCTCACGAGAGGCTCCGTCGCAGACATATCCGTGCTGCGACCCTGCCCCCACTCGCTCGCGCGGTCTAGGGGCGGACTAGCGCGTCAAAGAGGCCGCGCGGATCGCTTGGGGCGCGCATCCCCCTTGCCAGGGCCGGGAGGGCGCGCAAGGCGTCAAGTCCGGTTTCTCCGGCGCGGCGACAGCGCGCGCATGCAGCCGAACCCCTTCCCGTGCGAACACCCGCGCGAAACGCAATTCGGCGACCCCCGCCGCCTGCGCCGTCACGAGCCCGCCATCCATGACGGCGAAGGTGACCCGCGCGCCGCCAGGCCAATCGCGACTGTCAGCGTAGAACTGGGCATAGGCTGCGCTTGCATCCTCATCGAGAGCGAATGCGAGGGCGGCGTTTTCCGCGGCTTCTTGCAGCGTGGCTTGGGCTTGGGACACCCGGCGAATGTCGACGCCGACGCCAAGGGCGGCGAAGACGGCGACCGCGCAGAGAATGAGGGCGAAACCGCCCGCCGCAGCACCGGCCTGAGCGCTCAGGAGCGCCTTAAAAATACTCCCGCCGCGCATGCCTGTCCTCCTGCGCCAGTCCCATCTCTGGTCTAGCGCAACAGGAATAACGCGCCGCTAATGCGGCTGGGGGGAAGGACACAACCGCGCCCTTTATGGGGTGCGGATCAAATGGAGGGGCGGGAACCCCGCGCGACCGCCAGACGCCATCCGCTGTCGCAACGAACGTTTATGAAGCGCTCGACGCAGGTGATGATCTGGCCATCGGGAAGCTGCAGCTGGGAGGCGTAGCCGAAGGGCAGGCCCTGCCCGGACAACAGGCGCGCTTCGGCGACGTCGTCATTGGAAGCAGGTCTTTCAGCGCTTTGGTGCTCAAGATGAACCGGATGGGCGAAGCGCGCCGCCGCGCGAGCGGAGAGGGCTTCGTCTAGCGCCCAACCGGAGACGAGAACCGCCGGGAGAACAAGCCCGAACGCCGCATCCCAAAGTCGCCCGTCGAACCCGACGGTTTCGAGAAAGCCGAACCGTGCGCCGCCCGCCTGCGCCATCGGAGCATCCTTCACTTGACGTGAGGCAAATAGTAGCTGCGAACCTCACGCGATTCGTTAACGCAGGCGATTTTTTTCCATTGACCAATTTGCTGGGCGTCAGGCGGGTCAGCCCTCGGTCGGGGTCGGCACGACTTCCATTCGGTGAGGGATGTACAAGGTAAGCTCCAGCACGTCGGAACGGTACCAGCTCACCTCTTGTTCGAGGCCCTCAAACCGCGCGGCGTACCCTTCGCCCAGCGTGGCGGCGATGCGGTTTGCGTCTGCAGCGATGGCGTCGATGATTTCGTAGCGATACTGCGCGGGATCCACGATGGAGAGGGTCTCGTTATCAGCCAAGACGAATTCGCTCCGCCCGACCGTTTCCAGCCCTTCTACGAAGCGCTCGATGCGACCTGCGGCGGTCTGCAGCGTGTCGTCAGGATTTATCGGCGTTTTTATCAACAGCTGCACGAACGTCGTGTCCGGCCTGCTCTGATAGGTCGACCGAAATCCCTCTTCGATCGACTCTTCCTCGAAAGGAACGACTAACGGGTCCTCCCCGGCGATCGTCTCCAACCGGGAGAGCTCGATTTCGGGGTCGTCGCCAGCGGCCTGGATCATGGCTCCGAGCGTCTCGCGGAGTTCGCTCAATCGCTGCGCCTCGTCGCGGGTGTCGCAAACGCCGGTGATGCTGAAGATGACGAAGTCTGCGCGCCGGCGGACCACCACATGGGGCAGCGGATAGTCGTCATATCCGCCGCGCTCCACACGTTGAGCCGAGAAAGTGACGTAGCGCTCTTGGGCTCGGGAAGCGTCGAAACTGGCGCCGGCGGCCATGGCTCCGACCAAGACACCCGCTGTCAAACCCCGCATGGCTCATCTCCCACGTCGCCTCAAGCGGTCACATTTGCATGGAGGTCCCGCTCGCGCAAACCACACGCATTGCGCGTGCGCCGCGCTTTGTGCCGCGCGACGCACGCCGAGTGGTCGGTAGCCCGCCGATTGCGGCGCATTTGGCGAACGCTACGCTTTGCCTGCGTCGTGCTCCGCCATCGCAGCTCCCACGACGGGGGTGACGGTAAAGTCGTCAAAGGCGTAGACGCCGCGACCGGCTTGGAACAGGCCGACGCCGTCCCCGCGCAACACGCTCGAACCGTAAGCGCCGATGCGCACGCCATTGATGTACAGGCCCATCGCTTCGCCTTCGTCTGAGACCCGCAGAAGGTTGTCGCCGTCCGCGCGAATGGCCTCGCTGGTTCCCGACATGACGACCGAAAGCGTCTCGCCATCGCTCAGATAGACGCAGTAGCGCCCGCCCGAACAAAGGGCGAAGCCGAGATAGGAGCCGTCATCGGCATTGAAACGGTGCACAACGCCCATGGCGCCTTGATCGCCGAAGAACTCGCCGGCGACACGCACTTCAAGGGTCGCTCCGCGCATGGCGTCGGGCGACAAGCCCCGCAGGCCGGTCACATATTGATAGCGCGCGTTCGACTCTTCGCCGTCGGCCTGAACCAAAAACTGCCCGCTTTCCGTGAAGTTGCCGGTCCAAGTGTCGGTCTCGAACGCCCAATTCGAAAATTCCCTAGCGTCAGCGTCGTCGAAGCGAATGGCGATGGAAGACTGCGCATGGCTTTGGGCCGGTTCACCCGCCTGCGCGGCGTGCGACACCATCGTGACCGCGGCCGCGGCGGCGAGAACGATCCGTTCGATTGAGGTGCGTTGCATGATGTCCCTCCTTCTTCATTGGACGAAGGGACCGTAGGCGGCGTGAAAACCGCGCGCTGTGACGGGCGTCACCCCGCCTTGCGCAACGTTGCAGCGCCGTCCGGCTATAGAATGTCGTCGATCTTGGTTTTGGGACGCGCAATGACGGCGCCCTTGGGCGTGATGACGACAGGGCGTTGAATGAGCTTCGCGTTTTCGGCCATGGCGTTCAGAATGACGTCTTCAGCGACGCCATCATCATACAGACCAAGGTCTTGGGCGGCTTTTTCCTTCGGGCGCAAAAGCTCCGACGGTTTCATGCCGAGTTTTTCCAATAAGGCCTTGATCGCCGCGGCGTCGGGTTTCTCCTTCACATAGGCGTAGACCGTCGGCTCCACGCCTTTCTCTTGAAGATAGGCGAGCGCGTTTTTCGACGAGCCGCAGGAGGGATTATGCCAGATGGTGATGTCCGCCATGGAACGCCCTTTCTCGATGCGTGGGCCCAACCGTCCCGCCTCATCCTACGCACAGGCTCCCCGCTTAGATGACGGAAACTGGCGGCGTGGGCGGCGGTGGCCGACGTCACACGGGCAAGACGCTTTGACGGCTGATCCGGGCGCGACACAAACCGAGGCGCAGTCATCCGCCACGACGGCCCTGCCGCATAAGCGCGGAAACCGGCAGAGCCTCAAGGCGCGCGAATACCGGGGAAAAGCGAAAGAGCTGTGAGATGGGCTTGTTTTTCTCTGCGCGCATCGCTCGGGCGGTCCCGGCGGCGACCTACTCTCCCGTGCCTTAAGACATAGTACCATCGGCGCTGGAGGACTTAACGACCGAGTTCGGAATGGGATCGGGTGGGGACCCTCCGCAATAGCCACCGGGACGGCGCGAGCGATGCGGACGCAAAGAGGTTCGAACATCGTTTCGGTTCGGCAGGGCCGAACCAGATTCTGACTTAACGCTCTCAAGTCGCGACGAAGCGTTCGCCACGCATGAGCGCACGAGATCAAGCCGATCGAGGAATTAGTACTGGTCAGCTTCACGTATTGCTACGCTTCCACACCCAGCCTATCAACGTGGTGGTCTTCCACGCCTCTCAGCGAGACCTAGTTTCGAGGCGGGTTTCCCGCTTAGATGCCTTCAGCGGTTATCCCTTCCGCACATAGCTACCCTGCAATGCCGCTGGCGCGACAACAGGTCCACCAGAGGT
>CAZABJ010000045.1:0-23602 GCA_964483375.1 uncultured Caulobacterales bacterium
GCGGATGCGCGACCAGAGACCGAAGCCGCTGAACCGCCTCGTCGTCCCGATCGCCCCTAACGCTTGGGAATCGGTTTGCTGTCACGACATCTTAGTCATGAGCAGTGCTGAGCCGCGGCGGGTTATGATTAGTAGCCAATATAGATCTCACAAATCGCTTCGGGATGAATGTTGGGCGACCAATTCAACAATTTCATTTAACGAAAGATCTTTTAAGATTGATGTAGGCGTATCACCTTGATTATCTTCAAGAAATACGTCAACCGGAATGTCGAACTCAAAGATTAGGTCTGTTGTTAGTTCCTCGTACGCTTCTGGGTCGGCATTAAAACGCGTCAAGGGGACATCAGGGCGAAGCTGTGGCCCTTCGACCTTTTTGTGAAATTTTGTGTAAAAGAATGGCTTAGTCACATAGAGGTTCGCCTCAACAAAATTGCTGACAACTTCACGAATACGCTCCATACGATCACTCCTCGGCCAGACACCCCTCTGCATAAGCCGCTCCGCCCGTCATCCCGATGGGGCAGTCCACATGCCCAAAAGTGAGATGGCGCACCCATCAGGATTCGAACCTGAGACCTCTGCCTTCGGAGGGCAGCGCTCTATCCAGCTGAGCTATGGGTGCGTTCGCGTGGCGAAGAGGGCAGATGTACCCCAAGCCGGGCTGGGTCGCAAACATGCCGGACCCGGCATGGCCGCCGGCTTGAGGGCGGGAGGCTAAGCGGGTTCGGCGGTCTCGGTTTGCTCGGGCGGGGCTAGGGTCCAGGCCAGATACGCCGTCGGCAGGGTGGCGGCGGTTAAGAACACGCCCCAAAACACCGCGTTCCAGTGCTCATAGCTCTGCGGACGCCAAAGCGCGAAGCGTGGCGCATCGGCGGCGAGCGCGAGGTAGATGATCGCTAACAGCGCAATCCCGGTGAACGAGACGTAAGAAAAGCCGTAGGCGCGACGGCGCCAGGCCAATTCGCGTTCATCGAGCCGTGCGGTCTCTTCCCCGCTTATGCGTTGCAGGGCATGAACGGAGAGAAACCCGAACGCGGCCAAGGACGCGAACACCAACGCAAAGCCGAAAACGTCCAGCCAAAGCGCTTCGCGTGCGCCGGCGACGAGCCGCATCAGGCACCCGGCCGGGTAGCCCGCGAGAATGAAGCTCGTCAACGCGCGGACCCGGCCTGGTCGCCAGGCGCGCGGTCCGGTTTCGCTTGGTCGACGGTAATACAGCATAGCGAGCCGCTCCTTACTCCGGGTCCAGGGGTTTGGTGAGCCAAGCGGCCGCCGCAGTCGGCAGGAGCATCCCATAGACGATCCCGCCCCAGAGCAGCGCGCTCCAATGGCTCCATTCGGCCGGCCGCCAAAGCCGCTCACTGTCGAAGGCGAGCCCCAAATACAGCAACGTCACCAGGCTCAGCACGACAAAGATCTGATAAGCGATCGATTGGGCGCGGCGGCGAAGCGCCAATTCGCGTTCGTCCAGGGCCGCGGCGGTTATGGCGCCTTGGGTCGACCGGGTCAGCCGGCTCGAGGCGATGAGACTGAAGCTGATGAGCGCAGCGATGATGAGCCCGAAGCCAACCGCCTCAAGCACGGAAAAGCGCGCGAAAAGATACTGCGGATCGACGTCCAACAGGAGGATCACGCCTCCCAAGGGATAAAGCGCTAACGGCGCGGTCGCCAACAACCGCATGGCCCACACCTGCCGCAGTGGGTGGTCTTCGGGATAGTCGCGGCACAGGAGGCGGTCGGTTTGGCTGCGCTTGGCTTCAGCCATTTGTGCTCTCCATAGGGTCGTCGTCGGCGTCGATCAGGGGGCGGGCGCTCCAAGCCACAAACGCTTGAGGCGACAACAGACCCATAAAAAAGGCGGTGAGCCCGACCGACAGCTCGCGTTCATCAAGCGTGTCGGTCGGCTCCACGACCGGTCGAAGCCCGTTGGTCGCCACGCCGAAGGCGTAGAGCCCAAGCGCCGACAGGGTCGCGGCGAGCCCCGCCGCCTCGCGCACGGAGATCCCTGGCGCTGGGCTGTCACGGCTGAACAGGATCGCTCCCAAAGGAAACAGCGCCAGCGCGGTCAGCGTGGTCACGCGCAACAGGCGGTTGACTGTCGCGGGGGAAGCGGGGCCGCGGCTTTGGCGGGGCGTCATGTCACTCTCCGGCCTTGCGTAGTTGTTCGGACAAGGGAGCAAAAGGTTTGAGCGAGAAAAGCATCTCCACGGGCAAGTCAAAATAAGCCGAGAGCTTAAGGGCGAGCTCAAGGCTCGGGTTGTAGTCGCCGCGCTCCAAGTAGCCGACGGTTTGATAGTTCACGCCCACCGCGGCGGCGAGCGCCTTGCGGCTCAAGCCCCGTTCGGCGCGCAGCACGGCGATGCGATTGTAAATCGCCATTTTTTGTAGCGCACTCCAATGCGTTTGTTGTCACTACACAACACTTTTGCTAATTTGTCAATCTGCTGGTCTGAGCAAGCCGTCTGCCTCAAGCGCGTGACGCATTAGAATGCTGCGCCTGTTCGTTCCACATATGCAATTTCTGTTGTATGTACGCAATAGAATTGATAGCGCTTACGACGTAACGAGAAATCCTTCGAGAAAGGGAGTGTCGCAATGACAGAGTGGGGTTGGACGAAAGCGAGCAGGGCGGCGGCCCTGGCGACCGTGATGGCGGTCAGCGCTGCGGGTTGCGCCGCGATCGCAAAGACGGAAACGGACGTTGCGGCCGAAAGCGCAGTCGTTCCGCCTGCCGGACCGGCGCTGTGGCGCGTGGCCGACGAGGACTCCGTGGTTTGGCTGTTCGGCAGCGTCCACATCCTCAATCCTGACGTGGATTGGCGGCGGTCTGAGATCGACGAGGCCTTCGCGGCCGCAGACACGGTCTATCTTGAGGTCCCCGTGGACGCCGGCGCGCAACAAGCGGCCGCCGCGCTTATTCCAGCCGTGGGTTTCAATCCCGGCGGGGTGACGCTGTCCTCGATGCTGGATGAGGGCCAGCGGGCGTTGTTGGCGCGGGTCGCAGGGCAGGTTTCTTTGCCGCCGGCGACGCTGGAGCCGATGCGGCCTTGGCTCGCGGGCGTGATGATCGGCGTCCAAGCGATCGTCGCAGAGGGCGGCGACCCCATGGCGGGGGTTGAGATGGTGCTTGCGCGGGAAGCCGAGGCGGCTGGCAAACAGCTGCGCTACTTCGAGACCATCGAGGAACAGCTTGGCATTCTTTCGGGGCTCAGCCCTGAGGCGGAACTGCGCTTCTTTGTCGGCGGCCTCGAACAAATGGATGAGCGCCCCGAAATCGTGAGCGAGCTGATGAACGTCTGGATCGCCGGCGACGTCGATGGGCTTTCAGCGCTTGTCAATGAAGGCGTCGCTTTGGAGCCGGAGGCCTTCGACGCGCTCATCGTCAGGCGCAACCGGAATTGGATCCCGCAGATTGAGGCTGAGCTCAATGACGTCGGGGGCGTGACCTTCGTCGCCGTGGGCGCAGCCCATCTGACGAGCGACGCGGTCGGGGTGCAGGCCCTTCTGGAAGAGCGCGGCTGGACGGTGGAGCGTTTCTAGTCCTGGTCTTTCTCTACAAGTCGGAACGCGGCGAAGCGGGCTTCGCCGCGTTTCCTTTTGGGCGCGGCGGCGCTAGCGCGCGGCGCGCCCATAGGTCAGCGCCAAAAAGACGTCTTCCAGGTCGGGCTCCTCGGTCTTCAGGTCCTCAATGCGCGCGCCTGAAGCGCGGAAACGCTCGATGATGTCGGCGACCAAATCCACGCCGGGACGGTAGGTGACGGCGAGCCCGCCGTCGGGGCGCAGCGCGGCTTCGTAGTCCGCCAACGCCTCGGGCGGGGCGGAGAGCGGCGTGCAGGGCGTGATGACAAGCGTCTTTCGGTTCAGCCGTGACAGGAGCTGCGGGGTGCGTTCGCAGGCGACGACTTCGCCCTGATCGATAATGGCGATTTCGTCGCACAGCTCCTGGGCCTCTTCCAGATAGTGGGTCGTCAGCACCACCGTCGTGCCGCGCGCATGCAGCGAGCGCACATAGTCCCAAAGCTGCCGGCGCAGTTCGATGTCCACCCCCGCGGTGGGCTCGTCGAGCACCAAGACCGGCGGGTCATGGACTAACGCCTTGGCCACCAGAAGCCGGCGCTTCATGCCGCCGGAAAGCGTGCGCACATAGGCGTCGCGCTTGTCCGACAGCCCAACGGCCTCGAGGATTTCGGCGGTGCGGCGCTCCGACTTGGGAACGCCGTAAAAGCCCGCCATGAAGTCGAGCGTTTCAGCCGGGGTGAAAAAGGGGTCCATATTCAGTTCCTGGGGCACCACGCCGATGGCCGCCCGCGCGCGTCGCGAGTCGCGCTCGATGTCGTAACCCCAGACTTTCGCCTCGCCGGCGGATTTGACCACGAGCCCTGCGAGGATGTTGATGAGCGTTGATTTGCCCGCGCCGTTCGGTCCCAAAAGGCCGAAGATCGATCCTTTCGGCACGTCTAAATCCACCGCTTTGAGCGCTGTCTTGCCCGGCTCGCCTTTCCGTCCCCGGTAGGTTTTGGCCAAGCCGCGCAGCGAGATTGCTTGGCCGGCCACTTCTGAATCACCAAGGTTTGTTTCGGATCGGGCTTCAGGGACGCTCATCGGAACCTCTCGCCGGCGCGCAGGCTAGATTGACCGCAGCGCCGCGCGCCCATACCTATTCCGCTCTCTCCTCGGCGCCAATGCGAGCTGACGGCCATGTCCAAGCCCTATGATCCCGCTAAGGACTTCATGTCGCCGCCCGAAGTCTTCGTGGTCGAGGGCCGACGCGCGGTGTGCGACGGCCCTGGCGGCGCGCATGCGCATCCCCGGGTCTATCTTGAGATGGGCGACGAGGACTTTGTCGACTGTCCCTATTGCGATCGCCGCTTCGTCCGACGGGGCGGCGCGTTCGACCCCGACCGCGCGGGCTGACCCGGAAAAGCCGTTTCCTGTCGACGTTCCTCGCGGCATGCTGCGCGGTCAGAGCGCGCGCATCGACGCGGCGAGGGGAGATAAGGCATGGCCGAACAGGACGGACGGCGCGGGCGCGCCGGGACGGTGGGGTTGTTTTTGGGCCCTGCGATCGTTTTGGCGATGCAGCTTGCCGGCCCGCCCGAGGGCTTGAGCCGGGAGGCGTGGATCGTCGCTTCGGTCGCGCTTCTGATGGCGACCTGGTGGGCGACGGAAGCCATCCCCATTCCCGCCACGTCCCTGATCCCGCTCGTCGCCTTTCCGCCCTTTGAAATCCTGACGACCCGCGCGGCGGGCGCGCCCTATATGAGCCCGATTGTTCTCTTGCTGCTCGCCGGGTTCATCATTGCGCTGGCCCTTGAGCGATGGCGGCTGCATGAGCGGATCGCGCTGAACATCGTCGTCCGCGCCGGGGGGCGGCCGCGCCTCTTGATCTTGGGGTTCATGATTGCGGCGGCGCTCCTGTCGATGTGGATCTCCAACACCGCGACCACCTTGATGATGATCCCCATCGCGCTTTCGGTCGCGGCGGCGGAGGAGCGGGACGGCGGGGAGGGCCGGCCGGTGTTCACCCTCGCCCTTTTGTTGGGCATCGCCTACGCGGCCTCTATCGGCGGTGTCGCGACGCCCGTCGGCACGCCGACCAACCTCATCGCGATGGGCTATCTTGAAGAGAACGCGGACCGTTCGGTGAGCTTCCCCCAATGGATGGCGTTGGGCGTGCCGGCGGCCGCGCTGATGATTCCGGCGGCCTGGCTGGTGGTCACCCGCTTCGCGATGAAGGTGCCCGCACAGGCTCCGGCGGAAGCCGCCGCGTCTGCGGTGCGCGAACGCCTGACCGCGCTTGGCGGTTTGACCATGCCTGAAGCCCGGGTGGCCATCGTTTTCGGTTTGGTGGCCGTGGCGTGGATTTCCCGCCAATTCGTGCTCAGCCCGTTTGTCGACGGGTTGGAGGCGGAGGCTGAACGCCTGGCGGCGGCGGGCTCCGCGCTCGCCGCTGACGCTCAGGCGCGGTTTGCGTATTGGAAAGGGATGAACGGCTCCTCGATGGACGCGGTCATCGCGGTCACTGGCGCGCTCGCGTTGTTCTTGATCCCGGCTGGCGGAAAAATCGGCGCCCGCCGTCCGCTGATGGATTGGGACACTGCGGTGCGCCTGCCGTGGGGCGTCATCATTCTTTTCGGCGGCGGGCTCAGCCTGGCCGCGGCGATGCGGGCGACCGGGCTGGCGGGCTGGCTTGGCGAACAATTGGCGTTCCTTGCAAGCTGGCCGCCGCTTCTGATCGTCGTGCTGTTCGTCGCCGCCATCATCTTCTTGACCGAACTCACGTCGAATGTGGCCACGGTCACCGCGTTCATGCCGGTTATGGCGGATGTCGCCGTCCAGGCGCAGTTCGACCCCCTCATCCTCGCCGCGCCCGCGGCGATCGCAGGGTCGTGCGCGTTCATGCTGCCGGTGGCGACCGCCCCTAACGCTATCGTTTACGCGACAGGCAAAGTGCGGATAAGCGACATGATCCGCACGGGGTTTCGGGTCAATTTGGCGGGCGTCGTGTTGATCACCTTGTCAGCGGGGCTGCTGGCCCAGCTGATGTACTGAGGAGCGATGCCGCGCCGGGCCTCCACAACAAATCGCAGCGCGCTGCGGCGCTGAAAGTCGACAGGCGTGCGCTGGCGGGCGTATTCGGGCGATCATGGATATTAACGACCTGCGTTTGTTCGCTGAAGCGCTGCGCACCGGCGGGTTCGCCGGCTCCTCAGCTGCGCGCCTTGGCGAGGGGTTGTCGGGGCCCAGGGCCATCGATGCGCTGACCCGCGATCTCAAGGAACGCGTCGCGCGGGACCTTGCGCCCAGGCGCAAGCCTGAGGATGGCGAGGCGTTTTTTCGCCGAGTCATGCCGCTGATCGACGCTTTTGACGCCGACCGCGGTCGCGGGGACACGCCGGTCGCGGGCGTGGCCAAGCGCTTGCGCATCACCGCATCGCCGGCTTTCGCGCAGATCCGATTGCCGCCGATCCTAAAAGCGTTTCGCGCACGCCGCGCGGATGTCACGGTTGAGTTGATCCTGACCGACGACGTGCTGGACTTGGTCGAGCATGGGATCGATCTCGCCGTGCGGCACAGCGCGGCCGCCGACGGCGCGGCGCTTGACGGTTCGGTGGTCGCCCGCCGGCTTGCTGCGGTTCGCCACCATGTGGTCGCCAGTCCGGACTATCTGGCGGATGCGCCCCGCATCGCCGCGCCGAGCGATTTGGCCGACCACGCCTGCCTCACCTCCGCACAGGGGCAAGCGCGGCGACGCTGGCGTTTCCGAAAAGCCGCGCGCGAGATCGACGTCGCGATCACGCCGCAGCTCACGACCGGGGACGTCGCGGCGTTGCGCGCCTGCGCCTTGGCGGGGCAGGGCGTGGCGTTGTTGCCTGACTGGGCGGTGCGCCAGGATATCGGCCGCGGCGCGCTGGCCGACGCGATGCCGGGCTGGGAGGCGGCGGGGACGGCGTTTGAAGCCTCGCTATGGCTCGTATTTCCCTCGCGGCGCTTCATTTCCAGTCACGCCATCGCATTCGCCGACGTGCTTTCAAGTCTGTAAGAAATCGCGATTGGCGCGCGCGCCGGCCCCGGGATAAGAGGCAGGCGTTCTGGTTCCTTAAAGCGGAGTTCCGCCCCATGTCCGTGCGCGTCGCAGTGCTCGGCGCCACCGGCGTCGTCGGCAAAGAAATCCTCGCCATTCTCGAGGAACGCCTGTTCCCGGCCGACGCCGTGCACGCGCTCGCCTCCCGCCGCTCGATCGGCGCAGAGGTCTCCTATGGGGAACGGACGCTGAAATGTCAGGACGTGGAGGCGTTTGATTTCACGACCGTCGATTTGGCGTTTCTCGCCGTGGACGCGGAGGTGGCGCGCCAGTGGGCCGGCAAAATCGCCGCTGCGGGCGCGACCGTGATCGACAACTCCACGGCCTACCGAATGGACCCCGCGGTGCCGTTGGTTGTGCCGGAAGTGAACGCGGACGCCTTGGCGGACTTTCCCAAGAAGATTATCGCCAACCCGAATTGCGCGGTCGCGCAGCTGGTGGTGGCGCTCAAGCCCATCCATGACCGCGCTCGGATCCGCCGGGTGGTGGCGGCGACTTATCAGTCCACCTCGGGCGCCGGCAAAGACGCCATGGACGAGCTTTGGACGCAAACGCGCGGGATTTACGTCAACGACCCCATCGAAAAGACCCAGTTCACCAAGCAGATCGCCTTCAATGTCATTCCGCATATCGGCGACTTCATGGAAGACGGGACCACCGGGGAAGAGTGGAAGATGGTCGCGGAGCTGAAGAAGATCCTCGATCCCAAAGTGAAGCTCATCGCCACTTGCGTGCGCGTGCCGACGTTTGTGGGCCATGCCGAAGCGGTGACGGTCGAGCTTGAAGAGCCCTTATCCGCGGATGAGGCGCGCGAGCTCTTGCGCGAAGCGCCCGGTCTCATGGTCGTGGATAAGCGCGATGACGACGGCTACGTCACGCCGGTGGAGTGCGTGGGCGAATTTGCGACTTTCGTGTCCCGGCTGCGCGACGACCCAACGGTGGACAACGGTCTCGCCCTTTGGATCGTGTCGGACAATCTGCGCAAGGGGGCTGCGCTCAACGCCGTGCAGGTCGCCGAACTCCTGGTCAATCGAGGCCTGTTGAAGAGGGCTGCGTGACCACTTCACGGGTCAGGACCGGCCCCGCCGACGCATCGGTGCGTGAGGGCGTCGCATTCGCCGCCGCCGCCTACGGGATGTGGGGGCTGTTTCCGCTCTATTTTAAACTTGTCGATCATGTGCCGGCGCTGGAGATCTTGCTTTACCGCGCGCTATGGGCGGTTCCTGCGATCGCGCTTGTGGTTGCGTTCCGGTCAGGCTTCGCAGCGGTGCGCGCCGCGGTTGCGCGGCGTAAGACCCGCGCGATCCTGGCGCTCACCGCCGTGGTCATCAGCGCCAATTGGTTGGTCTTCACCTATGCCGTGACCAGTGAGCGGGTGCTGCAATCCGCGCTGGGCTACTATCTCAGCCCGCTGCTTTCGGTGGCGATGGGCATGGCGTTTTTGGGCGAGCGTTTGAACCTCCCCCAAGGAACGGCGGTCGTTTTGGCCGCCGCCGGGGTGAGCGTCCTTGCGGTCGCGAGCGGCGAGCCGCCCTGGATCGCGCTCACCTTGGCGCTGACCTTCGGATCCTACGGCCTTTTGCGCAAACAGGTGGCGACGGACTCCGCCACCGGCCTGTTCATCGAGACCGCGCTGCTCGCGCCGTTCTCACTCCTGGGTCTCATTGCGCTGTATTCGCTCGGGGCGGGGCAGGGCGTCGCCGCCGGGGCCCCGACGCTCGCCTTGTTGGTGCTGGGCGGGCCGCTCACCGTGGCGCCGTTGTTGTTTTTCATCCTCGGCGCGCGGCGGCTGAAGCTCTCGACCTTGGGGCTGATGCAGTACCTCACGCCCACATGCCACTTCCTCGCGGCCATGGCGTTCGGCGAGCCGTTCACAGCCGTGCACGCCGTGACGTTCGGGCTGATCTGGACCGGCCTGGCCGTGTTCACCACTGACGCATTGGCGCGAGAGAGACGGGCCTTGCGCTCGGCGCGCTGCGCTTGAGATCTTCTTTGTTTTGCGACCCAACTCTTGGAGCGTCCGATGCCCAGCCCTGAGCCCATGCCGCCCGCCCGGCGCGTCAATGTCGGGGAGGTGACGCTCTCGGTGCATGAAGCCGGCCCGCCTGACGGCGTTCCGGTGGTGTTGGTCCATGGTTGGCCGGAACTCGCCCATAGCTGGGCCCGGCAGATCCCGGCCATCGCTGATGCGGGATTTCGCGTGCTCGCGCCCGATCTGCGCGGTTTCGGCGGATCGGACGCGCCGGCGGAAAAGGAGGCCTATGGCATCGACGCGCTTATCGGCGATCTGACCGGCCTGCTTGATGCGGTGGGCGCTGAGAAGGCGGTGTTCGTCGGCCATGATTGGGGCGGGTTGATTTGCTGGCCTGCGGCCTGTTTGGCGAGGGAACGGTTTTTGGGCGTCGTGGGCGTGAACACGCCCCATCTGCCGCGCGGCGCCAGCCCGCCGACGGAGGTCTTCCGAGAAGCCGGCGGAGACCTCCACTACATTGTGGCCTTGCAGGACGAGGGTGCGATGGAGGCGCTGCAGACCGGCCGGGAGGACGACTTTTTCGCGTTCTCCTTTGCAACGTTTCCGCCTCGAGAGGTCACCGAGCGCATGGGCGCTTCGGCCTATCATCTCTTCGACCGGTTCGCGCGGTTCGAGGGCAAAGAGGAGGCGCGCATCGCCGTGCCGCCCGCTGACCGCGCTGTTTACGCCGAAGCGTATCGACGGACGGGATTTCTCGCCCCCCAACACCTATATCGGAATATGGACGCCAACTGGGAGCGCATGGCCGGGGTCGACCATCGTTTGTCTTTGCCTTGCCTGATGATTTCAGCGGACCGTGATTTCATGCTGCCCCCGGAGATGACGCGCTGGATGCCGGCGCTGTGCTCGGATCTGGAGCTGCATGTGATCGAGGGCTGTGGGCATTGGACGCAATGGGAGGCGACCGAGACCCTGAATCACTTGCTTGTTGATTGGCTGGCGCGACGGTTCGGCTCAGCGTGAACAATGCGACGACTTGGCGTAAGATAGAACATGGACGCGACGACGATATTCTACGCAATCGGCGATGTGCATGGAGAGCGCGACATGATGCGCGCTCTGCATGCCGAAATCGCTGAGCGCCACGCCGCCTCTTACGCCGGCAGCCCGATGACGATGGTTCATTTGGGCGACTATGTGGATCGCGGTCCTGACAGCCGCGGCGTGATCGAAGACCTCATTGCGATGCAAGCGTATGCGGCCGAGCGCGATGACCTTGAGGTCATCAATCTGCGCGGCAATCACGAGCAGATGATGATCGACGCCTTTGAGGGCGACCGAGCGGACGTGGATTTTTGGCTGTCGAACGGGGGCCAAGAAACCGCGATGAACTACCGAGGCCCAACCGATGAGGGGGGGCAATTCGTCATTGAGATGGACGCCGATCACATTAAGTGGCTGACGGCTCTTCCCACATTGCACTATGTGCCCGATCGCAAGCTCGTTTTCGTCCATGCGGGGGTCGATGTGGCGACATTCCCCGAAAGCCGCGACGAGGTTCATCTTTGGACCCGGTCGCCCAAATTCTTCCGCGACGAAACCTGGCCCGAGGCGATGGCCGGTCTCACGGTCGTGCATGGGCACACCCCAAGCCCTGACAACAACCCCTGGATCGGCAAAGCCGGCCGCCGCATCGGCGTGGACACCGGCGCGTGTTTCAACGGTCCGCTCACCGCGGTCGTGCTGGCACCGGGGGAACCGCCGGAATTCATTCAGGTCGGCGCGGCGGACGATCTGCGCGCCTACGGAAGCTAACGCCGCCACATCCGCTATGGCTCTGAGAGGTTACTCCGTGTCCACCGTGGCGTCGGACACCAGGGTCAGCGTGTTGCCGGACGGGTCTTGGAAGTGGGCGAGGCGTCCGCCCCAGGGCTCTTCCACGGGGGGGCCTGTGAAGGACACGCCTTTGCTGGAAAGATCGGCATAGGAGGCGTCAATATCGTCCACCCAAAGCGACAGCCCGGTGAAACGCCCGATCAGGCCTTCCCCGCCGCCTGCGCCGTTCTCGACGATGACCGTTCCGCCGACGTCAAAGCCCAGATAGCCTGAGCCCACGTCGCCGAACGCGACCGGCCATCCCAACACGCCTTCATAAAAGCCCCGCGCCGCCGCCATGTCGTCGACGAATACGCGAAACGCGCTCAAGCGCATGGCGCGCCTCCTCTGAGCAGCCTACCGTTCCTCACGCCCGGTCGCCCCAAGCCCGGCCATGCGCTGATTCCGCGACGATTTCGAGCGTTCATCGCTGCGGTCAAAGGCTCGCATACACTGCGTCGACGAGGCTGCGCACCCGGTCGTCGATCAACAATGTGGGATTTTGCTTGGTCATCACATAAGCGAAGGTCAGCCGACGGGTCGGGTCGGCGAATGTCGCCGAGCCGCCCGAACCGGTATGTCCCACCGCATTCGGGGAGGGGCCATAGACCAAGTGTTCCGGCCGGTTGGCGATCAAACCCGCCGCGAACGCCATATCGTAAGGCAAGACCAGGTCTTGGCCGGTGATGCGAATGCGACGGGCCGCCGCCGAGGCCTCCGCCGACAGAACCCGAGCCTCGCCCAGCATGCCGTCTCGCGCGAAGGGCTGCATCAAATCGGCGAGCGCGGCGGCCGTGCCGATGCCGTTGGCGGCGGGCATCTCCGCGCGCCGCCAGGCAGGGTTCGCCGCTGAGCCCGGGCTTGACCACTTTTCCAGAAGCGCTGCGCGTGTGGCGGGATTGATTTCGCCGAACTCCGGCAAGGCCCGCGGCATGATGAGCTCCGCCACCCGGCCGTCTTCGGCCTCGGGCAACCCGATCCAAAACTCTATGCCGTGCGGGCCGCAGAGTTCCTCTCGCAAGACGGTCCCGAGCGTCCGGCCGACGGCCCGGCGAACGACTTCGCCGGCGAGATAGCCGAACGTCATAGCGTGGTAGCCGCTTTGGGTTCCCGGCCGCCACATCGGCGTCATCGCCGCCAGTCGCGCGACGGTTTTTTCCCAATCAAGCCAATCCGATTGCGCCCAGTCGTCAGCGACGCCCGCCAGTCCGGCCTGGTGGGAAAGCGCCTGCTCAATGGTGATGGCCTCTTTGCCGGCCGACGCGAATTCCGGCCATAGGCTCGCGACGGTTTGGTCGTAGGCGATCGCGCCTTGATCTACGAGCCGCGCCGTCACCAGCGCCACAACGGCTTTGGTGCATGAGTAGACCGGGGTCAATGTCGCTGCGGTGAAGGGGCGCGTCTCCGCCTTGTCCGCGAACCCCGCGGTTAGACCGACCACCCTCTCGCCATCCAGGGTCACGGCGACGCCGGCCCCCGCGTCCAACCCGTCCGTGAAATTCCCCGCGAAGGCGTCTTGAACGCGCGAAAAGCGCGGATCGAGCGCCCCGGAAATATCGATTGTTGAGGCTGTCATGCTGGGAGGGACGGTGCAGCGCATCGCGCCGTCTGGCAAGGGCCGTGACGCTCAACCCCAGATTTCCATGCGCAGCCCCTTAGCGTCGCAGACGGGGGCGTCGGGAAGGCGGCGGGCTTCGCCTCGAACAATCCGCCCGGCCGTCCAGGACAAAACGCAAGCGTCCAGCAAATCGTCCCCGAGCGCCCGTCCGGTCCCCACTTTGACGCGGTCGGTTTCAAGCAGAGCCGGGGCGTAACCCGCCTCGCGCAGGGCGACGACACGTTCGCGCCGGCCTTCCGGGCTTCGTTTGGGGTGGGCGCAGGGACGCCCCCCGCGCAGCGCCCAAAACGCGATCTCGGGGTGAGCCTCAACGACGCGATCTTGCATTTCGGGCGTCATGCGTTCGTCGAGCTCGCGCATTTTCGTCAACAGCGTTGCGGCGAAGGGCGTCATCGCGCGGCCGGTGACGGCGCGCTGGGCGTCATGGGCGGAGGCTTTGTCCGGCGCAGCGACCGCAGGCCGAACAGGGGCGGCGAACACCGAAGAGCGGCGAGGGCCCAAAACCGCGCGCGCCGCGCGGTCGCACGCGCGCCCCGCGCCGTCCGCGGCGTCCGGAGCGAACCCGATGGGCATATCGACCGCCACCACCACCGGCGCTTCGGGCAACGCCAACACGTCCCAAAACCGCATGAGGGGAACGAAGCGCGCTGCGGCGGGATCATCGAGCGGGCGAAGGCAGGCGATCCAAAGGTCCTGGTTCGCCTTGGCGTCTCGGCCGCAGCCGTCTACTCCCGCCGCCCACATCGTCACGGGCTGGCGGGCCCTGTTTCCAGCGTCTCGACTTCCACCGGCGGATTGAGATCGGTCACACAGACCGCCAGTTCGGACCGTTGCGCGCGGAGCGAGGCCGCGATCGCGGCGTAGACTTGCGTGATCGCCACGCCCAGAGCGCGCTCCGCGGTCTCTCCAATCGCGCGCGACCCCACAAACGCGCCGGATAAGAGGTCGCCTGTTCCCCGCGGCGCCTTATGCTGAAACCCGCCATGCCGCGCGAACCACGCAGGGCCTCGTGGGTCCGCATAGACCGCGCCGAGATGCGTTCCCTCGCCGATGGAGGAGATCACGGAAGGCGCGCCGAACGCCTGCGCCGCGGCGACGGCGTCTTGGGGGCCGGCCACCTTGCGACCGGTCAGCCGTTCAGCCTCCCACGCATTGGGCAGAACCAAATCAGCGACCGGCAACAATGTGCGTTCGAGCGCATCGGCCACATCGGGAGCGACATAGAGGCCCGTATCCGCATCGCCCATCACCGGGTCGACGGCGATGCTGAGCGTGGGGTGTCGGTCGCGCAGCGCGACAAGCGTCTGAGCGGCGGCGCGCACTTGCTCGCCGGACGCGAAATAGCCCGTCAGCGCCCAGGTGATTTGCGCGGTATCGGGGTGTTCAAGCGCGGTCGTGAGAATGTCGGCGAAGGCGGAGCGTTCGAGTTTGAAGCCGCCGGGCGATCCCCAGCCGGGATGGCGGCCGAACACGACTGTGGGCACGGCCACGACCTCGCAGCCGGACCCTTGCGCCCCGGCGGTGATGGCCGCCAAGCCCACATTCGACGCTGCGACGAAGGAAGAAATCGCAAGAACGGTTGGCATCGCGGCCGAGTCTATCCCATTGTCTGCCCGCAGGCGCGCCCGCGGCTTGCCCAATCCGATTTAGGAGGAGCCGCCCATGGTCGCTGAGCGTTTGCGGCGTTCGGCTCTGTATATGCCGGGCTCTAACGAACGCGCGCTCGAAAAAGCGCGGTCTCTGCCGGCTGATTGTTTGATCCTTGACCTTGAGGACGCGGTTTCGCCGTCCATGAAAACCCATGCGCGCGGGCTTGTCGCAGAGGTGGTCCGCGCCGGGGCGTATTCAGGCCGTGAAGTTGTGGTGCGCATCAATAATCCGCAAACCCCCGAAGGCGTTGCGGACCTCGAAGCGATGCTCGGCGCGGCGCCTGATGCGATTTTGGTTCCCAAGCTCGATGATCCGGGGGTTATCGAACGGATATGCGCGGCGATCGACGAGGCGGATGCGCGCCGAGGCATGGCGATTTGGGCGATGATCGAAACGCCGCGCGCGCTCTTGTCTCTGCCTCAAATCGTTGCGTTGGGGGCCAAGCGCCGACTGGCTGCGTTGGTGGTCGGAGCCAATGACCTTTGCGAAACGCTGCGCATGCATCCGGGACCGGAGCGCGCGGAGCTGACGCCGATTCTGACCCAAGTTCTCGTCGCTGCGCGCACCCATGGGCTCGCCGCGTTGGATGCGGTTTACAACGACCACGCTGACTTAGAGGGCTTTGCGCGCGAGGCCGCTCAAGCCCGCGCAATCGGTTTTGACGGCAAGACGCTCATCCATCCCGACCAAATCGCGCCCGCCCATGTCGCCTTCCGGCCCGGCGAAGTCGAAGTGGCGTTCGCCAAGAAAGTCGTCGCCGCGTTCCAAGATCCCGAAAACCTCGAACGCGGCGCCATTACGGTGGACGGTCGCATGGTGGAGCGGCTGCATCTCGACGCCGCGCGCCGCACGCTGGCGATGGCCGCTGAAGAGGTCGCAGCGAACGGCGACTGACGCGGCGCGGCTCAAACAGCCGTCTGCATCGGCTCCCGCTCGCCGGTAAGCCCAGCGTGTTCGGCGAGCAGACGGCCCATTTCGCTGAGCAGTTCGTCGCGGACGACGGGTTTGCTGGCGTACCCGTCCATGCCCAGTCCCAGAAGGCGCTCCCGGTCACCCTCCATTGCGTCGGCGGTGAGCGCGATCACGGGGACGGCGGACCAGGCCTGCGCGCTTGCGCGGATCCGTTTAATGGTCTCGACCCCGTCCAAAACCGGCATGTGGATGTCCAACAAGACAATATCCACCGGCTCGCGCTTGAGGGTCTCGAGGGCTTCCAGCCCATTCGCGGCTTCCGTGACGGCGAGCTCCTGAGGGTCAAGGAACGCCCGTGCGACCCGGCGATTGATGGCGTTGTCGTCCACCAACAGCACGCGCGCGCCCTGAAGATCGCCGGAAAAATCGCGTCCGGTCTTGGCGATTTGCGCCTCGACTTTCTCCGAGATCTCCGTCACCCGCGCCTTGAAGGTGAATGTGAATTCCGAGCCGACGCCGAGTTTGCTCTTCACCGTGAGGTCGCCTTCCATCATCCGCGCCAGATTACGCGTGATCGAAAGCCCCAGGCCGGTGCCGCCATAGCGGCGTTTGGTCGAGGAATCCGCTTGCATAAACTCCGAAAAGACGCGCTCGCGGGCGTCCTCGGCGATGCCGACGCCGGTGTCGCGGACCCCGACCCGAACGAGCTTCTCGCCGCTGGGCAAAGTTTCCGCGCCGACGCGAACGGTGATCTCACCTTCGCTGGTGAACTTCACGGCGTTTGAGACGAGGTTCGATAGGCATTGGCGCACGCGGATGTGGTCGAAGCACAGCGGTTGGTCGAACGCCGTCTTGTCGATGTCGAGGGTGAAGCGGAGGCCTTTCTCCGCCATGCGCGCGGCGAACAGACGGCACACTCGCCTGACCGTAGTCGGGACGTTCCCTGGCAGCGGGGTGAGTTCGGCTTTGCCGGCTTCGATTTTGGTTAGGTCCAAGACGTCATTGAGGACCGCCAGCAGGGACTCGCCGGAGTCCAGGATCGTATCCACCTGGTCGCGCTGTTCGGTGCTGAGGGGAGAGGACACCAGCGCCTGGGCCATGCCAAGCACGCCGTTGAGGGGCGTGCGGATTTCATGGCTCATATTGGCGAGAAATTGCGTCTTGGCGGTGTTCGCCGCATCCGCCAGGCCAAGTTGTCGCGCTTGGCGCTGAACGAGGATGATCGCACCCCCCCAAACCACAGCGCTGAACACCATGGTCAGAACGCAGAACAGAAGAGCATTCTGCAACGTTTGCTCGGCATTCGCTTGCTCGACGGCGAGTTCGTCTCGGACGGCGTCGAAAAAGGCTTCCATGCCGTCCGCATAGGCGTCGATCTGCTCGCGGTAATAGGCGTCCGTCACAGCGTCGGCCGCCCGCATGCGGTCGCCGACCCTGAGGAAGTGAAATGCAAAATTGTCCCTCGCCACCAGGGCCTCGCGGGCATTGCGCGTGCGCGCCGCCGCGAAGGCGGCGCGATCACTGTCGACGATGGCGGTGGCGACGCCCAAATGCTCTGCAAGCGCGGAGGAAAGCGCGTCATAGTTCTCGCGATATTCGGGACGTTCGGTCGCTGCGGCGGCGCGGACAAGGCTCGTAAGCTCAATGCCCAGATGTACAATCCGTCCGCGCAGAGCTTCCATGTCAACCGTGCGGTCCGCGGCCGCCCGGACTTCTGACGAGGCGACCCAAGCCGCTCTGATGGAATAGGTCATGGCGCCGATCGTGGCGGCGACTGTCGCGATTAGAACTGCTGCCGTAGCGCCAAGCCGTAGAATCATTTTCCGTCCAACACATTGGCTTCGGTACGTTTGTTCGCTTGTGTGCCTCGACAATATGAAGATTTGGTGTGCTGAGAGCGTTGGGATCCCAACGGGCGCGAAGGATCTCGCCAAGTTCGCCGCCGTCCCGCTCCCCGCCGGGGCGCGGGCTCCCCGGCGAGACGCGCAGAAGCTTTCGCCTTAACCCCCGCGAAACCCTTTGTTGACGCGGCGATAACCATGTCCGGCCACTCTCCCCGCCAAGCGAAGCGCATTAGCGAGGAGACCTTGGTCATGAAACGCGCGGCGGCATTGACGGTATTGGCGTTCACGGCCGCGGCCTGTGCACGGCCTACGCAGGGCGCTTACTTCGGCGCCCATAGCGACGGCTCCCCGCGCCGGGCGGCGCTGGAGCTGGACGTGTCGCTTGAGGGCAAATCCTCAAGCGAATTCCATGGCGGCACGATTCCGGGCGCGGTCGTCATCGAGGGCCGCGATTGGAATGACACCCATGACAATGGCTATCGCGTCGCCTTGCGCGGCGCGGTCGAGGTCGCTCCCCGCACCGAGGCCTCGCTCACGGTCGCCTACGCCGAAGCCAATGCGCGTGAGAACGTGGTGGTGGGGTCAGCCGGCGTCGACCCGATCATCGCCAGCTTCGATGACTATGAGCGCTTGGACCTGGAATTCGGCCTTCGACGCTACATCGGTGATGAGCGCACATTGTGGCATCCGCGCTTGCGGCCGTTCGTTTCAGGTTCGGTGGGCGTGTCGCGCATCGCCGAGATTGACGCGCAGTTCCAATCCGACGGTTTCATCCCGTTGGCCATCGGCGACGCGAACGGAGCCTTTTCTTCGGAATTCTATGACGAGACCTATCTCGCCAACGCCTCCGCCATGGTCGGCGCGCAATGGCGGTTGACCGACGCCGCCGCGGTCGAGCTGGAAACCGGCGTGCGCTATCACGGCCGCCCGGACGAGGATGACGCGACCCTGTCGCTCATCAATCTCGAGACGATCAACGATTCCGGCTCACGCCTGGTCATCCCGGTGACGCTTCGCGGACGCGTCAGCTTCTAAGCACGCAGGGCGTTTGCGAACCCAACAACAGTCCCCTCAAGACGCCGCGCGCTCAGGCCGCGGCGTCTTGTTGTTTGGGAGGCTCGCCTTGGGTTTCGGCGGGCTGCGCGGCGGCTGGTTCGGCGACGCGGGCCGGCGCTTCAGGCAATGGCGTCGGGCGGGCGAAAGCGTAGCGCGCGGACCAAAAGGCGCTGGTCAAAACCGCAAGGAAACCGGTGATCGGCTCGCGGCGCTCGGTCTGGTCGATCATGGCGACGTCTCCTGGTTGATGGCTTAAAAGCTCAGTTTGGGATGATTCGCATCGCCGCCGGTCACGCGGCCAGCGCCTCCTCCTCGGGTTCTTCGGCGGGCGCGATAACCCGCACGGTGGTTCCTTCGCCCTGGACGCTTTCCATCTCGAGGCGGCAATGCATCAGCTTTGCGAGCGCGGTGGAGATGGCCAGCCCCAAGCCCGAGCCATGCCGTTCCCGCGTGAACACGTTCTCAACCTGCACGAAGGGCTTGCGCACCTCTTCGAGCATGTCCTCAGGAATGCCCACGCCTTCGTCCCAGACTTCGATGACGACGTCATCGCCGCTCGCCCTGGTCCGCACGCCGACGCGCCCGCCTTCGGGGGTGAATTTCACGGCGTTACCGATGATGGCGGTGAGCAAGCGCTTGAGGGCGCGTGAATCCAGAAACGCCATTTCGGCGTCCTCGGCCAGGTCGAGCTCGATCTTCCGGCCCGGCGCGTTTTCAGGCTTGTCCTCGCAAATGGTCACCGCCCACTCGATGGCGTCGACGATGTCGATGTCGTCGCACTCCACGCGATAGGTCTGAGACTCGATTTTTGAAAGATCGAGAATGTCGTTGATGATCGCCAGCAGATGGCCGCCGCTGGCCGCGATGTCGCCAGCGAATTCCTTGTAGCGGTCGTCCCCCAGCGCGCCGAAAAGTTCGTCGTTCAGAACCTGTGCGAAGCCGATGATCGCGTTGAGCGGGGTGCGCAGCTCGTGGCTCATGCTGGCGAGGAATTGGGTTTTGGCGCGGTCGGCCGCTTCGGCGCGCAGTTTCGCCGCCGTGAGCTGCTCTTCCCGGCGCTTCATCTCGGTGACGTCGGCGTGCACGCTCACATAGCCTCCGCCTTGGGTCGGTCGCAGGGTCGAATAGACCCATTCGCCGTTCGGCGTCTGACGCATGTGTCCCTTCGCCGTGTCTTCGCTCAGCGCGACGGGGTCTGTGAACCATGTTTCAAAGCGCGTATTGGCGATGACGACACGCTTTTCCGCATCCAACAGAGCGAAGCCGTCATTTGTGGATTCGATCGCGTCCATCAGATCGTCGCGCAAACGATCGCGCTCGATGGAGTTCGCCACCATCTCGTGGAGCGTCTCGTAGCTTTTCACGCTCGCGCGATACAGGGTGAGGGCGAACATCATCGCCAACGCCGCCAAGGTCACGTGCTGAACGTCGCCCTTGAGCGCGAACGTGAAGGCTAACGGAAAGAGGCAGGTGACGAGGAAATAGATGTTCACCTTGGGCAACGGGCTGAGAAGCATCACCACGCCCGCCGCCATGCCCGCCACGACCACGGCCAGGAACAGGCTCAAGGTCGGCATGTCGCCGTTCGGAAAGATGATGACGACCCCGCCCCACATCAGGCCAGCGAAAGCCGACCAATAGCGTGCGGTTTTCAGCGATTTGCCCGAGACGCGTTTTGGCGTCCCGCGGCGGTTCAAACGGATCGCGGTCAGCATCTGAAACGACGCCATCACCAGCATCACGGCGATCCAGACCAGCGCCAACGGATTATGCGTTGAAATCCAGACGACGCCGGCCACGAGGGAGGCGTTGAAGGCGTTGACCTGCGCCATCATCGGCATGCGTTTGACGAGATGGATCTGCTGTTGACGGAGGGTTTCGCCGAACGCGGCGCTTGTGGCGCCGGGCGCGGGTCGCCCTTTCGCTGCGTCCATTGGTGGCCTCGTCCGTCCCAGGCCGTCGGTCCGACCCGCGGCCAGCTTGGCGCCGTTGCGTTTCTTTCCCGTTAGCAGACGATCGCTGGTTTTTTGGTAAGGCCGAATCAGGGTTCTTCGTAGGACTTAGCGCAACCATAGGAGGAATGCGCCCGTGTCTGCGACCGCATCGATCGGGATCGTCGGCGGCGGCCCCGCCGGGCTGAGCCTTGCCAAGCTCCTAGATGAACAAGGGTTTTCGCGCGTCGCCGTGTTCGAGGCCTCCGAACGGGTGGGCGGGAAGTCCTATTCCATTAGGCAGGGCGGGGCGGTGCATGATATGGGCACCTGCTACTCTACGCTCTCTTATCAGACCACCAATCGTTGGATGCGCCGGTACGGCATTCGCCAGCGCGCGCTCGGTCGCCAAGTCATGGAGGGCGCGCCCTTCATGAAGTTCGTCAACGCCGAACCGGGCGGCAGCCTGGTGGCTGAGGCGGGGCGCTACCTGAAGGCGCGACGGGCGTTTCTCAGCGATCGCGCGCCCAATCCGGACGGGGCGGAGGCGCATGCAGCGGCCGCGGAGCCTTTCGCGGACTGGCTCGCCCGCAATGACCTGCCGCGCATGCGTCGGTTCATGCTCCGCGCTTTCACTTCCATCGGCTATGGACCCCTGGAGGCCTTACCGACGGTCCAAGCGCTGCGGTGGGCGACCCCGCGCTTGTTTTTAACCGGGCTGCTCGCTCAGTTGAAGATGCCGGTCGAGGGCTGGCAGAAGCTCTGGGAGCAGGTGGCGGACGATTTGGACGTGCGACGCGCGGAGCCTGTCCAACATATCGAGCGCGGGCCGAACGGCGTGGTCATCCACACGCCGACGGGGCCGAACGTGTTCGACTATCTCGTGGTCACCACGCCGGTCGATGAGCTCGCCGGCATGATGGAGCTGACCGCGGATGAGCGCGCGATTGCGGTGGGAACCACCTGGAACAGCTATGTCACCACCCTGTGTCGCGTGACCGACTGGTTTCGGGGTCATGCGGTGGAGGCCTATGCGGAGCCCTTGGGACCCACCGCTGAGGCCGGGCTTCTGTTATCGGCGCGGCGCGCTCAGGCGGGCCTGCATCGCACGGCGGACGCGGACATTTACCTCACCGGCCAATACGGCCACGGGCTCACGGCCGAACAGCTCGCCGACCGGCTCCATGTGGAGGTCGAGCGGCGCGGCGGTCGGTTTGAGGCCGTGTTGTGTCAAAAACGCTGGAAGTATTTCCCGCGATACCATCTCGAAGCGTTGAAAGACGGACTGCTTACCCGGATGCGTAATGCGCAAGGCGCGAACCGCACTTGGTATACCGGCGCCACGTTCTCCTATGAATCCGTAGGAAACATCGTCGATTTCAACTTACGCTTGACCAGTAACATGCAGACGCGTCTCGCCGCATGAATCTGTTCCTGCGTTTGATTTGGGTGGCGCTGAAAGCCCGGTTCCGCCCAAAGATCGGCCTTTTGGATGAATGCGTGACGCGGTTTCGCGCCGGCTTTACTGACCAGGATCTGTTTCGCCACGTCACCAATAGCCGCTATTTTTCTTTCACCGACGTGTGCGTCGCTGACTATCTCATGCGCAGCGGCGCTTCGCGCGTGCTTCGCCGCCGGAAATGGTTCCCGATCATCGTCTATGAGGACATGATCTTTCGGAAGATGATCCGCGCGCCGCAGCGTTTTCAGGTGCATTCCCAATTACTGGGATGGACCGAAGACGCCGCGGTGATGCGCCATGTGTTTGTCCGGCGCGGCGAAGTGACCGCAGAGGGCCTTTCGTTCGCCCGGTTCATCGCGCCGCGGGGCAAAGTGATCCCGCCGAAGGATGTGTTGGCGGCCCTGAACCATACAGGCGAAGCGCCCCCGCTGCCCGACTATGTCCAAGAGACCCTGGCTCGGGCCGAGCGAGGCTACCTCGCAGGGTCGCCCCTGGAGAAGGATCCGTCCGACGCCTCGCCGCCGGACGCATAGCCCATAACGACCCGGTTTCACGAGGTGAACGGCGGAAGGGCGGACGTTGGTTTTCTGCCCTAGCGAGCTGCAAGACGGTGGACAGGGTCTCGGTCGGCCGCGACCGGTGATCAGGCGCAGATGGGTTCGCCGCGAAGGCCATAAACCAACGCCTGCGGCAAAGTCCAACGGCGGGTGATGGCCCTTGTCTGCTCATCGCCTTCAAAGTCGATATGACCGCTTTCGGCGGCGGAGCAGACGAACGCGCCGGAAAGCGGAAGGCCGCTTCTCGCCGAATGCCGTCATCAATGCGAGTCCGCTGGGTGGCTTAGATGGGGTGAGAATAGGACGCTCATTCTTTTGGTTTCACCATAGATCGATTTTGTTTTCAGAAGTTGTCACACTTTTGTGCCATGGTCTCTTTGGTGCGGGGAGGTGAAACGTGTTCGAGCGAATTGGAAATCGGATTATCAATGTGGCGTCCTTTGGCAAAGGTGACCCACCATTCTTCGGTGTTGGCGGATGGATTGGCACTTGGCAGGTCTGGCGCCAGACTTTAGAAATTCTCTCCGAAGACCGGCGAGCGATCGCTTATGATCACCGCGGTTCCGGCCAATCCTTGGCACCGATTGATACTCTCAATCGAGACGGGCTTGTCGATGACGTTTTTCTATTACTAGATCACTTACAGATTGATCAGTGTTGGCTTGGCGGAGAAAGCCAAGGTGGGTTTGTAGCCGCCTGCGCATATCTTCGCGATCCGGGCCGATTCAAAGGACTTGTGATCATCGATTCAACACCGCATTGGAACGCGAATGACGAGCGCAGGCTTGCATTCGCCTCGGGTCTCGAAGCGGACCTAAGAGGTGCGCTTGGTCCATTCGTCGGGGGCTGTATTCCGGAACCCGACGCGCAACCGCATCTCAGACGATGGTTGTTAGATATTCTGCTTGAGGCGGAACCAGAGTACGGGCCCGCACTGATCCGACAGATGGAGGTCGATATACGCGATCAATTAGCAGACATCGACTGCCCATGTCTGGTGGTGCACGGTCTGGCTGATGTGATTGAGCCTCCCGAAAGCGGGCGGTTGTTTGCCGATGGAATTCCCAATGCCAGGTGGTTAGGCCTTGAAGGTGTTGGACATGTGCCAACAATCACGCGCCCGAAAGAAGTCGCGGC
>CAZABJ010000046.1:0-22289 GCA_964483375.1 uncultured Caulobacterales bacterium
TCAGCGAAGAGATGATCGCGGAAAAACTCAAAATTCGAGCCGAACGCGCCGAAAAGTTCCGCGTCTAGCGGTTGCGACGAATTCACGCCTTGTGGCCAAGAGCCGCCGCTTGGGACGGCTCCGTTGAACAGCCGCTATCGGCGAGCGCCGCCCTAGCGCTATGCCGGTTCCGATTCCCGTCTAAGAGATGCCGTAATTATCCCTAGGTAACGGTCAGATTTACTTGGGCCGCCACTCTTTTTCCAAAACCTCGAGACTATGGCGACTTTGAGCGTAAAGGCCCGATTGAAGTCAAACCACCGCCCCATTGCCTGGCTAGTCCTCCAACATGTCAACGTTAACGGCCGCAGTCCGCTGCCGGGTTGAAAGCGCGTTAGACAGAATATCGAGTGCGGACAAGTGCTGCCGCGGCTGGGCTGAAGCCGCCTCATTGCACTGCAACAACTTGGTCCTGAGCTTGCTCTGGCCAGGTCGGTCGCAGTCGCGCGCCTAAGGGATGCGCAGTGCGAGGAGGCTGACGTGTGGTCTGCGACGCCGAGGGGAAGTGGGCGATGGCTAGATTTGGGACGACCCTAAGCGCGGCGGCGCGCCTGTATCGGACAATGCTGGCCAGACCTCACGTAACGCTGCTGGCGTGCGCAGCGGTCATTTTGGCGTTCGGCGCCGGGCTCGTCGGCGTGCGCAAGGACCCCAGCGTCGACGCCTTCGTGCCCGACGGTCATGCCGCCGCCGTTGCGCGGGAGGAAGCGCGCCGCATATTCGGCCTTGAAGATCCCATCATCATCGGTTTGACGGCTCGAGAAGGCGAAAGCGCCTTCACCCCGGAGATACTCGCCGCTTTGCGCGCAATCGCGGAGGCGGTCGAAGACGTGGACGGCGTTGAAAGCGACGGGTTGATATCGCTGGCCAGCGAAAACGCGATAACGGGCCGCGACGGCGACCTGTTCGTCGATCCCGTCTTGGAGGACGGGCCTGTCACCGAACAGACAGCGGCGCTCGCTTGGGAGCGCTTCAACGCCATGCCGATTTACGCCGGCCTCTTGGGGTCGGAAACCGGCGACACGGTGACGCTCATCGTGCCCGTGGACGACCCCAATCACGCGGAAGCGACTTATATGGCCATTCTCGCCATTGCAGAGCGTCTCGCGCCCGAAGGCGCGGAGGCTCATGTGGCCGGGGTCGCAGCGATGAATGCGCGGCTCGCCCAAAAGGTCGACCGCGACACGCGCATCTTGGTGCCGTTGACCGCCTTGATCGTGCTCGGCGTGGTTTGGATCGCGCTGCGCAACCCGATGGGTTTGATCGGCCCCACCTTGGTGATCCTGGGTTCGACCGTCATCGCGGTGGGCATGATGGGATGGGTGGGTGCGCGTTATTATCTCATCTCCACTGCTCTGCCGGTCGTGGTGATGTCCATCGCCGTCGCTGACAGCTTGCATGTGACGACGCTTTACCTCCGCGCGCGCGTCACGGATCCGCGGCGGACCGCGCGGCAAGCCGTCGACATCGCGCTGCGCCACGCCTGGCTGCCGGTCACGATCACCTCGCTCTCCACTATCGCTGGGTTTGTGGGCCTGTCGTTCGGCGCCGCGATGCAGCCGATCAGCGAGTTCGGACAGTTCGCAGCGGTCGGCGTCGGGGCGGCCTGGGCGCTGAGTCTCATCGGGCTGCCTGCGCTCCTCATTCTCATCGATTTGGCCCCCAGCGACGCAGGCGCGGGCGATAGGCGGACGCGGCTCAAAATCGATGCGGCGATGCACGCGGTCGCGTCCCTGCCGAGCGTCCGTCCGCGCGCGGTCGCCGGCGGGCTGGTCCTGGGGGTGGCGATCTTCTTCGCCTTCGCGTCTCGCGCTGAGTTCGACTACCAGCGTTCGAGCTATTTCACCGCCGATGACGCGGTGAGCATCGCCGACAGCACGCTCAACGACCGCTTGGCCGGCTTGAATTTTCTCGACGTGGTGGTCGTCGCGCCCGAGCCCGGCGGACTGATGGAAGTCGAAGCGCTGCAGGCGATCGACCAGCTGTCCGCGCAAATCGCTGCGCTGCCGCTGGTCGGCAAAGTCAGCGCCATCACCGACTACGTCGCGCTCATGCATCGCGCCCTAACCGACGCGGCGCCGGGCGCGCTGCCGACCGTTGCGAGCGCGCCCGCGCAGTACATGTTCCTCTATGAGGCCTCCGCGCCGCCTGAGGACTTCGCCGAAGAAATCGACTACGACCAGCAACGCGCGCTCATCCGCGCCCAGCTGTCCACCGATCAGTTCACCGCCACCTTGCCCGTCGTCGAGCGCCTCTACGACATCACCGCGCGCTGGAGCCGAGAGACCGGGCTGACCGCTTCCGTGTCGGGACGCGTTGCGGTGAACGACGGCTGGATGAGCACGCTGGCGAACAACCATTTCCGCGGCTTGGCGCTCGCTGGCGGCTTGGTGTTCCTGACCACCATCGCGGCGTTTCGCGCGGTGCGCCCCGCCGTTCTCGCCATGGCGCCGGTGCTCACAGGCGTGGTCTTCGTCTACGCCATGATGGGGGTCACCGGCGTCGACATCGCGCCCGCCACCTCCATGACCGCGGCGATCGCCACCGGGTTAGGAGTCGATTTCGGCATTCACCTCATCGCTCATGTGCGCAGACGGCTGAGCGCCGGGGCGAGCATAGAGAGCGCGATCGACGAGCATTACGCCGTGGTCGCTCGCGCTTGTTTCTATTCCGCCGCCGCGCTGGGCGTGGGGCTTTCAGCCTTGGCGTTCAGCTCCGCAGCACCTCTGCGCTGGTTCGGGTTGCTCGTCGGATCGGGCGTTCTGGGCAGCTTGGTCGGCGCGTTCCTACTGGTCCCGTTGTTGCTTTCATCAATCGCGCCTCAAAGGAGGGCTCAGCATGCGTAGTATCTCCTTCGTCGTCCCTGCTTTGCTTTTGACCGCGGCTCCGCCCGCCTTCGCGGATGAGGAGGGACTGGCGCTCGCCCAGCGGGTGGCGGAACGGCCCGCCAATGAGGGCCGGGTGGCGACCATGCACTTCCTGCTCACCAATCGCTCGGGATCGCAGCGGGAGCGGGACGCGTTTCTCGCGCACCTCCACAGGGGCGAGACCGAACGTTTGGCGATTTACTTCGAGGGCCCGGCGCGGCTGGAAGGCACCGCCTTCTTGACGCATGACCATGCCGACCGCAGCGACGAGAGCTGGCTCTATATGCCTGCGACCGACCGCGTACGGCAAATCCCGGCGTCTGATCGCGGCGATTACTTTCTCGGCACCGACTTGACCTATGGCGATATCACCGACGATTTCACGTTCCCGCTGGCGGATTGGACCTTCACCCATGGCGGCGTGGTGGACCTCGACGGCGTTCCGCACGAAGTGCTGCGCGGGACGCCGGTTTCTGCGGACGTCGCCGAGGAGACCGGCTATGGCGGGTTTGAGGCGCTGATTGACCCAGAAACGCTCTTCCCCGTCGACATCACCTATCTCGGCGAGGACGGCGAACCTCTCAAGATCGCCCGCGTTTTGGAGCAAGAACGCGTCGGCGAGGCGTGGACGGCGATGCGTTTCACTGTCGAAAACGTGCGCACCGGCCACAGCACCGAAATCTGGTTTGAAGACATGCGCGCGGTTCCGGGTTTGAGCGAATGGGCCTTCGAACCCGACCAGCTCTCTTTTGGACCAGCTGAAATCAACTAGCGGCACAGTGAGGCGAGGGGAAATGTCGGGGATGAAATGGGGGGCGGCCTATGCGCTCGCCGCGGCGCTCGCTGCGGCGCCGGCGAGCGCGGATGTCTCGCTTGAGCGGTTCTCAATACGCTTGGAACACTGGACGGCTGTCCAGTTCGATGACGGCGAGCTAACGCTGGCGCGCACGACGCTGGCGCCCTCCGCCCGGTTCCGTCTGTCGCCCGCTTGGCGCTTGGACGCCGAGGCGCGGTTGGAATTCGCGGATGACGATGTCGGACTGGGGTCGCTCGACGGTTATTCGTCGATCGCCCAGCCGCTCATTCGCACCGACGAAGCGCGTCTTGAGATCGACCGCCTGACGCTCACCTATCGCCGCGGGCCGACGAATGTGGTGTTGGGCAAACAGTCGGTGGCTTGGGGCGTTCTCGATGGGCTGCAGGTGACTGATCGCTTCGACGCCATTCGTCGGCGGGACTTCGTCCTGACCGACATTCGGCCTGATCGTCTCTCGCGCTGGGGCGTGCGGGCGCGCACGCGGATGGGCGAAACCGGCATTGATTTCGCTGTGGCTTTCGACCCCACCGTGTCGCAACTGGCCGAGGACGACGCGACGTTCGCCTTTACTGCGCCGCGCTTTCGCGGCGGCCTGCCCCCTGAGGCCGCACCGGCGGAGGTGCGCGTCGCCACGCGGGACGACCTCATTCGCGACGCGACAGTGGGGCTGCGCCTTTCCCGTTCGATTGGCGTGTTTGACGTCACGGCGCTGGTGATTAGCGGGCCTGACACGGATCCGGTCTTGCAGCCTGGCGATGTGACGCCGCAGGGGCTTGAGGTGATTTTGGACCATCCCCGGCGTGAACTCTTTGGCGTGACCGTAGAGCGAGGCCTCGGTCAGCTGGTGCTCCGTTTCGAAGCCGCTTACGTCCCCGACCAACCCGTCAACGTGGTCGACCCCGCCCTGCCCTTGTCCGTGGAGGAGCGGTCACGTTTCCTCGCGGGCGTGGGCTTGGATTGGGAAGCGCCCGGCGACGTCTTTGTTAACGCACAGCTCGGCGTGGACCATATCGCAGATGGCGCGCTTGCCACTGTCCGGCCCGAAACCGACGTCATCGGAACGTTGCGTCTGCACCGCGATTTTCTCAACGATACGGTCCGCGTTCAGACCGAATATATCGGCTCGTTGAGCGACGGCGACGGGGTTATTCGTCCCAGCGTGGAATGGCGGATGAACGACACCGTCACGCTCGCGGCAGGCGTTGATGCGCATTTCGGAGACAGCGCGGGTCAATTCGGCCAGTTTGACGACGCTTCGCGCGCTTGGCTTCGGGTGACGGCGACGTTTTAGCCGGGCCATCGGACGCAGCGGCGCTGCTCTCGCCCCGCCAGCTGAGCGGGTTACTGAGAGGGACGACTGTCATGACGGCGATAGGCGCGCCGGGGCTAACCCTGAAGGAAGGCGATCTCGACGACGACCGCGTCGTCGCGCTTTTGACGTCTCATGCCGAGCGAGCGCGCTTAGAAACAGGCCAAGGCAGCGCCCATGCGCTCGACCCCGAGGCTTTCCGCGCCGCTGACATCCAGCTTTGGACGGCCTGGTCGGGGGAAACGCTGCTCGGCGTGGGCGCGTGGAAGCGGCTGGACGCGGTTCATGGCGAAGTGAAGAGCTTTCACACGATTGAGGCGGCGCGCGGTCGCGGGGTCGCAGGTCTCTTGCTGCGGCGGATCGTCGAAACCGCCCGTGCAGAGGGGGTGCGACGCCTGAGCTTGGAGACGGGTTCTTGGCCCTATTTCGCGCCGGCTCGGTCGTTTTACGCCGGCCATGGCTTTGAAATCTGCGGCCCGTTCGGGGCATACGCCGAAGACGCCAACAGCGTCTTCATGACACGCGAACTCTAAGCGCGGCCCCCGCGTCGTCGCCGCGTGGTCGCCATCGCTTGAGGCGCTTGGTTTCGCGGCGGGGCCGGTCTCTCATCCGCCTCGAACGTCCGGCGGGCAAGGCTTCAACGCCTCAGGACCCGCGCTGCGGCGTCCGCCGCCATTAACCCGCCATGCATTGCGCCTGCATACCCGCCCGACACGGTGTAAGCCGAACTCAAGAACAAACCTGGGACCGGGGTTGCGGCCTTGGGCGGTCGAGAGAACAAACGCTGGGGCGTTGGGCGGAAGCCGTAGACCTCCCCTTCCGGGGTGCCCAACCGGTTTCGCATCGTGCGAGAGACGGCGATTTCCTTATGCACGACGGCCGCCGCGAAGCCGGGATAGCGGCGGTCGGCGTCGGCGAGCAAGCGCTCGATCCAAGCCTCGCGGCGCGCCATTTCCTGCTCTTCCGACAACGCGCGCCACCAGGCGAAGCGATCCGCGCCGCATAGGGACACCAAATAGGGGTCGCCCTGTTTGCGAATGCCCGCATCGAGCCGGCCATAATCGGCGATGACGTATGGCGGCAGCGCATCGGCTGGCTCCGCCCCGAAGCGGGCGCATGCGAGAGGGAAATCGGCGAAGCGCGTCAAGTCATCAGGGAGAATAAATGTGGAATAGGCGGACACGCCGAAGCGTTCGGCCGGCGCGTTCAGTCCCAACGAAATGTTGAACAGAGAAATCGACGGATCATGCGCGTCGTAGCGATCGCGCATCGCCTGACCAACTGGATCCGGCAACATGGCGGCCAAGCGTTCCGGCGCGGCCCCGCCGAGAATTACGCGCGCGTAGGCTTCGCGCTTGCCGCCACCCTCCTCGACATAGGCGACGCCAATGGCGCGCCCTGCGTCGTCAAGCAGGATGTCCTCAACCGAGCAGGACCGGCGCGCCTCCCCGCCACCTGTCGTCAGTTGTTTCAGCAAGGCGAAAGTCAGCGCGCGCGACCCGCCGTCGAAGTAATATGACCCTTCCTCGACATAGCGGGACCACACCCCTGCGTAGAGCACGAAAGAGAGCTGCGCGGGATCGTCGTCGAAATAGGCCATTAGCCCGCCGAGTATCAGCTTCGCGATCTCGTCGTCCCCAAGCGCGCGGTCATGTTCCTCCAGGAGCGTGCGGCGGGTTTGCGCGATGAGTTCGAACAGCCGGCCGGAAAACACCGTTCCCAAGAGCGCCCCGGGGCCCCGCGCGCCCATGTCCTCCAGATCGCTCAGAGAGTGATGCAAGCGGCGGAGATCTTCGAAATGGCGCGCGAGCGCATCCTGAGAGGCGGGGCAGGCGGCGATCACCGCGGCTTCCGCGGCGCTGAGACCATGCGGAATTCGCACGGGGTTGGGAATGGGGCCGCCTCTGATTTCGTAGAAGATCTCGGTCTTGACCGGACTGACCTGCCCCTGCAGCCCAAGCCGGGCGAAGACGCCATGAGGGCCGTAGACCGTGGCGCCGTCGGTTTCGTGGAGCGAGGCCTCCATGGTCAGGCCGCCATGGCGATAAAGCGTGGCCGCGCCTCCGAAATTGCTGAGCCGCTCCAGCACCAGCACCCTTAAACCCTGTTTGGCGAGCGCGGCCGCGGCCGTCAGCGATCCCAGACCAGACCCGATGGCGATCGCATCCCATGATGAGGCTCTGCTCACGGCCGTCTCCTGCATGGCCGACCGGATGGCTGGCGCATTGGTCTAAGGCTACCGGATCATTTGGCGGACATCACCCCCTCCAACAGTATTGGCCTGCGCCGGGCTGCTGTCCGACACAATCCCTGAGGCGAAGGGGGCGGGCAGGCGCAAACGCGCATAACGGCGACGCCGGGCCGGACATGCGCCGCGGGGCGGCGGCTCAATTCACTCAAAAGCTGTGAATTCGGCTCGGTCAGGTAAGCCTGCCGCATGCCTTGCGAGACCCCGTCGCTGGGGCGTCGTCCAAAGCGCCCTACTCCGCAAGCCGAACCAAATCATGCGGACCGCGCATAACCGCTTGCGTGCGGCCCTGCGCCGTCAGTTGGTCGTCCTCGCCAATCGAAAAGTAGTCGATGAAACCGCGCAGACGATCGGCGCCTTTGCGGCGATGGAACACCGCGACGGCCAGGTTGCGTCCGGTCTCGTCGAAAATAACGTCCTCTGGCAGCACGCCGGCGGCGCGAATTTCATCAAGCGCTGTCAATCGCCCCGAGGCCGGGTCGAGCCCAATCAGAAACAGAGAATAGGTCCGGCGGCGCGGCCAAACCTCCAAGAACCACCATTCGGGCAGATAAGTCCGCGCCATGGCGATCGAAGCCACGTAGCGGCCGTCGTCGGAAATCTCCAGACCCTCCGCGAACCGGCCAACGCGAACCGAGTTCACCACGCGCGCAGGCGCCTCGCCATCGGGCGCGGCGAGCGCATGCACCTGTCCGCCGCGCTGCGTCAGCATGGCGAAGGTGGAGTCATAAGCGTTCACGTCGGTGATGAGAAAGAAGCGCGAATCCTGCGTCCAGCGCCCAACCGCGAGCCGCACGCCGACATCCACGGGGGGCCCAAGCGGCCGGACGCCATTGGGAATCTCTCGGGAATCAAAGGTCAATTCATAGAATTGGACCCGGCGGTTGGCGACGTTTACAGCCAGCGTCCGACCGTCAGGCGCAAGATGGAGGTTTCGGATGCGCGGTTCTGCGTCTTCGGGTCGGTAGGGCGGGGCGAGATCCACTGACTGCGGCGCGCCGGGCAAACCTTGCGCGTCAAGCGGGACGAGCACCAATTCCTGCCCCGGCCTCTCGGAAGCGACGACCAAGAAATCCCCGCCTGGCGACACCTCCACCGACTGAGGATTGAGCCCGACATTCTCAATCCGCGCGATTTCGACCATGCGCCGCTCCTCAATGGCGAAGGCCTGCAAGGCGCTCCCATCAGGCAGGTCGGAATAGACACTGTCCAAGCGGTCGACGTTTTGCGGCGGGCCGCCACGCGATTCCACCACATAGGCGCGCCTCCCGTCGGGCGACGCGGCGAGGATTTGCGGCCATGACACGACTGAGTTCGCCGCGGGAACCGTTGCGACCGGAGCGCCGTCCTCAAACAGAATGAGTTGATCTTCCGCGCCCGCAAACGGCTCAAGCCTTCCATCGGCATAGGCGGTGCCGGCCATATCGGCGTCCGCGGCGGCCAAGAACCGCCCGGCGAAAGCGCCGGGCGCCTCGGCGAACCCTGGATCGTCATCAGAGAAGTCCGCAAGCAAGCCGGCCCATATCAGCGCCGCGGTCGCCAAACCGAGGATCCAAAGCCATGATCGACCCATCAACGCACCCGCTCCTCACTTCGACCTTCGCTTACTAAAAGGAAGATTTTCGTTTAGATGTCAAGCCGACACGAAAGCGACCGCCATGACGCTTGAGGCTTTCCGCGCTCAACGCGCTTCGCAGAAGCGCGCCGCCATCCTTGAGGCCGCCGAGGCGAGCTTTCGGTCAGAGGGCTATGCGCGTGCGAGCATGGAGGGGGTCGCAAAACGGGCGCAGGTTTCAACCGCCACGCTCTATCGGTACTTCTCAGGAAAGTCCGACCTGTTCGCGGCTGTCGCCCAGAAGACGATGGAAAAATTGGCGCTCGATCCCGCCGGGTCGGAACCCTCCGCAGGACGGCTGGAACGCCTCGCCCACGCTTACGCCCGATTGTTGTCGGACCCCGATACGCGCGGGTTTTTCCGTATGGTGGTTGCTGAGATCGGTCGCGATCAGGACCTCGCCGAGCGCTTTTACGGCGCGGTGAAGTCTCAACTCAGCGATTTGTTTCAGTCCGCCATTACGGACGGCGTCGCAGCAGGCGAGTTCAGCCCGGCGCTCGTCCCGGATCTCGCCGCCGGCCAGCTCCAGGGCATGATCGAGCATGCGACCCTCCTGCGCGGCCTCGTAATGGGCGACACCGTCGAAACGCTCCGGGAAGCCGACATCATCGCCGGCGAGGCGCTCGCCACGTGGCGCGCGCGCTGGAGCGTTTGAGCCGCTTTTGGGGCGACTTCGCTATCGATCCCCCCTCCCATCGCTCCGCGCTTCGTTCGTGGAAGCGTCCTGGGCGCGGATTGGCGTCGCAGGGGAAACGAAGCAAGGTACATCGGATAAAAGCGGCCAGCGCGCCAAGCGCGCCGGTCAGTTGCTCGGTCACAGCAATCACCCCACTTAGTCGAACACAGCCGCGACAGCGACAGGGACGATAGGCGACATGCACTCTGCAACCACCGGCTCCCTCACAGCCGCAGCGTCTTCTGGGGACCTCCGCCTAAGCGCGGCGGATCTCTCCTTAATGGCCAACGCCATCCGCGCGCTGTCCATGGATGCGGTCGAGAAAGCGAAGTCCGGCCATCCCGGCATGCCCATGGGCATGGCCGATGTCGCGGCGGTGTTGTTTTCAAAGTTTTTGAAGTTCGACGCCTCCGCTCCCGACTGGGCGGACCGGGACCGGTTCATTTTGTCGGCGGGCCACGGCTCGATGCTGATCTACGCGCTGGGGCATCTGCTCGGCTATGAGGGCATGGACCTCGAGCAGATCAAGAACTTCCGTCAGCTCGGCTTCAAGACGGCCGGGCACCCCGAATATGGTCACGCCCCCGCGGTGGAGACCACGACCGGCCCGCTGGGCCAGGGCCTGGCCAACGCCGTCGGCTTCGCCATGGCCGAGGCGCATCTCGCCGCCCAGTTCGGCTCAGAGCTTGTCGATCACAAGACCTATGTGATCGCCGGGGACGGCTGCCTGATGGAGGGCGTCAGCCAAGAGGCGATTTCCCTTGCCGGCAAGCTGAAGCTCTCAAAGCTGATCGTTTTGTGGGACGACAACGACATCACCATCGACGGCGCGGTGTCGCTCGCCGACGACACCGACCAACGCGCCCGCTTCGAAGCCAGCGGTTGGCGCACCCTGCGCGTGGACGGTCATGACACAGGCGCCATCGAACGCGCTCTCGCTGAGGCGCAAACCAGCGACCGCCCGACGCTCATCGCCTGCAAGACGGTGATCGGCAAAGGCGCGGAGGCCAAAGCCGGCACGGCCAAGGCCCATGGCGCGCCTTTGGGCGAGGAAGAAATCGCCGCGGCTCGGCGCAATTTGAATTGGCCGCATGCGCCGTTTGAGGTCCCCGATGACATCCTCGCCCTTTGGCGCGCGGCCGGGGTGCGGGGTGCGGCGGCGCGCGGCGCTTGGGCGGAACGGGTGTCCCAGTCCACCCGGAGCGAAGACTTCCAAAGCCGGTGCGCGGCGCTCGACGACGGCGCGATCGAGGCCGGGCTGAGGGAACTCAAGACCGCGCTGACTGCGGAACCGCAACATGTGGCCAGCCGCGTCGCCTCCCAACAAGCGTTGGAAGTGTTCGCCGAAAGACTGCCTAGGCTGGTTGGCGGCTCAGCCGACCTCACTGGCTCGAATAACACCAAGACCAAAGCGTTGAAGGTCTTCGAGGCGGCCGATTATGCTGGCCGCTATGTGCATTACGGGGTGCGTGAGCACGCCATGGCCGCAGCGATGAACGGCATGGCGCTGCACGGAGGCGTGACGCCCTATGGCGGAACCTTCCTTGTGTTCACGGACTATTGCCGCCCGGCCATTCGGCTTTCCGCGCTTATGGGCGTGCAGGTCATTTACGTCATGACCCACGACTCCATCGGGCTGGGCGAAGACGGACCGACCCACCAACCAGTGGAGCATCTGGCCGCTTTGCGCGCCATTCCAGGGTTGAATGTGTGGCGCCCCGCCGATGCGGTGGAGACCGCGGAGTGCTGGGCGGCGGCCTTGGCCCAAGCCCGGACGCCTTCGGTTATTGCGCTCTCTCGTCAGAAACTCCCACAGCTGCGTCGCGCCTATGTCGGCGAGAACCTCAGCGCGCGCGGCGCCTATGTGTTGGCGGAGGCGGAGACGGCGGCGGTGACGCTCTTGGCCAGCGGCTCAGAGGTTGAGCTCGCCATGGCGGCGCGCGCCGCGCTCGCCGATGAGGGGGTGGACGCCCGCGTGGTGTCGGTCCCGAATTGGCGCGCATTTGAACAACAAAGTGAAAGCTACCGAGCGCAGGTGCTCGGCGCCGCGCCGCGCGTGGCGGTTGAAGCCGGCCTGCGCCAGGGATGGGACCGATATCTCGGCGAGCGCGGAGCGTTCGTCGGCATGGACGGTTTTGGGGCCAGCGCGCCCCATCAAGACCTTTACGCCCATTTCGGGATCACTGCGGAGGCTGTTGCGGACGCCGCCCGCGCGCTTTTGAAAGCCAAGGAGTGACAGAGCCGCCCGCCCCGCGCGTTTGCGTTATCATCGTCGCGTATAATTCGGGCGACTTGCTCCAGCGGGTCTTGGACGCCCTGGCGCGGCAAACCTTCGCCGATTTCGAGACCATTATCTGGGACAACGCGTCCCAAGACGGCTGCTGCGACGCCCTGGATTTGCCGGACCGCGCCCGCATCGTCCGTTCGCCGGACAATTTGGGATTTGCGGGGGGCAACAACGCCGCCGCGCGGCTGTCATCCGCCCCCTATCTCGTGCTGCTCAATCCCGACGCCTTTCCTGAGCCCGACTGGCTTGAGCGTCTGGCGGCGGCGGCGGACGCACGACCGCAGGCGGGCATGATCGGTTCGTTGCAGCTCGACGACGCCGATCCAAGCAAGCTCGATGGGCTAGGCGACGTCTACCACATCTCTGGCGTGCCCTATCGGGGCGGGTGCGGCGCGCCTGCGCCCGCGGACATTCCCGCTGGCGAGGTGTTCGGTCCGTGCGCGGCGGCTGCGCTCTACCGGCGCGAAGCCTTCGACGCCGTGGACGGCTTTGACGAGCGCTATTTCTGTTATGTCGAAGACGTGGACCTGGCCTTTCGCCTGCGACTGGCGGGCTGGCGCTGTTTTTTCGAACCCGCCGCGGTGGTGCGGCATGTGGGGTCGGCCACCGTCGGCCGGCGTTCGGACTTCGCGGTGTATCACGGCACGCGCAATCGCATTTGGACCATCGCCAAGGATGTCCCCGCCGCGCTGCTTCCGATTACGCTGCCCCTGCATCTCGGCGCCTTGGCCGTGCTGTTGGTCGGGGGCCTCCTTCGACGCTCCGGGGTCGCGCGCGCGACGTTGCGGGGCGTTCGAGACGGGGTGTCGGGGGTCGGCTCGTTCCTGCCGGCGCGTCGAGAGATCCAGCGCGGTCGCAAAGCCCGCCTCTCCGCGATCGCCGCCGCCATGACCTGGTCGCCGCTCAAGCTTGCGCGCCGCGCCCCGGACATTAGACCGCAGCGCTGAGCAAGCGCGGACGGCCGTTCTCGCCTCAGCCTGCGTCGAGCGCCAAGAAGAGTTGCGTTGACGCCGCGTTCAGCGCGCCTTGGTCGGCCTCCAGCGACGGGGGGCGGGCCACAGCCGGATAGGCGACGGCGAGCGTCTCGAGAGCGTCGGAAATCAACGCATCGATGTCAGCGTCATAAGCGCGGATGACCGTGCGGGACCGCTCATGTTCGACGCGGGCGGCGGCGAGGAAACCATAGCCGTCCAGATAGGGCTCATAGGCGTCGGACGCCGAAGCGGCGCGGTATTGATAGGCCGCACGCGCGATCATGTCCGCAGCCACCCGGGCCGCGACCCGTCCCGGTTCCTCGTCGGTTTCCGGGGCGAGCGCGGCGGCGGCGGCCAACGCCGCGCCGATATCCGCCACGCGCGCAGCGATTTCCTGGGGCGTTTCACCGGCGAAAACGCCGGCGGAGGCGTCCAACAGCAAGGGGTCAACCGGCTCCGCCCCCTGCGCGGCGAAGACCGGCTGCATGTCCAACAACACTTCGCTCACCGGATGGGCGAACATCTCCGCAGCCGCGCGGACCTCGCCCGCCGCAGCGGCGTCCTGCGCGGCGAGCGCGTGGGCTTCGACCACCGCGAGCGCAATGCGGTAAACCGCAGGGTCTTCTGCGGCGCGCGCCACATCGACCCCGCCCTCCCCGTCAAACGCGCCAGCCTCGCCTTCTCCGCCTTCACCGCCTTCCCCGGCCTCGCCGGCGGCGGTCGCCGCACCCTCATCCGCGGCGTCGGCTTGTTCGGCCGGCGGCGAGGGGACTTCGCTGTCTGCGCAAGCCGCGGCCCCGAGAACGGCAGCGCTCAGACCCAGCCCGGTCCACTTCCGAAGTCGCGTCGCCATGCCGTACCCTCGCCGATGAAATTGCGATCCATTTGCAGGCGCGCACCATACGCGCGCCGCGCCTCAGCGCAAGGAGGCCTCCCGTGCTCATTACCGTCGCCGGCGTCCTTGACCCTGAGGCGTTGGGCGAAATTCGCTCGACGCTGCAAAACCTCGCCTGGCGGGACGGCGGGGAAACCGCCGGCGCGTCGGCCCGCTTGGTGAAGCGCAATCGCCAAGCCGACCTGGCATCTCGCGAGGGCGCGAAGCTGCATGTGCGCTTGCGCGAGGCGCTTGAGGCCCATCCGGTGATCCGCGCCGCGGGACGCCCCAAACGCCTCTCCCGTCTTATGATCTCGGCGTCAGGTCCTGGAGAGGGCTATGGCGCCCATGTGGACAACGCGCTGATGGCGCGCCAGGGCGACGTGATGCGGACCGACCTCGCCTTCACCCTCTTTCTCAGCGATCCGGCCGACTATGTCGGCGGCGAGCTGGTCGTCGAGCATCCGGGGTTCGAACACGTCGTGAAACCCGATGCCGGCGATGTGGTGCTGTACCCCGCCTCGAGCATCCATCGGGTGGAGCCGGTGCGCCAGGGCGAGCGCATGGTGTGCCTGGGCTGGATGCAGAGCCATGTGCGCGATCCCGCACAGCGGGAGGTCTTGTTCGACTTGGAGACCGTGCGGGCCGACGTCGCCGCGTCAGCGGCGGCGGGCCCGCGCGTGCTCCTGACGCTCGACAAGACCATCGCGAACCTGTTGCGCCATTGGGCGGACGGTTGAGGCTCACCCCCTTGCGCGCCGCCCCGACCTGCGGCGACGTAGCGCCGAGACAACCCGATGACCCCCGAATTACAGTCCTGTGCGGTCCGCGTCGCAGCGGCGACCTTGGGAATGGAGGATGACCATGCGCGCGCTTTTCTCCGGCTCTTCTTTTTGGGCCGGCGTCATCGCTGTTTTGATCGGCGCCGCGGCGCTCATCCCCGCGGCAGCGAGCCATGTCGGCGCGACCGGCGGGTTCTGGGGACCGGACGCGTTTTGCTTCTCGCCCGGGCGCACGACGGCGCTCACGCTCGGTCATTGCGCATGGTGTTTCCTGTCCGTCGCGGGCTTCTCCGTGGGCGCGAGCCTTTTTGCGCTGACCCTTTTCTCCGGATCGCCCAAGGGTCGGTTGGCGTAAGACGACCGCGGCGACTTAACGCCGTCGCCCATCAGAACATAAGGGACCCCTCATGGCTGCTGACCGCGTTCGCTTGCGCGAGGTTGACGCAGAAGCGCCTTGGCGCTGGTTGACGGGCGGCTGGTCGGACTTCCAAGAGATCATTCCTCAGGCCGGCCTTTACGGTTTCGTCTTCGTGGCGGGCGCGGCCATCGTGTCGGGCCTTCTCGCGATGGCGGGGTTGTCGTCATGGATCCCCGCCGCCGCGGGCGGCTTTGCGCTGTTAGGCCCGTTCCTCGCATTGGGGCTTTACGAAGCGGGCCGGCGGCTTGAAGCCGGCGAAACGGTGACCCTGCGCGCCATGATCGGCGCGCGGCCTAGGGCCCCAAGCCAAATCGCGCTGCTTGCCGCGCTTCTCCTCGTCATTTTCATGCTTTGGAGCCGCGTCGCGGTGGGGCTGTTCGCCGCCTTCATCGCGGGCGACTACATGCCGCTGGGGGAGTTCGCGAGCTTCGTGTTCACCCATCCCGAGGGCCTCGCCCTCTTGGCGGTCGGAACGCTCGCCGGCGCGGCGCTGGCTTTCGGCGTCTTCACCATCACCGCTCTGTCCATGCCGATGCTGCTGGACCGGAACATAGACGTCTTCACCGCCATCGGCGTGAGCGTCACCGCGGTGGTGCGCCAGCCCGCGGTGATGGCGTTGTGGGCTTGGATCATCGCGGTCGCCGTCGCAGTAAGCGTCGCGACGGCGTTTATCGGGCTGATCGTCGCATTCCCCGTGATCGGTCTGGCGACCTGGCGCGCCTATCGGGACATGGTCGAAACCGATGACAGCCCCGTCGTAGAAGTCCCGCCGGCGCTCAAAGTGGACGATCGTCCTCATCTATGAGGATGCGGTTCGCCGCCCCGTCAAGATCTTCATACTGCCCCGACCGGAGCGTCCAGAAGAACGCCCCCAATCCCAAAACGCCCATCACAAGTGCAATCGGCACCAAAAACACAAGCACGTTCATCGCGCCGCTCCGCTCGCCAGCCGCAGGGCGTTGAGCATAACCACGACCGAGGAGCCTGACATCGCCACAGCTGCGACCAGCGGCGTGACCAGGCCGAATGCGGCGAGCGGCATCGCCACGGCGTTATAAAGCGCGGCGAAAGCGAAGTTCTCCAAAATACGCCGACGGGCGGCGCGGGAGACGTCGACGGCCTCGACCACCGGGGCGAGACTGTCGCCCTGCACCACGAAGTCCGCGGCGTGCTGACTGACCTCAGCCGCCGCCCCAAACGAAATCGACGCGTGCGCCTGGGCAAGGGCGGGCGCGTCGTTCAGCCCGTCCCCGACCATCAGAACGCGCTTGCCCTGTTGCGCAAGGACGGTCAGCCGCGCGGTCTTGTCCGCAGGGTTCGCCTCGGCGCGCCAAGCCTCGATGCCGAGACGCGCGGCCATGTCGGCCGCCGGTTCGGCGCGATCACCGGTCAACATCTCGGAAGCAAGCCCTCGGGCGGTCAGCGCCTCGAGCGTTCGCCGCGCATCCGCCCGCGGCGCGTCTTCAAAGGCGAAGCGCACCGGCGCTGAGCCCTCGATTTCAAACCAGGCGCTCATGCCTTGACCGGCTTCTTCGTCTCCGCCCTCTCGCCGGCGACCGAGCGTCGCCGCGCGACCCTCGATGCGCCCGCTCAGTCCGACCCCCGCGGTCTCCTGCACCGCATCAGCCAGCGGACCGCATGGCGCGGCTTTGGCGATCGCGGTCGCGACGGGGTGGCGGCTCGCCCGCGCCAATTGGGCGGCCTGCCTCAGGGTCTCGTCGGGAATGGCCTCAGGGTTCTTCAGCGCCAACGCCCCGCGCGTCAGCGTGCCGGTTTTGTCGAACACCGCGTGGTCGACCCCGGCCAGGCGCTCCAAAGCATCGCCCGCCTTCACGAAGACGCCGCGACGGAACAAGCGCCCGGTCGCGACCACTTGAACCACCGGCGCGGCAAGGCCGAGCGCGCAGGGGCAGGTGATAATCAAAAGCGCGATGGCGGCGAGGGCGGCGTCCCGCACGGGCGCGCCGAGGAAGAGCCAAACCGTGAAGGTTCCGAGCGCGGCGAGATGAACGATGGGGACGTAAAGCGCGGCGGCCCGGTCGGCGAGACGCACATGGGCGGAGCGGCCCTGCTCCCCGATTTCAATCAGGCGCGCAAGCTCTGCGAGGAAGGAGTCTTCCGAACGCGCGGCGGCCCGAACGGTGAGAGCGCCGGTGAGATTGACCACGCCGGAGGGCAGCTTGGCGCCGGCGCCGACCGCGATCGGCGCGCTCTCGCCCGTGGCCAAGGAGAAGTCCGCCTCCGATTGTCCGCCCTCGACGATCGCATCCACCGGCGCCCGCTCGCCGGGACGCACCAACAACGCATCGCCGGGACGGACGTCACGGGCGGGGATCACGCTGAGCCGCCCGTCCGTTTCGATGCGGCTCGCCGTGGTCGCCTGCAGCGCGAGCAATTCTCGAGCGGCCGCCCGGGCGCGGTTGCGCAGCCGATGATCGAGATATCGGCCGATCAGGAGAAAAAAGAGAAGCGTCACCGCGGCGTCGAAATACACATGGCCATCGGGTCGCGCCGCCTCGAAAACGCTGAGCGCTAAGGCGAGGATGACGGCCAGGGAAATCGGCACGTCCATATTCGCATGCCGCGCCTTCAGCGCAGCCAGTGCGGAGGTGAAGAACGGCCGGCCGGCATAGACCGCCGCGGGTAAGGCGATAAGGCCCGACAGCCAGTGGAACAGGCGGCGGGTCGCATCGCCCATTTCCCCCTCCCCCGCCCACACCCAGATGGACAAGCGCATGACATTGGCGGCGGCGAAGCCCGCCACGGCGAGGGCTCTGAGAAGCCGGCGGCCTTCTGCGTCAATCGTCGCCGCGGCGGTTTCGGCGTCGAAGGGGAACGCGTCGTAGCCCAGGCTCTTCAGGCGACGCGGCAAGGCGATGGGTTCCAACGCATCAGCGTCAAACGCAACCCGCAGGCGTCCGGTGGAAAGGTTCAGCCGAACCTCGCGCACGCCGGGCAACGCTTTGACGCCGCCTTCGATTTTGGCGATGCAGCCGGCGCAGCGAGCCCCGCGCACCATCAGCTCCGCCGTCGCCTCCCCCGAAGCGCCCTTACGGACGAATGGCGCTGGGTCGACGACGTCATCGACCGCCGCGGCGAGGACGCCCGCGCTCATCGAACAAACACCTCGCGCACCGCCTCGAAGGGCGCGCCGTCGCGAAAGGCGGTCCTCATGTCGATGCGCCAGGCGCCCGGCTCCAGGTCCGCCACCCGCGCCAGGTACCGCCCCGCAGCGACCTCTTCGAAAGCTAAGGGATAAGACAACGCATCGGTACGCGGCCGGCGCGCCAAGCCGGCCATGACGAGCCCGGTCACCGGAGCGTCGTTGGCGTCGCGCATCTCCACCACAATGTCCACGTCGCCAGCCTGCCGCTCAGCCCCGATGGCGGCGGTCCATCCGCGTGAACGCTGCACCGAGCGCTGGGCGAGCAGCGCGTTGTAGTTCTGGCTTTGAGCGTAAACCCGGTCGGCCTCCACGCCGGGGAAGGTGGTGAGAGCGAGGTGAATGAAAAGCGCGTTCACCCCGATGGTCACCGTGAAGAAGCCAAGGATCACGAACAGAACCAGGCGCCCGGTGACGCGGAACTCTTTTGACTTGCTCATTCTCGCAGGCCCGTCTGGAACATGCTGGGGTTCACCGCGACCGCATCGCCGTCAAGCTGCGTCACCGTGAACGTCATAGGCAGCGAGGGGTCGGTCAACGCGCCGGGTTCGGCGGTCACATAGGCCCGGAAGCTCGAAACGATGTCGGGCTGAACGGTAAGGGTCGCCGAGCCGTCTTCGGCCATCTCAACGCCGATGACGCTGAGCGTCAGACCGTCGGGGCCCTCCAGAGACAGCCGATAGTCGTGCACGACATTGTCTTTGTTTATGATTTTAATCTCATAGCCGTTGCGGACAGAGCCGTCGGACAAGATCACATAGTTGGGACTGCGATCCCGCAATACGTTGAGATCGAGCGAGGTCCGGCCCATGAACGCCACAGCCATCACCGCCAAAACGATAGACAGCGCGATGGCGTAGAACACCGTCCGTGGCCGGATGAGCCGGTTGCGCGGTTTGCGCCCTTCCGCCCGGGCGGCCAGATTGAACTGCGTGTCATAGGCGATAAGGCCCTTGGGGCGGCCCACCTTGGTCATGATGGCGTCGCACGCATCGATGCAGAGGGCGCAGTTGATGCACTCAAGCTGGTCGCCGTCGCGGATGTCGATGCCCATGGGACAGGCGGCGACGCATTGATTGCAATCGATGCAGTCCCCGCGCCCCTCCCAGGGTTGCCCCTTTTTGTGGGGGCCGCGCGGTTCGCCGCGATCGAACCGATAAGTGACCTCCAGGGTCTCCCCGTCCGTCATCGCGCCTTGGATCCGCGGCCAGGGACACATGTAGATGCACACCTGCTCGCGCATCATGCCGGCGAGGGTGTAGGTGGTGAACGTCAGGATCCCGGCGAAGATGTAAGCCGACGCCGGGGCTTGGCCGAGGAAGAAGTCCCGCGCCAGCGACGGCGCGTCGTGGAAGTACAAGATCCACGCGCCCCCCGTCGCGAAGGCGATCGCGAGCCAAACCAGGTGTTTGCCGATCTTGCGCGCGAGCTTGTTCGCCGACCAGGGCGCTTTGGCCAGCCTGATGCGCTGGTTGCGGTCGCCTTCGAAGAACCGTTCGACCGCGATGAACAAATCCGTCCAGATCGTTTGCGGGCAGGCGTAACCGCACCAAACCCGCCCGAACAGCGCGGTGACGAAAAACAGCGATAAGGCGGCCAGGATCAGAAGGCCGGTGACGAAGTAGATTTCCTGCGGCCAGATCTCGATGAAGAAAAAATAGAAGCGTCGGCCGACGAAATCCACGAGCACCGCTTGGTCCGGCTCGCCCGGCGCGCGGGGCCAACGGATCCAAGGCAGGCCGTAATAGACCGCAAGAGAAAAGACCAGAAACGCCCATTTGAAGGAGCGGAACGGGCCGAACACGAGTTTCGGATAGATCGGCTCACGCGCCTTGTAGAGGGTTCGGCGCTCGGTCGCATTGACCGCGGCGACATCAAGACGTTCGACGCCGTCGGCGGCTTGAACGGCTCCGCCTGTAGTCGTTTCTGTGCTCATGTCCGTACGTCTGGCCTTATAAAGCCGCGCCCGGGACTACTCCCCGCCGCCGCGCGAATGCACCCACGCCGCAACGGCGGTGATGGTCGCGTCGTCAAGCCGAGATTCCCATCCGGGCATGGCCGAGTTTCTCGCCGAGTAGATCGTCTCGCGGATGGCTTCGCGGTCGGATCCATACAGCCATTCTGTATCGGTCAGGTTGGGCGCGCCCTGCGAGCGATCGCCGCGCCCGTCGACGCCATGGCAGGTCACGCATTGGGCCTCATAAACCACCGCGCCGGCGGCGACCGCCTCAGCGTTGTCGGACAAGTCGGACAAGCTGAGCACGTACTCCGTCACATCCGCGATTTCTGCGTTGCTCAACAGACCGTCGCGGCCATAGGCCGGCATGGCGGAAAAGCGCGATTGCGGATGGTCGTTGCGGATGCCGAAGCGGATCGTGGTGCGGATGTCGTCGAAGCTGCCGCCCCAGAGCCACACGTCGTCGTTCAAATTGGGATAGCCGACGAAGCCCTGCGCCCCCACCCCGTGACAGGTCGAGCAATTGTTGCGGAACGCCGACTCCCCGCCCGCCAACGCGATGGTCAGGAGTTCGGGATCGGCTTGGATGGTCTCCAAATCCGCATTCGCCAGCCTGTCCATGAACGGCGCCCGTTCGGCTCTGAGCGCCTCAAGGTCGCGGACCACGTTCACCCGCTCGGAGTGATTGCGCAGACCCGGGATCCCGGGGATCGCCGGCATGAACACCATGTAGACGACGGCCCAGACGATGGTGGCGAAGAAAATCCACAGCCACCACCGCGGAAGCGGATTGTTGAGTTCTTTAATGCCGTCCCATTCGTGGCCGGTGGTTTCCACGCCGCTGACGGCGTCGATTTCGCGCTCTTCGTTGGGCGTGCTCATGGTCTGTCCTCATCCAAAGGCATGCGGGCGGCGCGGTCGAATTTTTCCTGGTTCTTGGGCCAAAGCGCGTAGACCAGGACCACCACGAAACATCCAAAGACGTATAGAAGGCCCCAAGTTTGGGCGAATGCGGCGAGCTTTTCGTAAGTCATCGGCTCACCTCCGGTTTTCCGGGGCCTCGGCCTCATAGGTCGAGAAATCGACCATCGTGCCGAGCGACTGCAGATACGCGATCATGGCGTCGAGCTCGGTGACCCGGTCAGGGTCGCCGTCGAAGTCGCGAACATTCGCGCCGGGATAGCGCGCGAGGAAGGCGTCATAGTCCGGCGAGAACGGATCAAGCTGCGCCATCAGATCGGTCTCGGCGTTCTCGATCATGTCGTCGGTATAGGGCACCCGACCGCCAAAGCGGTTGGCGCGCATGATGTTCTGGAGCTCGTTGATGACCAGCTCGTTCCGCTCGAAGAAGGCGTAGGGCGGCATGACCGATTCCGGCACCACCCGGCGGGGGTCCTCGAAATGGTCGCGGTGCCAAGAGTCCACATACAGCCCGCCGACCCGCGCCAAATCCGGCCCCGTCCGCTTGGAGCCCCATTGGAAGGGGTGGTCGTACATGCTCTCGGCGGCCAGGCTGTAGTGGCCGTAGCGCTCCACCTCGTCCCGCAAAGGGCGGATCATCTGGGTGTGGCAGACGTAGCAGCCCTCGCGGACATAGATCCGCCGGCCCATCAGCTCCAAGGGCGAGTAGGGCCGGACCCCCTCCACCTCTTCGATGGTGTTCTCCATGTAGAAGAGCGGGATGAGCTGCACCAAGCCGCCGATCGACACCATGATGACGATACCGATGACGAGCACGATCGAGTGGCGCTCAAAGATGCCGTGAAAACCGGACATGTCGGGTCACTCCGCCGGCGCGGCGGCGGGTTCGGAAACCCGTTCGGCGCCGCGAACATCGCCGCGGGCCGTCCGCCACAGGTTGTAACACATGATGAGAGAGCCGATCAGGAAGAGCGTCCCGCCGATCGCCCGGATGACGTAAGCGGGATGGGAGGCCTCCACCGATTCCACGAAGGAGAAGGCCTGGAAGCCGAACTGATCGTAAGCGCGCCACATCAGGCCCTGCATGATGCCCGACACCCACATGGAGGTGATGTAGAGCAGGATGCCGATCGTGGAGATCCAGAAGTGCCACTCCACCAGCGCGTAGGAATAGAGCCGCTGACGTTTCCACAGCCATTGGGCGAGGCAGTAAAGCGCGCCGAACGAGATATAGCCGACCCACCCCAGCGCGCCTGAATGCACGTGGCCGATGGTCCAGTCGGTGTTGTGCGACAGCGAGTTGACCGCGCGGATCGACATCATCGGCCCTTCGAAGGTCGAC
>CAZABJ010000047.1:0-20062 GCA_964483375.1 uncultured Caulobacterales bacterium
CCCAGTTAAAGCGGGCGTTGAGCCAGTCGATGACCGGCTGGACCGCCGGTTCGACCAGGCGGCCGAGAACGGCGAGGGCCTCATTGTAGCCGTCGATGACGGCTTGGAAGACGGGGATGAGGTCGTGGTCGAGAAAGACGGCTTGGACGATGGAGACCACCGAGGGGCCGCTGACCAGGGTCGTTAGCAAGAGCGGGAACCAGCCCAGCGCCTTCACCGCGCCCCAGAGCGTCAGTTTGTCAGCCGTTTCGCTCGCCATGCCGCCCCCCCCGATTGCAATCGAGGGGTGTTGTAGCAACGGCCACGGGGACCGCCAATGCGGACATAGCGAGGCCTCACGCGGCGTGCGGGTCCCTACCCGCCCGCCCAGTCGCGGGTGTCGGGGAAGTGGGAGGCGAGGTAGCGGTAGGTGGCGCGGCGGCGTTGGTCTTCATCGACGGGCACATCATCCTGGTCCCACAATGCGGCGATATCGCGCCAACCGATGGTGTCGGCGTGCAGCGTGTCGCGCTCCTTGCGGATGACGGCGACTGTCCGGTCGATGTCGCGGGCTGCAGACGGCGTATCCCCCACCAAGGCGTCGATGGAGCGGAACCGATGGCGGGCCTGCTGCAGCGGTTTGGCGAGCAACGCCCGCATCCGGTCATATTCTTCGCGACGATTGCGGTCAGCGATGACCTTTTCCTGAGCCGCCGCCAACCGACCTGGCAGGCGATAGAGGCCGAAAAAGTGGTCGCGCAACGCCTCCACATAGGCGAATTCGCGCGCGATGGCGTCCAAACGGAAACGGGCCGCATCGCCGTTCGGCGCGCCGATATTGCGGGCGAGCTTGGAGAGCGCCTCCTCGCCGCGGGCCTGCATTAGCGGGCCTTGGTCAAAGCCGATGAGCCCCGCGCGATCGGGCAAGGTCGCCGGCTCGCCGAAAGCCCAGCCCGTCAGCCCGGCATAAACCCGCCCGCGCGCGAGCTGTTCGTGTTCCGGCTCAAAACGCCACGACGCCGTGCCGTCGATGAGCTCGGAGGGAATGCTGTCGCCAGGCCGGATTTGGCGGACAAAAGCGAGCGCCCGCTCGACGGCGTGCAACGCATCATAATCCGGATCGCCATGGGCGACGCCGAATTCGCGCCGAATGGTCGGCGCCGACAGACGAGCGGTGATGCGTCCCAACGGGATGTTGAGGCAAACGCCGTCTTCGTCTTTGGCGAAATACACCCCAGGCGCTTGGAAGACTTTCCCCTCAAAGGCGAACGTCGTCGCTCCGCCGCGCTTCATAGAGCGCTTTGGCGCTGGGGTCCGCACGCCGGCGATGTCCGCTGCTTGGCTCATCACGCTCCCGCTTGACCTTGGGAAGGGTCGAGACACGGGACATTTGGCCAGGCACGTCTTAAAACGGCGTTGCCCGTCGGCGACCATCCGTTTTGCTGTACTTGGAGTGAACTTATGAAGCCCGCTTTCTTCGCCGCAGCTGCGTTTTCCGTCGTCCTCGCCGGCTGCGGCGGCGGCGGCCCGGACTATGTGGTCACCGATGACGTGGAAGGCCGCATGACATTGAGCGCGCGCCACAGCGTCGCTGCGCCGCCGGACCGGGTGCGCATTTCAACCAGCGTCATCGGCGAGGGCGAAACCGCCGCCGGCGCGCTCGCCGACCAACGCAACCGCATGAACGCCGTGCGCGACGCCATCACCGAGGCCGGGGTCGCGGATACGAACGTGCAAACAAGCAATTTCGACTTGGCGCCGGTTTACGCGCCGTTTGACCGCGCCACCCAAGACCGCGCGATCATCGGGTATCAGGCGTCCAACCGGGTGACGCTCGTCAGCGAGGACTTGGACGGCTTCGGCGCGGCGCTCGACGCCTTGGTGGACGCGGGCGCGGACACGTTGAGCGGGGTTCGTTTCGAAGTCTCCGATGCGGAAACCTATCTCGACGAAGCGCGCCAGGCCGCGACGGCGGACGTCTTCTCGCGCGCCGCGCTCTATGCGGACGCCGGGGGCTTTACCCTGGGTCGACTGCTCGAATTGCGAGAGGGCGGCGCCCAACCGATCGCATCAGGGCGCACATTTGCGCGGGAAGCGACGATCGCCGAAGCGACGCCCATCGACCCCGGCGAGCTTGATCTCAGCGTAACGGTGACCGCTACGTTTGAGATTCTGAATTCGCGCCGTCGCTAAGCCTCCCGGCGGCGTCGGTCAGGCGGCGGCGGGCGGGCGGATGATCTCGTTCGCGTCGTTCAAGAGTACGACCGTGGGCTGGTGACGTTCGGCGTCCTGCTCGCTCATCCGCGCCCAGGTGGCCACGATGATGCGATCGCCTTGAGAAACCATCCGGGCGGCCGCGCCATTGACGGCGAAAGACCGCCCGCCCCGCGGGGCTTCAATGGCGTAAGTGGTGAAACGCTGGCCGTTGGTGATGTTCCAAACATCCACCTGCTCATGCGGGAAGATGCGCGCAGCGTCGAGCAGCTCTCGGTCGATGGCGATGGAGCCTTCGTAGTGCAGGTCGGCCTGGGTGACGACCGCGCGATGAAGTTTCGACTTCATCATCGTCAGGAGCATGTTTTACCCCGCATTCACAGGTGGGCGAGCGCATCCGCCCCTATTCGCCTAAGGATATAACCCTGGCGCGCGTGTTGTTCAATTCACGCCCGCGCGCGCGGCTTGTGTTGCGTCTTCGCCCAGCGATGCGGTTAATGCCGGTCCAAGGCGCTTTCGCGGAGGCTGACGGCCATGGGTGCAGGGGCGATCATCGGGATTCTCGCAGGGATCCTGCTTGTAGGTCTTGGAGCGATATGGGTCGTTATGCGGCGCTCTGGGCGCAATGACGAGCCCGAGGCGGCCTCGGACTTGGAGATACCCGCCCAGGCCTCGCGGGATGAGGCGCCGCCTCCCGCTCCCGCGCCCGCGCCCGCTCGACGCAAAGCCGCTGCAGAACCTGAGGAAGGCGGCGCGTCCGAAACCAGACCCGCATTCGGCGAGATGGAAGACGCCCGGGAAGAACAGGACCAAACTGAAGCGCCCGCGCCGTCCCCCGCCGCCGATAGCCCCGTCAGCGAAGCCGCCTGCACCGTGTTCGCGCCTCCCAGCGTGGCGGCTGAAGAACGGTTCCTCATCCAAGTGTGGCTGCACCGACCCGCCGCGGCGTCCCGGGTGCGCGAGTTGGCCGCGATGGCTGACGAGACGACGGCGGAACGCCCTGCGATAACGCTCAGCTCTGGCTTAGCGGAGGGTCAAACCGTGGAGATCAGGGTCGAGGCGCCCGAGCTCGCAGTGGACGAGCCTGTCCAACAGGTCGTTTGGAATGGCGACGCCGCGACGGCCTACGTCACCGCGCGCGCCCCCGCCGACTTGATCGGCAAAGCGGCCTTCGCCCGCATCCGTGTTTTCGTCGGCGCAGCGCCCCTCGGTTCGGGCGTCTTGCGCTTAGCCGTGCATCCCGCCGCCGGCGGCTTGGGCGGGGTGTTGGAAGTGGGCGCGCGGCGCTATCGAACCGCCTTCTTGTCTTATGCGCGCGAAGACTTGCAGACCGTTTTAGAGCATCACCAGGCGCTCGCAGCGGTGGGGCTGGACGTGGTGCAGGATATCCTGACCCTGTCGCCGGGCGAGCGGTGGGAGCGGATGCTCTACGCTCATATCGACCGCTGCGACGTCTTTTTGCTCTATTGGTCGCGCGCCGCCGCCGCCTCCGAAGCCGTCATCAAGGAGGCGGAATGGGCCCTAAACCGGCAGCGCACGTCGGGCGACAACACCCCCGACATCATTCCGGTGGTGTTGGAAAGCCCTCCGCCCGCGCCGCCAGAGGCCTTAGCGCACCTCCATTTCGACGACCCCGTCCGCCGGCTGATCATCAGCGGGCTCTAGCCAAAAAGCAGGCGCCAAGAAGGCTTTCTCCCCTGTCGCGCGCGTGGCAGTGTCGCGCGGCATCCAATCTGGGAGGACGCTCATGAACGTCAAAACGATGCTCGCCGCCGCCGCCACGGTCGCTTTCGCCGCGCCGGCCTTCGCCGACAATCACGCCATGGCCGCGTATTTCGGCAACACCGCTGAAGTCACCTATGCCGACGGCAGCGTCGTGGGTTGGCACTTCGACGAAGAGGGCGCGGTTTCCAACACCAATGGCGCCGAAGGCTCTTGGTCGATGGAAGGCAACGATCTTTGCCTCACCATGGGCGAAGCCGAAGAAGCCAGCTGCGCCAGCGTCGGCGAAGACGTCCGCTCGGTCGGCGACACCTTCGCCATCACCTTGTCGGACGGTTCGGAAGCTTCCGTCACCATCGTGGAAGGCCGCGAATAAGCGCAAAGCTTTTCAAAGGTCAGCACGGTTCGAGCCCCCATTGCGCGCGCAATGGGGGTTCTTCTTTGACAGGATGACTCTCATCCGCCCTCGGCGGGTTTTGGCTCCCGGTCGCGCATGATGGTCTCAAGTTCGGCCCTGCGTCGGGCGTCGATGACCGCGTGGCGCGCTTCGTTCGACACCCCAAGGCCTTGGAGAACCGCCGCGGTCAGCTCCAGGCTCGTCTCCAGCGCTTCCAAGGTCACCTGGTCAGCGCCGACATTGGCCAGCCTGACCCCATGCTCGACATCGCGCGCCCGCGCATAGACCGGCACATGAGGCCACTCGCGATGCGAGGCTGATACGATGGCTTCAGCGGCCTCGGCGTGGTCGGTCGTCACAACCACCGCCGCGGCCCGGTCCGCGCCCAACGCGCGAAGCATGGCCAGTTTTCGGGCGTCTCCGAAATAGACCGCAGCGCCTTTGCGTCGCTCGCGCAGAACGATAGCGGCGTCGGCATCCAGCGCGATATGCTCCCGCCCCTGCGCGCCCAATACTTCGCCCAATAGGCGCCCGATCCGGCCGTAGCCCACCACGATCACATGCCCGCGCATATCCGGGTCCACATCGCCCGTCGTCGCCACAAGCGCGTCGCGCTTCTCAAGCGCCGCCCCCAAGCGCCGTCCGATAACCGCGAGCAGCGGCGTCAGCAGCATCGACGCGCCCGCGATCACCACCATGAACTGCGCCACGTCATGGGGGATCACGCCCAATGGCGTGGCGGCGGCTTGCTCGATGATGATGAAGGCGAACTCGCCCCCTGTGGCCAGCAGCAGCCCCGTCTCGACCGCGGCCGGCCATGCGACCCCGAACGCCCGGGCCAACCCGATGACGATAAGCGCCTTCAGCACAAGAAGCCCGATCACCGAATAGAGGAACAAGAACGGGGTCGACATCGCCAGACCGAGATCGACCGTCATGCCCACGGACATGAAGAACAGACCCAAAAACAGGCCCTTGAAGGGCGCCAGGGTCACTTCGACGTCATGGCGAAACTCTGTTTCGGCCAAAAGAAGTCCGGCGAGAAACGCCCCCAGCGCGACCGACAGGCCCGAGGCGGCGGTAAGCCCGGCGGTGGCGACGATCAATAAAAGCACCGCCGCGGTGAACAGCTCAGGGCTTTTCGTCAGCGCGACCGCGCGCAGGAAGGGCCGCGCGCCCAGGCGGCCTGCGACGAAGATCACCGCGATCACCCCCAGCGCCACAGCGCCGGCGCGAAGCACGGCCATGCCCGGGGAACCGCCGGTGTCGGCCCCCATGATGCTGACGAACAAGAGGATTGGCACCACCGCGAGATCTTGCATCAGCAAGATCGCTAGGCTCGCCCGTCCGGTCGGGGCGCCCAGCCGTCCGCCCTCGCTGATCAGCTGAAGCACGATGGCGGTCGAGGACAAGGCGAAGGCCGAGCCGATGATGACCGCGGCCGCAACGCCATTGCCCCAGAAATAAGCGATGGCGGCGATGACGGCGCCGGAGAGCAGGATTTGCGCCGCGCCTAGCCCGAACACCAACCGGCGCATCGCCCATAGCCGCGGCCCCGACACTTCCAGGCCGATGAGAAAGAGCAACAGCACCACGCCGATTTCGGCGAGCGCGCGGGCGGGCTCCACATTGTCAATCGTGACGTAGCTCAGCCAGGCTGCGTCCTCAGCGAAGCGCCCCAGCCCGGTCGGCCCCACAGCGAGACCGATAAGCAAAAAAGCGAGCACCGGGGAGACGCCGAGGCGATGCAACGCCGGCGCGACAACCCCCGCGGCGCCCAAAAAGATCAGAATATCGGAGAGCTCGAAAGGCAGGCCGTGCATGGCGTTGTCGTCTTAGCTCCCCTCAAGGCCGGCCCGCGGCGCCGGCCTGTCGACGCCGCCCAGCGCAGCGCCTGACTGTCATACCGTTATTCCGCCGCGGCGCGATCGCGCGCAGCGAGTTCGTTGGGCAAAGCGTGCGCCCAGGCGGTGATGTCGCCCGCGCCCAACAAGACCACCAAATCCCCAGGCTTGGCCGCTTCCGCGATCGCCTCAGCAAGGGTTTCGCGCGTCACCGCTTCAGCGTGCCGGTGACCATGGGCGATGAGGCCGAGCACCAAAGCCTCCCGGTCCGCGCCCTCGATCGGCCCCTCCCCCGCCGCGAACACGTCCGCGACGAACACGATGTCAGCGTCGTTAAAGCAGGTGCAAAAATCCTCGAACAGGTCGGCTAATCGGGAATACCGGTGGGGTTGGACCACCGCGATCACGCGGCCTTCCCCCACCTGCCGCGCGGCCTGAAGAACCGCGGCGATTTCGACGGGATGGTGGCCGTAATCGTCGATGATGCGGACACCGTTCCACACGCCCGTGGTGGTGAAGCGCCGTTTTACGCCCTCAAAGCGGGCGAGCGCGTCCCTCACAGCCTCGACTTCGGCCCCCAATTCACGCGCCACCGCGACCGCGGCCAGCGCGTTCTGCACATTGTGCCGCCCCGCCATCGGTAAGAACAGTTTCGCCATCCGCTCTTCGGGACCGTCCCCGCGATGGCGCCGAACGACGTCGAAATAGGAGCCGTCCGTCTCCGCAGCGATGTTTTCCGCACGCACGTCGGCTTGGGGGTTGAAGCCATAGGTGATGAGCCGTCGGTCATCCACGCGGCTTACCAAGCCTTGCACCTCAGGATGGTCGAGGCACACCGCGGCGAAACCGTAAAATGGGATGGCGGCCACAAACTGGTCGAACGCCGCGCGGAGTTCGTCGAAGTCGCCGTAATGGTCCATGTGTTCGGGGTCGATATTGGTCACCACCGCCGCGGTGCCGGAGAGCTTCAAGAACGAGCCGTCGCTCTCATCCGCCTCGACCACCATCCAGTCCCCCGCGCCGAGCTTAGCGTTTGAGCCGTAGGATTGGATCACCCCGCCATTAATGACCGTGGGATCGAGCCCCGCAGCGTCCAACAAAGCGGCGACCAGCGAGGTGGTGGTGGTCTTGCCGTGCGTTCCGGCGATGGCGACGGCGTATTTCAGCCGCATGAGCTCGGCCAGCATCTCCGCGCGCGGCACCACCGGAATGGCGTGCGCGCGGGCGGCGTCGACCTCGGGATTGCCGGGGCGGATGGCGCTGGAGACCACCACCGCTCCGGCTTGTCCGACATTTTCAGCCCGGTGCCCGATATGCACCGTTGCGCCGCGCTCGCGCAGCCGGGCCACATTGGGGTTTTCGCGAATGTCGGAGCCTTGCACGGCGTATCCTAGGTTCAGCATCACCTCCGCAATGCCGCTCATCCCGATCCCGCCGATGCCGACGAAATGGATGGGGCCGATGGCGAAGGGAACCGAACCGCGCATGGGCGAACCTCCGGTATGTCCGAGCTGACGCGGAGTCTTCTGAAGAATTCCGCCGGAAGAATGGCGCGGCGCGGACGAAGCCGGTTGCGCGAAATCATCACGCCGACCAGGCGGCCGCCGCGGCTTGACGCAGTGTAGCCCTCCCGCGAGCCGCCGTCACATGCCCGCTCAGAACGTCTGCCCCGCGACGACCGCTTCGACCAAATCGGCGAGCGCGGTGGTGGCGTCAGGCCGGCCCGCGGAGCGGGCGGCGGCGGCGCGCCGGGCGAGATCTTGCGCGTTGGTGAGGCGATCGCTCAGGATTTGAGCCAGCTTCTGACCGTCAAATTCGGTTTCGCGCACAACGTCAGCGGCGCCGGCCTCCGCCAGCGTGGCGGCGTTGAGGAATTGGTGATCGTCAGTGGCGATCCCGAGCGGCACGAGGAGCGAGGGCCGGCCGACCACGGCGAGCTCTGTCACCGTTGAAGCCCCGGCTCGCGCGATGACGAAATGCGCGTCGCTCAGCCTTTGGGCGACGTCATCGAAAAACGTCCGGCAATCGGCCTCTACGCCAGCCTCCGCGTAAACGGCTTGAGCGGTCTCAACGTAATCCTCCCGCGTTTGCTGGGCGACCCGCAGCCTTCGGCGCAGCGGCAAAGCCAGGCGTGCGATGGCGCGGGGGGTGATTTCACTGAGAATGCGGGCGCCGAGGCTGCCGCCCAGCACCAAGACATTCAGCGGCGCGTCATCGCTCTCGGGCGGTTGGAACGGCGCATCGCGCGCGGCGAGAATGGGGGCGCGCACCGGATTGCCGGTGATCCGCCAGGTCCCCGTCGCCGAGGCGGGCATCCGCTCCAATCGCTTGAACCCGCTGGCCACCGCCGCCGCACGCTTGGCGAACACCCGATTGACCCGGCCCAGCACGGCGTTTTGCTCATGGATGATGATGGGCGTGCGGCCGCCCGCCGCGGCGAGGCCGGGAAACGCGGGATAGCCGCCGAAGCCCACCACGGCGCCTGGCTCAAGCGTCTTTAGGAGCGCCCGGGCTCGCGCCACGCCTTGGGCGATGCGCATTGCGCCCACGACCGATTTGAAGGGGCTGCGGGGGCTCACGGTCGCAGCGTTGACGGTTTCGATGGGGTCGGCGGGGAAATCCTGGGCGAGCTTAAGCCCGCGCGCGTCGGTGATGAGCGCGGTTTCCCAGTCCCTGCGGCGGAGCTCGGCGGCGAGCGCTTGTGCGGGGAACATATGTCCGCCGGTTCCGCCTGCGGCGAGCACGATGCGTCGAGACGCCATCGCCGACCTCCCTCTCGATGCCTAACCCTTACCCATTGGATACGAACGCGCCCGCCCGGCGGCGGGTGAAAGCGAGCGCAAGGCCGCCCGCGAGCCCCATGGCGAGAAGCGACGACCCGCCATAAGACACCAACGGCAGCGTCATGCCCTTAGGAGGCGTAAGATTCAACGCCATGGCGATATTGATCGTCGCCTGCAAACCGATCAAAGCAGCCAGCCCCGCCGCGGCGAAGCGGCTTGTGTCGTCGGCGAGCCGCCGTGCGCGCGTCAAAAGACGCGCAACGAAGAGCGCGAACAACGCGATGATCGCAAGCGCGAAGACCAAGCCGTATTCTTCCGCCGCCACGGCGAAAATGTAGTCGGTATGCGCATCAGGCAGCTGGCGTTTCACCGCGCCTTCCCCGGGGCCGACGCCAAACAGCCCGCCATGGGCGATGGCTTCCCGCGCCCTATCGATTTGGTAGGTGTCGCCTGCGGCGGGATCGAGAAACCGGTTCACGCGGCTGGCGACATGGGGGAGGAAAGCGTAAGCGGCCGCCGCGGTCGCCGCGCCGGCGAGGCCCAACACGGCGAGCCACCGCCAAGAAACCCCGGCGACGAACGCCGTCGCCCCGAAAGCGGCGAGCAATAACGCGGTTTGACCGACATCCGGCTGGATGAGCAACAGCGCGAGCGTCAGCGCGCAAAGCGCAACGGCCAGCATGGCGGGTTCGACCCGTCCCAGGCGCCGGGTGCGTGCGAACAGCCACGCAGCGGTGACGATGAGCGCCGGCTTCACGAACTCCACCGGCTGGAGCGAAAATCCCCCGATGCGCAGCCATCGCCGCGCGCCGTTCACCTCATGGCCGATGAGAGGCGTCAGCGCCAAGAGGAGGAGCCCCAGGCCGAATGCGCCGACCGCCAGACGCCGCGCCCCCAAAGGGCTGAGAGAAGACGCCGCCAGGATCAGCAGCAGGCTCAGCGCGGCGTACGCCCCGTGACGATTGAGAAAATAGAACGGGTCGCTCACCCCGATGCGTTCGGCGGCGGCGGGACTGGCGGCCATGGACAAAAGAAGGCCCGCACCCAACAGCGCGCCTAGAGCGGCGAGAGCGGCGCGGTCTACGCTCCACCACCAAGCGCCGAGCGCTGAGGGAGCGGTGCGCGCAAGCGCGGTCACGCCGCGGCGTCTTTTTCGATCCGCCGCGCAGCGCTTTTGGCGAGCTCGCGGAATGCGTCGCCACGGGCGGCGTAATTGGGAAATTGATCGAACGACGCGCACGCCGGAGAGAACAGCACCACCGGATTGGGCTGACCGCTCGCCGCAGCGTCAGCGGCGGCCCGCTCTACGGCCGCATCCAACGTGCGAACGATCTCCACGATCGCTGAACTCTTGAGTTGGGATGCGATGGTTTCGGCGGCCTCTCCGATGAGCAAGACCTTGCCCACCCGCGCCATCAGCGGGGCGAGGTCCGCGAAGCTTTCCTTTTTCGGCTTCCCGCCTGCGATCCAGTAGACGTTTTCAAAACAGGCCAGCGCCTGACGCGCGGCGGCGACATTGGTGGCCTTGGAATCGTTGATGAACCGAACCGCGCCGGCGCGCGCGACCTCCTCCATGCGATGGGGAAGCCCAGGGAAACTCACCAACCCCTCTGCGATCTTTTTCGGCGCTAGGCCGAGCAACCGGGCCGCGGCGTACGCAGCGGCGGCGTTTTGCCAGTTGTGCCGCCCCGGCAGCGCCAGCGCGCGCTTCAAGTCGACCACCTCCTCCACGCGCCCGTCGATGGCGTCATAGAGGACCCCGCCCACGGCGTGCACGCCGCGGGAGAGGGCGCGGTTCGCGGAAATCGGGGCCACGCGGATGCGGCCGGGCTGGGCGAGCTCCATGGCGATGCGCTGGCCGAAGGCGTCGTCCACGCCCACCACCGCCGCGTCGCCCTCGGTTTGGTTGGCGAACATCGTGCGCTTGGCGGCGACATAGGCCTCCATCGTGCCGTGTCGGTCGAGATGGTCAGGGGCGATGTTCAGGAACACGCCCACATCGGGCTTTGTGCTGGGCGCAAGCTCAAGCTGGAAGGACGACAGCTCGAGCGCATAGACCGCGCCCGCGTGGATGTCGGGCAAATCAAGCGCCGGCACGCCGATATTGCCGCCGACATGCGCGTCGCGGCCGGCATGGGCGAAGATGTGGCCGATCAGCGCCGTCGTGGTCGATTTGCCGTTCGTGCCGGTCACGCCGATGATTTTCGGCCGGGCATGGGCGGGAGCCTCCGCCACCGCGCGCATGAACAGCTCGATATCCCCGTAAATCGGGGTTTCAGTCATTCGGGCGAGTTCGACGATGCGATGGGGCGTGGGATGGGTGAGCGGCACGCCCGGCGCCAGGATCAGGGCGGAGAACAAGCTCCAGTCGCGCTGATTGATGTCGTCGAGCGGCACGCCTTTGTCCGACGCGCGGGCCCGAGCGGCGGCGTCATCATCCCAGGCGTGCACCGTCGCTCCGCCTGCGGCCAAAGCGCGGGCGGCTGAGACGCCAGACGCTCCCAGGCCGAAAACGGCCACCCGAGCCCCTGCGAAAGTGCGCGCTGCGATCAAGACGCCCCTACCGAAGCTTCAACGTCGCAAGCCCGATGATCGCGAGAATGATCGCGATGATCCAAAACCGCACCACGATCGTCGGCTCTTGCCACCCCAATTTCTCGAAATGATGGTGAATCGGGGCCATACGGAAGACCCGCTTTTTAAATAATCGGTACGAGACCACCTGGACGACCACCGAAACGGTCTCAAGGACGAACAGGCCGCCCACGATGGCGAGCACGATTTCCTGCTTCACCGCCACGGCGACCGCGCCCAAGGTTCCGCCCAAAGCGAGCGATCCCGTGTCCCCCATGAACACCATGGCTGGCGGCGCGTTGTACCAAAGAAAGCCCAGCCCCGCGCCCAACAACGCGCCGAGCAAGACGGAGAGTTCCGTCGTGCCGGGCGTCGCCGGCAGAAACAGATACTCCGCGAATTGAGGCGTGCCGACGATATAGGCGATGAAGCCGAAGGTGGCCGCCGCGATCATGACAGGCGCGATGGCCAAGCCGTCCAACCCGTCGGTGAGGTTCACCGCATTGGACGCCCCCACAATGACGAACGCCCCGAAGGCGACGAAGCCCCAAAGGGTCAGGTTGAAGAACAGATCTTTGAAGAAGGGGATGGTGAGCGCGGTCTCGAAGTTCTCCGGCGCGTCGGGATTGGCCGCAGCGATCATCGACAGCATGAACACCGCCGCGGCCGCGATGGCGATCTCCAAGGCGAGCCTGACTTTCCCCGACAAGCCGTCATGGGATTGCTTGGTGACCTTGTTGTAGTCGTCGATGAAGCCGATCGCCCCAAAGCCGGTGGTGACCATCAGCACCACCCAAACATAAGGGTTCGACAGGTCCGCCCAGAGGAGCGTGCCCACCAAGAGGCCGAACAGGATCAGGAACCCGCCCATGGTGGGCGTGCCCTTCTTCTCCAGCACGTGGCGCTCGGGACCATCGGCGCGGATCGGCTGGCCTTTGCCCTGCTTTTCTCTCAGCCAGCGGATAAACGGCCCGCCCAGGGCCAAACTCAACACCAGCGCCGTGAGCAGCGCCCCGCCCGTGCGCAAGGTGGTGTAATTGAACAAATTGAACGGCTGAAAGCCGTCTGCAAACCGATGTAATTCGTACAGCATGGCGTTCCCCCGCCCAGCCGACCGCGCGCCCCCGCAACGCGTGACGGCGACCCTATCGGGGGAGCGTTTTAAGCGAGTTCACGACAAGGTCCATGCGCGAGGCGTTGGAACCCTTCACAAGGACCACGTCTCCCGCGCGCACCAGCTCTCGCATTTCTGCGGCGAGCGCCTCGGCGTCAGCCCGCCAGCCGCCCTTAAGCCCCTGAGGCAGCGCGTCTTCCAAGGCCTTCATGCCGCCGCCCACTAGGCGCACCAGGTCGACGCCGGCGTCTTTCACATGGGCGGCTAACCCGGCATGGGCTTCGGCGGAGGCGCCGCCCAATTCCAGCATCTCCCCCAACAATGCGATGCGTCGTCCGGTTCCGTCGGGTGCGCGGGCGCCCAACGCGGCGAGCGCGGCGGCCACCGACGCGGGGTTTGCGTTGTAGCTGTCGTCAATCAGCGTGAAGGAGCCGCCGGCGCAGGCGATGACGCTCGCCGCGCCGCGGCCGGCGGGCGGGACGAAGTCCGAAAGCGCTTCGGCGGCCTGCGCAGCGTTCACGTCCGCCAGATAGGCGGCGGTGATCGCCGCGACGGCGTTCATGCCCCAGTGAGCGCCGCCTGCGCGGATGCGGAAACTGACCGGCCGGCCGAAAATCTCCGCTTCGCCGACCCCCTCGTCCTTGCCTGGTTCATAACGCAGGAGCCGCCCCTCAGCCTGCCGGTCGGTCCCAAACCGCGCCAACCAACCCGCGCCGCTGGCGCCGGCGCGTTCGGCGAGCCGTTCGGCGAAGTCGTCATCGCCGGGAATGACCGCCGCGCCCCAATCGTCGAGCTCCTCGAAGCCCTCGAAAATCTCGGCCTTTGCGTCGGCGATGCCCGCAAGGGACTGGAAGTTTTCGATGTGGGCCGGCGCAATTTTGGTGATCACCGCCACATGCGGACGCACAAGCCGCGATAGCGGCGCGATTTCGCGAGCATGGTTCATCCCCAGCTCGAACACCGCCCGTTCGGTCGCCCGCGGCATGCGGGCCAACGACAAGGGGGCGCCCCAGTGATTGTTGAAGGAGCGCTCGGACCAATGCGCCCGGCCCGCGGCCCGGAAAATCAACGCCAGCATTTCCTTCAGGCTGGTCTTGCCCACAGAGCCCGTCACCGCCACGCGTCGCGCCGGCGACCGGTCGCGCGCCGCCGCCGCTAACCCGCGCAGGCCTTCAAGCGTATCCCGCACCAACAACGCGTCGCCGTCGTCAACAGCATGCTCGACCAGCACTGCGGTTGCGCCGGCCTTCCGTGCGGCGGGCGCGAACTCATGCCCGTCACGACGGTCCTTAAGCGCGACGAACAAGTCGCCAGGGGAAAGCTCGCGACTGTCGATGGCCACGCCGCTAGCGGTCCAGCGCCCGACCGCGCGTCCGCCTGACGCCGCGGCGGCCTCTGAGGACGTCCAAAGCGCCTCTTTGACCAACTGATCGACCATGGCCTCAGCCTCCCGCTTCGCACGCGGTCAACGCCGCGCGTGCCTCTTCGACATCATCGAACGGGACCACCCGGTCGGAGAATGTCTGTCCGGTTTCGTGTCCCTTGCCTGCTATCACAAGGGCGTCGCCTGACGCCAAAAACGACGCGCCCCGCGCGATCGCTTCGCGGCGGTCGGCGATTTCAAGCGCGCCGGGACAGCCCGCAAGCACCGCGGCGCGAATGGCGGCGGGGTCTTCAGAGCGTGGATTGTCGTCTGTCACGATGGCGATATCCGCATGCCGCGCTGCAATCTCCCCCATCGGCGTGCGTTTGGAGGGGTCCCGTTCCCCGCCCGCGCCGAAAACGAGGACGATGCGGTTTTGGGTATGGGGGCGCAGAGCGCGCAAGAGCTTGTCCAAGCCATCAGGGGTATGGGCGTAGTCCACGAAAACGGGGGCGCCGGCGGCCGTCGTTCCCGCCAACTCCAGTCGCCCGCGGACCCCGTCGAGCCCGCCCAACGCCTCGATCGCGACCGCGCGATCGGTCCCCGCCGCCACGGCGAGCGCGGCTGCGGCGAGCGCGTTGAGCGCTTGAAACTCCCCCACCAAAGGCAGAACGAAATCAAGTTCTTCCCCGCCCCATTGCACGCGGAGAGCTTGGCTGGTCGGCCGCGGGGTCAGTTCGCAAAGCTTTACGTCGCCGCCGCGCCAGCCGGTTTCGGTGACAGACAAGCCCCGCTTGCGCGCCGCGGTCGCCGCGCGCCGCCCCCAGTCGGAATCGACATTGACGACCGCGCCCGCGCCGACCGGCAAAAGCTCTTCAAACAATCGCATTTTTGCGGCGAAATAGGCCTCGAAGCTGCCGTGATAGTCCAAATGGTCTTGGGTCAGATTGGTGAAACCGGCCGCGGTTAAGCGCACCACATCAAGGCGGTGCTGCGCTAGGCCATGGCTGGATGCTTCCATCGCCGCATGGCTCACGCCCTCTTCGGCGAGCGCATCAAGCGTCTGATGCAGCGCCACGGGGTCGGGCGTGGTCAAACCCAACGCGGTGCGCGTCGTCCCCGCCGATACGCCCAGCGTCCCCACGCTCGCCGCGCGGCGGCCTTCATGAACCCAAATTTGTCGCACGAAATCGACGGTGGAGCTTTTGCCGTTCGTACCGGTCACCGCCACCAGCGTCTCGGGTTGGCGGGGATGAAACCGCGCGGCGATGTGCGCCAGCCGCCGCCGAGGATTGTCGTCGACGATATGCGCGGCGCCGCTCACAACGACGTCGGGCGGAGACAGGACCGCAACCGCGCCCGCCTCAACCGCCTGGGGGATAAAGGCGCGCCCGTCATGCCGCACGCCCGGCAAAGCGGCGAACAGATAGCCCGGACGCACCGCGCGACTGTCCGCCGTCAGCCCGGTCACGTCAGGGTCTTCGCCCAGCGCATCCGGCGCGATGAGCGCGGACAGCTTCATTCGTCAGCCTCTCGCAAAGCCGTCAGCAGCGGATCGTCACGCCGCGCCACACCCAAAAAAGGCGCGATGCGCGCAATGACGGCCGCCGCGGTGGGAGCGGCGGTGTAGCCCGCCGAGGCGCGCCCGTCATCCTCAACCGCGCCCGCCGGCTCGTCGAGCGTGATCAAGACCGCATAGCGGGGCTCGTCATAAGGGAACGCCGCAGCGAAGGACGACACCAGGCGATCGGGATCATACCCCCCCTCCACGGCGCGTTCAGCGGTGCCGGTCTTGCCCGCGACTAGATAGCCGGGGACGTCGGCCCGAACCCCAGTCCCCCGTTCGACCGCCAACCGCAACAGCCGCATCATCGCCGCGCTGGTTTGTTCGCTCACCGTCCGGCGGGTCGGCACAGGGGCGTCGCTCGAGGCTCTCAGCATGGTGGGAGCGACATATGCGCCCCCATTCGCCACAGCGCCAAAGGCGGCCATGAAGGCGAGCGGCGACACGGCGATGCCATGGCCGTAAGCCAGCGTCGCGCGCTCGGTCTCGTTCCAACGCGAGGGTAAGAGCGGGGCGGCGCTTTCCGCGATCTCCACCGGCGCGCGGCTCAGAAGGCCAAGCCGCTCCAGATAGGCGCGTTGGCGCTCTTCGCCCAACTCAAGCGCCAAAAGCGCGGCGCCCACATTGGAGGAGCGCACGAACACCTGAGCCACCGACAAGTCCCGCGCCCGACCATGGTCGACCAACTCCATGTCGCCCAAGGTCAACCCTTGAGAGGTGGGCAACACGCCGTTGAGCTCGGCGATCCCGGCGTCAAGCGCCATGGCGACGGTGAAGGTTTTGAAGATGGAGCCGAGCTCATACACGGCTGCCGCGGCGCGATTAAGCCGGGCGTCGGCGTCGGCTTCGTTGGGTTGGTTGGGGTCGAAATTCGGCAAAGACGCCATGGCGAGGACTTCACCGGTGCGCACGTCGGACACCAAGCCCAACGCCGCGCGCGACCTGAACCGCCGTTGGGCGGCGTCGAGCGCCTCCTCCAAAGCGTATTGGACGCGCAAATCGAGAGACAAAGCGACTGTCTCGCCCGCCTGCAACGCGTCGTCGAAGGCGCGCTCCGCGCCCGCCGCGCCCTCTCCGTCAATGGTGGCGAAGCCCAAGGCATGCGCCGCCAAGCGTCCGCGCGGATAGACCCGCCGCGGCTCACGCCGAAAATTCAATCCCGGCAGCCCCAGTTCGAACACGGCCTGGCGCTGACGGGGACTGAGCCCCCGGCGGACCCAAACGAAGCGACGGTTTTCCTGCAGTCGGGCGGCGAGGGCTTCGGCGTCCAGACGCGGCAAAGCCTCGGCCAATCGGCGGGCGGTCTCTTCGGCGTCCCAAATCCGATAAGGGTCGGCGTAGAGGGAATAGCTCTCCAAAGAGGTGGCGAGGATTTCGCCGTTGCGGTCAACCAAGTCGCCGCGCCGGACCGTGTGCTCGGTCGGCAAGGCGTCAGCGCTCTGGACCGGCGGGGGTGCGGCGGACAAGAGCGCGGCCCGCAGACCCAGGCCGCCGAACACAGCGAGAAAAAGCGCGGCGAGCGCGCTGAGCCGCACGCCGCTGCGACGCGCGCCGTCCCCCCCGGCCGCGTTCATCAATAGGTTCCCGAAACCGCGAAGCGGGCCAAAAGCTCGTCATCCCCAGGCCCGATTTCGATTTCCGCGACCGGGGAACGCAGGAACAAGGGCGCTTCAGAGAGACGAACGACGCGGAAATAGTCGACCTGACGCAGGCCGAGATGCTCCTCCGCCAGCGCTTGCAGACGCGGAGGCTCGTTCAAGTGCCCCACCTCCGCCCGCAGCATCACGATGTCCTCCCGCGCCTCAGCGACCGCGACCTCAAGCGCCTCGGCGCGTTCACGGGCGGCGTGCGCTTCGGTTTTGGCCTTGTAGAGCCCCAGAGCCAGGAGCCCCAATAGGGCGAGACCGAGCAGATTGATCACGCGAACCATCAGGCGACCTCTCGATACATGAGCCGGGGACGAGGCGCGGCGTGGTCGTCGTCATCCGCCCAAGCCGCAGCGTCGGTTCGTTCCGCAGATCTGAGTTTGGCTGAGCGCGCGCGGGGATTTGCGGCGACCTCCGCCTCGCTTGGCGCCATCGGGCGGGGGCGCACCAAGGAGAAGCTGGGCGCCCGCAAGTCGCGCGTGTCCGGCGCATGGCGCGAACCGCCCGCTTCGCGCCCCGACCGGCGGCGCAGGAAGTTCTTAACGATGCGGTCTTCAAGCGAGTGGAACGTGACCGCCACCAAACGGCCGCCCGGCGCCAGCAAGCGCTCCGCCGCGGCGAGCCCGGCGGCGAGCTCGCCCAGTTCATCGTTGACCGCAATGCGCAAGGCCTGGAACACGCGGGTCGCGGGATGAATGCGCCCGTCTCCCGGTCCGAGCGTCTCCTCCATCAAGCTTGCGAGCTTTGCAGTGGTGTCGATTGGGCGCTCCGAGCGAGCCTTAACAATCGCTGCGGCGGCGCGGCGCGCTTGGCGCTCTTCCCCATAGGCCCGGAAAACCTGGGCGAGATCGCTCTGGGACGCGCGCGCCAAAAGCTCAGCGGCGCTTTCCCCAACTCCCGCCATGCGCATGTCCAAGGGGCCCTCTCCGCGGAACGAAAAGCCCCGCTCGGGATCGTCGAGCTGCATTGAGGAGACGCCCACATCCATCACCACGCCGTCCAGAGCGGGCACGCCCGCCTCTTCGACGGCGACAGCCATCTCCGAGAAGCTCAGACAGAAAAAGGCCAATCGCGATCCCGTCGCGGTGAGCAGAGGATCGACGTTGCGCGCCACGGTCGGGTCCCTATCCAACGCGATCAGGCGTCCCGCACCAGCGGCGAGAATGGCGCGGGAATATCCGCCCGCCCCGAACGTCGCGTCCAGATAGACCCCGCCGGGCTTTACGGCCAGATCGCTGACCGCTTCGTCGCACATCACAGGCGCATGGTTCATGCGGCGCCCCCTCCGACACGGCGCTCCCGCAGCGCGGCGCGCGCGGTTTCTCGCGCCCCGTCATAGCTTTCGGGGCGCCAAATCTCGAAACGATCGCCCAAGCCGACAAACGCCGCGCGTTCATCGAGTTCGGCATGGGCGGAAAAGGCGGCGGGAAGCGTAATCCGTCCGCCAGCGTCAAAAGCGAGCGAACGGGTGTCGCCAAAGACCGCGCGGGCCAAGTCGTCGCGTTCAGGGTCGAGCGGGTCCATCGCGTCGATGCGCTCCTTCAAGCGCCCCATCAAAGCCTCGCCGCACCCCACCAGAAACGGTCCGTCGAACGAGGGGCGGCAATACACGGCCTCCAGCCCTTCCTGACGCACCACGCCGCGAAAGTCAGCCGGGATCGACACGCGTCCCTTGGCGTCAACGCCGTTCACATGGGTTCCCAAAAAAACCATCGCCCGCCCATCGCGGTCAGGGCGCACCTGCCGCTTCATGGGATAGCATGGGACAATGTGGGTTACAATGGCGTTCAAGGCCCGAGAACGCCACTTCGTGGGCTTCCAAGCGCCTCGCAGCGCGGGGTGAGCGCGGTGGTTTTTCTTGGGAAGGCGCCGCAAGACGACCGAGGCTGGGTTCAAGCTGCAAGGCGACCGCCCCGGTCGAAAGGGGAGCTTTACAACTCAAAGATAATATTAGCTCGCCGCACAACCAAATGAGCGCGTCGATGCCGGACGGCGTTTATCAGCAGGGAAAGATGTCGACTGGCCGGCCTCGCCGGCCCACGCCCCGCCCCCATTCGGTTCGCCTCGCCAGACGCGCCGCTCGATCGGACCTGCGCCTCCGCCGTCTCAGCGCGATGTTCGCCGACGGCGCTTTGGCCCAGGTGCTGGGATTGCCCCAAGCCCGCCGCGACGTTGATGCGGCGCGCGGCGCGCTGCGCGCGAGCTGGCGGATCCTCCGTGGGCTCGCCCGCCGAGAGGCGCTGGGGGCGGAGGCGGCGCATTTCCGAGCCGCCGCGGGCGGCGCCTTGACCGCGCATGCGGCGCTGGAAACTCTCGGCGCGGTCGTGCCGGCGGCTGCGGCCGTCCAGGCGGATCTCGCGGCGCTTAACCGCGACTTGCTGGCGTTTTCCGTCGGTGCGGAACGGATAAGGCGGTGGCGGGCGGAGCCGCGGCTATAACGCCGCGGCCCCGGCCCCTATGCGATGATCAGACGGTCTATAAGCCGGGTTCTGTGCCCGCCGCGGCCCTCGAGGATCCGCGGCGGCGACGGCCATTCATCTGGGACGCCCGTCGCCGGACGCCTCGCGCGACCCACCCGGGCGACGACGCGGAGACCCGCCCGCGAAGCTTGCGCTTCGCTTCGCCGCCCCTATTCGGTCTTGCTCCAGGCGGGGCTTGCCGTGCCCCCTTCCTTACGGTCGGGGCGGTGCGCTCTTACCGCACCGTTTCACCCTTACCGGCGCAAAGGCCGGCGGTTTGTTTTCTGCGGCGCTATCCCTCGGATCGCTCCGGGCGGGCGTTACCCGCCGCCTTGTCTCCGTGGAGCCCGGACTTTCCTCTCCCGCCTGCGTTTCCGCGGTGGCGAGAGCGGCCGCCCGACCG
>CAZABJ010000048.1:0-11047 GCA_964483375.1 uncultured Caulobacterales bacterium
CATGACAGGCAATGCGAGCGAATGGGTGCAGGACTGCCATGGCGACTATCGCAACGCGCCGAGCGACGGCTCGGCGTTCGGCGGACCGCCCTGCAATGGTCGGGTGTTCCGCGGCGGGTCCTACACCGCCGGCGTCGCGGCGGCGCGGGTGGCGAACCGGCAATACGCCGAGCCTGACCGCCGGACCAGCGGCATCGGATTTCGCTTGGTGCGGGAACTCACCGAGGAGTGAGCCAGAGCCTCGGCCGCGCTCCCGCCTTGCGCGCCCGGCCGAGGCTCCCTAGCTTTGACGCCGGCGGTTGCTGCGGCGTTCGTGCGGGACCTTCATCCCGGCGACCGTACCCATCCCACCGGGAGCTGCCTCTGCTCAGAACCGTGGTTTTGAGCACGCGGCGCCCACCTAGCTAAGCTAGGTCGACGGGGATGATAATGCCCCACGGCGATTTGCGGGGCCGCCACCCTTCTTTCTGCTTAGTTCTTGAAATCGCGGTGACAAGGGCTTTCACGACAATGTGACGCAATGCGTAAGTAAGTGTTCGTTAGCGCAATTCTGCGATGTCTACCGAGACTCGCCTTCGCGGCGGAAATCTTGACGGTGGAAGCGCAACAAATGATCGGTCAGTTTTTCAAGAATGCGTCGATAAAGGTGAAAATCGGCGTTGCGTTTGCTGGTGTCTTAGCTCTGTCGGGCGTCCTTGCGGTGCAGGCCATTAGCGGGGTTAGCTCCGGCGCCGATCAGTTCGGTGAGTATCGGGGAACCGCGCGCCAGTCCTTGACGATCGGCGACGTTTACCAAGAGTTCACGAATGCTCGACTTTCGGTGATGCGCTTCCGCGCGACCGAAGCGCCTGACGCCATCGCGGACGTGCAGCGTTGGCTCGACGCGGTCGACGGCGGAATGGCGGAAGTCCGCCAGCGTGTTGATGACCCTGCGCTTCTGAGCATGCTGGAAAGCGCCTATGGGGAAGTCTCGCAATATCGGGCCTTGTTCGCCGAAGCGGTCGCCCTCCAGGACGAGCGCCACGAAGCGGTCGCACAAATGAACGCCACAGGGCCGGCGTTGCGCGCCTCCCTGACCGAGGCGGCGGACGCCGCGCTCAGCGAAGCCGCTTTTGAAGAAGCCGCGCTTGTCGGCCGCGCCCAAGAGCGTTTGATGCTGGCCCGGCTCTACGCTCAGAAATTCCTTCTCCGCAATAACGAAGCGGACGCGGAGCGCGCCCGTGCGGAACTCGCCGCCATGCGCGCCGCTGTCGGAGAGGTCCGCGCGCGCTCGCTCGATCCAGCTCGGCGCGCTCGCTACAGCCAATTCGACGTCCAGGCGCGTGACTATGGCGAGGCGTTCGACGGCGCAGTCGCAGCGATCGAAGCCCGCAACGCCCGCTTGATCGAGGGGCTTGACGCCATCGGTCCCCAAGTCCGCGACGCGTTCGCCGAAGTGCGCGCCGCCATCCAAGAGCGCCAGGACACCATCGGACCGCGCGCTCAGGCGGCTTTCGCGCGCGTTGAGACGATGACCCTCGTCATCGCCGGCGGGGTGTTGCTCGCTGGCGCGATCGCCGCGTTCATTATGGCGCGCATGTTGTCGGGACCGATCCTGGCCATCAACGCCGCCATGCGCCGGTTGGCCGAAGACGACACGAGCGTCGAGATTCCCGGTCGGGATCGCGGCGATGAAGTCGGCAAAATGGCGAGCGCGGTTCAGGTGTTTAAGGACAACGCCATACGGGTCCGTCGCCTGCGCGAAGAGCAAGAAGAAGCCGAGCGCCGGCGCGTGGCCGAGCGCGAAGAGGCCGAGCAAGCGGCGGCTGAAGAAAAGCGTCGCACGATGGAAGCGCTCGCTGCGGAGTTCGAGGCGTCCGTGATGTCGATCGTCGACGGCGTGGCGGCGGCCTCGTCTCAACTCAAGACGACCTCCGCGGCGCTATCGCAAACCGCTGAAGACGCCTCTGAGCGCTCCACCTCAGTGGCCGGGGCGGCCAGTTCGGCTGCGGAGAACCTTGGGGCGGTCGCTTCGGCCTCCGAGGAGATGTCCGCCTCCGCCGCTGAAATTGCGGCTCAGGTCGGCGAAGCCAATGTGGTCACCGCTAAAGCCGTGGAGACCGCAGAGCACACGGACCGCACCGTCCGAGAGCTTGCCGATGCGGCCGGGCGCATCAGCGCGGTGTTGTCGTTGATCTCCGATATCGCCGATCAGACCAACTTGTTGGCGCTGAACGCCACCATCGAAGCGGCGCGCGCCGGCGAGGCGGGCCGCGGCTTCGCGGTCGTTGCGGCGGAAGTGAAGTCCTTGGCGGAGCAGACCGCCAAAGCGACCGACGAAATTTCCGCGCAGATCAACGGCGTCCAATCGGCGACCGGCGGCGCGGTCACGGCGATTGAAGAAATCGTGTCGACCATCAACAATATCCAGGCGATTTCCAGCTCGATCGCGGCGGCGATCGAAGAGCAGTCAAGCGCGGTGATGGAGATCACGCGGTCGACCAATGAGGTGTCGGACGGCGCCCGGCGGGTCACCGACGAAATCGTGGAAGTCAGGCGCGGCGCGGAAGAGACCGGCGTGGCGGCCAGCCAGTCCGAGACGGCCGCCGATACGCTCAGCCAGCAAGCCGAGAAACTGCGCGCCGAAGCCCTGCGCTTCATCCAGGACATCCGCGCGAGCTGATTTGCCTCGCCGCGCTTGCCGCCCTTAGCGATCCCCGCTCAAGTGCGCGCCCGTTCGGAGCATCGCTCCGAACGGGCGTGCAACCGAGCTGAGGAGGCGCCGCCGGCATGTCCGACCAGTCTGAGATAGCCCAGCGCAAACGCGCGCTGCGCGCGTCGCTTCGCGAAGCGCGTACGCGGGAAGCGCAGCAGAACCCCAAAGCCGGCGAGGCGCTCGCCTTCCGCTTTCCCGACCACGTGTTGGCGGGGCGCGGCGAGGTGGTCGCGGGATACGCTCCGATGAGGGACGAGATCGAACCCGGCGGGGTGATGGCGCGTTGCCGCGCGGCGGGCGCGCGGCTGGCGTTGCCTGCGGCGGAGCGCGGCGAGGGACCGCTGCAGTTCCGGATTTGGGCGTTCGGGGACCCGCTGATTGAAGATGACTTCGGCGTTCGCGCGCCCAGCCCCGACGCTGAAGAGACGGCCCCGGACCTCGTTCTCGTCCCGCTGTTGGGATTTGACCATTTCGGCGGCCGCATCGGCTATGGCGCGGGTCACTATGACCGCACGCTGGCGGCGCTGAGAGCGAAAAAATCCATTGTTGCCGCAGGCCTCGCCTATGAGGTTCAGCGCGTGGCGCGCATTCCAAGCGAGCCTCATGACCAGGCGCTGGATTGGATTGTCACCGAAAGCGCCGCATATGAGGTGTTCGACGGCCGCTGAGCGGTCTTGCGAAAGCGAACGGGTGAGACCATGCGGTTGGCGTTTCTAGGCGATGTGATGGGGAAGTCCGGCCGAGAGGGCGTAATCCGGGCGGTTCCGGACCTGCGCGATCGTCTCGCCCTCGATTTCGTTGTCGTGAACGGTGAAAACGCAGCCGGCGGCTTCGGCATCACCGAAGCGATCGCCAATGACATCTTCGACGCCGGCGCGGACGTGATCACGCTTGGGAACCATGCTTGGGATCAACGCGAAGCGCTGACCTTCATTGATCGCGAGCCGCGCTTGCTGCGCCCGGTGAACTACCCCTTAGGCTGCGGCGCCCCGGGGAAAGGCGCGAACCTCTATGAGGCCCCTGACGGTCGCCGGGTTCTGGTCATGAACGTGTTGGGGCGCTTGTTCATGGATGCGCTTGATTGCCCCTTCGCCGCGGTGGAGCGGGAATTGACCGCGTGCCCGCTCGGTCAAGGCGCGGACGCCGTCATCGTGGATATGCATGCTGAAGCCACCAGCGAGAAATTCGCCATGGGGCATTTCTGCGACGGTCGGGCCTCGTTGGTGGTCGGCACCCACACCCATGTCCCCACCGCAGACGCGCATGTCATGGCGGGCGGCACCGCCTATCAAACCGACGCGGGCCAATGCGGGGACTATGACAGCGTCATCGGCATGCTGAAGGACCGCTCCGTCACCCGTTTCGCCACGCGTATTCCCCAGGGCCGCAACGAGCCGGCGAACGGGGAGGCGACGGTGTGCGGGGTCTATGTGGAGACCGATGACGCCACCGGCCTCGCCCGCCATATCGAACCGATCCGGCTGGGCGGGATCTTGCCGCAAGCCGCGCCTGCAGCGTTCTTTAGCGCTTACGCGGCGGAGTAGGCGCGGAGGTCAACGACCCCCGCGCCCCAAATTCACTCCAAGCCGAGCGCCGAGAGCGCGGCGTCGAGCGCAGGGTCTTCCCCAGCGCGGAACGCTTCCACCGTCATCGGCGCGGCGATGTCGGGCGTAAGGCCTGTTCGGGCCGGCAACTGGTCTGATTGAGCGATGACGGTGCGTTGCAGCGGCACGCGGATCCGAACGCCGCTTTCGGGCAGCGTCAGATAGGCGAGGACCCCCGCTGTCGCGCCGGTGGGCGCGCCGCCGGTCGTTTCGCCGATGCGAACGCCGCGATCAGCGATCTCCAAAGCCGCAAGCATATGCGCGACGCCCGAAGCGTTCACCGGTCCGGTCAAGAGAGCGAACTCACCCGCAAACGCATCATCGGACGGCTGCAGCGGTTCCGACGATGGCGCGCCGGCCTCCGGCGACGTGATGCGCAAAAAACCGGGATCCTCGGCGGGCGCGAACCAAGCGGGGTCCGGGTCGAGCGCCTCAACCTGCCAGGTGTCCAGCTGGGCGCGCATGGCGGCGGGAATGTCGATGACGCCGGTTCGCACGAGCACGTCCTCTGCGAAGGGCGTCGGTCCGTCGATCAACCTGCGCTGCAGGCCCAGTTGCGCGTCGGTCGAGCCGCCGCCATTGCGTCGCAAATCCACGATGAGCCTGTCGCGCCCTTCCTCAGCCAACGCGGCGAAGATGGGCCCATAGACCTGATCGGGATCGGCGGGGCGGCGATAGTTCACGAAGGTATCAACCCGCAGGATAGCCCCACGATCGCCGACCCGTTCCCACGACACAGCGTCAATGAAGTTTCTTCCATAGCGCTGTTCGCCGGTGATGGCTTGGAAGGCCTCGAAGTCGATGCGGTCGACGATGAGGCGTTCCGCTTCGCCTGTGGTGCGTTGAACGGTCAGGACCGCCTGAGGGCCGGCCTCAGCGAGATAGGGCGCGAATTGCTCGAACGCCGAACCCAGATATTCGCTCGACCCGGCGAAGTCGAAGGTCTGCGTGAGGGTGTTGTCGCCGTCCGTGGCGATAAGCGGCTCAAGTTGGGCATACCACGACGTCATGCTCTGGCCGTCGATGTCGAGGATTTCATCGCCCTCTTGAAGGTCCACGCCCGGCGCTGCGTGGGTGACGATCGCGCGCCCCTCGATCAGCACGAAGCGGAGAGGCAGAAAGCCGGCCGCCGCGCTCCGCTGAGCCTCGATGTCGAGCGGCAACTCGGTCTTGGTGTGGTCGCATCGGATCGCTGCGACGACGCGGGAGATTTCAACGAACAGGGTCTCGCGAGAGATGTCATCGGCGCGCGCTTCGAGTGCGCCCCAAAGCGCATCGAGCGCCTCATGCGACGCATACCGATCATAGCCTGGATGCAAACGCTCCAAGGTCGCGCGCGCCAGAGCGATGTCGCGCCGTGCCGCGTCGGGCGGCATCAAACCCGAGGCGCTTTCCGCGGCGGGCTGCGCCGTCGCCGCGCCATTGGGCGCGCAAGCCGACAAAACGGCCAAGGCGAGAAGAGCGGTTGAGAGGGAACGAGGCGAAAGTGTCATTCTTGGCTCCGGTTGGGGCCGCGGCGGGACGCCGGGCATGAGCCGAGGGGTAGGGCGCTAGCGGGGGCCCGGCGTCTCATATCCCGTCGGATCGTCGAAATTACGGGGATTGAGACGCTGAGACCTTGCTCGTCGGCGCCATTCGCTGGGTGTCATGCCGACAAGGTCGCGAAACACGCGGTTGAATGTCGCCTTGGAGGCGAACCCCTCCTCGAGCGCGACGGCGAGCAACGTGTCCTCGCAGTCCGGCTTGGCGAGCCGGGCTTGCACTTCGCGCACGCGGATTTGGTTGACGAAGGTGTTGAAGGTGACGCCCGCATCCGCGTTGATGGCGCGAGACACGTAGCTCTCATTGGCGGCGAGTTTGCGGGCGAGGGACGCAAGCGAAAGGCCAGGGTCGCGCTGCCACCCCTTGGTTTGGATTTGCTCAGCGATCTCTTCGGCGTTGAGCGGGGTCGCGCGGACAGCGCCTGAGGCGGGCGCGGGCGCGCGCATTTTGGGGTAGGCGGTGTCCACCCGTGTAAGACCGTCGAGCCCAAGCCAAAGCATCAGCGCGCCGATCGCCACATAGAGCCAGTAGCTCTCGACGTAACGAAGACCGCCGACAAGCGCAGACCACGCCTCGAACCCGACAAAGAGCCCCGCCACCGAAACCGCGATGACGGCGAACCGGCGAAGCCAAACGGGGTCGAACGCGTCGGCCGCGGCGTGGGACTGCGTTAGCCAAGCTGCGTAAGTGCGGGTCGCCTGAAGCGTGCGCCAAACCCCCGCGACGCCCAATCCAACCGCCGCAAGCGAAGCGAGGGGCGCGACATAGGGTTCGTGGAAGGCGTCATTGAAGGCGAATTTGCTCTCCCCTGAGCCCAAGAACACAAAGCAAGCGGTGGTGTACAGCGCATAGAGAGCCCAGGGCGCGAGCCACCAGGCCTGGCGCGGAGCGGTGCCCTCGCGCGCGATGGCGCGCGCGTGGAAGTAGAGCAAAGGCCCGAAGGCGAGCTCCATGTTGAACGGGGCGAAGGTCAGCCATGGCCAAGCGGTGTAGGCGCCGGCGAACCCGATGACATAGGGGATGGAGTGCCACGCCCATGCCGCAAGGAGCGCAGCCAGCCAGAGCGATGCGCGCCGGTCCGCGCCGCGCGCGGCGATCATGGCGGCGGCCGCCAGCGTCGGTCCGCTCAGAGCGAACAAAAGCCCCGTCCTCCAACCGATTTCGATCGCCTCCACCGAGGTCTTCCCCTTGCTTCGATGTTGTGATGGATGCGCCATGCCTTCCGCGGAAGGATGGCTTGGGTTAGATACACGGCCCCAATTCGAAAGCGAAATCGCCGCTGCGGCGCACATTCCGCGCGCGCGGCGTGCGAAAGGAGACGGAGATGGCCGGCCACTCCAAATGGGCCAATATCCAGCATCGCAAAGGCGCGCAGGACAAAAAGCGCGCGAAGCTGTTTTCCAAGCTCTCCAAGGAAATCACCATCGCGGTGAAATTGGGCGGGCCTGACGCCGACGCCAATCCGCGGTTGCGATTGGCCGTCCGCAACGCGCGCGCCGAATCCATGCCGAAGGACAACATCCAGCGGGCCATCGATAAAGGCGAGGGCGGCGGCGGAGACGACTATGAGGAGATCCGCTATGAGGGCTTCGGTCCCGGCGGGGTCGGCCTCATCGTCGAAGTGTCCACCGACAACCGCAATCGCGCCGCCGCCGAAGTCCGCGCCGCCTTCTCAAAAAACGGCGGCAATATGGGCGAAACCGGCTCGGTGGCCTTCATGTTCGATCAAGTCGGAGAAATCGTGTACGCGCCCGAAGCCGGCGATGAGGATGCGGTGATGGAAGCCGCCGTAGAAGTTGGCGCGTCCGATGTGTTGTCTGATGAAGACGCCCATGTGGTCTATTGCACGCGCGAAGACCTTATGGAGGTCGCCGGCGCGTTGGAGACGCGCTTTGGAGAAGCCCGGTCGGCGAACATTGTCTGGAAGCCTCAAAACGTCATCGAGCTGGACGCCGAGAAGGCTCAAACGCTTATCAAGCTTGTGGCCGCGCTTGAGGACTCCGATGACGTCCAAAACGTGTACGCCAATTTTGAAATCCCCGAGGAGGTGTTGGCCGCACTCGAAACCTGATCCAGGCGGTTGAGCCTTCGCTCGCAACAGGTCAAACAGGGCGCGTCGAGGGATGGCGAGCGAGCGTCCATAAGCGGAGGTCTCGCGCGGAGGCGAATATGCGCGTGATCGAGGCGGCGAGCGCGCCGGGGACTGGGCGTCGCACGGGAGACGACCGATACGGGTTCGACGAGGGAGCGGGCGCGGCCTGGGTGATCGACGGAGCCACCGGCGTCAGCGACCTCAGATTGTTCGACGTCGAGGAAAGCGACGCGGCTTGGTACGCCGCGGCTCTGTCCCGCCGGCTGCTTCAGCTCAAAGGCGAGGAAAGCCTCCAAAACTATTTCGCCGAGGTTATTCGCGACATCGCTTCTGACGCCCGCGCCGCGGCTCGCTTTGATCTCGAAGAGGCGCCGCGTTATGCGCTGCCCAGCGCTGCGGGCATGTGGCTTCAGGTGCGTCCGGGGGAAAGCCGCGCCGATTTGGCCTGGTTAGGCGATTGCGTCGCCATCGTGCGCGGTCCCTCGGGCGTGGTCGAGGCGTGGGGGGACGTCGCCCGGGTCGATGTGGAAACGGCGGCCAATCGCGCGTGGCTTCAAGCCGGCGCCGACGCCGATATTCGCCGCGAAAAGCTCCAAGCCGCGCGCGCGACGCTGAACACGCCGGGCGGTTATTGGATCTTCTCCACCCATCCAGAGGCGGCCGACCGAATCTCCACCCGTGCGGTGGATCTCGAACCGGGGACGCGGGCCCTCCTGGCCACGGACGGTTTTTATCGATTGGTGACGCCCATCGAGCGCTATGACCCCGCAGGCCTGCTTGATGCGGCGCTAGAGAAAGGCGTCGCCCCTCTCTTGTCTGAATTGCGCGACGCGGAGAGCGAACCCGACGCCGGCCTGCGCTACGGCTTCGCCAAACCCAGCGACGACGCCACAGGCATGCTGCTGGCGTTTGATTGAGCCCGCTTCGACTTGGCGGGCATCGCTTCGCTCAGCGCCGCCCTACGCGGCTTCTTTGATTTAAAACAACCCCTTGTCATCCCAAGCGGAGCGGGTGACCGCGCGGCTGACAGGCGGGTTCCGTAGGGCGGCGCTGAGGCCGGAGGCCGATGCCCGCCGGGACTAGTCGACCGCAGGAATTCGCCACGGCGGAAATCGCCGGTTTTCGCCGGCTTGGTAGAGGCAGAGACGGTTGCCGTCCGGATCGCGCAGGCGGGCTTCGCGCCAAAGCCAGGGTTGATCCTCCGGCGCGGTGTCGAAAACGACCCCAAGCCGTTCAAGCGCCGCTGCGCGCGCATCAATATCTTCGGTTTCGAAAAACACCGTCGCCCCGCCGGGTTTCGGGACGTCTTCGCGATGAAGCGACAGCGTCGCGCCTTCTCCGTCGGCGGCCTCAAGGCGGGCGTAGCGATCTTCTGCGCGCACGATAAGTCGGAGCCCGAGCCTCTGATAGAAGGCGATCGCGCGATCGAGATCCGTCACGGCGAGCGTGATTTGATTGACGTGCATCGCCGCCGTCTAGACGCGTTCGATCAAACCGAAACCCAGAAGCTTGCCCACAACCTCACGCGCCGGCGTGTCATCCAGGTCGACGAAGTCAGCTAAAGAGAACGCGTCGCCGTTCAAGGCGCGGCGCACCGCGGCCTCTTCGCCGGCGTTGAAGTTCACCTCCCCGCCCGGCGCGATGACGACGGGGCGATCATCGTCCATGGCGATGCGGAAGGGGGCGAGCGCTCGGCGCAGGAAGCGGTCCTCCGCAGCGATCGGCCGGCTCGCGCCTGACACCGCGCCCCGATTGTCGATGGCGCGGGAGCGAATGAAGCTGTCGATGAACACCTCAAGCGCTCCGTCTAAGGTCGCGCCCTCGGCGACCGCGTCCACAAGCTCAGAGAAATGCGCGTTCGCCTGAGCGCGGTCATAGTCGGGGCGGGCGAACCCAACGGGCAAACTGCGCCGAAAACGGACGTCCTTGAGCGCGATTTCCGAGACCGCTTCGAGCATCAAATCCGCCCAGGTGCGGGGGATGACGCCGGCGGTGATATGCAATGACGGCTCAGCCCCGCTGGTTGCGGCGTCGTGCATAAGACCACGCGGAACGTAGGCGCAGTCGCCGGCTTTGAGGACGAACTCCTCGGCCAGGGCGCCGGTTTCAACCGCACCGGGTTGGAACCCCTCGCCGCGATAGGGCGCCTCGACCGGTTTTTGATAAAGCCGCCATGTCTTTTCGCCGGATACTTGGACCACGAACACGTCGTGATTGTCGTAATGGGTGCGAAAGCCCTGAGCGTGAGGCGGGGTGAGATAGATGTTTGTTTGGACGTGTGCGGACAGTTCGTGCTCCAGCGCGCGGCAAAACGCGCCGAGCTTGCCCAAGCGAGCGTGCAGCTGATTGAGGATGATGGTGGCGCCGAGTTGGTGGCGCCGCGCCGCCGCGCCGCGATCGATCACGCCGTTGTCGAAACTGTAATCGGCTGGGGTGAGCCGCTGGTCGGCTTGGGTTAGTTGAAGATTGTCAACGGTCAGCTCGGAGGTGCAGATAAGCTCGTCCAGCTCAGCGATCGACAACAGCGAGGCGTAGCGCTCAGGCTCCGTGCGACGGACGATCAGCGCTTCGCGTTCATAGGTTTCCGCAAAAAATGCGTCCGCATCATTCGGCCCGATCAGATAGCCGATCGGGTCAGAGGCCCAAGCTTGGTTTGAGGCGGACGTCGGGGGGGCGAGGGCAGTCATGAGGCGCGCAACGCTCGCGTCGGGACGATGGCGGCGGTCACGCCCACACAGGCGCTATGACGACGCGCCGGGGCGTCGCGCCGCCGCATCAGCGGTTGCGGCGACCGCGGCCATAGCCGACCCGGTCGGCGGTCGAGCCGCCGTCTGAGTCGGTGACGCCGGTGTAGTATCCGCCTGGACCGCGGCCTCGGCCGGCGGGATCAGCGTTCGAGCCGCCATCAGCGTCCGTCACGCCTGAGCCGCCGCGGCCGCGCCCGCGGCCTGCTGGATCGGCATAGGCGCCGCCGTCGGAGTCGGTGACCCCGGAACGATAGCCCCCGCGTCCGCGCCCGGCCGGGTCAGCGTAAGCGCCGGTGTCGGAATCCGTCACCCCGGAGCCGCCGCGCCCGTTGCCGACGGGATCCGCATAGGCGCCGCCGTCGGAGTC
>CAZABJ010000048.1:11147-19833 GCA_964483375.1 uncultured Caulobacterales bacterium
CCGGGTCAGCGTAAGCGCCGGTGTCGGAATCCGTCACCCCGGAGCCGCCGCGTCCCCGACCGCCATTTACGGGGTCGGCGTAAGCGCCGGTGTCGGTGTCGGTGATGCCGGTGTGTCGGCCGCGACCTCCGCCCACCGGGTCGGCGTAGGCTCCCAAATCGGAGTCGGTGACCTGCGCGCTTGCCCGCCCCGTCACCACGCTCGCCGCGCCCAGGGCGATGGTCGCCCCCGCGACGCGCGCGAGAAATGAGCGACGATTGAGCTTGCCGTTCCCGGCCTTGTCCGATTGCGACACGGTGCATCCCCAATCTGCGCGCGGTGCGGCGACCCGCCGCTTGCCCAGGCCCAAAAAGTACAACGAGAAACTGAGGCGAAAAAGGGGCGAGTAGCTGCACTCGCGAGGCATTCGCAAGTATTCGCGGGTTCCTTTGAATACGGTCGCGCCAGAGGGCCGACCCGGGAGATTCTCGTTCGGCACGCTTAGCTATATTCGCCCAGGCGGCCCCACTACAGTGGCGTGATGGCTGATTCGATTCGAATTCTCGGCGTGGATCCCGGCTTGCGCGCCTGCGGATGGGGCGTCATCGACGCGGTGGGCGACAAGCTCGTCCATATCGACCACGGGATTATCAGGCCGCCGCAGGATGGCCCTTTGGCGCCGCGCCTTGTGGCGCTCTACGAGGCGTTGGTCGCCGTCGTCGCGGCGTTCTCGCCTGCGACCGCTGCGGTCGAGGAGACCTTCGTCAACGCCAATCCCGCTTCCGCGCTCAAGCTCGGCCATGCCCGCGCCGCCGCGTTGCTTGCGCCGGCGGCCGCGGGGTTGAGCGTGGGGGAATATGCGCCGCGCCTTGTCAAGCAAGCCGTCGCTGGGTCCGGGGCGGCCGAAAAAGCCCAAGTGGCGGCGATGGTTGCGGTCATTCTGCCCGGCGCCAAAGCGAAGGCTGACGCCGCTGATGCGTTGGCGGTCGCCATTTGTCATGCGCGGCATGCGCGCATCTCGGCTCGGATCGGACCTGCCGGAGGGCGAAACCGGTGATCGGCAAGCTCACAGGCGTCGTAGACGCGGTCGGCGCAGAGGAAGCGGTGCTGGATGTCGGCGGGGTGGGCTATCTGGTGAGCTGTGGCGCGCGGACATTGTCGCGCTTGTCGGCGGGGGAAACCGTGTCGCTGCATATCGAGACCCATGTGCGGGAGGACCAATTCCGCCTGTTCGGTTTCCTCAGCGAGGAGGAGCGCGCTTGGTTCGTCCGCTTGCAGGCGGTGCAGGGCGTAGGGGCGAAAGTGGCGCTCGCCGTCCTCGACGTGCTCACGCCGGGAGAGATCATGTCCGCCGCCAGCCATGAGGACGCCGCTTCGGTGAAACGCGCCCATGGCGTCGGCGCCAAGGTCGCCCAGCGCATCGTCATCGAACTGAAAGACAAGCCCGCCCCGCCCACGCGCTTCGGCGGCCCCGCGCTTGGCGCGGTCCCAAGCCCGTCCTCGACCGGCGGGGCCCCGCCAAGGCCGGCCAAACGCGGCGTGGAAGCCGACGCCATCTCCGCCTTGTTGAATTTGGGCCTGCAGGATTCAGACGCCCGCGCCGCGGTGATGCGCGCGGTCGAAGAGCTGGGATCGGAGGCGGGCCTAGACGCGGTCATCAAGACGGCGCTTAAGGAGACGGCGCGGTGAGCGCGGCGGCCGAGGAGCGCCTCGTCTCCGCCGACGCCCAACCGGGCGATGGGCGCGATAAGGCGCTGCGCCCGCTGTCTTTTGACGAATTTGTCGGCCAAGAGGCTGCGGTTCAAAACCTGAAGATCTTTGTCGAAGCCGCCGCCAAGCGCGGCGAGGCGCTCGACCATGTGCTGCTCTCCGGTCCGCCGGGGCTTGGCAAAACCACGCTCTCGCAAATCGTCGCGCGCGAGCTGGGCGTGGGCTTTCGCTCGACCGCCGCGCCGGTGTTGACCAAGCCCGGCGATTTGGCTGCGGTGCTCACCAATCTCGAGCCGCGCGACGTGTTGTTCATCGACGAAATCCACCGCCTCAATCCTGTGGTGGAAGAGGTGCTCTATCCCGCAATGGAGGATTTCGAGCTCGACTTGGTGATCGGCGAAGGCCCCTCGGCGCGAACGATCAAAATCGACTTGAACGCTTTCACGCTCGTGGGCGCCACCACCCGCGCGGGACTGCTCGCCACGCCTTTGCGCGACCGGTTCGGCGTGCCGGTGCGACTTGAGTTTTACGACGAGGACGACCTCACCAAAATCGTCACGCGCGCCGCGGGCAAACTCGAGCTTCCCATCACCCCCGACGGCGCGCGCGAAATCGCCCGCCGCGCCCGGGGCACGCCGCGGGTCGCGGGGCGCCTCCTGCGCCGGGTGCGCGATTTCGCCGAAGCCGACGGCGCGGCGGAGGTCGACCGCGCCGCCGCCGACGCCGCGCTTGCTCGCCTTGAAGTCGACGCGATCGGCCTCGACGCCCAAGACCGGCGCTATCTCGATGCGCTCGCCCGCATGTTCGAGGGCGGCCCTGTGGGATTGGACACCCTCGCCGCCGCGCTGGCCGAAACCCGCGACGCCTTGGAAGAGGTGGTCGAGCCCTTCCTCATCCAACAGGGTTTTCTTCAGCGAACCCCCCGCGGCCGCATGGCCACGCCCCGCGCCTACGCCCATCTCGGCCTGCCCGTACCGGCGCGAAAAGACCCCCCGCCCGGAACGGCGGAGCTGTTCGGGGAATAGGGGGCCTGTGCTGAACCCCGCGGCGAGAAGTGACTGAGCCCAGGCCTCTGGACGGTTCCGGCGTTGCTCGCCCACCTGCGAGACCGGCTCGCGTCACAGGGGCGCCACAATCGCGCCTCAGCCTCGCTCCCATCCAGATTGGGAGGCTGACCCATGGGACGCGAGCGTACGCTGCGTGTGACAGGCGGGTTTTTGTTCGGCGTCGGATCGATTGCGGCGATGGCGGCCCTTCCGGTCGACGCGCAAGACGCTCGCCGGGACGCCCCGCCCGCTAACGAAGCGCTGGAGCGGGAGAGCCGCGCGGTGATCGACGAGGCCGTTCGGTCTCGCTATGAGCTGGCGCCCTCCGATGACAGTCGGATTGAAAGACTGCGCGAGGCGGTCGCCGCGACGCCGATGTTTCGCGCCACTTTGGAGGCGCCGACGCCGACCTCTCCCGACGCCGCGACCGTGCCGGCGTTTTCCGCGGTGTTCCATGACCCGTCGGGCGAACTTTATATTCGGCCCTATGACAGCGACACGATCCAGACCACCACGCGGGTCTTGATCGAGAACACAGGCATCAGCCTGACCGATCAAAGGGTCGTCGTTGAGATGCGCGTCGATCTTCCGAATGTCGATGACGACGACCTGGAGTTCTACCGGCTCGCATTGCCCTATTATGACGGCGCGCCATTGGCTTCGGCGCCTGCGGCGGGATCCAGCCCGCCTTTGAACGTGCGCGAAATCTTCTTCACGGGCTCGGACGCGCCGAACGATTTTGACAATCAGACGAACATCCCCTCCGTGATTTACGGGGGCGATGCGGGAGACATCCTGCTCGGCGGAACCAGTATCGACTGGATCTATGGCGGGTGGGGCGCCGACGTCATCACCGGCAAAGCAGGCGATGACCGCATTCGAGGCATGGAAGACAACGATGCGATTTTCGCCGGCGCTGGCGACGACTATGTCGACGGCGGCGGTGGGGAAGACGTCCTGTGCGGCATGGCCGGGGAAGATGACTTGATCGGCGGCAGGGACGATGACCGCTTGAACGGCGGCGCGGACGGAGACCAGGATACGCTGACCGGCGATGGCGGCGCGGATAGTTACGACATCCGAGAAGACATTGACGTCGTCACGGACGAAGAAAACGCCTCGCTTGTGACAACCACCGTGATGTGCAGCGGCTGAGGTTCGTCGGGCGGGGCGGGAGACCGACCAAACGCGAGCCGCCAAGGACGGCGTTCCCGCAAGGGGCGGAAACGCCGTCGGGTCCTGGGCTCAGCCACAAAACCGAAGTCACTGACAGCGCAGCCGCCCAAAGCGCCTCCGCCTTGTGATGTGGGCTGCAAGCGACGCCCGGCCGCCTCAGGCCATCGCTTCCTGCGCGCAGAAACAGGAGGCGTTGACGGGGATGTCGGCGCGGGCGGCGGCGAGGTCGAGGCGTTGTTTGATGAGCTTCGCCTCCACGGTTTCGCCGCGGCGGGTGAGACATTCATGCAGGCCCTTGAGGCTCCACACATTGTCAGGGTGGATGGTCGCCCGGCTGAGCGCCTCGACCAGTCCTAAGTCTTCCCGATAGACCGCTTCGGCTTCCGCGACGCGGTCTTGTTCGAGCAACAGCGCGCCCAGCGCATGGCGGGTGGGTTGGATCCAACCCCAGGGCTCGTCATAGGGCAGGGCGTCGTCAAGTTCGACGGACCGGCGGAGATGGGCGAAGGCCGTGTCATAGTCGCCTTTGCGATAGGCGATTTCGCCGTCGAGCATCGCCTCGGCGATGTCCATCAGGTCCTGGCATTTGTTGTTGTGCAGCAGGCGGCTTTCGGGAACCCGAGCCTTGGCGTCGAGGAAAATCTCCCGCTCCCGCTCCGCGGCTTCAACCTCGCCCAGCGCCGCATGCGCCACGCCTTTGGCGTAATGCATCGACGCGATGGTGACGGAATACAGCGCCGCGTCTTCCGGCGGATCTTGCGCGATGATCTCCCGCCATTTGCCGAAGCGGATGAGCACGTGCTGCTTCATGGAGAGATAGCTCTCCAAGAAGTCGGCCATGGGCGGGGAGGGCAAACGCAGCAGCGCTTCCGGCGTGGTTTCGATGAGCTCTTCGGCCGCCGCCAGAGCGGGCTCGAACTGACCGAGAAACATCGCGCCGTAAATGGCGAAGTGATAATTGTGGATGCGATAAGCGGAATAGAAATTCATCGCTCCAGCGTCATCCAAATACTTGCGGTCAGCGGCGATGGCGCGCTGATTATAGACCAGCGTATCGCGATAATGCCCGCACAACACGTCGATATGGGTGGGCATGTGGATGAGGTGGCCTGCATCCGGCATCAGCGTCCGCAAGGCGTCGCCCGCGCGCAGCGCAAGTTCCGGGAACGGCGACATCTCCATGAGATGCACATAGAGGTGCAGGATGCCGGCATGGGCCATCGCGCTCTCGTCTTCGCGCATCGCCCGCTCCAAAACCTCCCGCGCCTCGACGGTGCCTGCGCCTTCCGCCACGCCGCCGGATTTCAGATCCCACATCTGCCACGGCGTGCGGTTCATGATCGCTTCGACGAAAATGGTCGCGACGTCCAGATCGTCGGGATGGGCGGCGTAGACCGGGCGCATGGCGTCGGCGAAGGCGTCGTTCCAGGGCGCTTGGTCTTCGATGGTTTCGCGTTGGGGATAACGGGCCGGCAAGGCTTCGATGAGCGCGCGCTCGACAGGCGTGACGGCGCTGGCCCGGGCCTTGGCGTTCTCCGTCGCGTCAAAGGCGGCGGCGAGGGCGGCCGCGCGGCCGTCGGGATCGAACAGATGCCAAGGCAGATTGTAGTTTGGGCCGGCTGCATAAGCGACGCCCCAATAGGCCATCGCGCAATCGGGATCGTGCTCAAGCGCGGTCTGGAAGCACTTGACTGCTTCTTCGTGATTATAGGCGTAGGTCCAGGCGAGCCCGCGGTCGAACCAAAGCTGAGCGTCCGGCGAGGCGGTGGTGACTTTCCGGCTGTAAGCGCCCAGATCGTAATAGTCCGTCATCGTCTCACCTCCGCTCGGTTGATGATTTGGTCGGCCGCCACCGTTACACCCAAACCCGCGCTTCGAACAGCGTTCGCGAAAGCGTTCGTTCCCGCTTAAGCGCGCCGGTCGCGCCAGAAACACAGAAAGTATCCGACGATGATCACGGGATATCCGAGCAACACATAGTGGCGGACGCCGAAAGGAAGCATCAGGCCGCCCACAACGACCAAAAAAACGCCGATTGGCGACTTCCGAAGATAATAGAGGCTTGGCAGACAAAGGCCGAAACCGAAGATCCAACCGGGGCCGATTTCAAAGAACGGCAGCCAAATCTCCGGCGTCGAGCGGAGGTGTTCGAGCAGGGCGTTTCGCTCTGGGGTCAGGCCATAGCTCCAGAAAATGAAGTCGATGGCCGCCATGCCGACAATCGCGGCGGCTCCCAAGACCAAGAGAGGGGATGCGATGCGGTTGATCAGCGTGCGGGGCAGGGTGACCGCGAACGGGATCATCGACACCGCCCCGATCAGCATCATCCAATGCATGTAGTCGATCGGGCGCTGGGCGGCGCCGAATTCCAGGCTGAGGCCGGTCATGCCCTGACCGATCGTGAAGATGATCAAGCCGACCCAAAACAGCCAACGATCGCTGATTAGACGCGCATCGCTCCGTCTTGTCAGGAAGTCCATCATCGTGGTCCTCGTCCGTTTGCGTCACGCAGCGTTGGTCTTGATCGCTCACCCAGCGGCGTCGCCAGCCTAGGCGTCCTCACCCCCATGACAAAGCGCGTTCAAGCCGGTACACGCCAGCTCATGTTTCGCAATCGCAGCAAAGACGACCCCGCCGCGGCGGAGGACGCCAGCGATGCGCCGTCCATGGGCCGCATCGTGGACGGGGTCCACCGCCTGGGCGTGCGGGTCTATTATGAAGACACCGACTTCTCCGGCGTCGTCTATCACGCAAGCTATCTGCGGTTTTTGGAGCGGGGACGGTCGGACTTCCTTCGCTGTGCGGGTGTTCATCACGCCGAGCTGTTGCAACGCGAAGACCCGCTGGTTTTCGCCATTCGCAAAATCACCGTGACCTATGAACAGCCGGCGCGGGTGGACGACGCGCTCCTGGTGCTCACCCGCTATACTGACGTCAAAGGCGCGCGGCTTTTCATCGAGCAAGAGCTGCATCGCGACGGCGAACGCTTGTTGACCGCCGACGTTGAGGGCGTTTGCTTGCATCCAGACGGGCGCCCGCGCCGGGCTCCGAAAGAAGTTTCCGCCGCGATCGAGCCGTTGTTAACGAGATCCACGTCCTGAAATCGTCATATTCGCCGCGCAACTGACACCCCAAGAGCGCCTTGCCGGGGGGCGAGAGGCGAGCGGGGCAGCCGAGAGGTCGACCGACACGATGTTCATCACCGCGTTCATAGCCGCGGCCGTTCCAGCCGGCACCGGCTTGGAAGGCCTTGGGGAGCTTGGGGTTGGCGAGGAGTTCTCCCTCGTATCGCTCTTTCTCATGGCCGACATTGTGGTCAAAATCGTCATGGGGATCCTGGCGTTGATGTCGGTTTGGTCTTGGGCCATCGCGCTGGACAAGCAACTGACTTTCGGCGCGCTGCGTAAGCGCGCCCGAGACGTTCAAGAGTATCTGGGCAGCGCCAACTGGACGCTCAACGGTCTGAGGGATCGCTTGCGGCAATATCCCCGCCGCGATCCGCATATTGAAATCCACGACAGCGTCATCGACGAGTTTCAGCGCCTCAGCGAGAGCGGCCGCGGTCTGCGGCCTGACCAGCTGTCCGAGCGCATCGAGCGCAAAGCCAGCGCGTCGCTGTTCCAGGCGCTCACGCGGGCGGAAGACGGGCTGGGAGTGTTGGCCTCCATCGGTTCCGCCGCGCCCTTTATCGGGCTGTTCGGCACGGTTTGGGGGATCATGAACTCCTTCCGCTCCATCGCCGCGAGCCAAGACACCAACCTGGCTGTGGTCGCCCCGGGCATCGCAGAGGCCCTGTTCGCCACGGCGCTGGGGCTCTTGGCGGCGATTCCCGCCGTGATCTTCTTCAACAAATACTCCTCCGAGCTCGCCCGGTATCAGGGTCAACTCGAAGTCTACGCCGATGAAATCGCCGCGGACGTTTCACGCCGCGCGCAGGAGCGCGGCGCCTGATGGCGGTCTCGCTCGAGCCTCCCAACAGCGGCGGCCGGCGTGGCGTGCGCTTTCGCCCGCGTGCCGAAATCAACGTCACCCCCTTTGTGGACGTGATGCTGGTGTTGCTCATCGTGTTCATGATCACCGCGCCGCTCTTAACCGTCGGGGTCGAGGTGGAGCTGCCTCGCACCGACCCCGCCACCATGCCCAGCGGCGGCGAGGAGGCGCTGGCGATCACCATTGACGCGGAGGGCAATATCTACGTTCAGGAAACTCTGATCGACCAGATCCGCCAGCGCGAAGTCGAAGTGGCGGAAGAAGACGAAGTTGATTTCGACCGCCTCATCGCAACCCTTCGCGCCATGGCGCAGGCGCGGGAGACCGCCACCGGCGAGGACCTGCTCGCCGAGCGCATCTATGTACGCGCGGACCGGAGCGTGGATTGGGAGGGCGTGGCGCAGGTGCTCGTGCGATTGCGCGACGCCGGCTACACCAATTTCGGCCTGGTCACCGACACGCTCGTCACGAGGTGATTGAACGGTGCGGCCGGGTTTTCTCCTCGCTGTTTTCGGATCGGTCGCCGCGCATCTGTTGGTGCCGGCGGCGTTTCTGTTTTGGGCGCCGATCCTGTGCAACAGCTGGTTTCCGCTGATCGGCATGCGGTGCGTAAGCGCGCGCGAACTTCCTCCGCCGCCCGTCATTTACGTGAATGTCGAGGATCTCACGATCAGCGACGAAACCGATTTAGGCGTAGAGCTGGAGGAAGAAGAACCCGAGCCGGAGCCCGAACCGGAGCCGGAGCCGGAGCCCGAGCCGGAGCCTGAGCCCGAGCCGGAACCTGA
>CAZABJ010000049.1:0-5655 GCA_964483375.1 uncultured Caulobacterales bacterium
CGTCCCACGCCATATGGGCGACCTCGTCGCGCCGCTGCGCGGTGAGGATGAGCAGCCGCATGATTGCCCCGAAAGGTGGTCCGGCGGTGTCGCCCCCTTAGCGTCTGAGCGGGTCCCTTGGCGCTTCGTTGTCGAGCGCGGTCGGGGCGAAGGCGACGCCGTCGAGCCAGCCGGTGAAGCCGGCTTGGTCATAGGGGTCGTAGAGGCCGGCGAAACCCGCTCCAGCGCCTGCGCCGCCCGCACCGCCCCCGCCGCGTTGCAGCGGCAGGGTGAAGACAAGGCGGCCGCTGGTGACGTCGAAGTCCTCTTCACCCACGCCGTCGAAGTCAAAGGCGCCGGTGAGCGTCGCGCCGCCGGCGAAGCGCGCTGTCAAACCCGCCCGCAGGCTCGCGCGAATGTCGTCGAACGCGACCAAATCGCCTGTGGCGTCCGGCACGTCGCCGGGGTTCAGGTCATAGACCGCGCCCAGTCCCGCGAAGGGCTCGAAGAACGCCCCGTCCGCGCCCTCGAAGCGATAGGCGACGTCGAGGCCGGTGCGCAGACGCAAGATATCAATGTCTTGGGAGGGGATCCCGATGCCGAGGCTGTCGGTATAGGCCTCTTGTTCCTCGCCGAAATAAGAGACGCCCGCTTCAGGCTGGAACCGCCAGCGACCCGCCGCCACATCCCCTGCGAGGCGGGCCTCGAACAACATCCGTTCGGTGTCGAACGCGTCCTCATAGGTTCCGAAAGGATTGACTTCGTTGTCCGAGCGACCCCAGGCGGCGCGCACATCGGCGAAAAGCGCGTCGCTGAGACGCAGCACCGCATAGGGTCCGATCATCCAGCCATCACCCGAAACCTCCGAGCCCAGCGTTTCCGATGTCGTATCCATCCAGTCCATCTGGATAAGCGCGCCGATTAAGAGGCGTTCGTTCACCAGATAGTCCGCGCCCAGATGAAGAGCGGCGAAGTCGCTCTCCTCCGACAATCCCGCGCGGTCATCAGAGACCGACGACCAGGTCCCTTCGATCCAGATGTCGAGGCCTTCGGGCCAAGCTCGCCGGGTCGGGCTGAAGGTGAAGGGACCCTCGCCGCCCGACAGCGCCGCACGGGCGGCTTGGTCTTGAGCGGCCATGGCGCCGGCCAAGCTGAAGGACACCGACGCATTGGCCCGGCCATCGGCGAAATCAGCCGCAAAGCCGCCCGCTGAAGCCCGATCGCGTGCGCGCAGCCGATCGGTCAATTGCGGGCCGCTTTGCAAAATGCGGTCGGCCCGATTGACCATGAAGGAGCGGATCACGCGCTGCGTTTGGGCGATGACGAAGGCTTCGTCACGCACATTGGCGAAGGTGCAGGTGATGGATTCCTCAGGATCGAGGTCCACCTGCACAGAGCCTGCGACCAAATCCACGACCGACCCGCCATCGGCGTCGCCGGCGCAGGCGATCGCATCCAGCCGCCAGCCTTCCGGGGTGGTTTGCGTGATTTCGTACACGCCGTTGCGCAGCGTCGCCGCACTCGTGGCGGCCTGACCGCCCGAGGTGGTCAGGGTCACGCCGTCGAACGCGGGCGCAGCGGAGACATAGCCGAAACTCGCGTCGCCCGCGGCCGGTTGCGGCGCGGTCGTCGCCGCGATGGTGAGAGCGCCGTCGCGCGGCGCCACGGTGATGTTGACCGGGATGGACACGGTCGCGGGATTGGCCGCGGCGGTCCCAACCGCGGCGGTTCCCACGCTCGCGATGCTTTCATTGAAGATTGTGATGGTCGCGGCATGCGGACCTGGCGAGAGCAACAGCACCGCGTCGGTGAAGCCGACCGTGAAGATGGCCGTGTCGCCCGGCGCGATCGTCCCGCTTGTGGGGTCTACGAACAGCCAGTCCACGTCCACCGTGATGGCGTAGTCCAGCGGCGCGCCGCCAATATTGGTGATCGGGACGTCCGTCGTGAACCCGGCCAGACCCTCGAAATCGTCCGGCAAGGTCAGGGTCACCGACGTTCCCGCAGGCACCGAGACTTCCGGCTCCGCCGTCGCTTCGAACGAACAGACGATGGCTTCGCCTGCATCCAGATCGATGCTTGCGGTTCCCGCACCGAGGTCGACGGTCGTGCCGCCATCCGCATCGCCGGTGCAGCTGAGATCGGTCAAGTCGAACCCGTCCAGCCCGTCAAACGCGACCGCATAGGTCCCCGTATCCAGCGAAGCGAAGGCTTCCGAGCCCGCCAAGCTCGACGTCGTCACCGAGAATGCGCCCAAATCGCCGGAGAACGGGAAGGCGCCGTCCTGGCCGAGCGTGGCGACCTCAATGGTGATCCCGCCCTTCGCGGTGTTGGTGAAGGCGCAGGTGACGGTCTCGTTGTTGTCGACATCAAGCGACGCGGTGCGCGAGGCGAGGTTCGTCGTCGTGCCCCCGTCAGGGTCGTCGCAAACGAGGGCCGTCAGCTCGAAGCCGTCGGAGAGCGCTTCCACCAGGTCATAGGTCCCCGGCGTGACGTTCGTGAACGTCGCCGCGCCCGTCCCCCCGCTCGTCACGATCGTCGCGTCGGCGACGCCGTCGGTGGAGGTGAACGTGAAGGACCCGTCTCCGCCCAGAGCGGTCTTTTCGATGACGATGGTCCCGCCGGCCATGTCGATGGCGAACACGTCCGCCTCGGTGACGGCCGCCAGCGGATTGCCGGCCGCATCGCTTGCGCCCGACACGGACACGTCGATCGCTGCGAGCGCTTGGTTGGCGTTCGCCACGTCATAGGTCGCAGCATAGCTGAGCGCATCCGCCGCCCAAGCGCCGGACACGAAGGTCACGGTGGGGGAGGGATCTTCCGCCGGGAAGCCAAGCGTTGGGTCGGCGCTAACATCCATGGCGTCATCGAACGACACCGTCAGCGTGAAGGCGCCTGCGCCGATATCGCCGAACCCGATGGTGCTCGGGGACGGGGTCACGCCCGTCACCACCGGGGCGGTCACGTCGGCTGCGACTGAGAGTTGGTCAGCCGCAGCGTTGCCGTTGCCCGCCGCGTCTTCCGCGACGTCGGCGGCGAGGTCCACCGTCACCGCGCCGTCCCCGTCAGGCGTCACCGTGAAGCTGTAGTCAGCGTTCGCGCCAGTAAAGTCAGAGACGGTTCCGTTGCCCAGGAGAAGGTCGTCGACCGTGAACCCGGTCACGTCCTCGTCAAACGTCGCGGTCACCGTAAAGGCGGCCGTCACCGGCGCGATCGCCGCGGTGGCGAGCGTGACGCCAGGGCCGGCGGTGTCCACAACCACGGATACCTGATCCGCCGCAGCGTTGTCGTTGCCGGCTGCGTCTTGGGCGACGCCCGCGGCGATATCGATGGTGACCGTTCCGTCCACGGTGGCGTCAAGGGTCGCGGTGAACGCCCCGCCGCCATCGTCGCTCAGCGAACTGACCGACCCGTTGCCGACGGTGATGTCGCCGGAGACAAAGTCCGTCACCGCCTCGCCGAAATCGATGGCGACCGTGAACGGATCCACATTCGTCGGGCTGGTCGGCGGCGTGATCACCGGGATCGGGCCGGCGGTGTCGACCGCGACCAAGACTTGCGCCGCCGCAGCGTTGTCGTTGCCGCCGGCGTCTTGGGCGACGGCCGCGGCGATGTCGATGGTCACGGTTCCATCGACGTCGGCGTCGATGCTGGCGGTGAAGGCTCCGCCCCCGTCATCGCTGAGCGCGCTGACCACGCCGTTGCCGACCGTGATGTCTCCAGCCTCAAAGCCGCTGACCGGCTCGCCGAAGTCGATGGCGACGGTGAACGGGTCGGCGTTGGTCGGGCTCGCGGGCGGGGTGAGCGTGGGGGTCGGCGCCGCGTTGTCGAGGGTGAAGCTATTGTCGTTCGTCCCCGTCGGCGCTGTCGACGTCATGGCGTTGCCGAACTCGTCCACCGGCGCGCCGATCAGCGCGATGGCGACGTCGCCGTTCAGGCTGGCGAGATCGCCGCCGGCCGCGGACACTGTGAAGGTGTCGCCGAGGCGAGCGACCGCAAGCGCCGCGGTCGAGCCGGTGAGCTCGAAATCGGTTTCGTCCAGCGTCAGGCCCGCCGTGATCGTCGAGAAGGTGAAGTCCCAGGACACCGTGTCGGCGTTCGTGATCGCATTGGTCGGCGTGTTGCGCGTCACCGAGGCCAACACCGGGGCCTCATTGTTCACTTCGTATGTCTCGTTCGCCCCGCTGGGGGTCGTCTCGGACACGCCGTTGCCCGCCGCGTCAGCGATATCGTTGGACCCTGACACCGCAAGTCCGACAATCGCCCCGTTCAAGCCGGCCAAATCGCCGCCCGAGACGGTGACCTCGACGCTGGCGCCGCTCGCCGCGGACACTGCGCTCGCCGACGCAGTGGTTCCGCTGACCGCGAAGTCGCCCACATCGATGGCTTCAACGCTTTCGGAGAAGGTCACCCGGAAGGTCAAACTGTCGGCGTTGGTGAACGCGTCCGCCGGGGATTGGCGTTCGACGGCCTGGACCGTGGGGGCCTCGGTGTCGACGGTGACCGACAATTGGTCGGCGGCCGCGTTGTCGTTGCCGGCCAAATCCTGCGCAACGCCGGACGCGATGTCGACGGTCACTGCGCCGTCGGCGTCCGGGCCGATAGTGGCGACGAACTCGCCGGACCCATTGTCCGTCAGGCCCGTCACAGAGCCGCCGCCGACGGTGATGTCGTCGCTGTCGAAATCCGCGACCGCCTCGCCGAAGCTGATCGAAACCGAGAACGGGTCGTCATTGGTCGGATTTTCAAGAGCGGCCAAGACCGGCAGCGGACCGGAATTGTCGATCGCGTAGACTTCGTCCGTGGTCGGTTCGCCGGCGGGCAGCGGATTGCCGGCCGCATCCGCAAGGTCTTGGCCTGCAGCCAGATCAAGCCCGATGGTGTCGCTCACGATGTCGGCCAAATCGCCGCCGGACACCGTCACGTCGATTTCCGATCCGCTGGACGCCGAAACCGCGGTGACGCTCGCCGTGGTCGCGCTGAGCGCGTTGAGGGCGAAGTCGCTCGGGTCGACGCTTTCCACGCTTTCGGAGAACGTCGCGCGGAACACCAGGCTGTCGGCGTTGGTGATCGCGTCCGACGGCGTCAACCGTGTGAACGACGTCACCTCAGGCGCGGTGTTGTCGACGGCGTACGTTTCGTCGGTCGTCGGCTCATTGGCTGCAAGCGTGTTGCCCGCGACATCAGCGATGTCCTGACCTGCGGCCAAGTCGAGACCGACAACGCCGTCGAAATCAGCCAAATCGCCGCCCGACACCGTGACCTCGATGGTCGCGCCGCTGGAAGCGGACACCGAAGAGACCGTCGCCGTGGTCGTCCCGTTCACCGCGAAATCATCCGTGGTGACGTTCTCGACACTCATTGAAAACGTCGCTTGGAACACCAGGCTATCGGCGTTGGTGGCCTCGTCCGCTGGCGTGAGGCGCGTAAAGGCGCTCAGCTCGGGTGCGGTGTTGTCGAGCGTATAGGTCTCATCGGTGGTCGGTTCGCCTGCCGGCAGCGCATTGCCCGCTGCGTCGGCGATGTCTTGGCCCGCGGCGAGGTCCAGCCCGACTGCGCCGTTGAAACCAGCCAAATCGCCGCCCGAGATCGTCACATCGATCGTGTCGCCGCTAGCGGCCGACACCGCTGACACCGTCGCCGTGGTCGTCCCGTTCACCGCGAAATCATCCGTGG
>CAZABJ010000049.1:5755-19535 GCA_964483375.1 uncultured Caulobacterales bacterium
TCCCGTTGACCGCGAAATCATCCGTGGTGACGTTCTCCACGCTTTCGGAGAACGTCGCCCGGAACACCAGGCTATCGGCGTTGGTGATTGCGTCCGCCGGCGTCAATCGCGCGAACGACGTCAGCTCGGGTGCGGCGTTGTCGACCGTGTAGGTTTCGTCCGTTGACGGTTCGCCTGCCGGCAGCGTATTGCCCGCCGCGTCGGCGATGTCTTGGCCCGCGGCGAGGTCCAGCCCGACAGCGCCGTTGAAGTCGGCGAGATCACCGCCCGACACCGTCACGTCGATGGTCGCGCCGCTGGCGGCGGACACCGCTGACACCGTCGCCGTGGTCGTCCCGTTCACCGCGAAATCATCCGTGGTGACGTTCTCCACGCTTTCGGAGAACGTCGCGCGGAACACCAGGCTGTCGGCGTTGGTGATCGCGTCCGCTGGCGTCAATCGCGCGAACGACGTCAGCTCGGGTGCGGTGTCATCGCCCACGCCCGCAAGCGGGAGCGTGTAGGTCCCTTCGTCGAGATCGTCCGACGTTATCGAGACGGTCGCCGACTGCGCGCCTGCGGCGTTGGGATCAAACGTCACCGTAAAGGTCGCGCTGCCGCCCGCCGCAATCGTCGAAATCGAATGCGACACGGTGAATTGCGCGTCATCGGAAACGATGGAGCTGACGCTGAGCGGGGCTGCGCCGGTGTTTTCGATCGTGAACGTGCTGGTCCCCGTCGCGCCGGCCACCGCGACGGCGCCGAAGTCGGTGTCATTGGCCACGCTCGCCGACGCGCCGCTGGCGATGCTGTTGCCGCCGCCCTGCAGGTCGATCTCCGGTCCGGGACAATCGGAATCCAAAAGCCAGGCGTCGAACGCGACGCTGTCGAGATCGTTAGCGCCGGAGACGTAAGCGTCGCCCAGGGCGAAGGCCGGCGTCGAAGAGGCGTCGTCGCGCAAATAGAAGGTGAACGGAGCGCTGGCCGGATTGGCTTGGATGGCGGCGCGGACGTTCCCTGTCACCGCGCCAGGAATGGAACGGCTCTCCGTGTTGGCCGCCACGACCGTGCCGGCCGCGTCAACAATGTAGATGCGCACGAAATCCGTCAGCCCGTCGTCGGGCTCTTGGTAACTGATGGAAACGGGCGCGGAGAACCCGGTGGCCAGGCCGGAGGCCGAGCAGCTGCCGTCGCTGTCGCGGAACACCGCGCCGGTGATCGAACCCGTCGTGACCCCGAAGCCGACACCTTGCACGGCGAAATCATAGGACGCTTCATCCGCGTCGTCGGAGTTGACGGTGATGGTCGCTTCGCGAAGGCCGATGGCCCCGGGCGCAAAGGTGACGTCGAAAGTCTCACTGCCGCCGGCGGCGACCGAACTGGGCGCGCCGGAGATGACGAAATCGCCCGCTTCATCGCCGGTCGACGTGATTGAGGCGATCGTAAGGACGCCCGTGCCGGTGTTCGCAATTGTGAAGGTCCGCGCCAGCGAGCCGCCTGAGGTGCTGACGGCGGCGAAATCGGTGTGATCGGCGGTGTCGGGCGTGGCGTCGCCGTCAACAATCGTGACGCCGTTCCCGGTGACGTTGATCTCGGGAAAGAGCGGCGCGGGACAGTCGCTGTCCAGAGCATTGGGATCGAATTCGAGCGTGACGAGTTCGTCCGGTCCGCTCACATATGTGTCGCCGATATTGAAGTCCGGCGTCGCGTCTTCGTCATAGCCGATCAACCGGAAGGGCGCGCCCGTTGGGGTGGCGCTCGTCTGGAGCCCAGCCGAGCCGTTCGTCACCGAGACGCCCGTGTCGCGCGTGCCCGTGCTTCTAAACAGCACTTGGTTTCCGCTATCGACCAGATACGTGCTGATGAGGTCCCGCGGCGTGACGCCGTCAAAAAAGTCGACCTCGTTGTGACTGACGTCGAAGGTGACGTTGAACGTGGTGGGCGAGCCCGCCGTGCAGGCCCCGTTCACCGACAATGTCGGGGCGGCGAGAAAGCTCACCGCGGACGTCCCTGTGCCCACGCCGAGCACTTCAAAGTCGTAACTCGCTTCATCGGCGTCGTCAGACGTCACGGTGATCACCGCAGTGGCCGCGCCAATCGCGTCGGGGTCATGGGTCACCGTGAATGTCGTCGCCCCGCCCGCTGCGATCGATCCGGTCGCGTCGCTCACCGTGAACGCCGCGTTGCTCGACGTGATGTCGCTGACCGTCAGAGCGCCCAGGCCCGTGTTTTCTACCGTGAAGGTCCGGGCGACCGTACCGGACACGGCGTTGGCGGACCCCAAGACCGTATGGTCGGCTTCGCTTGGCGTCGTGTCGCCGTCGACGATGGTCGCGCTATTGCCGGTGATGTTGATCTCGGGAGGGTTCGAAAGCGTGTAGGTCTCGTCTGTGGACGGCTCAAGCGGCGGCAGCGAATTGCCGGCGATGTCGGTGATGTCCGAGTCCGCCCCGATATTGACCCCAACGACGCCGTTGACCCCGGCCAGATCACCGCCCGACACGGTCAGGGTATAGCTTGCATCCGCGCCTGCGATGACGCCGGTCGCCGTCGTCCCGGTGATCTCGAAATCGTCCCCTGACACATTGGCGACGTTTTCGTTGAATGTGAGCGCGAAGACCAATGTGTCGGCGTCGGTGTTCTCCGTCGCCGGGGTTTGCCGCGCGAACGAAGAAGCCCTCGGCGCCGTCGGGTCCGCCCATATCGTGAACGGTCCCGTCGCCGCATTGGCGTTGCCGGCGAAGTCCGTCACTGCGCCGGCGTTCAGCGTCACCCCCACCTGCAAGGGACCCGGGGACCCGGAGACAATCGTCACCGTGTAGCTCGAGCCCGTGCCGGAGACGCTGTCCACGGCGCCGTTCGTCACCGTGAAGTCGGTGGTCTCCAGCGTCGTGACGTTCTCGTCGAAGCTCAGCCCGACGGTGAATGTTCCGCGGACCGGGGAGCCTGCGGTGTCGCCGGCGGGCGTTGCGGGATTGGCGAACGTCGCAACAGGCGCGACCGCGTCCGCCGCCGCGGCGGGGCAACTTGAATCAAGCGCGTTAGCGTCGAAGGACTGGACAAGCGCTTCCTCCGACGAACCGCCGCCGGTGTAGGTCGCTCCATTGAGGAACGTCCGGCTTGTCGACGTTCCGTTGTAGATGACCACGGAGAACGGGCCGGAGGCGGGGTCGACAAGCGTCGCGGGATTAAAGTTGTAGCCAGACGACACGTTGGCGGCGAGACCATCGACGACGCCGTCCAAGACGGTGTTCGCCCCATCCAGCAGCAAGACCTCAAAGTAGTTCAGGCCGGCGGCGTCGACCGTCGCGCCTGTCGAAATCTGGTACCGTGCGAAGAAGCGGCTTGGCGAGGCGGCGGTGCAAGCGGCGTTGAAATCCAGGAGGGGCGCGACATTCTCGAATGCGCTGAAGGGAACGGTGCTTGCGCCCTGCCGGATCGCGAACGCATAGGCCGGTGACGTCGGATCGTCGGAGTTCACGGTGACGGTGGCGTTCCGCACGCCGATGCCGGAGGAGGTGAAGGTCACGTCGAACGTCGTCGATCCCCCGGCCGGCACGGTCGCATCGGGGTCGTCCGTGACAGCGTAATCCCCGGCTTGCGGCCCGGAAATCACCACAGGCAAGGAAATCGTCAGGGGACCGGACCCGTCATTTTCGATCGTAAAAGTGCGGGTCACGGAGCCGACATTGGGGTCGACCACGCCGAAATCCGTGTGATCGTCGACCGAGCCGGGCGTCACGTCGCCGTCGACGATGGTGATGCCGTTGCCGCTCACAACCATGGTCGGCGCAGCCGCGCCGGAGGCTGTCGGACAATTGGGATCAAGCGCGTTGGCGTCGAAGGTTTCGACAAGCGCCTCTTCAGGCGCGCCCGCGCCTGTGTAGGTCGCGCCATTGGCGAATGTCCGGGTCGTCGTGGAGCCGTTGTAGATCACCACTGAGAAGGGGCCGACGCTGGGGTCGACCCGCGTTGACGGGTCGAACCGGTAATTCAACGCTCGCCCAGTGTCGAAGCCGTCAATGGCCCCGTCTAGGACCGTATTGGCCCCATCCACGAGCAGAACTTCAAAATAGTCGAGCCCGGCGCTATCGGCTGTCGTGCTCGTGGCGATGCTGTATTGGGCGGAGAACCGGCTGGGCGAAACCGCGGTGCAATCGGCGTCAAAGTCTAAGAACGGCGCCACGTTAAGGGACGCGCTGAAGTCCGCTTCGTTCAATCCCTGGATGGCGAAATCATAGGCGGCTTCGTCGGCGTCGTCGGAGTTTACGGTGATTGTCGCGGTGCGAACGCCCCGGGCGGAGGGGTCGAAGGTCACGTCGAACGTCGTCGATCCCCCCGCTGGCACCGACAGCGCCGGCTGGTCGGTCACAGAGAAGTCGCCCGCATTCGTCCCCGAGACATCGACCGACGTCAGGGTGAGCGCGCCGGACCCGGTGTTTTCGATGCTGAACGTCCGGGTGACGGTTCCGGCCGGTGTGGCGACCGAACCGAAATCGGTGTGGTCGGCCGTCCCAGGCGTCGTATCGCCGTCAGCGATGGTGACGCTGTTGCCGGTGATGTTGATTTCGGGCGCGGGCGGCGCAGGGCAATCCGCATCAAGCGCGCTGGGATCGAAGGTCTGCGTATCCAGATCCGCCGCGCTGGGCGTATACGTCGCGCCCTGCCCGATGCCGTTGTTGAATTGAGGCGGGAATGTAGCGAACGTCTCGCGCAGGTAGAGCGTAAACGGCCCGCTGGCCGGGTCAAAGTCCGTGTCGACAACGGGCGAAAGAGCGTTCGTCTGAAAGAACGCGGGGATGCTCAGTATGGTGCGATCGAGCACGACGCCGGAGCCATCGACGAGGTATACGTAGGAGGCGCTGTTGTCCTCCTGCAGCAAGGTCACCGACGCCGTGAAGGACGTTGGCGAAGCCGCGGTGCAACTCCCATCGGCAGACAGCGTCGGCGCTGCACCGAAACTCCCTGAGTTCTCGCCGAATATCTGCTGTTGAAGCGCGAAGTCGTAACTGGACGTATCAGGATCATCACTGGCGATCACGAGCGTGGCGTTGAAATCGCCAGCGGCGCTCGTCGCCGCCTCCACCACCACAGTCGTGCTCGATCCGGCTGAAACAGAGCTCGCCGGCGGCGTTGTGATGGAGAACGTCGCGGCGTCTGCTCCGGTGATTTGCGCAGATGAAATGTTCAACGTCGCCGCGCCCGAGTTCTCAATTGTGAATGTTCGAGCCAAAGGCGTGCTGTTCTGGTTGAGATTGGGGAAGCGCGTATGATCCGCCGTCCCTGGCGTCGTATCGCCGTCCACGATGGTGACGCCGTTGCCGGTGACGTTGATATCGGGCGCCGGGGCGGGGCAGTCGGGATCCAACGCCGAAGGATCGAAGGTGACGCGATCAAGCTCTTCGCCGCCCACCGTGCCTGTAAAGACAGTGCCGTTGCCCGGCGTTATCGATGAGCCTTGATTGCTTTCGTATAACACGAAGTGGAACGGTGCGGCGCTTGAGTTGAAGCCGGTGAAGCGTACAATACTCGTGTTAACCGGTGTGCCTAGGCTAGTGAAAAGGGTGCGCCCTGATAGCACTCTCTCATCGGCGTCGAGCAGCAAAACCCAATAATAGTCGAAACTAAAAAGGTCCCCCACTTCGCCAGTAACAGTATAGTCAATGGTGAATTCTGTGACGTTTGATGCCGTGCACAAACCATCGGTTTGGAGTGTGGGACTGCTCGTGAAATTTCCGTCGGTGGCCTGCGCCGGGTTCGCCGCCAGACTAATTGTAAGGATCGCAGCGCCGGCAAGTGCGAGGCTGCGACCGAAAAACGCGAAACGACCAAACATCGCACTCCCCCAAGACACCCCACGCTCCGCGCACGCACGGAGCCGACGCCGAAATCGACGTCGCGGTTCACCACTCACCACGGCCGCTGACCCTCATTGGCGGGGTCGGTCGGCCAGCCGCTTCAGATCACGCGGGCAAGGTCACGCGCGCGGCGCAAATCTGCGACGCGATCCAAAACGACGGAAACATTGGGCGAGAAGGGGCGCGGGACCGTCTGAGCGACAGTCGAAATCCGAACGTCAATGTCGGTTCGTGCGGACCCATAACGCGGCTCCCCCTAGCCAATTCTTTAACGTTAACCTTTTCAACAGCGTTTCCACAAGTGTCCCACAAGTCACACACAAGTCTGAGTTTCGTCCAGGGAGCTCAGGGGGAGGCGGTGACGGGCGCAAACTCGGCGGTGGACCGGCCGGCCGGCGCGGAGTGAGGCGTGCGATGTGGTCAGGCGCGTCTGTCTCGCTAAGCGTTTGGGAGCCGCATCGGCGCCATCCGCAACACTTCGTCGGCCGCCTTGGGTGACCGGTTGGGAGAAGGGATCCTCTGGAATCGCGGAGACGCCCCTGAGTTTCAGTGGGCGTGACACTCAAAGCGTGACGCAGAAATCAGGGCGAATACGCGCGCCATGGACGCTCCGGAAATGGGGGCGGCAAATCCCCGTCGGCGCTAGCCCTCGCTGAGATTTGGACCGCCTCCTCGGGCGTTTTTCGGCACGCGGGGCTTCGCGCTCACGTCAGGCTGTTCGCGAAGCGGTCAACCAGGTAGTCGGTCAACAGACGGACTTTTGTCGAAAGGTGTCTGGCCGGCGGGTAGATCACCTGCAGCATGAGAAGGCGACATCGATAGTCCGGCAGAACCCGCACGATTTCGCCGCTTTGTAGGAGAGGGGCGAAGGAGAATTCCGGCATGATCGCCACGCCGAGGCCCTGCCGCACCGCCTCGTAAAGGGTCTCGCGATGATTTGAGATCAGGCGCGGCCTCACGCGGACGGACATCTCCCCGCCCGGCCCGAACATTGACCAGCGCGGCGTCGCTCCTTCGCCGGCGAAATGAAGCGTGTCATGGTCGGCGAGGTCGGAGGGCGCGTTTGGAACGCCTCGCCGCGCTGCATAGGCGGCGGCGCAATACATGCCGTAGTCCAGCGACAAGATCCGGTGGTCAACGAGCTCGGTTTCTTCGTCAGGCTCGGCGATGCGCACCACCAGGTCGTACCCGTCCGCCACCGGGTCGACCATCCGGTTCTCCATCGTCAATTCGACGTCGACGGCGGGGTACTGCGCCATGAAGTCAACCACCGCACGAGAGAAGTTCACGCCCGGAATCGAGCTTGGCGTGTTCAGGCGGATCTTGCCGACCGCCATGTCTTGATGGGCGACGACCGTGGCCTCGGCCTCGTTTAGGTCGTCCACGATCGCTTTGGTTTTGAGATAGAAGGCCTCGCCTGCGCTGGTGGGGGCGGCCTTTCTGGTCGAGCGTTGGATGAGCTGCGCACCCAATCGGTCTTCGAGCTGTGCGACGAGCCGGCTTGTTTGGGAGCGCGAGAGGCCCAACCGCCGCGCAGCGCCGGCGAAGCTCTCTTCTTCCACCACGCTGAGAAACGCTTCGAGCGCGTTGAACCGATCCATTCCGTCCTCTTTACGGCCCGATCCAGGTTCTGGGAGCGGTCATTGTTGCATTTCGCGCAACCGATTGTCGCCTCCGGGCGGTCTAGTTTCCCAGCCTGCGCGCGCGCATGTTCCGCAGCAACGCAGACTGAGACTAAGGAGCCGCGCCATGCTGAGCATCAGACGCGCCGAAGACCGCGGGGCCACCAAGATCGGTTGGCTCGACTCCAAACACACCTTCTCCTTCGGGGGTTATCAAGACGACGCGCATATGGGCTTCGGTCCGCTGCGGGTCATCAATGAAGACCGCGTGATCCCCGGCGCGGGGTTCTCGACCCACGGGCATCGAGACATGGAAATCATTTCTTATGTGCTTGAAGGGGCGCTGGAGCATAAGGACTCCATCGGCACGGGCTCGGTGATCCGTCCCGGCGACGTGCAGCGGATGAGCGCAGGCTCCGGCATCCGGCATTCGGAGTACAATCACTCCAAGACCGATCCGGTGCATTTCCTGCAGATCTGGATCTTCCCGGAGAAAACCGACCTGCAGCCGAGCTATGAACAAAAACAGTTTGCCGAAGCCGAAAAGCGCGGCGTCTTAAAACTGGTCGGCTCGCCCGACGGCCGAGACGGCTCGGTGACCATCCACCAAGACGTGTTTCTGTATGCGGGGCTCTTCACCGACGGGGAGGCGACGACGTTCGCGCTTCAGGCTGGCCGGGGCGTTTGGGTTCAAGTTGCGCGCGGTCAGGTGACGGTGAATGGCGAGACGCTGCGCGCTGGGGACGGTTTGGCGGCCGCCGCGTTGGAGCGTCTCGAAATCGATCGCGCTGAAGACGCCGAAGTGTTGCTCTTCGACGTGCCCTTAAGCGCCTCCTCAGCGCACTGACCAGGCCATCTGGGCGATGCGCCGCGGCGGAGCCGGCTAGGGTCTCGCCGCGGCGCCGCATTTTTTTGCCGTGTTGCTTTTTTCCGCGACTCTGGGCCCTTGCGCCCGCCGCGCCGCTCGGTCATATATGCCGGCTCTGCAGAGACATGGAGCGATGCGCGCATGCGCGGTTCAAGGCCGCGACCCGGCGCGTGTTCGCATGAAGGGCCAATGGCGAGCGCCGACAAAAAACCGTTCAATCCGGCGAGATTCTTCCGCGAAGTTCGCCAAGAAGGCGAACGCGTCACTTGGACGTCGCGCAAAGAGACGATCATCACCACGATCATGGTGTTTATCATGGTTGTGTTGGCGGCGTTGTTCTTCCTCGCCGTTGACTTCGTGCTGAGCAACATCGTCCGCGGCGGCATTTCGCTTCTGATCGGAGGCGGCGCGGATGGCGGCTGAGGCGGGGTCGTTGGACACGCTGCCTGACGCGCGCTGGTATGTCGTCCACGTCTATTCCAACTTCGAAAAAAAGGTCGCCGAGGCGATCCGCCAAGAGGCGGAGACGCGCGCTCTTGACCATTGTTTCGAAGAGATTTTGGTGCCCACCGAGCAGGTCTCGGAACGGCGGCGCGGCAAGACGGTCAACACCGAGCGGACGTTCTTTCCCGGCTATGTGATCGTGAAGATGCGTCTGACCGACGATGCGTATCACTTGGTCAAGAACACCCCGAAAGTGACGGGGTTTTTGGGGGCCGACCACGGCAAGAAGCCGCTGCCGGTGAGCCCCCGCGAGCTTGAGCGCATGATGGGCAAGACCGCCGAAACCACCGAGCGCGCGCGGCCGACCATCGTGTTTGAGATCGGCGAAAAGGTGAAAGTGATGGACGGGCCGTTCAGCTCCTTCGAAGGCGTCGTGGAGGACGTCGACGAGGAAACGGCGCGTCTGAAAGTGGCGGTTTCGATTTTCGGTCGGGCGACCCCGGTCGAGCTTGAATACGCGCAAGTGGAAAAGCTTTAGACAGATGGAACTGTGCGGGAGGCGGCGCCGAAAACCCCTGGCGTCGCCGCACCGCGCGGGCAGCGGGGCGCAGATCGCGTTACCGTTCAATGAGAGGGTGAGATGGCGAAGAAGATAGACGGCTACATCAAGCTGCAAGTGCCGGCGGGTTCGGCCAACCCGTCCCCGCCGATCGGGCCGGCGCTCGGCCAGCGCGGCGTGAACATCATGGAGTTCTGCAAGGCGTTCAACGCCAAGACCCAGGAGATGGAGAAGGGCATGCCGGTGCCCACCATCATCACGGTCTACTCCGACAAGTCGTTCACCTTCGATATGAAGACGCCGCCGGCGAGCTTCTATCTGAAGAAGGCGGCGAAGGTGCAGAAAGGCTCACAGAATCCCAGCCGGGAAGTGGCGGGTTCTGTGACCAGGGCGCAGTGCCGGGAGATCGCGGAGGCGAAGTTCAAAGACTTGTCCGCAAACGATCTCGATGAAGCGACCAAGATCATCATGGGCTCGGCGCGGTCCATGGGCCTCGAAGTGACGGAGGGCTGAGATGGCGCGTCAGGGAAAACGGATGGCCGCTGCGCTTGAGGGCTTCGAGCGTGAGAAGGATTACGGCGTCGACGAGGCTGTGAAGATCGTCAAAGACAACGCCAAGGCGAAGTTCGACGAGACCGTTGAGATCGCCATGAATTTGGGCGTCGATCCGCGACACGCCGATCAGATGGTTCGGGGCGTGTGCAATCTGCCGAACGGCACCGGTCGCACGGTGCGGGTGTTGGTGTTCGCCACCGGCCCCAAGGCGGAGGAAGCGACCGAAGCTGGCGCGGACATCGTCGGCGCTGAAGAGCTCGCTGAGGAGATCCAGGGCGGGCGCATGGACTTCGACCGGGTGATCGCGACGCCGGATATGATGCCGGTGGTGGGCAAGCTCGGCTAAGTGCTCGGCCCGCGCGGGCTGATGCCGAACCCGAAAGTCGGCACCGTCACGCCGAACGTCGCTCAAGCGGTGAAAGACGCCAAGGGCGGCGCGGTGCAGTTCCGGGTCGAAAAAGCCGGGGTCATCCATGCCGGGGTGGGCAAAGCGAGCTTCACCCAAGAGGCGTTGGCTGAAAATGTGCGCGCCTTTATGGACGCGGTCGTCAAGGCCCGGCCGTCCGGCGCAAAGGGGCAGTTTGTGAAGAAAATCGCGCTGAGCTCCACGATGGGGCCCGGCGTTCGCATCGATACGGGGGAGGCGGCTTCAGCGCCGTCTTAACCCGCTTGTAACGCTATTCCGGCTTCACCGCCGGATAGGCGTCGCAATTCCGCGCGGTCGTGATGAGCGCGCGGGCTTTCGACGCCGACCTGTCCGAGACCGTAGGGGTCGGGTTCGCCCGACTTAATCCTCGCCTTCCGAGGCCCTGCGCAGACGGGTGACGAACGGACATCGCCCCTCGCCGGGGGCCGGCTTTTGCGCCGGCGCGTGGCGAGGACGACGCTCGATCGCGCTCCCGGGGCAGGCACAGCGTCTCTGACGCATGCGCGGCCTTTGGTCGAGCGCGCGGCGGGGCGCGACGGCGCCGGGATGGTCCCGGCGTCGGGCACGAGGAGGCCGCAATGGAGCGGACGCAAAAAGTCGAGGCGGTGGACGCCCTTAAGGGCGTTTTCGCTGACGCTGGCGTGGTGGTCGTCACCCACTACGCTGGTCTTACCGTTGCGGAAATGACGGACCTGCGCGCCAAACTTCGCGAGAAGGAGGCGCAATTCAAGGTCATCAAAAACAGGCTGGCTAAGATCGCGCTGCAAGACACGCCGGGCGAGGCGGGGGGCGAGATGTTCACGGGACCCGTGGGCATCGCCTTCTCCAAAGACCCGGTGGCCGCGTCTAAAGTCGCCGTCGAATACGCCAAGGGGAACGAGAAGTTCGCTTTGGTGGGCGGCATTTTGGGCGCGCAAGTGCTGGACGCCGAAGGCGTGAAGGCGCTCGCCGACATGCCGTCGATCGATGAGCTGCGAGCCAAGCTCTTGGGCGTGCTGCAAGCGCCGATGAGCCAATTCGCGGGCCTGTTGAACAAACCCGCCGAGCAGCTCGCCCGCACCGTGGGCGAGCCTTCGCGCGGCTTGGCCAGCGTTCTCGCCCAGCGCGGGGCGCAGGAGGCCGCCTGACCGTCATTCCGCATGCCGACCTCAACGAAGCCTGCGGGCTTTTGGATCTGAACCTGATGCGGGGCGCAGGCCCCGCCCTTGAAAGAGCGAAAGAGCGGACCGATGTCCAAGATCGAACAACTTGTGGAAGACCTGTCGAACCTCACGGTTCTGGAAGCCGCCGAACTGACCAAGCTGCTTGAAGACAAGTGGGGCGTGTCGGCGGCGGCGGCCCCGGCGATGGCGATGCCGATGCCGGGCATGATGCCGGGCGCGGGCGGCGGCGACGCCGCCGCACCGGCCGAGGAGAAGACCGAATTCGACGTGATCCTTGTTGCGCATGGCGACAAGAAGATTAACGTGATTAAGGAAGTGCGCGGAATCACCGGCCTTGGCCTCAAAGAGGCTAAGGAACTGGTCGAAGCTGGAGGCAAGCCCGTCAAGGAGGGCGCGTCGAAGGACGAGGCCGAGGAAATCAAGAAGAAACTTGAGGAAGCCGGCGCGACGGTCGAACTCAAATAGGCGCGGCACACTACGCGCGATGACAGGCGGGCGTCCCCAGCGGGCGTCCGCCTAGCGCCGTTTGAGCGCGCCGCATCGGTTCGGCGGCGCGTGAGGCGAACAGGCCCGATCCTGCAGCGCGGCGGCGCGCGGGGCGCGGGCGGCGCTTTCGCAGGAAGCCTGCGGCGGCGTGGAACCGGCGAGGCGGCGTGATCGGCCGGCGCGCCCATGGCGAGGCGCGGGTCGAGAGAGGAGCGGGAATGTCTCTGTCCTTCACGGGAAAAAAGCGAATTCGCAAAACCTTCGGCAAAATTCCGGAAGCCGTGGCGATGCCGAACCTGATCGAGGTTCAGCGCTCTTCTTATGACCAGTTTCTCCAGAAAGACGTTGAGGCGGGCGCGCGCACCGACGAAGGCGTGCACGCGGTTTTCAGATCCGTCTTTCCGGTGCGCGACTTCTCCGAGCGCGCGGTGCTGGAATACGTCCATTATGAGTTCGAGCCGCCGAAATACGACGTTGAGGAGTGCCAGCAGCGCGACATGACCTACGCCGCACCGCTGAAGGTCAAGCTCCGGCTGATCGTGTTCGAGACGGACGAGGAAACCGGGGCGAAATCGGTCAAGGACATCAAGGAACAAGACGTCTATATGGGCGATATTCCTTTGATGACGGACAAAGGCACGTTCGTCATCAACGGCACTGAGCGGGTGATCGTCTCCCAGATGCACCGCAGCCCCGGGGTGTTTTTCGACCACGACCGCGGCAAGACCCACGCCTCAGGCAAGCTTTTGTTCGCCGCGCGGATCATCCCGTATCGCGGCTCTTGGCTCGATTTCGAATTCGACGCCAAAGACATTCTGCATGTCCGGATCGACCGGCGCCGGAAGCTCCCCGCCACAACGCTGCTTTACGCCCTGGGCATGGATAAGGAGGAGATCCTCGGAACCTTCTATCCCGCACTCGCGTTCAGCGCGGAGGTGAAGGGCGGCGCGCGCAAAGGCTGGCGCATTCCCTTCGCTGCGGAGCGCTATCGCGGCGTCAAGCCGGATTTCGACTTGATCGACGCCAAAACCGGAGAGGAGCTCGCCAAGCGCGGGGTTAAAATCTCCGCACGCAAAGCGAAGCAATGGGAAGAGGCGGGCGTCGCGGAGCTGCTGGTCGAGGACATTGCGCTGACCGGTCGGTTCGCGGCTGAGGATCTCGTGAATTTCGAGACCGGCGAAATCTACGCCGAAGCCGGGGATGAGATCACCGAAGAGGTGCTCGCTGCGGTCGCTGAGGCGGGTTTGACCGAAATCTCGGTGCTCGACATCGATCCCACCGCGCGCGGCCCGCATATGCGCAACACGCTGGCGGCCGATAAGAATGACGGCCGCGCCCAGGCGCTGGTCGACATTTACCGCGTCATGCGCCCGGGCGAGCCCCCCACGCCGGACACCGCCGAAACGCTCTTCCAGGGACTGTTTTTCGACCCCGAGCGCTACGACCTGTCCGCGGTCGGCCGGGTGAAGATGAACATGCGCTTGGGCCTTGAGGCCGAGGACACCGTCCGCGTCCTGCGCAAGGACGACATCGTCGCGGTGATGCGCACGGTCGTTGGGCTCCGCGACGGCCGCGGGGAAATCGACGACATTGACAATCTCGGAAACCGTCGCGTGCGCTCTGTCGGGGAACTGATGGAGAACCAGTACCGCGTCGGCCTGTTGCGGATGGAGCGCGCGATTAAGGAGCGCATGGGCTCGGTTGATATCGAGACCGTCATGCCGCACGACCTCATCAACGCCAAACCGGCGGCGGCGGCGGTGCGGGAGTTCTTCGGCTCCTCGCAGCTCTCCCAGTTCATGGACCAAACCAACCCGCT
>CAZABJ010000050.1:0-7441 GCA_964483375.1 uncultured Caulobacterales bacterium
ACAAGATCATCATCATGACCGACGCGGACGTGGACGGCGCCCATATCCGCACGCTTCTGCTGACGTTTTTCTATCGCCAAATGCCGGAGCTTATCGAGCGCGGGCATCTCTACATCGCGCAGCCCCCGCTGTTCAAAGTCGAGAAGGGGCGCTCGGTGCGCTACCTTAAAGACGAGGGGGAGATGCAGGATTACCTCCTTGAGGAGGGCGTCAACGAGGCGGTGTTGGTGCTGGCGAACGGCGCTCAGATCGCAGGGGCGGACCTCATTCGCATGGCCAATGAGGCGCGCGGCGTGAAGACGCTGGTGGACCGGCTGCGGGCGCGGGTTCCCGCCGTCGTCATCGCCCAGGCCGCCATCGCCGGGGCGCTTTCCGAGGAAGCAGGGGCGGCGGAGGCGACCGCTTTGGCGAGCCGCTTGGACATGCTCGCCGATGAAGGGGAGGCGGGTTGGTCCGGCCGTCTCGGCGAAGAGGGCGTTCTCATCGTGGAGCGAGAAGTGCGCGGCGTGCGGGAAGCCGTGGCGCTCGACGCGGCGTTCCGAGGATCGGCCGACGCCCAAAGACTGCACGCCTTAGCGGACCGGCTTCAGGAGGTTTACGCTGAGCCCGCGCAATTCCGCGGCCGCAAAGAACCCGCCGAGATCACCGGCCCGCTCGCGCTGCTCGAGGCGGTGCTGGCGCAGGGTCAAAACGCCGTCAAAAATATCCAACGCTACAAGGGCTTGGGTGAAATGAACGCTGACCAATTGTGGGAGACCACGCTGGACCCAGCCGCCCGATCTTTGTTGCAGGTCAAAGTGCAAGAGGGCGACGAAGCCGACGATTTGTTCGCCAAGCTGATGGGCGACGTGGTCGAACCGCGCCGCGAGTTCATTGTCTCCAACGCATTGGAGGCGGAGGTGGACGTTTAGGCGCGCTTGGCGGTCTCGGCTCGGAACGAAAAACGGCGGCGCATAGGGTGCGCCGCCGTTGTCTTGTCTGACAGGTCCGACGCCGCGCTGAAAGCGACGTATCGGCCGCCTTAGTTTTGCTGGACGAAGTCCGTAGCCAAGCGGTTGATTTTAAAGACCGTCTGCGTGTTGAAGATGATGTCCATCATCGTGATCACGCCGGCCACGATGAATCCGTAGATGTGCAGCGTGTCGAGCGTGGCGAAGACGCCGGTGCCGGTGAGCGCGAGCACGGTGATGATGATGAGCGCGAACATCGGGAACATCGAAAAGAAGAAGTCGATCAGCGGCTTGTCGTTGCCCACGCGGGTAAACGCCGCGAGCGCCATTTGGAACGACAAGTAGCTCAAGCACACCAGCGTCACGATGAAGAGGGCGCCCGGCCACTGCTCCTGTGCGACGGGAATGAAGGAGAAGGCGAAAATAAGCGCGGCGAAAAGGATGGACGACCCTTCGCGGATAAGAAAGATGGCGAACTTCATGCCGTGGCCTCGTTTGCTGCGCCCGGTCCGTCCCCATGCACCTGCAACTGGACCGGCGACGATGTGATCTCACGACGACGTCGTGCAACCCACGGGCCACGCCGCCGTCCTCGCCCCGGGTTCTACACGAACCGCCCGCCATGTGCACGGAAGTCTGCGTCGGCGGGAGTCGAGAGGCAAGGGCGGCGCTGGGGCGAAACCGCGGCGGAACTGTGCGCCCGCCCGCCCTTAGCGATCCCGCCGGACGTCAATCGCCGTGGCGGGGAAGTCGGTGAACACCCCGTCCACGCCCAGCGCGAACAACCGGTCGAGTTCGGTGCGAACGTCCGCGCCGTCGGCCGGCGGGGCGTCGTCCCGCACGGTCCAAGGGTGCACGGCGAGGCCGAGCGCATGCGCCTGGGCGACGAAATCGGTCTCGGTTCCCGTCGCGTCGACCACCAGCAGCTTGTTGGGACCGACCCCGTCGGCGAAAGCGGCGAGCGTTTCCAACGAGATGTTCGCTCGCCCCGTGTCGGGATCGGGGAACACCAGCTGCACCAACGGCGTGTCGATGCGTGCGTTAAGGGTTTGCAGGATTTCCGGTTCGAAGGACTGAACGAAGACCGGCGCGTCCGAGCCCGTCCAACCTGCATCCGCAAGGGTCGCGATCAGCGGCTCGACCATGTCCAACCCGATGGCGGCGTGATGCCCGGGGCTCTTGGTTTCCGGATAGACCCCGATGGGGCGGCCCAACTCTTCTGACCGGCGTATGGCGAGCGCAACGACCTCAGCGAAAGTGGGGATGGTCTCAAGGCCGTCGAACTCCGGCGAGCGGCCGGGATAGGGCTGAACCGCGCGCAAGCTGCGCAATTCGGCGAGCGTGAAATCAGACGCCCACCAATCCTCCCGCGGCCCGTCATAGGCGACGCCGATGCGGAGGCGGTCGGCGAATTCCGGCCGGCTCGCCACATCCGTAGTGGTGGAGAGATAAAGATCGTGGCGGCAAACCAGGACGCCGTCAGCGGTCATGACCAAATCGGGCTCGATGAAATCGGCGCCTTGCGCGATCGCCAGGTCATACGCCGACAGCGTGTGCTCGGGCCGTTCTCCGCTCGCCCCGCGATGGGCGATCACCAGCGGCGCCGCGCCGGACAGCGTCGGCCACGCCCCAGCCAAGGGCGTAGCGGGCCCCGGCGCCGTGGCGCACCCCGTAAGCACGACGAAAACCCCGACAATTAGGCTGCGCATTGCGATCCCCCCCGGTTTGTGGGGTCGTTATCGCATGCCGGGGCGTCAGTCTTCCAGCGGAACGAAGATCACTTCGCGTCCTTCAATCGGTTCTGCGGCTTCGGAGCGGATCAGCTCCTCCAATGTCGGCAGCCCAGGGCGCCGGCTCTGCGCCGGTGGTGTCGCCGGGGCGGCGGCCGGTGCGACGGCCGCCCGCGGCGCAGGCCTCGGGCTTGGCGAAACCGTGGGTCGTGGCGCGGCGGCCGGCGCCGTCTGGGCGGTGACGATGCGGGGGCGCGGTCGGATTTCGGGGTTGGGCAGGGGCGCGAGCACGCGCGGCGCATCCAAGCGCTGTGGCGCGCCATTAGCGCTGGCGACGGTTGGGGAGGGCGCGGCGGGCGCCGGCGCGGCGGCGGCCTCGGCGATGTCCGCGTCAGGCGCTGAAGCGATCACGGGCTCCAACGCTTCGCTCGGCTCAACCATGGCGACGGGCGCGGCGGCGCGCGGCGGCTCGGCGGGATCGTCCCGTCGCCGAGGCGGGGCGGCGTTCACCGGCGGCGCGGGGTCTTCCCGACGGGCGACGCGCACGGGTTCCGGCTCGTCCGCGGCATGAGCGAGCCCTGGCAGGACCGCGACCGGTGTCGGCCGGGTCCCGGCTGCTGCGTCAGCTTCAGCGAGCAAGGCGTCAGCCTCGTCCAAATCGTTGGTCGCCATCGCTGCGGGCGCTTCGGCGGCCGCGGGCTCGGGGGCGCTCACGGGGTCGGGCTCAGCAATCGTCATCTGGGCGGCCGGGGGCGGCGGCGCGTTGGGGGAGGGGTTGAACGGCCCGTTGCTCACATGCGGCGGCTCGGACAGCAACACGCCCGCATAGCCGCGCTCAGACAGGCAGTCCTTAAGCCCTTGCAATTCAACGCGCCCGGCGAGTTGCGCGATCACGCTCTCATCGGAGGGGCGCGCCGTGGCTGAGGACAGTCGATCGGTGGGGTCATACGCTTGCAGCGGTTCGGCGGCGGGATCGGGACGGGCGGCGTCCGCGGCGCGCCAACAGGTTTGGACGTCAAAGGCCATCGCATCGAAGCTCGCGCGCGGGGCGCGGATGGCGAGCCCCGCCCAATCTTGCGCGCCGTTTCGGTTCGCCCGCCCCATGTCCACATGCAAGGTCCGATGGCGAACGCCTTGTGACACGGGCCGGGAGGCGGCGTCGAACGCGGTGACCGAAAGCGCTTCGGCCAGGGTGATGCTGCGTTGCCCCGCGGCGTCGCTTTGCGGGCGCGTTTCAGCCGGGCCGGCGAGGTCGTTACGCAGCCCGCCGCACCCGGACGCAAGCGCGCACAAGGTCAGGACGGTGAAAATCGTGTGTCTGCCGAACATGGACGCCCCTCAAGATGAGTCGCGCGTCACCCTCATCGGTTAGCCTTAACAAACGGGAAAAGAGCGGGTTCGCGCTTGTCCGCGCCTCGGTTTGGCTTTGACCCTTCGCGTGCAGCGCGGCTATGCCTTGGGCATGACCGACATGCACTATCGCGACCTTCTCGCCGTCGCAGATCGCTATCGTATGCTCTCTCAAGAGAATTACGACCGCATTCGCATGATCGCGGAGGAGCTGCGGGCTGGCTTTTGCGCGTATCTCGGCGCGGAAGGCCCGCCTTGCGTGCTGCTTGCGCCGCCTAGCGGACCGTTCGAACCGCGGGATTACGGCGACCAGGCGTTTTCCGTGCCGCCGAAGGGGTTCCGGCCGCTGGGCCCGATCAGCTTCGGCTTCGCGGTGCGGGTGAGCGAGCCGGGCGATTGGCTCCGGTTGGTGCTGACGTGTCAGAAGGAGGGCGAGTTCTTCTCGGTGCGGATAGCGGGCGGCGGCGCGTACACGTTCGAGCTGCCGCTTTCAAAACAGAACCCGCGCGAATTCTACGACATGCTTAAGGCCCATCTCATCGGATGGTTCGAGCGGTCGGTGAGCGAGTATGAGCATGGCGCGTATGGCGAACGCGCGATCGGGTTCGACTTTTTCGAGGCCGAGACGGACGCCTGAGCGTCCCCATAAGAGGCGACGCTGATGGCGGTGGAATCGGCTGCAGAGTTTCTGCCGGCGAAAGTGGCGCTCATCGGCGTTCTGGGCGTCGGCGCCCAATGGCTGGCCTGGCGGCTGCAATGGCCTGCGATCGTTCTGATGAGCTTGGCGGGGTTGCTTGTCGGTCCGTTCGCGGCGGGCGTTTTCGGTCAGCCTCTGCTCGACCCGCAGGCCGATTTCGGCGAGCTTTTGCGGCCTATCATCGGGCTCGCTGTGGCGGTGATTCTCTTTGAAGGCGGGCTCTTATTAGAGTTCCGCGAGCTTCAGGGATTGAGCAAGGCGGTGCGCCGGTTGGTCTTCCCCGGCGCGCTTATCGGGTGGCTTCTGGGCGCGCTCGCCGCGCGCTATGCGGCCGGTCTGAGCTGGGAGCTCGCCGCGCTGTTCGGCGGCTTGCTCGTGGTCACCGGACCAACCGTGATCTTGCCGCTTCTTCGCCAATCCAAGCTTGCCGGCAGACCGGCGGCGATCCTCAAATGGGAAGGCATCGTCAACGATCCCGTTGGGGCGTTGCTGGCGGTGCTGGTCTATGAGGTCGTGCGGTTCAGCGCGAATGGCGGGGGCTGGCTGGAGGCGGCGTCCTGGCTCGCCTTTGGCGCGGCGCTCGGCGCGGGGTTGGGCTGGCTCAGCGGACGCGGGCTTGTTTACGCCTTTCGGCGCGGCGCGGTGCCGGAGTTTCTAAAAGCGCCGGTGGTGCTGGCCGCGGTTCTGGTGTGTTTCACCGTGTCGGACATGGTCGCCCATGAGACCGGGCTGCTTGCGGTCACGGTCTTTGGGATCACCGTCGCCAACGGCCAACTCGCCTCAATCGAGGATATGCGGCGCTTCAAGGAGACCATCGCAACGCTGTTGGTCTCAGGCGTGTTCGTCATTCTAACCGCGACGCTGACATTGGAGACATTGTCCGCGCTTGATTGGCGGGCGGCCGCGTTCGTCGCGGTGATGCTCTTTCTGGTGCGCCCCGCGACGGTTTGGGCGTCGACGATCAACACCGGGCTGAGTTTGCGCGAACGGGCGCTGGTGGGGTGGATCGCGCCGCGCGGCATCGTAGCGGTGGCCGTGGCGGGCTTCTTCGCAAGCGAACTGTATCTGCTTTACGGCGAGCAGGCCGCCCAAGCGCTGGCGCTTGCGGAAACGGCTGGTTCGGCGGTCGAGCGGGCGGCTGCGCAGAGCGCCGCCGCCGCAGCGCAATTGCGCGCCGACCAGGCCGCGTCGCTCATTCCGCTCACCTTTGCGATGGTGTTTGCGACCGTGATTTTGCACGGTTTTTCCATCGGTCCGCTCGCAAGGCGGCTCCGGCTCGCCGCGACGGGACCCGAGGGCGTGCTGATTGTCGGCGCCACGGCCTGGGGGCTCGAGCTGGCTAAGTCTCTGAACGAGCAAGACGTGCAGGTGACGGTGGCCGACACCGATTGGCGGCGGCTGCGGAAGGCGCGCCTGGACGGGGTGGACGTCTTCTTCGGCGAAGTGCTCTCGGAATCCGCAGATCACCGCCTGGATCATACGCGGTATGGCTGGGTGATCGCAGCGACGGCCAACGACGCTTACAATTCGCTCGTCAGCGTGGAGTTCGCCCCTGAGTTGGGGCGGCACCGCGTGTATCAGCTGTCCGCCGGGGAAGGCGGGCGGGTGGCGCAGGAAATCGCGCGCACGGCGCGCGGGCGCACGCTCATTCGCGAGGAGCGTGGATTTGACGGGCTGGTCAGCGATCTTTGGAAGGGTTGGGTCTTCCGAACCACCAAATTGACCGAAGCCTATTCTCTCGATCGCTTCCTGGAGGACCGCGGCGCCGGCGCGGACCTCATTGCGGAAAAACGGCCAGACGGCCGGATTCAGCTCATCGGGCCGGATTCCCGTCCCAAAGGCGGCCCCGGAGCGACGCTGATTTGGTTCGCTCCGGCCCGGCAAGAGGAGGCGGCCGAGCCCGCCGCCGCGGACGGGACCGAACCGTCCTAGAGCCGGCTCGGCCCTCTCTGCGAGGTCGCGCTTAGAAGAACGACTGGCGGATCAGCTGGCCGGTGGCGCCGTCGATTTCCAGTCGCACATTGGGGCCGCGCGGGTCCTGGGCGCTGACGACATAGGTCCTGCCGTCAAACTCGACCACGCTGATACTGCGATAGCCCGCCTGCTCAAGGCCGCGGCCGATGTCGTCAAACGACCCCGGCGCGCCGATCGGTCCGGTCGGCGGGCCGCCAGCGAGGGACACGCTTTGGCGCGCGCGCGCTTCGAGGATTTGCCCGTCCAGCGAGCTCACCACTAAGCGGACCTGAATGCCTTGCGGATCAATCGCATCAATCAGATAGGCGTCGCCCAAATCATCGACGAGGCGGACTTGACTGAAACCCTCCCGACGCAGATTTCGGCGGATCGCGCTGTAGCTCAGCTGCTCATAGCGGGAGCTGTAGTTCGTGTAGCCGTAGTCTGAGGGATAGCCGTAACTGTAGCCCGGCCGATGGCCCGAGCTGTAGGTCCGCGGCGGCGCCACCAGGATGCTGAAAAAGAAGTCGTCCCAGTCATAGCCATGGTGATCGCGGTAACGATGCGAACGCCGTCCCCGGTCGTGCCGATCCCGGCGGTTCTCGCGCCAGTCTTGGCCGCGACCGCGATTGCGTCCGCGTGCGCCGTCACCGCCGCGGTTCCGTCCGCGCGCGCCGTCGCCATCGCCGCCGCCACGGTTCCGTCTGCGCGCGCCGTCGCCATCGCCGCCGCCACGGTTCCGTCTGCGCGCGCCGTCGCCA
>CAZABJ010000050.1:7541-7695 GCA_964483375.1 uncultured Caulobacterales bacterium
TCGCCGCCGCCGCGGTTCCGTCCGCGCGCGCCGTCGCCATCGCCGCCGCCGCGGTTCCGTCCGCGTGCGCCGTCGCGATCGCCGCCGCCACGATTTCGTCCGCGTGAGCCCTCGCCGCCGCCGCGATTACCGTTGACGGTGTCGCGTTGTGGAA
>CAZABJ010000050.1:7795-19500 GCA_964483375.1 uncultured Caulobacterales bacterium
CCGCGTGAGCCCTCGCCGCCGCCGCGATTACCGTTGACGGTGTCGCGTTGTGGAAGAGGCCGTTCTTCGATCTGACGCGGCGGGGAAGCAGGGACCGGATTGCCGAACAAATCGGTATCCTGCTTCCCGAGGCTTTCAGGTTTTTCGCTCGCGACGGAATCCGGTTCTGCGTGCGTTAGTGAGGGTGCGGCCAGGGCCGGCGCGGCGAAAAACGTCGCGACTGCGGCCGCAAGACCGAGGGTCCAGCTGCGCGGGCTCGTCATAGGGGTTCCTTCCGCTCGGCTACGCGCCAACCGCCAGGATATCGGGGTCTTGTGAACCTAAGTCCGAACGGCGCGTTCATCCTCCGTTCATCTTGACTGCGGACGACACGAAGTTGAAGGCGCCGGCCCGAAAGCCGACGCCTATTGAGAAAGTTAGGGCAAGACGAACCGCACGGTTAGATGCGGCCCAAACGGATCACGTCGCCGCTGTAGCGGTTCACCCGCACCGCCACCCGGAAACCGCGGGGACCGGTGGCGTGAGCGATGAAGAACCGCGGTCGGGACTCCACGAAGTGGATTTGCCGAAAACCGCGATCGCGAAGGATGAAGCGCGCATCGCGCTGCGACACCGAATGTGCGCCGGCATAGCTGACGTTTCGGATCTCACCGGTGAACTTGTTGACCCGGATGCGAACGTCGTCGCCGCGGTAGTCGCGAGCGCTGACGACGTAGACGCGGTCGCGTTCGCGCTCAAAGCGGATCTGACGAAAACCGTCTCGACGAAGAATCCGTCGGACTTCGTAGAAGGGGAGCGCATAGCGATGCGCATACCCGCCGTGATAGTCCGCCAGATGGATTTGGCCGCCGCTTATGGTCAAGCGAACGTCGCCCAGGGTCCAGCCGGGGCTTGCTGCGGCCGGGGCGGAGAGTAACGCGCCGCCGGCGAGTGCGGCGAGGACAGAGGCTTTCAAAGTGCGCATCGCTGGCTCCTTTCGATTTGCGTTGCGTCGCGTTCGATGGCGGCACAATCGCCCAACGCCTCTGAATTGGACGTGGTAGGAGCATTCAAGCGGGGTTCACGCTGCGGGCGCGCTCACCGGGTCAGCCGTCGTCTTCGCCGTGCTGATAGTCGAGGATGTCGCCGGGCGCGCAGTCGAGGGCTTTGCATATGCTGGCGAGCGTGGCGAAGCGGACGCCCTTGACCTTGCCGGTCCGCAGAAGCGACAGATTCTGCTCGGTAATTCCGACATCCGCGGCGAGATCTTTCGCCTTCATTTTGCGCTTGGCGAGCATCACGTCCAACGTAACCACAATCGGCATGCGTGCGTTTAACCCTGTATCGGACCGTCGACCCCCGTGGCCGAACCCTTGAGCTGCGCCTTCAAGCGACGTCCAACGCGAAACCGGGCCGCCCGCGGCCAGTTTCCCGAAGAACAGTAACAAATTGTTTCTCTGCGGCAATCGCTGGGCGCCCCTCAGGCGCAGAGGGTTCATTAACTTCGCCGCGCGATTGTGCCTCTCGGAGGAAAGGGGCGGAGACGCGCATGGCCACGCTCGAACGCGTGCGGGAGGCCGACCCGGGCCCGCCGCCGGAAGTCTCGCCCGCGAAAGCCCCGCGGCGACGGGGCGTTTTCGCGTCTGTTCTGCAGATTTTGGGCGGCTTCTTTCTCTGGGCGGGGTCGACCGCATTGACCATGGCGGCCGTGCTGATGGTGTGGCTCGCCGGCGTCATCGCGGAGCTGCCCGATCCGGAGGCGGCGCGCGAGCCGCCCGTGCGCCCCAGCGTCGTCTATCTTGATGCGAACGGCGAAGAGATCGCCCGACGGGGACCCGTCGTCGCGCCGCCAATCGCGCTTGGGGAATTGCCGCCTTACCTGATCGACGCCGTGCTCGCGGTCGAAGATCGACGGTTTTACGAACATCCTGGCGTGGACGCCTTTGGACTCGCTCGGGCGGCATGGGCCAATCTGCGCGCGGGGCGGGTGGTGCAGGGCGGCTCGACCATAACCCAACAGCTCGCCAAGAACCTGTTCTTGGACTCCGACCGCACCCTGATGCGGAAGGTCCAAGAGGCGCTGTTGGCGGTTTGGTTGGAGCGCCGTTTTTCGAAAGACGAGATTCTCGAGCTGTATCTCAACAGCGTCTATTTCGGCGCCGGCGCTTGGGGGGTCGAGGCCGCGGCCCAGCGGTATTTCGGCCGGTCCGCCGCAGAGGTTTCGCTGGCCGAGGCCGCGATCTTGGCCGGGCTACTTAAAGCGCCATCGCGCTATGCGCCCACCTCCGACGTCGCCCGCGCCGAAGAGCGCGCGATGGTGGTTCTAAACGTCATGCTTGAAACCGGCGCGGTCACTCAAGAGGACTACGCACGCGCGCTCGCCGAGCCGGTGCGCGTCCAACTCACCGCCGATCCGGGCTTTGCGGGCCATTTCGTGGATTGGGTCGCGCCGCGGGTGCGCGCGCTGGCCGGAGCCGGCGCGGATGACGCGCTGGTCGTGCACACCACGCTCAGCTTGGCGATGCAAGACGCTGCGGAACGGGCCGTCGACAGCGAGCTCAACGCCGAGACCCTGGCTCGCGGCGCCAGCGAAGCCGCGTTGATCGCCGTAGACGGCGACGGTGCGGTGCGCGCCATGGTGGGCGGACGTAACTATCGTCTCAGCCAATTCAATCGCGCCACCCAAGCGCGTCGTCAGCCAGGCTCGGCCTTCAAGGCCTTCGTCTACGCCGCTGCGCTCGAAGCCGGGCTTTCGCCTTGGGACATCCGGGAAGATGCGGTGATCCGGTTGGGCGATTGGGAGCCTGCGAACTATCGGGACGAGTTCCTCGGCGAAGTGACGTTGATGACGGCCTTCGCGCGTTCGTTGAACACGGTTGCGGTGCGGGTTGCCGAAGAGATCGGACGCGACCGGGTGATCCGCATGGCGCGCCGGATGGGGGTGCAGTCGCATCTGTCGGGAACGCGGTCATTGGCGCTCGGCGCTCATGAGGTGACGTTGGACGAGATGACCGCGGCTTATGCGCCGTTCGCGAATGGGGGCTTCGCAGTTGAGGCCTATGGCGTGCTCGAAATCCGAACCGTGGAGGGCAATGTTCTCTGGACCCGGCCCCAACCGGTGAGCCGGCGCGTGATCTCCGACCGCGCCAGGCGGTTCATGAACGAGATGCTGGCCCGCGTCGTGGAGGAGGGCACCGGCCGCGCCGCCGCTCTGCCAGACAGGGCGGCGGGCGGAAAAACCGGCACCACCAATGACTTTCGCGACGCCTGGTTCGTCGGTTTCATTCCCGGCTTCGTCGCCGGGGTGTGGGTTGGCGATGATGACTTCGCAGCCATGGATCGCATAGTCGGCGGGGGGCCGCCGGCCCGGATTTGGCGCGCGTTCATGATGGAAGCGGTCGCCAATGCGCCGGTCCGCGACCTCGACAGACCCCCGCGCCCCCCTGAGATCGGCGTCGTTGACGTGGCCGAAGCGCCTACAGAGCCCCTGATCGAGCCGGGAGAGCCAAGCGATGTCGATCGTCGCGCGCTTGACGCCTTGCTCGACCGCATCCTGGCGGGCGGGGGGTGAGTTTTCGGTCGGGGCCTTAACGCTCCGCGCCCACCGCGAACAGCGACGCGCCATGGGTGCGCAGCCAGGCGCGTTCGGCGCGGCTGTCCCCCACCAAGCGGCGGACGAGAGCCCAAAAGCGCGGGCCATGATTGCGTTCGATGAGGTGGGACACCTCGTGGGCGGCCACATAGTCGAGAACCTCGGGCGGCGCGCAGATCAACCGCCAAGAATAGTTGATCCGTCCCTCATAGGTGCAGGACCCCCAGCGTGAGCGGGTGTCTTTCACGGTGATGCCGGCGATGCGCACGCCGAGCGCATCGGCGTGGACGTTGCTGCGCGCGCCGAGGTCTTCGCGGGCTTCTGCGATCAATGTTCGCCGAACGCGCGCGGCGAACCGGTCCTCTGACGGGGCGTAGACCTCCAATTCCGCCGGCGGGCCGGAGTGAAAACGCGCCGCTCCCGGTCTGGCGGCGCGGCGCAATGCGTGTGGCGTTCCCCGAACCGGCGCAAGTCCGCCTGGCGCGAAGGGCGCAGGCGGGGGCAGCCGCGAAAGCTGGTCGGCGATCCATCCTGCGTTTTCTCGGGCATAGGCCATCGCGCGGCCCCGCTGCCCGTCGCTCGGCAGGGTGAGAATCGCAGCCCGTTGGAGCGGGTCGATGCGAAGAACCGTGCGCCGGGCGCGCGGGTTCACTTTCACGATGACGTCAGTGTTCTCGACCATCTGGACATTCTGAGCCGACTCCCCGGCTCCGCCAAGGCGACCTTTTAAGCTGCGCCGAAGCAGGTTACTGCGCACAGCGGCTACGAAAGAGGAAAAAAGGCGGCGTCGTCAAATTACCGCCACACCATTGGTTTTCGTAGGTCATGCAACGCGCTTAAGCCCCCGAGGGATCCCCAATGCGTCACACTTTCGCCCTTTCAGCCTTCGCCGCCGGCGCGGCCGTACTCGCGCCCGGCGCCGTTTCGGCGCAGGACACTCGCACTGAGGCGCTTGGCGCCATGAACATGCTCACGTCCGGCAGCGGCGTGTTCACCTTTTCAAGCGCGCGTCGGGACGGCGCCGCTGACGTGTTTACCGATGTGGGGCTCATCCTCGAGCCTGACGTCACCATAGAGACGCTTCGCATTGAGGGCGCTCGGATGGAGGGCGGCCGCCCCGTTTTCGACGCGCTGGTGTTCCAAGGTCTCTCAGGACCGGTCGACGGTCAGGGCGCCGCCGCCGCCCCAGTCGACGGAAAGGGTCCTGGCGCAGGCGCGCCGGCCGACGGTCTGCCGGGTGTTTTGAGCATCAATGAAGTGCGATTGGTGGGTCCGAACCAAGAGACCGCCGCAGCGATCGCACAAGCGCTGTTCCAACCGGGTCAGGCGGAGAACCTCTCCTACCAGGGCGTCAACAGCTATGGGTTCGCGCAAATCGCGCTGGAAGGATTGAGCGTCACGACCTCCGCGTCGAACGGCGAAAGCGGCACCGTGACACTGGGCTCGATCACCTTTGATGACTTGTCCCAAGGCGCGGCCGGCGCGGTCGTCCTGTCGAACTTGGCGCTCGCCGGCACGTTCGACATGGATGGCGACCTGACCCCGCTGACGCTGAACCTCGCCAACTTCTCGCTGCGCGACGTGAACTTCGGCGCGCTCGAAGCGGCGGCCGGCGAGTTCAACCCCTCAGGCTTGAACAGCGTCGCAATGGGTGAGTTCCTGCTCGAAGGCCTTGCCGGCTCGGCGACGTCGCCGGAAGGCATGCCGGTGACCTTCAATGTCGGCGAAATTCGTCTGAACGACTGGTCGCCCACGGGCGCGGAGCTGATCCGGTTCCGGGATATTTCGCTCGACGGCACGTTCGACATGGACGGCCAGATGTCGCCGATTTCATTCGGCCTGCAAAATTACGAGCTCAACGGCCTGGATCTGAGCAATCTCGCCGGGGTCTATGACGCGCTCGGGGCCGGCGGGCAAGTGCAGAACGCCATCGCCCAAGCGATGGTGATGAACCCCTTCGAGCCGCCGCTCGACAACTATACGCTGACCGGCTTCGAAGCGGACATCGCAGGCGTCCAGGTTTCGCTCGCCGAAGCGAACGGTCGGGTGGATCCGAACCGCGCCGGGTTCGATTACACCGACATCGCCGGTCCGCTCCGGGTCACGTTCGACCCCGCTTCCCAAGTGGGCGCGCAAGCGATGATGGGCTTGGGCATGCTGGGCATCAGCCAGCTCGAGTTCAACTTCGTGTCGCGCTGGACGGCGAACCAAGTCGAAGATCGGATCCGTTCGCAGGAATACACGGTTTCGATGACGGACGGGTTCGACCTGTCGATGGATTACGACGTGGCGAATGTCAGCGCGTATATCAACGCCATGCGCCAAGCGTATAGCCGCGATGGGTTTGACGCCGCATTCGAGGACGATCCTCAAGAAGTCTTCGCGATGCTCGGCGACCTGACCTTCAATGGCGCCGGCGTCACCTATGAGGACCGCGGAATTGCGCCGCGCATCATCACGATGGCCGCGCCGTTCCTGATGGTGCCGCCCTCCGGCGCAGGCGTGGAAGACGACAAAGGTCCCGGCGAAACGGATGACGCACCGTCGTCCGGCTCGGGCCTCGGCGGCCAGGTCGCGGCCCTCATCCGCATGCAAGCGCAAAACGAACTCCCCGGCGCCACGCAAGACTTGGCGTTCGCGTTCGCCGATGCGGTGGAGGTGTTCTTGAATGACCCGCAAAGCTTCGCGATCCGCGTCGCGCCCTCGAGCCCGGTGTCGATCGCTGAGCTCAATCGTCTGGGCGAAAACGATCCCAATGCGGCGGTCACGCGCCTGAACATCACCTTCGAAGCCAATGGCGGAGGCCGCTAAGAGCCAATGAACCCCCTCTTTGCGGCGTTTCGCCGCCGGGAGGGGGCCAGAAACGAAAAGCGCGGTCCGCCTAAGGCGACCGCGCTTTTTTGTGGTCCGAAACTGTGTGCGTCGGCCTATTCCGCCGCGATGACCCGCAACGGTGGACGACCCTGGCGGTGGGCTTTGTCCTCGCGCTCGTCCCAATGACGGCGCATGAAGTCAGACACCCGAGGCACGATCTCTTCGCGGAAACGGCGTCCATTGAACACGCCGTAATGGCCCACCCCCGGCTGGACGTAGTCTTCCTTCATCGAAGGCTTGATCCCTGAACACAGGTCGTGGGCGGCCTGGGTTTGGCCAATGCCGGAGATGTCGTCATTCTCGCCTTCGACCGTAAACAGGCCCATGTTTTCAATCGTTTCGGGGCGGACGCGCCGGCCGCCCACATCGAGGCGTCCGCGGGCGAGCAAGTGCTGCTGGAACACCCGTTCGATGGTCTGCACGTAGAACTCTTGGGTCAGGTCCATCACCGAGAGATACTCGTCATAGAACGACCGATGCTTATCCGCGCCGTCGCCGTCGCCGTCGACCAAGTGTTCGAAGAAACCCCAATGGGCGTTGGCGTGCCGGTCCCAGTTCATGCCCATGAAGCTGGCGAGCTGCACAAAGCCGGGATAAACGCGCCGGAACATGCCTGGATGCGGCCAGGGCACCGTGAAAATCATGTTTTCTTTGAACCAGGCCAACGACTTGTTCTCAGCCAATCGGTTCGGTTCGGTGGGGGAACGCCGGGCGTCGATGGGCGAGCCCATCAGCGTCAGCGTGGCGGGCGCAGCGCTTTCGCGGTCCTCCGCCATCAACGCGGCGGCGGCAAGGACCGGCGGTCCGGGCTGGCAAACGGCCACGACGTGGGTTTGCGGACCCAAATAGCGCAGCATGCCCCGGACATGATCGACATAGTCGTCAAATCCAAACCGCCCTTCGGCGATCGGCACCATGCGGGCGTCCGCCCAGTCGGTGATATAGACCTCATGCTCGGGCAGGAACGCCTCGACGGTGCCGCGAAGGAGCGTCGCAAAGTGTCCCGACATGGGCGCCACGATGAGCACCTTAGGATCCATCCGCGCGCCGCGCGCCGCGTGCAGGGCATGTTCGTCGCGAGCGAAATGCAGCAAATCGCACCAGGGCGTGCGCCAGGCCACCTCGGGCGTGACCGGGACCGAAGCGCCGTCGACGACGGTGTCTTCGATACCCCATTCCGGTTTTCCGTAGCGGCGGGTGACCGCTTCGAAGAAGTCCGCCGCCGCCGCGACGGTGCGGCCGGGCAGGGTGTGGGCCATCGGGTTGGCCGGGGAACGATAGATGCGGCGGACGGCGTTGATGGTCGCGCGCATCGGCGTGACCGCCGCGTATCCCATCTCATAAAGCGTGTAGAGCATTACGGGTTTCCTTCGACCCAGGTCGTTTCATGCGTCTGCGTCACGTTGCGCCAGATAGCGGCGGAGCCCCTCAGCGATTTCGCCGGAGTCAATCGTATGCGTGAACGGGCGCACGAAATCGCCGTTCTCATCCATTAAATAGATGATGCTGGTGTGTTCCATGAGGTATTCGGCGTAGCTGTCTTCATCTTCGAGCACGAAGTACTCGACCAAATACGCATCCGCGAGGGCGCGGATTTCCTCCTCCGTGCCGGTGAGACCGATCAGATTATCGGGGAAGCCGTTGGACGCCACGTAAACGGCGAGCGCTTCCGGGGTGTCGCGCTGCGGGTCGACGGTGACTAGCAAAGGCTGAAACGCCTCAGCGTCAGGGCCAAGCTCCTCAAGCGCGCGGGCCAAGGATTGCAGCGACAGCGGGCAGACGTCGGGGCAGTAGGTGAAGCCGAAATAGACCAAGAGGGGCCGTCCGCGGAAATCCGCGTCGCTGACTTCCTCCCCGGTATGGGCGGTCAGCGTGAACGGCCCGCCGATCTCCACCGGCGTGTCGTCCACTCGCATCACAGGGGTGCGCGGGGATAACGCATACAGGAGCGCTGTGCCCACAAGCGCGCCGATCAATGCGGCGATGGCGACAATAAGCACGCGGTTCGGCGCGCCGCTTCGATTGCCCGTCATAACCCTCGTTTCGCCCCTCGCGTCGGCCGCCCGTCTCCCCCCGGGCGCGCCTGCGCTCTTAATATGTCATCATGGGATCTAACGATTTTGCGTGCTCGATCCAACGCGACACTTCAGACTCCGTCGGCAAGCGGCGGACCAGCTTCTTCGTTTCATTCGCTTCCGCCATCTTGGCGGTGAGATTGTCCGCGCGCCGGTTCCGCAGTTCTTTCACGGTGTCGACGCCGGCGGCCTCCAACAGCTCCGAATATTCCTCGCCCACCCCTTTGACCCGCATGAGATCGGCCATGTTGGCCCATTTCAGAAGCTGCGGTTCGGGCAGCCCGGTGTCCGCGGCGGCCTGTTTGCGGCCTTTGGGGTCCTTGCAGCGCTCCAACAACGCGTCGGTGGTCTTAATGTCCGCCGCTACGAGTTTCTTCGCGTATGCAGGTCCGATGCCTTCAATCGTTTCGATTTTATAGCCCATCGCCGCCTCCCTAGCCTCATGGACCGCGCTTTCTGGCGAAACCATGGCGCCGTTCGGCTTTCCTGGGAAGACTAGCCGGTCAGCGAGCCGGGCTCTGAGAGAGCTGTGCGGCCGGCGCCGGCCGGTCTATGCTCGTCCCGCATTCGCCATGAACACGCTCACAAAGACCACCGACGTTCAACAAAGGTCCGGCTTCAGCGACCTCTTCGGCGCGGGCGAGCACCGCGTTCGCATGCGCACGCTTATTCTCCTGCGATGGTTGGCCGTGCTTGGGCAGACCGCGACGGTGCTTGTGGTCAGTCTTTGGCTGGAATTCGAAATGCCGCTTGCGGCGTGCCTGGCCGTGATATCCGCGAGCGCGTGGCTGAACATCTTTTTGTCCGTCGCCGAACCCGGCCAGCGCATCCTCTCTGAGGGCGAGGCGGCGATGCAGCTGAGCATCGACGTCGTCCAGCTCGCCACGCTCATCGCGCTCACGGGCGGCCCGAACAATCCCTTCATTCTGTTGCTTGGCGCGCCGGTGGTGATCGCCTTCAGCTCTCTGCGTCCGACAGCCGCGGGCGCGGTCGCTGCGGTCGGCTTGCTCGCAGCGGCGGGCGCGGCCATATGGCACGGGCCTTTACCCTGGCGGGCCGACGCCCCGTTCGACCCGCCGCGCTTGTTCGAGCTCGGCCTCTGGACCGCGCTCGTCACTGGCGCGGGGTTTATGAGCGTGTTCGCATGGCGCATCGCAGCGGAGGCGCGACGGATGTCAGAGGCGCTGGCGGCGACCCAGTCGGTGCTGGCCCGGGAGCAACGGCTCTCCGCCTTGGGCGGGCTCGCGGCGGCGGCCGCCCATGAACTCGGCACGCCCCTGGGCACCATCCAGGTCACGGCCAAGGAGATGCTGCGCGCTACCCCGGAGGGCAGCGAGCTGCGCGAGGATGCGATGCTGCTTGTCTCCCAAGCCGAGCGCTGTCGGGATTTGTTGCGGCAATTGGCGCGAAAGGGCGAGGAGGGCGATGAGGTGCACGCTCGGCTCGCCTTGCGTGACCTTCTCGCCGAAGTCGCTGAGCCTTTGCGCGGTCTGGGGCCGGAGATCGTCATCGAGATCGAGGCCGACCGAGGGGACGCGCCGCCCCTTCGCCGCGCGCCCGAGATGCTCTACGCCATCGGGAACTATGTTGAGAACGCCGTCGACTACGCCGCCAAAGAAGTCCGCGTCACCGGCCGCTTAGGACCGAACTGGCTTGAGGTGGAGGTCAGCGACGACGGGCCGGGCTTTTCCCCTGAGGTGCTGATGAAGCTTGGCGAACCCTACGTGACCCGGCGCGACGAGGGGCAGGCCCGTGGCGGACTGGGCTTGGGGTTCTTCATCGCCAAGACCTTTGTAGAGCGGATGGGCGGGGCGGTGTCGTTCGGCAATCGTCGGGCGCCGAGTACGGGCGCCGTGGTGCGCGCGCGCTGGCCGCTTGATGCGGTTCTCGCCAGTTCGAATTGACCGTATGCGACAAAGCGACATTATGTTCGCCAAAGCGCCGTGAAGTGACCCGAGGACCCAAGCGTATGAGCGACGAAGCCGAAATGACCATGGCTCCAGGCGACCTGGAGGACAAAACATTGCTCATTTTGGACGACGACGCGCCGTTTCGCGGTCGCTTGGGCCGGGCGATGTCTCAGCGCGGCTTTGTCGTCTCAGCCGTGGGGTCGGTCTCTGAGGCGATGGATATCGCGCGCATGAACCCCCCGGCGTTTGCGGTTCTGGACATGCGGCTCGAGGACGGCTCCGGCCTTGATGTGGTGGACGAGCTGCACAAACAGCGGGATGATTGCCGCGTGGTGATGCTCACCGGCTACGGCAACATCGCCACCGCGGTGGCGGCGGTCAAAGCCGGCGCGGTGGACTATCTTTCTAAGCCGGCGGATGCGGACGACGTCGCCAAGGCGCTGCTCGCCGACCCCGAGACCCTGCCCGAACCGCCCGACAACCCCATGTCCGCCGACCGCGTGCGCTGGGAGCACATCCAACGCGTCTACGAACTGTGCGGCCACAACGTCTCCGAAACCGCCCGACGCCTCAACATGCACCGCCGCACCCTCCAGCGCATCCTGGCCAAACGCGCGCCGCGTTAGGAGGCGACCGCGGCCAATCGCACTGAGGTCCTTCGCCCTACGGGCTCAGGATGACAGGCGACCCGCCGCAAACGCCACAGCACCGCAATTGCACGTCACCAACGGCATGTCGTTGTCCTTTGTTCGCCGCTTCGCCCGGGTCAGTCGCAGGGCCCGTAGCGTATGCCGTCAGGCGTGGTGAGGTGAGCCTGCGGGTCGAGCGTCAGCGTGTAGCCCTCGCCGCGATAGAGATCCTCCCGCAAGAACCCAAGTCCGCTAAAAATAGACTGCGGGACAAACGCCAAATCGATCTCTTCATCAAGAAAAACGACGCGCGCGCTCCGGTCTGAGAATACGATCGCATACTCCGCGTATTCGAGCGGCATGTAGCATCTGTACAGGCGCTCTCGCCCCGGCTCGCCGTAGTCCGGCGCCAGAGAGCAGCCGGCGGCGGCGCACACGGCCGCAACTATCAGACATTTCCTTGTCATCGAAGCATCTGACGGCGGGCCCGTATCGAAGTAAACGTTCGCACCGCAGTCTCTCACGCCTTGAGCGCCCAGCCTGTCTCTTCACCCTGCCAGCCCCTCCGCGCGCGCCAAACGCTCCGCGGCGGCCCGGGCGAAGCGCAAGGTGACGGCTTTGCGCCGCGCGGGCGGGAGGCGGCGCT
>CAZABJ010000051.1:0-19255 GCA_964483375.1 uncultured Caulobacterales bacterium
AGATCGCGGGCGTTGAGGCTCGTCTTCACGGCCATCATGCCGCAGCCGATGTCCACGCCGACGGCGGCGGGGATGATGGCGCCGGCGGTGGGGATCACACTGCCCACGGTTGCGCCGAGTCCCCAGTGGACGTCGGGCATCGCGGCAACACCCATAAAGCGGATCGGCGCCCTCGGCTCGACGTCGCACGCCGCACGCGCCATCAAACGTTCGTTACTACCAGCCGAGCGGCCGGCCCCCCGGCCCGCTTAACTGCTATGATATCATGAAAGCCTACATCGAAGCGGGCGCCGCAGGCGTCCACTTCGAAGACCAAGTCGCGGCAGAGAAAAAATGCGGTCACTTGGGCGGCAAGGTGCTCATCCCCACCCGCGCCCATGAGCGCAATCTCAACGCCGCGCGCTTGGCCGCAGACGTGGCGGGCGCGCCGTCGATCATCATCGCTCGCACCGATGCGGAAAGCGCCACGCTCATCAATTCCGACATCGACGAGCGCGATCACGCGTTCATCGATTTCGACGCCGGCCGCACCGCGGAGGGCTTCTTCCGCATCAAGCCCGGCATGGGCGTGGAGCACTGCATCAAACGCGGCCTGGCCTACGCCAAATACGCCGACCTGTTGTGGTGGGAGACCTCCACCCCGAACCTCGAGCTCGCCAAGAAATTCGCTGAGGCGGTGCACAAAGAGTTCCCGGGCAAGATGATGGCCTATAACTGCTCGCCGTCCTTCAACTGGGAAAAGAACCTGTCGAAAGACGACATCGCGCGGTTCCAGCGCGAAATCGGCGCGATGGGCTACAAGTTCCAGTTCGTCACCCTCGCCGGCTTCCACGCGCTCAACTTCTCCATGTTCGAGCTCGCTCGCGGCTACAATGAGCGTCAGATGGCGGCCTATTCTGAGCTTCAGCAGGCGGAATTCGCCGCGGAAGTCCACGGTTACACCGCCACCCGCCACCAACGCGAAGTCGGCACCGGCTACTTCGATCTCGTGAACCAAACGCTCTCCGGCGGCGAAGCCTCCACCACCGCCATGGGCGCCTCCACCGAAGCCGCTCAGTTCACTGACGCGGCCAAGTAAGTCAGATCTGCACAGGCGCCGTCCGCACCAGCGTGGGGACGGCGCTCGCAGACCAGGTGACAGGGCGGCCGCAGCGCGGCAGTCTCTTCCCTGCCCATGGAAATTCTCGCCCGCACCCGCCCCAAACTGCCGCTCAACGCCACCGGCCCGGAGCGTCACGCCGCCGCCGATCAGGCCTCGGCGCTGCAGATCGTGCGCTATCGCCCGGACGGCCCGGTTTACTTGGCTTATCTCGGCGCTGAGGGGACGATCGTGATGGACGCCTGGCAGCCCAGTTTCGCCGATGCGCTTCGACAGGCGGCCGCCGAGTTCGAGCTTGCGCGACGGCATTGGGTGTTCGCGCCCGGCATTTCGGCGGATGGCCATGACTGAGATTATTCGCACCGCGGATTTGTGCGACGCGCATCCCGACGTCGTCCGAATTCTAAACCCTGGTTTCTTGAGTTTCGGCGGGCATGACGCGTTCTATGGCCGCGCCTCGACGGTCGCCTGCCATGAGGACAATTCCCGGGTGCGGGAGGCCTCCGAGGAAGCGGGCCAAGCGCGGGTGCTGATCGTAGACGGCTTGGGCTCTTTGCGGCGCGCCCTGGTTGGCGGGGATTTGGCGATGCGGGCGGCGGCGAATGGCTGGGCGGGCGTCATCGTCAATGGCGCGGTCAGGGACAGCCACGAACTCGCCGAGACGGCTTTAGGCGTTTTCGCCCTAGGGACCTGCCCGATGAAGACCGAAAAACGCGGTGAAGGCGAACGCGATGTGGCGGTGCGCTTTGCGGGCCAGACCGTGGTCCCCGGCGACTGGGTTTACGCGGATCGCGACGGCGTCGCTCTAGCGGACCGGGCGCTTCACGAAGCCGAATAAACCAGGCTCGGTTCTCCACTCGCCAGACGGGTGCGACGAAGCTAGGCTGCTACCAATGTTTGCGAACCGATAGCTGCGGAAACTCGCTGGAGCCGACATCCGATGCGTAACGTCCTCACCCTATGCGCGGGCTTCGCCGCTCTCGCCCTGCCAACGCCTGCAACGGCGGATTCGGTCGTCGCTACGCCCTTCGCGTGGCTCTCCGGTTGCTGGGCGACGCCCAGCGGGGCGGGTCGGGAGATTTGGTCGCCTGCTTATGGCGAGGACCTCACCCCGCATCTGTTCGGCTACGCCGTCACCCAACGGGATGGCGCGGTCGCCTTTTTCGAGCAGATGCGGATTGAACCTGTCGGAGAGGCGGCCTCCTCCCGCTTCGCATTCGTAGTCTCGGCGGGCGGCGCGGACCCGGTTCGCTTCGAAGGCGCATATGATGCGTCCCAAGAGAGCATCTCGTTTGAAAACGCCGAGCACGACTTTCCCCAGCGCATCACCTATGGGCGGGGCGGCTCGGGGCTCTTTGTGACGATCTCACTGTTCGATGGGACAGAGCCGCGCGAATTCGACTTCCAACGCTGCGAAGCGGAGTGAGGTTCTCACCTACGCGGCATGCCCTGCCTCGACGGCCCGTCGGGCGATGATGTCGTCGACCATCCGGATGTGGGCGCGAAGCCGGTAAACGTCGTCGTTATAAGGCAGGGGGACGTCGAGCTGCCCGACCTCTTCGAGGATCCGGGCCAACTCTCCGTGCACCCGGTCGCGTTCGGCGTCATCCTCCGCAGCGGCGAGGCCCTCGTGCTCCAAGCGGCGCAGGTCGCGATACCAAATGTGGATCCGCCGCCGCACCTGCCAGCGATAGACCGGCGGGGCGGTCTTTACGAGCGGATACAGCAAGGTCGCGAGCGGGATCACGAGCACCCAAAGGCGGTCGACCATATTGGCCGCCCAAAACGGCAGATAGCGGGCGAGGAAACTTGGACCGCCGCGTTCGAAATAGCGCTCAGCGTTCTCCGACAATGGAAACGGAACGAGGTCTTGGGACGGGAATGCGCGCGGCGGAGCGATCACGTCGCCTAGCGAATAAAGCTCGTGGATCGCCTCCAAAATCAGCTCTTGGATCGCGGGATGCAGGTCTTCGCGCACCACGACCGCGGCGGCCGGCGCAATCAGACGAACCTCCTCGGCGGGGACGTTCCGAGCCATGTCGACCACGCCTTCGGGCAAGCTGACATTAGAGAGATAATGGTGCAGCCGGGCGTAGGACTCCGCGCGGTCGAAGCTTAGCAGCCGCGTGCGTGGGTTCGTCATGAGCTCGTAGATATACGGCCGAACCAGCGTTTGCATGTCCTCGCCGGGGCGGCGCGGCGCGACCACGAAGACAGCCGCATCCGCCTGACCTGCGAGCAGCGCCTGAGCCGCCTCTTCCCCGCCTTCGTCTAAGAACTGGGCGTTCGTCACGCCATTGTCGGTCAACAGCATCCGCGTAAGCGCCCGGGTGCCTGACCCGGTGGGCCCCGCCGCGATGCGCCCGCCTTCAAGCCCCCGCAGGTCGGCGACGTCTGCGTCTGCGCGCACGAACACCCATACGGGCTCGAAGAATACCCCGGCCAGGGATTGCACCGTCTCTGATCCCGGCTGCCCAACGCCGACGCCGCCCTGCATGAACGCTGCGTCCACATCCGCATCGTCGCTGGTGAGGAGATCAAAATTTTCAACAGAACCGGATGTGGAGAGGACTTCGACGCGGATGCCCTTCTCCCGCAGGAAGGCCGCGATGTCTTCGCCGCCGGCGAAATACGCCCCTGACGGGGAGCCGGTGGCGAGCGTGATTGAGCGCGGCGGGGCGGGATCGACCAATCGGGCGAACGCTCCGATGATCAGCAACAGAACGATGGCCCCGGCGACGCCGCCTGCGATCCAGACGATACGCTCGTTCCGCTTGATCCAATCGGCGCTCATCCACCCCTCCCAAAACGCGTATGCGCCGGCGTTGGCGCTGGGCCAGCCTAAGCTGGGCCGGCCCGACAGAGTAAGCCGTCGCAGCGACGCAGAAACGGCGCCGCGACGGCTATCCCCTGAAAACCAGGGTATCCGCCCTATTGGTCGCCGGGCTGACCGGGACGGTCGAGCGTCGGCAAGGCCGCGGCGGATTGAGCTACGCGGACCAGTTGTACGAATTCCGCACGATAGCCGAAGGGATCCTCGCCCCGGCCGGTCTGGGCCAACGCGATGACGTCGTCATAGCCGAAGTCGTTCAAGAACGGCTCGTCGCGAAGCAATTGAGCGAAGCCGGCGACCGCATAGGCGAAACGGGCTTCCCCGCCGACCGCCTCAAGACTGTCATAGGCGTCTTGATCGGTGATCGGGCGTTCGATGAGGCGGCTTTCGTCCTCCCCGGGAAGTTTGTAGCGAACGCGCAGAAACGCGATTTCTTCGCTGAATTCGGTCTCGGTCTCCGGCGCGGGCCCGTAACGGCTTTCGTCGATGAGACGGCCTTCGCTGTCGGGCGCCACAATTTCATAAATCGCGGTGACCTCGTGACCGGCGCCGATTTCACCGGCGTCGACTTCGTCATTGTTGAAGTCTTCGCGGTTCAACATGCGCGTTTCATAGCCGATCAACCGGTACTCCGCGACGCGGGCGGGGTTGAACTCGATCTGGATTTTGACGTCGTTGGCGATGGGGAAGAGCGCGCCTTGCATTTCATCATGCAGCACTTTGCGCGCTTCATTGAGGCTGTCGATATACGCCGCGGTCCCGTTGCCGGCCTGGGCGACGGTTTGCATCAGCGCGTCGTTGTAATTGCCGCGACCGAACCCGAGCACGGAGAGATAAATCTCTTCTTCGCGCTGCCGTTCGACGAAATCCTCCAGGCGTTCGTCTTGGGTGACGCCGACATTGAAGTCGCCGTCGGTGGCGAGGATCACCCGGTTGACGGCGTTCTCATCGAAGTTCTGGCGCGCCAGGGCGTAGGCGAGACGCATGCCCTCTCCGCCCGCGGTGGAGCCGCCGGCCTGGAGGTTGTCGATGGCGGCGAGAATGCGGCTGCGCTCAGAGCCCGGCGTTGGCTCGAGGACCGCGCCGGCCGCGCCCGCATACACCACGATGGACACCATATCGTCGTCATTCAGCTGGTCGACGAGCATGCGCATCGACTGCTGCAGCAGCGGCAGCTTGTCGGGATCGTTCATCGAGCCTGAAACGTCCAGCAAGAACACCAGGTTCGCCCGCGGACGTTCTTCGGGGATGATGTCATAGCCCTGCAGGCCCACATGCAGGAGCTGAGCGTTCTCGTTCCAAGGGCTCGGAGAAACGGTGACGTTCACGGAGAACGGTTGTTCGCGCCCATCCGGCAATGGGTAGTCGTAGTCGAAATAGTTGATCATCTCCTCAGGACGCACCGCTTGGCCGGGCGGCAACACGCCATCGGAGAGGTGGCTGCGGACAAGGGCGTAAGAGGCCGTATCGACATCCACCGAGAAGGTCGAAACCGGCTCTTCGGAGACCAAGCGCACCGGGTTGGGCTCTTCGTCGGGGAACCGCTCCCGGTCGACGTCGCCGGGGACCGGCTGCGCGCTGGGATCGGGGATGACGGCGGAGGACTGAAGCCCGCCGGCCACCGCGCCGACCGCGGAGCCGCCGGTGATGTCGCGAACGCGGCCAGGCATCGGGGCAGGCGGAGGCGGGGAGGCCAGCGCCAATTCCGGCGCCGGCTCGGCCCGCGGAGCCGGTTCGAACATGGCTTCGTCGCGCTCGCCGCCGTCATCGGTTTCTCCGCCTTCGGCGGGTTCGGCCGGCGCGTCTTGGCGCGCTTCCGATTCGGATTGGGGTTCGCCGGTTTGGCGGCTTCCCTCGTCGTTTTCGGCGGCTTGTTGGCAAGCGGCGACAATCAGCGCGAGGGCGGCGGCGGCGCCGAAAAGCGCGAAACGAGTGGTGTTCATCCGATCGGATCCTTGTGTTCCCTACCCTGACCCTGGCTGTGTAACCCGGCCCGGGGTCGGCGAAAATGCGGCGGTTTTCTGACCCTTCACGCTTTCGTGAGGCGGCTTGCTGGCGCAGTCCACGTCAAAGCCCTAAATCCAACGCACCGAGCGGAGGATACGCCCATGAGCGAAGTGACCCTGGACCCTGCGGTCGTGCGCGAACTCAGCTCCGACGAGCTTGACCGGCTATCCGCCTTTGGCGCGCGCGAGACGAAGGACGCCGGAGAAACGTTGTTCCGCGAAGGCGATCGCGAAATCGCGCTTTGGGTGGTGTTAAGCGGCGCGGTCGACATCCGGCATCGAGGCGCAGAAGGCGCGCCGACATTGACGACGCTCGGGCCAAACGAATTCGCCGGCGACACCGCGAATATCACCGGCCAGGCCGCTGTCGCCGAAGCGATGGTCGCCGAAGCCGGCGAGTTTCTGCGCATCGACTACCCCAATCTGCAACGGGTCTTGGTCGAAGACTCGAGCCTGTCTGACGCCCTGGTCTCCACGCTGGTGGCGCGTCGCGCCTACCAGCGCGCATCCGGCCGCACTTCCATCAGCCTTATCGGCCGACGCTACGATCGGCACGCCTTCGCGATCCGGGACCTGCTGGAGAAAAACGCCATCCCCTATGTGTGGCTGGACGCAGACGACGATTCGGAAGCTTCCGCGGTTTTGAATTGCCGCGGCCTGAGCCGAGAGACGCTGCCGGTCCTTGTGGACGCGAACGGCGCCGCCGCACAACCCAAACTATGCGAGGTCTCCGAACGCTACGGGCTGTCGCTGCTTCCCGGAGAGGAGCGGGTGGATGTCGTGGTCGTCGGCGCGGGCCCCGCAGGATTGTCGGCGTCGGTTTATGCCGCGTCTGAGGGGCTGAGCGTGGTGACCCTCGACAGCGGCGCGCCCGGCGGCCAAGCCGGCACCAGCTCGAAGATCGAAAACTATCTGGGGTTTCCCACCGGCGTCTCCGGCCGGGAGCTCGCCGAGCGGGCCTGGGTGCAGGCCCAGAAATTCGGCGCGCGCATCGCTGCGACCGCCGCGGTGGTGGGGCTGGAGAAGGACGCAGGCGGTTATCGGCTTCAACTCGCCGACGGCCGCGCGGTGAAGAGCCGGTCGGTCGTGCTGGCCTCAGGCGCGCGGTATCGCCGGCTTCCCGTGGAGGGCCTTGAGGAGTTTGAAGACCGAGGCGTCTATTACGGCGCGACCCAAGTCGAGGCGCAGCTGTGCGGCAACCAACCCGTCGCGGTGGTCGGAGCGGGCAACTCCGCCGGCCAGGCTGCGATGTTCCTTTCCCAGACCGCTGAAGCCGTTCACATGGTCTTTCGCCGGGCCTCGATGCGGGACTCCATGTCGGAGTATCTGGTGCGGCGGCTTGAAGAGACGCCCAACGTCCACCTCCATCCGTTCTCTGAAGTCGAAGCGCTAAGGGGCTGCGAAGCTCGACTGCGCGGGGTCGTGGTGCGGAACAACCAAACCCAGCAACGCTCCCAGCTCGACACGCCGTTCTTGTTTCTCTTTTTGGGCGCGGACCCGAATGTGGATTGGCTGCAGAGCGATTTTTGCCGAGACGAAAAAGGCTTCGTCCGCACGGGAGAAACCTTGGCGCCGGCGGAATTGGTGACTGCGGGATGGTCGCTGTCGCGCATGCCGACGCATTATGAAACCTGCTGGCCGCGGGTTTACGCGGTCGGCGATTTGCGCGCGGGCTCTGTCAAACGGGTCGCCTCCGCAGTCGGGGAAGGCGCGGTGGTCGTATCCGCCGTGCATGACGGTTTGGCGGAAATGGCCCGCGCGAGCGAGCCCGCTTAGGCGTCCTCCAACCGTTCCGGGGCGCCGCCGACGGAGCGGACCAAGGCCTCCAGCGCAGTCGCCGCGGCTTCAAGCGCCGCCTCATCGCCGCTGCGCGCCACCAAATGCACCCCGTAATCCTGGGCGGACTTGAAATAGGGATAGCTCCCCAGCGCGACCTGGGGCGTCTTCGTCTGCAGCGCGCCCAGCGCCTCGCCGATATCGCCCTCTCGCACCCCCTCCGCACGGACCGTCCGGCTCGCGACCACCCGTCCGCCCTCCAGGCGCGGCCCTACGTCTTGGAGCATCCCGCGCATGATCCCAGGCACCCCGGCGAGCACGAACACGTTCTCCATCTGAAACCCGGGCGCGCCGGTGGTGGGATTGCGGATCAAGCGCGCGCCGTCAGGCACCCGCGCCATGCGGCGGCGCGCCGGGGTGAGCGTTTCCCCCCGCGCCGCGTAAAGCTCTTCGAGCATGGCCAGCGCATCGTCGCGCTCCCCGACGGCGGCGGAAAACGCCGCGCCGATGGCGTCTGCGGTGATGTCGTCATGGGTGGGACCGATGCCGCCGGTGGTGAACACATAGTCGTAGTCCGACCGGAGTACGTTGACCGCGGAAACGATGGCGGTTTCGTCATCCGCCACGATGCGCGTTTCACGCACCTGCACGCCAAGCGGGCCCAAAAACTGTGCGATCGCTTGAAGGTTCGCATCGCGGGTGCGGCCGGACAGCAACTCGTCGCCGATGAGCAGCACCGCGGCGGTCACCTCGCGGGCGGGCTGAGAAACGCTCACAGAAGGTTCTCCTGTCAGGGGCGGACAATGCGGGCCGAACGCCTATGCTTCCCGCCATGCAGTTTTCCAAGCCGCTTATCGAAGGCCGTCTTGAGCGCCGCTACAAGCGTTTCCTCGCCGATGTGACGGCGCCCGGCATCGGTCTGGTGACCGCCCATTGCCCCAATCCCGGCGCGATGCTGGGCGTCGCGCCTCCAGGCGCACGGGTCTGGCTGAGCGCCTCAGACAATCCTAAGCGCAAACTCAAGCACACCCTTGAGCTGGTGGAAGTCGACGACACGCTGGTGGGGGTGAACACCAACGCCCCCAATGCGCTCGCCGAGGAGGCTGTGGCGGCGGGCGTCATCCCTGAATTGTCCGATTACCAGAGCCTGCGCAGGGAAGTGCGCTATGGGACCAACAGCCGGATCGACCTTTTGCTGCGCCATGACGACCGACCGGACTGCTTCGTCGAGGTGAAGAACGTCCACTTGCGACGCCGACCCGGCCTTGCGGAGTTCCCCGATTGCGTCACCACGCGCGGGGCGAAGCATCTCAAAGAATTGGCCGAGCAGGTCGACGCGGGCGCGCGGGCGGTTCAGCTGTTCATCATTCAGCGTGCGGACTGCGAGCGCTTCGCCTTGGCTAAGGATCTCGATCCCGGCTACGCCGCCGCCTTCGCAGAGGCGACCGCGCGCGGCGTCGAGCCGCTCGCCTATGCTTGCGCCGTTACGCCGGCGGGCATCGAAGTGACCCAGCGCGTCCCCATTGAGATCTCCGCCGCAATCTCGGCGCCCTGAGCCGCGAAGTCGTCGCAATCTCGTCAGCGCCTCGCCGCATCGACGCCGTCGTGATATCGGCCGCGGGAAGAACCGAGGGGACGGTCCTATGAGCGAGTTCACCGAAGCCCAGGCGGAAAGTCTGGCGATGAGCGCCCGGCTGGCGGCGGCGCAGACGCAATACGCCGTATTCGTCACCGGCACCGAACGCATCATCGACAGACGCGCGGAGGTCAGCCGGTTCTTTTTGACGCTGAACACGGCGCTCGCCGGCGGCATCGGCTTCTTTTTCGAGCGCGCCCTGAAAGCGACCGACGCCGCCGCCAATCAAAGCGTCCTGGTCGGGATCCTTTGCTTGGCGGGGATCGCGGCGTGTTACATTTGGCGCGCGGTCATCGTTTCGTACCGACGCATGTTGAACAATCGCTACGAGGTCATTCGCGAGCTCGAAGGCGACCTGCCGCTGCGTCCGCATCAACAAGAAATGGATTTGATGGGCCAGCCAGGGCGCAACGCGCCCGTCACCAATCTGGAACTGCGCGTGCCGATCTTGTTCATCCTGGCCTATCTGGGCGTGTTCGCTCTGCAAATGCCCGGCATTTTGGACGTCACCTGCGGCGGGCTGGCGCAATTCGACATTGCAAGCCAGATGTGTCCGGCGAGCTGACTGGCGCGCTTCGTTCATTGCGCGGAAAGCGGGATGGGACCATCTTAGGCGCCTGGGAACGCACCGCCTGTGAGCAGTCCGGCATGATGAACAAGACCGCGGTCGCCCGCGCCGCGCGCGAAGACACTCGCTCAATCGCCCTGCATGACGGGGTCGAGGCCTTTGACGGCATGCGGAAAGCCGGCCGGCTCGCGGCGGAGTGCCTTGATATGCTCGCGTCGCATGTGACCCCCGGCGTGACGACCGAGCGGCTGGACGACTTGGCGCGCGCATTCGCGCTCGACCACGGCGCGACCCCGGCATGCCTGTTCTATCGCGGCTATGAAAAGACGATTTGCACGTCGATCAATCGCGTCGTCTGCCACGGCATTCCTGAGCCCAAGCCTTTGCGGGACGGCGATATCGTCAATATCGACGTGACCCTGATCGTCGACGGTTGGCACGGCGACACAAGCCGCATGTATCCAGTGGGCGAAATCAAACGGGCCGCCGAACGTCTCATCGACGCCACCTATGAAGCGATGATGCTCGGCATCGCCCAGGTGCGTCCCGGCGCCACCGTCGGAGATATCGGAGCGGCCATCGAGGCGCACGCCCTGGCGCAGCGGTTTTCCGTCGTCACCGATTTTTGCGGCCATGGCATTGGCCGGAACTTCCATGAAGCGCCCAATGTCGTGCATGTGGGGCCGCCCGGTTCGGGCCCAGAGCTGCGCGAAGGCATGTTTTTCACGATCGAGCCGATGATCAACGCCGGCAAGCCCGAAGTGAAAGTTCTCGCCGACGGCTGGACGGCGGTGACCCGGGACCGGTCCCTGTCCGCCCAGTTCGAACACACCATCGGGGTGACCGCCGAGGGCGCCGAAATCTTCACGCGCTCTCCCGCCGGGCTCGACCGTCCGCCCTATTCGTGAGCGAGCCTGACCAACGCGCCCGCGTCGCCGAGGCGGCGGCGGACCAGCATCACCACGGCCACCGCGACCGGCTTCGCGCGCGGTTTCGCGACGGCGGCCCCTCGGCGCTGGCGGACTACGAGCTTTTAGAGTTGGTGTTGTTCCGCGCCATTCCCCGAAAAGACGTGAAGCCGCTCGCCAAGCGCCTCATCGCCCAATTGGGAGGATTTGCTGAGGTGATCGCTGCGCCCATGGCGCGGCTGGTCGCCATTGACGGGGTCTCGGAGCGAACCGCGCTTGAGCTGAAAATCGTGCAAGCCGCCGCAGAGCGCGCCGCGCGCGAGCAAGTGCTCGACCGCCCCGTGATTTCAAGCTGGACCGCACTCTTGGACTACTGCCGCACCGTCATGGCGCGCGAGGGCGTCGAGCAGTTCCGGGTGCTGTTTCTGGACAAGAAAAACCGTCTGATTGCGGACGAGCTGATGGGCCGCGGCACTGTCGACCAGGCGCCCGTTTATGTCCGCGAAGTGCTGCACCGCGCGCTCCATGTCGGCGCCACGGCGATGATCTTGGCGCACAACCACCCTTCCGGCGACCCCACGCCGAGCCAAGCCGATATCGATATGACCCGGGCCATCATCGACGCCGCCCACCCCTTGGGCGTCACCGTCCATGATCACATCGTCATCGCGCGGGAGCGGGTGGCGAGCTTTAAGCAGTTGGGTCTGCTGTAATTGGGCTGATCGGCCCTGCCCGTCCGCCTCAAACAAAGAGGAACTCGCTATGGTGATCGCGCGTTACGCCCGCTCTGACATGACCGAACTTTGGTCGGCCGAGACCAAATATCGGATCTGGTTTGAGATCGAGGCGCATGCGTGCGACGCGCTTGCGGCCATCGGGGTGATCCCCGCGAGCGCCGCGCAAGCGGTCTGGACGGCGAAAGACGTGAAGTTCGACGTCGACCGGATCGATGAAATCGAGCGCGAAGTCAAACACGACGTCATCGCGTTTCTGACCCACCTCGCCGAGCATGTGGGCCCTGACGCACGCTTCGTTCATCAGGGTTTGACGTCCTCGGACGTCCTCGACACGGCGTTCGCCGTTCAACTCAGCCGTGCCGCCGATATCTTGCTCGACGGGGTGGAACGGGTGCGTCGCGCGCTTCGCGACAGAGCGTTTGAGCATCGCCGCACCGCCTGCATCGGGCGGAGCCACGGCGTTCACGCCGAGCCCACGACGTTCGGTCTGAAACTCGCTCAGGCTTTCGCCGAGTTCACGCGCGCCCGCGAGCGCCTGCTCGTGGCGCGCGCCGAAGTCGCGACATGCGCAATCTCAGGCGCGGCAGGGACATTCGCTAATGTGGACCCCCGTGTGGAAGCGCATGTGGCCGAAAAAATGGGACTTTCGGTCGAGCCGATTTCCACCCAAGTCATCCCGCGCGATCGACACGCGGCCTATTTCGCCGCGCTTGGGGTGATCGCGAGCTCTATCGAGAGGCTTGCGACAGAAATCCGCCATCTCCAACGCACCGAAGTGCGCGAGGTGGAAGAAGCGTTCTCCAAGGGCCAGAAAGGCTCCTCGGCCATGCCGCATAAGCGTAACCCGGTGCTCACCGAAAACCTGACCGGTCTCGCGCGCCTGGTCCGCTCCACCGTCACCCCGGCGCTCGAGAACGTCGCCCTCTGGCATGAACGAGACATCTCTCATTCCAGCGTGGAGCGCGGCATCGGGCCTGACGCCACCGTGCATCTGGACTTCGCGCTCCACCGCATGGCGCAGGTCATCGAAGGGCTGGTCATAGACGCCGAGCGCATGCGGGCGAACCTGGAGAGTTCAGGGGAGCTCTACGAATCCCAGCGCGTGCTCTTGGCGCTCACCCAAGCCGGGCTGACGCGCGAGGACGCCTACAGGCTCGTGCAACGCAACGCCATGCGGACATGGGCGGGCGAAGGCGGACTGCACGCGTTGTTGAGCGAAGACGAGGACGTCATCGCCGCGCTCGGACCCCAGGGTCTGGCGGCGTGCTTCGACTTAGACCGCCACCTTGCTCATGTGGACACGATTTTTGAGCGGGTCTTCGCCGAAACCGCCGTCGATGCGGCCGTTTAGCGCCGCACGCCGCGGGCGAGATCGAGTTCGTCCTGAAGCGCGGTGAGTTGCGCCTCAAGCTCGGCGATTTGCTCCGCCAAGGCGTCTCGTTCCGCCTCGGTCGCAGCCAAAGTCTCGATAAGCCGGGCGTTCTCCGCCTGAACATCGGCCATGGTCGGCTGAGACCCGACAAGCCCGCCGAAGCCTGTCGACCCGCAGCTGGCCGCGAGGACGCCGAACGCCGCTGCGGCGGCCAATTTGGCTGACTTGGTTTTCATCCGACCTCTCCCCTCATCGAACCCGACACGGCCCGCGTTGACCGTGCTCTCCACACCAATGCGGCTCGCAACAACGTGAGTGGCGCAGCTGGGCGCACCTCATCACTATTCCGCACAAACAAGCGGCGATTCTAGCGCCGCGTCGCCATCCCCCGGAGCCTCCCCATGCGCGCCCTTTTCGCCTCTCTCGCCCTCTTCGCTTTCGCCGCCCCGGCCAACGCTCAGGACGCCGTCGCGGACGCTGTCGCCGAAGCGCCCGCCGAACGCCCGGTCGTGGCTGCGATGTTCTACTCAGGCTTTTGTGGCGCGTGCCGCATCCTCGAACCGCGGATCGAAGCGATTATGCCGGCCTTTGAAGACCGCTCAGTCACCTTCGTGGAGTTCAATCAAACCTGGAGCGCGTTTAACGGCGCGAGCCTGACCCGTCTCGCCGAGACCCATCAAATCTCGGATGTCTGGGAAAATCGCCGCGGCGGCACGGGCTTCATGGTGATCGTCGACCCCGCGTCGGGGCGTGAACTCGACATCATCACGGTGCGGGATTCCGAAGCGGACATCTACCAGCGCATCGACGAGGCCTTGAGCTCCTAACGCGCGTCAGGCTCTGCACCCTGGCTCAGCCTCTTGGCGAGATAAATCGTGTCGACGCCCGCCCCTCGATGGTCGGGCAACCGGGCGATTTGTTCAAAGCCCAGCGCTGAGAGCAGCGCCAAGTGACCGTGATTGCCGCTCCAGGTCCGGGTTCCGGCAATCGCTGCGCCGCGCTCGCGCTCATCACGGAGCATCGCGGCGTAGAGCGCTCTGGCCACCCCTGCGCCGCGTGCGGCGGGGGCGACGATGATGGTGGTGACGTAAGCGTCGACGACGCAATCCACATCGTCCAAGTGACGATTGCGGGCGAGCGACATGAAACCGTTCACTGGGCCGGCGGGGGTCCCCGCGACGATCAGCGCCTGCGGCCGCATTGCGGCGAAATAGCCGACCGGGCCTTGGGGATCAGGCGGAGCCGCCCCGTCCAGTCCCTCAGCGCCGGTAGAGGGCCGCGCTGACAGAGGGGGCGTGAATTCCCCGTCGCAGCGCCACAACAAAGTTCTCACCTCAGCCTGAATGGGCCGAGGCGCGTCGTCAAAGCGCCGCCAAGCGCGCGTCGCGATCCGCTGCGACGCGCCCGAACTCATCCCTCTTCGAAGATTTGACGACGGGCTTCTTGCATGAGCTCGTCCATCTTGCGGCGAAGCTGATGATCAGTTTGGTCCACGCTCTTGGCGTCGAAGTCGGCGCGGACTTTCCGGAAGACGTCCTCATCGCCGGCTTCTTCAAAGTCGGCTTTGACAACGCTCTTGGCGTACTCCTCGGCTTCCGCGCCGGCGAGCCCCAACAGCTCGGCGGCCCAGTTACCCAGCAGCTTGTTGCGGCGGACCGCCGCCTTGAAGGCGAGCTGTTCGTCATGCGCGAATTTGTTCTCGAAGCTCTTTTCGCGGTCGTCGAACGTCGACATGGGCGTCTCCATCGGGTCGGCCTGTCTGGTTACCGCGCTCTTTCCTCAGGCGCAACGCGGGGCTCGCGTTGTCGAGGCGAACGCCATGGGATAGCGTCATCGCTTGACTTGACTCGCCGGCAACGGCCGCCCACGTGGCTGCGCGCGGTTACGCCGATGCGCCGCGAACGGCGAACGGAGTTCTACAGACATGTCCCGTCGTAAGAAAGTCTACGAAGGCAAGGCCAAAATTCTCTATGAGGGCCCGGAGCCGGGCACCTTGGTGGCCCACTTCAAGGACGACGCGACAGCGTTCAACAACCAAAAGCACGCCCAGCTCGAAGGCAAAGGGGTGCTGAACAACCGCATCTCCGAGTTCATCATGGCGCGGCTCAACGGGGTGGGCGTGCCGACCCATTTCATTCGCCGGCTCAATATGCGCGAGCAACTGATCCGCGAAGTCGAAATGATCCCGCTCGAAGTCGTGTGCCGTAACGTGGCGGCGGGCTCCATCTGCGAACGCTTCGGCCTTGAGGAAGGCTCCGCGCTGCCGCGATCGATCGTGGAATTCTACCACAAGAACGACGATCTCGGCGATCCGATGGTCTCTGAGGAGCACATCACCGCGTTCAACTGGGCCAGCACCCAAGAAATCGACGACATGGTCTCCCTCACCCTGCGGGTGAACGACTTCATGTCGGGGCTCTTCGCCGCAGTCGGGATTCGGCTGGTCGATTTCAAACTGGAGTACGGCCGGGACTATGAAGGCGACTTGGTGCGGACCATCGTCGCCGACGAGATCTCACCCGACAGCTGCCGGCTGTGGGATATTGAAACCGACGAAAAAATGGACAAGGACCGGTTTCGCCGCGATATGGGCGGGGTCACGGAGGCCTATGCGGAAGTGGCGCGTCGGCTTGGGATCATGAAAGAAAACCCGCCCAATCTCAGCGTCGTCGGGGAAACGCCGGGCGCCGCGGAGTGAGCCGGCGGCGCGCATCTGTGCCGGGGCCGTCAAGGGGGACGCTGCGTTGAAAGCCGTCGTGCGCATCGAATTGAAGCCGGGCGTGCTCGACCCGCAGGGTCAAGCCATCGCCCGAGCCTTGAACGCGCTTGGGTTCGACGAGGTCGCCGCCGCGCGTCAGGGCAAAGTCATCGAGCTTGATATCGCCGCTGAGGATGAAGCGACCGCGCGCAGCCGGGTGGAGGCGATGTGCGCGAAGCTGCTCGCAAACCCGGTGATCGAGCGCTACGCGATCGATATCCTGTCAGAGGCCGCCGCGGAGTGACGCGCCCCAAGCGCCACTGCGCGGGAAACGCCAAGGCGCCAAGGCGCGGAGCCCGCCCGTGAACGCAGCCGTCATCGTTTTTCCAGGCTCAAACTGTGATCGGGACGCCCATGACGCCCTTAAGCGCGTCACCGGCAGGCCCCCCGTCATGGCGTGGCACAAAGACACCACGCTGCCCCAGGGGCTCGATTTCATTGTCGTGCCGGGCGGGTTTTCGTATGGCGACTATCTGCGCTGCGGAGCGATCGCGGCGCGCAGTCCCATCATCAACGCGGTCAAAGCGGCCGCGGAGCGCGGCGTCGCGGTCTTGGGCGTTTGCAACGGCTTTCAAGTGCTGTGCGAGGTCGGTCTCCTGCCTGGAGCGCTTGTCCGCAATGCAGGCCTCGATTTCGTCTGCCGGCCCCAACCGCTCCGCATCGCCGCCCCCCACGCTCGGTTTCTACAAGCCTATGGCGGGCGCTCGGAGGTCACCTTCCCCATCGCCCATCACGACGGCTGCTACATCGCCGATGAGCCCGTGCTCGACCGCCTGGCCGGCGAAGGCAGAATCGCCTTCACTTATCTGGGAAATCCGAACGGTTCGGCGCGCGACATCGCCGGGGTGACGAATGAGCGCGGCAATGTGCTGGGGCTTATGCCCCATCCCGAGCGCGCGGTGGATCCGCTGCATGGCGGCGTCGACGGGTTGGGACTGTTTGAGAGCGTGATGGAGACGGCGGCATGAGCTTCGACGACGAAGTGGATGCGATCAAAACGACCTTGGCGGAAGAACGCGCCGGCGCCGGACGGGAACGCCATGTGGCGGCCCTGAAAACGGCGCATGCCGCTCTGAAAGCTGCGATTGACAGCCGTCGTTTGGAATTCACGCTCGAAGACATCGAAGACACCGACGATGAGCCGAGCATTCTGGTGCGTCACCTGGGCTCCGGCGACGAACTCGGCTCTGTGTTCGTGGACGACAACGGGTTCACGTTCGAATCCGAGGACGACGACTATTTCGGCGACGTCCCGGCCCATGCCGACGCGAAGGCCTTCGCGAAGAGCCTCTACGACGTGCTCAAGGCGGGCTTGCCGACCTATGAGTTCGACCTCGAACACGAAGACGCCGCCTAGCCGTTCGCGCCTCACCGTCGCCCAGATTATGGTCTCCCCTTGGACAAACGTTCGTCTGGGGAGATTGGGTCATGCTTCGATTGGCTTTGCCGCCGCTTGCGCTTTTGGCGAGCCCGGCCTCCGCTCAGGACGGCGTCATCGACTTGTTCGTGGACGGCTTTGAGGTCGTCGTCACCGCATTGCCTTCCGACTATGGCCCAGGCGGCTACGAAATCGCGGTGATGGAGGAGGAGCGCGCGGTCTCCTCTCAACGCATCGACAGCGGCCTTCCCGTTGAGGCCGCCGCAGAGGACGTCGACGGCGACGGCCGCGAAGATCTAGTCATCCGCACAAATCTCGCGGGCGCGAACGGTCCTGCGACGGTGGAGGCCTTCGCGTTCCACGAAGGCGCGCCGCGGCTTGTCGCCCGGGTAAACGGCGCCCCGACGGACGGCTCGCCCAGCGATGTCGCGCGCGACCAAATCCTGCGCGAATTCAGTCCTGAAGAAGGGCTCTCGGCGCTGACTTGGCTGAACGCGGCGGCGGGCGATATGGAGGCGGAGGATTTTGAGACCGCCGCGATTGGCGCGTCGAACGCCGACCGAACGGCCCGCGGCGCGCTCTTGCTCGCCGAATTGCGCCGCGCCCGCGCCCATGCGGAGTTGATGGGGTTCGCCGGAGACGGCGTTGAGGCGGCTTATCTGGAGCTCGACCGCGCCTGGGAGGCTTGGACGACCTTCATCGATGCGGCCCAAATCGTGGATTGATGCGGCCCTCCCACGCCGCTTCGCTCTGCGCGGCGCTCTGTTTCAGCACCGCCGCTCTCGCCCAGCCCGGGCCGACCTCCCTGGCGGAGCACACGCTCAACGACGGTCGGCGCGCTGAAGCGCTGAGCTTCGGCTGGCCGCGCTATCAACTGGTGGTGGAGGGGCTGGACGGGCCCGGCGACGCGCCAGGCGCCGCCCATGCGATGACCAGCGGGGATGTGGACGGCGACGGGTCCGAAGACATCGTCGTCTATGTTGAGCGCGGCCCAAGAAATGACGGTTATGCCGATGTTTGGGACATCACCGGCGAAGGCCCGCTCTTGATGATGACCAGCGGCGATCGGGCTGTCGTCGCCGCTCCGACCACGAACGCTCACGCCGACGCCGTCGCGCGGCTGCAAACGCAGTATCGGCTCGCCCATGCCGCAACGCGCCAGCGAGCCATCGCTCAGAGCCTCAGAGCGCTGACGACCCCTTTGGCCGACGGCGAGGCGCTGACCGCCGACGCCGCCCGCCTTGTGGCCCACTGGATCGACGCGCTCGACTGGGCTGGGTTCCAAGATCTCATCGCAGCGGAACGCCGCGCCGTCGCAGACGCTGAAAATTACCGGCGCGCACTTCTGCAGGAACACCATCTGCTGCGCGAACGCGATGCGCTGGTGCGCGGCGGGATTGAACGGCTGGCGAACGATCCAGACCTTCTCCAGCGCGCCGAAGCCGCGCTTGCGCCGCGACGCTGATCGCCCCGCGCTTGCGCCATGTTGAGGCGCGAGCCTTCCCGCGGCCCGAACATCCGGCCTCAGCGCGACGGCTTGTCAGAACGGCTTGAACGGTTTGAGGCCGTTGACCTGGAAGAACACCGCGCTCGCGATGACAGCAAGCGCAACACGCGCTAACTCTCTGACATGACTGACGCCCCCGCCGCCGACGATCGCATCCTCGCCCCCGCCCGCACGCTCGCCGACGCCGACATCGCCGCTGAACACGGCCTGTCGCCGGAGGAATACGGCCTCATCGTCCAACGCCTGAACCGCCCGCCAAATCTTGTCGAGCTGGGTCTGTTCTCGGTGATGTGGTCGGAACACTGCTCCTACAAATCCTCTCGCCGGCATTTGAAAAAGTTCCCGACGACAGGTCCACGCGTCATCCAGGGGCCCGGCGAAAACGCCGGCGTCATCGATATCGGCGACGGCCAGGCTTGCGTTTTCAAAATGGAGAGCCACAACCACCCCAGCTTCATCGAGCCCTATAACGGGGCGGCGACAGGCGTGGGCGGCATCTTGCGCGACGTGTTCACCATGGGCGCACGGCCGGTGGCCTTGATGAACGCGCTCCGGTTCGGCGACCCCTCCCATCCCAAGACCCGCGCGTTGGTGGCGGGCGTGGTGGCCGGCAGCGGCGGCGACGGCAATTGCGTAGGCGTGCCGACCGTGGGCGGGGAGACCAATTTCCACGCCGG
>CAZABJ010000052.1:0-18943 GCA_964483375.1 uncultured Caulobacterales bacterium
CCCGGTCTGGGCCGCCGTTTTCTTCGCGCCCCATAGTCGCTTCCTGCCTGAAGGTCAGGCGCCCGTGCGCGCTTGAGCGGAGGGCGGCGGCGCGGGGAGGGCCGGCGGCTCGGTTTTGCGCCAGGCCAAGGCCTCGCAATAGGCGCGCATGACCGCGCTGGCTTCGGTGTCATCACCGGGTAGCTGGTGCGGGTCGACCGCGGATCCGAAATGCAGGCCGTAACGGGCGTTCTTCTTGGCCAGCAGCTCATGGAACACGGTCATGTTCCGCAACTCGCTGTGAATTCGGTCGCAGGCGTAGAACATCCAAGAAAGGCGGGAGCGCACCCCCAACGGCACCACGGCCGCGTCGTATTTTCGCGCCAAGCTTATCGCTGTCGGCTGCCAGTCCGGCTCCACCAGACCCATACGCGAAAACCGGAAATCCGCCATGCGTCCGGCGGGAAAAATCACCATGCACCGTCCCGCGCGGAAGGCGGTGGCGGCCGCGCGCAGCGTCTCACGCGCCTTTGCCCGGCTCCGCGCGTCCGGACGCCACTCGACAGGGATGATGTGATCCGCCAAGCCTTCGGACACGCGGATAGCGTCGCGGTTCGCCATGAAGCACAGGTCGGGACGCCGCTCGAAGAGCGCTTCCCAAACCGCCACCCCGTCGGTGATGCCGCCGGGATGGTTGGCCACGACAACAACCGGGCCGGTGGTCGGAACGCTCTCCAACCCCGTCGTGGTGACGCGCATGCGGAGAAAATCCCGCGCCCAATTCATAACCTCGGCTCCGCCGAGCGGGGCCACGGTATCGGCCATCCAGACCGCTTTGCGGTATCCCATAAGGGGGTAGGCGGTCACGCGCACGAGGGGCCACAGGAAGCTGCGCCGAAGCTTCACGGCGCGCTCTTCAATAAGTTGGTCGACGATGTGTAGGGTCTCGTCTGACGGCTGCGGCGCATCAGCGAGGGCGGTCTGGTCGGTCATACGCGACACTTTGGCTCGCGAGGCGGATCGCGCAAGCGGAAAGCTGTTCAGGAATTCACAGCAGACGAACCGGTGCGCATCGCGTTAGGTGGCGTTGTATTTCCGCAGCGAAAGGAAGTCGCCGTTCGCGCCGATTTCGAGTTCGATCAGCTCTTCGGCCGCGTCATAGCCCTCGATTTCGTAGACGACGACGTTGTTCGGGCGAAGGCTGCGTTCGACAAGCGTCGGGCGCCAGCTTTCCAGGAACAACGCCGCAACAGTGCGGCGCACCGGCGCGGGGGTTTCGCTCCAATCAATGTAGCGCTCGACCTCTTCGACGATCCAATCCGACCCGTTCTCTTGATAGAGATCCACCTCCACGTGCCGGCCGTCCCAGCCAACCCCGGCGATCTCAATAGAGTGGCGCCCGTCTTCGTCGAGCTCCATGCTCGCCTCGGTGAACTCAGCGTCCGGAGCGGCCCGTTCTGCGGCGGCGCGCGCTTCTGCGCCTAACGCATCGATGGGCAAGTTGACGACGGTTTGCGCCGAAGCAGGGGACGGCGCGCCCGCGCCGAACCCGGTCAGCGCCGCGAAGAGAAACGTCGAAAAACCGCGCGAAGCCATGGTCGATACTCTTCCCGTGTATACGGAGTAATTTCCGTTTCAGGCGCGCAGTGTCCAGCGCAGACGCCTGGGAATCGATCGTCTGTTGGCGAAAGTTTTGTGACGCTTCGGCGACGGCAGAGGCGCCAGCGTCGGCATAGCTCGGGCAAGAAAAAAGGGCGACGCGCGAGGCGTCGCCCTAGTCTGTTTAGGAGCCTAATGCGGCGACTTAGAACTGGATGCGGAGATCCGCGCCCAAGCGGCCGTAGTCGAGGTCGTCACGCTCGAAGGTTCCGGTGTAGCTGATCCGGCCCGTAGCCATCGAATCGATGGCGAAGGTCAGGCCGAAATCATACTCGCCCCAGAACTCGTCCCGCTCGGGGCCGACCGCGATGAAGGTCGCCGTCGGGGCCAGCACATACGAACCGGTCACAACGTCGCGATCATTTTCGAAGTCGTAGACGGCGCGCAGACCGAAGGACGGGAAGATGTTCGCGCCCTGGAAACCGCGGGTCCACGCGATGCGTCCGCCAGCCGAAGCTTGGAACGTCGTCACGCTGCGTCCGTCGATATTGAGAGCGGTGACGGCGCCGGTTTCGGTGTAGCCGTCGATCTCATAGTCCGCGTAGTCCAAGGCCGCCGCGGGGATGAAGGCGATCCCGTTGGCATGATCGAACTGACGGCTCAGCGCGATGCCGGCGATGAACTGATCGGCGTCGGTCTCGCCTTCGGTGCGGAAGCTTGCTGTGCCGAACGGCGCGATCCGGGCGTTGTCGATGCTCAGAGCGCCGAAGCCCAGATAGCCGTCCAAGGTCGCCAAGGCGGCCTCAAACGAGCCGTAAGCGCTGAGCGATATCCCGTCGAGGCTCGACCCGCCGAGATTGGCGTCAAAGTCGTTGTCGCCGGTGTTGACGCTCGCCATGACGCCCAAAAGCGTCGAGGGGCCGACGGTGCGGTCCAGACCGATCGTGAAGGTCGCGGCCTCGATGTCATTCTCTACGCCGAAGCCCGTGTCGCCTTCGCCGCGCGCAAAGGCCAGCTCGCCGAACAGGCCCCAACCCTCAGCCATCGGCAAGGACCGCGGACCGCCGATCGGCGTGCCCGCCGCCGGCGTCGTCACCGCATGGAAGGCTTCCATCGGGTCGGCTGACGCCACTTCGACGCCTTCAGATCCGCCATGGAACTGCGCGCCGCGGTTTGCGCCGCCGCGGGTTGCGACGAAGCGGTTTTCAAAGCGGCTCGACGCGGACTGGCTGAGGAACTGCATGTTCATGCCGGCCGAAAGGGCGTCACGAGGCGCGATCAAGTCGAACGCGCCGGCCAATGCGTCCCCGGAGAGAATGTCGATCTGCCGGAACAGATCGGCCATCGCCGCAGCACTCGTGCCGCGCGCGGCGTCGAGCGCGAGAGCCTGGCTCAGCTGGTTCTCCGTGGCGTTCGCAGGCAGCTCGGTCAAGAAGGACGCGGCGTCGATGTTGAACACCACATTGTTCGCATTGACCGTAGAGGTGGCGAACAACACGCCGGGCAGATCGGCGATCGTGTCGAAATTGCCCAGAGAGCTGCCGGTGAACGTGATGAATTGACCGTTCTGTCCGGCGAACGGAACCGCGCCGTCCACATAGTTGAGCGCCAACTGACCGGCGAGCGAAATGTCGCCGTCCACGTTCAACAGATCAGCGCCGCCAGGACCGACATCGACCACCAACGTGCCGCCGGAGGTCTGGATGTAGTCGCCGGTGACGTCCAGGGCGCCGACTTCGTTCACCCCGCCCGGCGCGAAAACGCCCATCAGGTTGAACAGGTCGTTCTGGGTGGTGAGAGAGCCCGAGCCGGTCAGCACGCCGCCGCCGAGAATGTACTCCCGGGTGTTCATCGTGCCGTCAACGGTGACCAAGCCGCCATACTGCTCGGTTCCGATAAGCGTGTTGAACGTCCAAGGCGCGCCGATCGAGAGAGCCGCGTCGCCAGACACGGTCAAACGGTCGATTTCAACGTCCATGTCGACGGTGGTGAGACCGGCGTTGGACAAGGTGATGTCGTAGAACCGGGCGACTTCGCCGGCTGCGCCGCCTGCGAACGACCCGAACGTGCCGAAGTCATTGTTGGGCACGAAGCCGGTGGAGCCAAAGCCCGTCGGGCCCGTCGTAGAAGCCGAGTTGGCCTCAGTCGCCGGGGTGTCGGTTTCGGGTTCTTCCGAAATCGTCGTTTCGATCTCGCCTTGGGTGCCGACGGTTGCGCCTGGTGCGCCGCCGCCCGGCGTCGCTTGAAGGGTGTCGGTCTGAAGACCATTCGTCGTCGCCAATGACGCGCTGGTGCCGGCCGCGCCGCCGGCGGGATCGCTGGGATCTTCCGGGGTCAGCGCGCCCTCGACGTCCGCAACGTCGCTGTCGAAGATGATCCCGAATTTCGGATCGTCAGCGAACAAACCGCCTTCAGGCGCGACAGGCACGCCGTTGATCACATTCCCGTCGGCGTCGATGATGTAGTAGTTGGGATCGAGCGTTTGGGTCCAACGGGTCGGATCGCTCCACACCCCGTCGCCGGCGGCGGCGGAGGCGTAGACATACGGGTTCTGAGCCGTAATCCACTCATGATAGAGGAAGAGCGGGTTGTAATAGCTGACGTCGCCATAGCCGCCGAGCGGGCTTGTGAACGTGAAGCCGCCTGACAAGACGCCCGCGACAAGCGGGTCGGCGAAGCCGCCCGGACGGACGAACAAGCCGCCGCCGGAATCGCCGGGCGCGGTGCCGGATTCAAGAGCAAGCGCGTCACCGGGGAAGTAGTCGATTTCGTCGCTTGGGAGCAGGAAGGTGCCGCCCAGGCTTACAAAGAACGCAGGCGCGTTACACACGATGTCCGGCGTGCCGAAGGTGAAATCCCGGACGCAGGCGTCAGGATCGCGGTCGGGCCGGTCGAAATCGGTGAAGTAGAGTGGTTGAGACCCTTCGACGCCGAACAGAGGCGTGCCGGGTTGCTGGAAAACGCCCGCCAGGAAATCGTTCTGCGAAATCAGCGCGTCCAGCATGTTCTCGCCGGCGCGGCGTGAGTTCGATAGGGGATCAAAAAGACCGGCGCCCGGGATGGGACCCGTGGATCCTGTGCCCGTTTGGCCGTAGCCGACTTGGTCAGCGCGGATCGGACCGTCGACCGGCGAGAACAGCATGCCGTAGGTGGGAATGCCGATCGCAGCGGTGTCCAGCGTGCCGAGCGCCACGTCGCCGCCGGGGAAGCCGACGGTGGTGCCGAACGGCGTCTGCACTTGGATGGCGTTATAGAAATCCGTGCCCAAGTCGGTGGTGAAGCCGCCGAAGAACCAGTTCTGCCAACCAGGGGTGTTGTCGACGGCGAAGCCGAAGCCAAGCCCGTTGGGGCCGCCGACGCCATAAGCCGAATCAGGGAAATCGTTGATGCAGTGCGCGGCGAACACGACGGCGCGCGGGTTGATCAGCTGGACGGTGCAGCGACCAATCGAGAAAAAGCCGCCGCCCACGTCGATGGCGGAGAACATTTGGCCGACGCCCGCCCAGGTGTTGGCGGTGTCGATTGCGTTGTCAGGTCCGACGTCGTCACGCGGAATCAACGCGTTAGCCGGAGCCGCCAACGCCGCGCTCAGCGCGATGGCGCTGATGGACGCGTAAAGGCCCCTGCCGCGAATGCGGTCAAAAACTCGGTTCATGTGAAGGCTCCCCAAATAACCCGCCGCGCTTTTGCACGCAGCCCACGGTCTTCCGCTCCACTGAAGTTTCGGTTCTTCCGCCTCTAGAGAAAAGGGGCCGGGGACCTGGAAAGGTGAAGTGCGTCGAGTTCATGAAAGTTTGTTGCGCAAGCGCCACAGGTACGAAAAGATCCCGAAGCGATGGACGGAGCGCGCCATGGATCGCGTTTATACGGGTTTGTTTATCATCGTCGGGCTGTCGGCATGCGGAGCGGCGGAACAGGCTCACTTCGCGCCCGCAAACCGAGACGGCGAGCCGCCGAGCGAAGACAGTCGCGTCGTGGAGCGGGTGATCGACAACCGTCTGGCGCTTCCTCAGGAACCGCCTGTCCAGCGGCCTGCGCCCCAATCCGTCGCCGAAGCGCCCGGCGTCTGGTTTGCTGTCGCCCCTGACGGCGCGCGATGCGGGCTCGTGTTGTTGGAGATGGGACCGGACGGAACCGGGCGGGTTTCGCCCGCTTCGCAATGCCCCGAAGCGTTAAGGCGGATGCGCCGCTGGAGGGCGCCGACCGCTGACGTCGCGGCGATCGAGCTGCTCGGCGCGGACGGAGACGCCGGATGGCTCTTCGAGCGGGGAGCTCAGGGGACCTACCGGAGCGGATCGGGCTGGCTGCTTCTTACCGCGCCGAGCGGAGCCCCAGCCGCGCCCTAAGGCTGGCTGGCGTCTCACCGGCTTGGCGCAGGGCCCGCAGGGTCATGGCTTGGTCGCGTTTGGCGAGGCGTTTTCCCGTTTCATCGAGGATGAGCCGGTGGTGGCGATAAACCGGCGTCGGCCATCCGAACAACGCCTGCAAAAGGACATGCAAAGGGGCGGCGTCGGCGAGGTCCTCCCCGCGAATGACATGGCTGATCCCTTGCTGGGCGTCATCATGAGTTGCGGCGAGATGGTAGCTGGCGCCCGCGTCCTTGCGGGCGAGGACCACGTCGCCAAAGCGGTGCGGATAGGCGGCGACCTCGCATGGCTCGCCGTCATTGTCCTCGATGAGGAAGCTCAGGCGTCCGAACCGCTCCCCCAGCCGAGCCGCCGCGGCGCTCATGGACAACCGCCACGCGTAGCGCGCGCCCTGCTCTAGAAGCGCGCGCTCCTGCCCCGCAGGCAGAGGCGCGCCGACATAGGCCGGCCCGTCAGGACCCGCCATGCGTCCATGCGGGGCGCGTGCGATCTCGGCGATGATTTCCTTGCGGGTCCTGAAGCAGCGATAGACCAAGCCGTCTTCGATCAATCGGCTGAGGGCGGCGGCGTATTCGTCGAAATGCTCCGACTGGCGGCGGGGCGGCCGCTCCCACTCAAGCCCGAGCCAGGCCAGGTCCTCATAGATGGCGTCCTCAAAGGCGGGGCGGCTTCGGCCCTCATCAATATCTTCTATACGCAGCAGAAAGCGTCCGCCCGCCGCCTGGGCCGCATCAAAGGCGGTGAGCGCGGCGAAGGCGTGCCCCAAATGCAAGTAACCCGTCGGGGAGGGAGCGAAGCGGGTGACGAATACGGTCATATCGAGCGCGGTAGCCCAACCGCGCCCTCTCCCTCAAGGCGCTTGCCGAGGCGGTCCGGCGGAGGCCAGTCTCGCTTGCATGAGCCGGGACGCTTTTTTCGACCAAGACGCCCTGAACGGGTTCGCCGATGCGTTGGCCTCGGCCTGCCCTGTCATGGCCGCTGCGCGCCAAGCGCCCTTGTCGCCCTGGCGTCGCCGGCGGGCTGATTTTGAAGGCCTCGCCCAGGCCATCGCCTACCAACAACTCGCCGGCGCGGCGGCGGATGCGATTTGGGGACGGGTTCGGGTCGCCCTCGATCCCATGACGCCGGAGGCTTTCCTTGCCGCAGGGGAGGAGACGCTGCGCGGCTGCGGGCTTTCGCGGCCAAAAATCCGACACATCACCGCTGTGGCGGAGGCGACGCGATCGGGGGCGCTCGACTTTGCGGCGCTTGAGCAGGCTTCGGAAGAGACCGCTCGCGAGACATTGACCGCAGTCCGCGGAGTGGGCCCTTGGACGGCGGACATATTTCTGATGAGCGCCCATGGTCGGCTCGACGTGTTTCCCAGCGGGGATCTCGGGCTACAGGCGGGGTATCAACGCGCCGCCGGGCTCAAGGAGCGTCCCAAGCCCAAAGAACTCGCTGCACAGGCTGAAACCTGGGCCCCCACGCGCAGCGTCGCCGCATTGATGCTGTGGTCCTATCTCGACGAAAGCAAAGCACAGGAGCGCGCCGCCCCATGACACCCATGCTCGATGGTCCTCGTTTCGCCCCCCGCGCCGCCGGCGCGCCGACATCCTTGGTGGTGCTGCTCCATGGCTACGGCTCCAACGGGAACGACCTCATTCAACTGGCGCCGCATCTCAGCAAGGCGCTGCCTCACACCCAATTCGTCTCGCCCGATGCGCCGCAACCGCTCTCCATGCCCGGCGCGCCGCCTGACGGGCGCATGTGGTTTCCCATCACCGCGCTCGATCCCGACGTCATGGCGCCGGGCGTCGCTGGCGCGGCGGCGACGCTTGAACGGTTCTTGGACGCGGAGTTGACCCGCTACGCGCTGACGCCGGATCGGCTCGCGCTTGTGGGGTTCAGCCAGGGCGCGATGATGGCGATGCATGTGGGGCCGCGCCGCACGCCGGCGCCCGCGGCCATTGTGGGGTTGTCAGGCGCGTTGTGCGGGGCTGAGGCGTTGAAGCGCGAGGTCGTCGCCCGACCGCCCGTTCTGCTCGCCCATGGGGACCAGGACGATGTCGTGCCGCCAGGGAGGATGTTCGAGGCCGCGACAGGTTTGGCCGAAGCGGGGCTGACGGTGCGCTGGACCCTGGAGCGTGGGTTGCCGCATGCGGTCGGACCGCAAGGCTTGGGCCTCGCTGCGGAGTTTTTGGCTCGCGCCTTGACGGGCGCCGGGGCCACGCTCGCGCCCGCATAGGGCGCGCAGACTCGACATCGGCGCGATATTGGCGCCGATTGTCATCAACTCGTCACACGAATAAGCCTATATGCACCGGCAAGACGCTGACGCTTAGGGAAGGGTTCGCCTTCACTCAGTTCGCTGCTCAAGCTTATAGCGCCAAGGGCGCAAGGGGGGCCTGATGGAGGTCATCGAGGCTCCCTTGCGCGGTTGGCCGTGTTTGGTGCTTAACGCCGACCATCGGCCGCTGAGCTACTACCCTCTATCGACATGGTCCTGGCAGGAAGCGATCAAGAATGTGTTTCTTGATCGGGTGAACATTGTGGCGACCTATGATCAGCCGATCCGGTCGCCCTCCTTCTCGATGCGCGCGCCTTCGGTGGTGTCGTTGAAGGAGTATGTCGCCCAAGACCGGCCGCCGGCCTTCACCCGCTTCAATGTGTTCCTCCGCGACGGTTTCGCCTGCGTCTATTGCGGATGGGACGAGCGGGAAGACTTGACGTTCGACCACCTCATCCCCCGCTCGCAAGGCGGGCGGACGACCTGGGCCAACATCGTGGCGGCCTGTTCGTCCTGCAATCTCAAAAAAGGCGGGCGCACGCCGGCGGAGGCGGACATGTATCCGGTGCGCAAACCGCGCCGCCCCACCATGTATGAGCTGCAGGCCATGGGTCGTCGCTTTCCGCCCAACTACCTCCACAAGTCCTGGATGGACTATCTGTACTGGGACGTGGAGCTGGACGCGTAAGGGGCGGAGACCGCGTCATCACGATGCGCGCGCTGTCGTCTCCAATGACGGTGCGCGACCGTCATCCCTTCGACGCGACAGACCGCCGACGGCCGCTGCTGCATTGCGGCGTGACGCCGGTGCGATAAGGCCGCTACGGTCGGTGGATGACCGCCGCCGCTCTTCCCGCGAGTTCCCCTGACCGCCCCTGGACTCGCCGGGCCTGGGTGGCGTTCGCCTCCGGCTTGGAGGTGTTCAACATCGCAGTCGTCTACGCGATTTTCGTCCCGTATTTCGTGTCCAACATGTTTGAAACGCCCGAGCGCGGCCAGGTGGTCTGGGGCGAAGTGGCCGCGCTTGGCGGGTTGATCGCCGCCATCGTCGCGCCGTTTTTGGGGTTCCTCGCCGAACGCCCGCGCATGCGGCGCCTGCTCCTCGCCGCGGGCTTGGCGCTGAATGCGATACCCGCCTTCACGCTTGGATACGCCGAACCCGGCCTTGCCGGACCCTTGCTCGCGTTGGTTCTCGTCGCGCTCGCAGTGACGACGATGGCGAACGACATCAACTACATGTTGCTGGGAGCCGCATTGCCCGACGTCGCGCCGGGCCGGAAAATGGCGCGCACCAGCGCAGCCGCCGTGTCGGTCGGTTGGGCGGTGGGCATCACGGTGACGGTCGCCTTCACGCTGTTGTTCGTCCGGTCCGACATGCTCGGGCTCGGCCTTGACCCTGAGCGCTTCGAAGCGGAGCGCTTGGCCGGCCCGATCGCAGGCGCTTTGATGCTGGTCTTATGTCTGCCGTTGGTCTTCGCGCCGTTTCCTGAGCGGCGCGCCTCAACTGGGCCGCGCTTGCCGTGGTTCGCCCAACTTAAGCAGACGCTCCAGGCGCTTTTGGCGGAGCGCGCCGTCGCCATCGCCATCGGCGCCCGGTTTTTCTACTGGTCGGGGCTCGTCCTGGTGCAGCTTTTCGGCGCCGCGCTGGGGCGCTCGGTGTTTGACTGGAACACCGAGACCACGGCGATTTTCGGCTTGAGCGTTTTGGTGTTCGGCGCTGTGGGCGCCGCCCTGGGCGGTTTTCTTGAGGACCGTGTCGGCTCGCGCAACGCGATGATCATCGTCGTGCTCGGGCTCGCCGTGACCATGCTGGCGTTGCTCACCATGCAGCCCGACCGGATCTTTCTCGTTTTCGACGTCGCGCCCCGGGGCGAAGGCGACGCTATGCTGAGCTCGGTCGCCGAACGCGTCGCGCTGAGCTTGGGCGCGCTGTCCGGGCTGTTTATCGGGCCCATGGGCCCGATCACGCGGACCCTAATTGCGCGGCTTTCCCCGCCTGGGCGCGAGGCGCGCTATTTCGGTTTGTCGACCTTGGCGGGAAACTCGACCAACGCGTTTGGACCGTTTCTTGTCGCCCAAGCCACGCTGTTCTTCGACAATCAACGGATGGGCATGTTGGTGTCCCCGATCCTTTTGTTGATCGGGGCCGCGATTTTGACCCAGTTGCCGTCGGCGCGAACAAGCCGCACGCCAGCCGCTTAGCGCTTTTAGTCAGATCTTCTCGCTGACTTTGATGGCGAGGCGGCAGCCCGCTTTGATGAGGCCTGACAGGAGCGGATAGCCGACGGCGTCTTTGGCGCCTTCCTCGACCGCCAAATCCCGGTGCGCGATCTCTTCTTGGCGAAACTGCTCGAACTGACGTGCGAGGCCGGGTTCGTCCAAAGCGGTCAGCTCGTCGACCTGCTCTCGGTAGTGGCCTTCGATCACGTCCTCCACCGCCTCGGTGCAGGCATGCGCGGCGCGCTCGCCCATCAGCGCGGTCGCCGCTCCGAGCGCAAAACCCGCGACATTCCACAGAGGCATCAGTGCGGTGGGCCGGGCGCGGCGTTCTTGGATGAGCGCGTCAAAAGCGTCCAAATGGGCTTGTTCGTCGGCTTCCATCTCGGCGAGCTGGCTGGCGATCCGCTGTTTGCCGGGCCGTTTGTCGAACACCGCCCTTTGGCCGCGATAGATGGCGACCGCGCCGTATTCGCCCGCGTGGTCGACGCGGATCATTTCCTCTACGCGACGATCTTTGGCGCCGTCTCCCGGCATGGGGAGCCGGGCGGGCGCCGTTTCAACGTCCTGCTTCATCGTACTTCCTCCAACACGTGGCGCGAACCGATGGCGGCCAAGAGGCTCGCGATGGCGAGCCCGAGCGCCAGAACGGCGTTTTGGCCGGCCATCGACAGACCCCAAGTCGTGTCAGGGAAACGATAGGGCGGCTCATCACAGGCGACCACGTTCATCGGCGCGGAAATCATCGACGGGTCGAAGTCCTCCATAGTCCCCGTGCAGGGCGGTCCCGGCCACCACGTCCATTCAGCCCCAGCGTGATAGGAGGCGATGACAAGATTGGTCAGAAATCCCCCCGCGATGAGCATCGTTATGGCGCGAGCGGCTTGATCCTCCGGCGCGCGCCACCAAATCGGCGCGCTGAGCGCGGAAACAGCGACGACGGCCCAATAGACGTTGCGTTGCGCCAAGCAGAGCGGGCAAGGCTGCATGCCGCCAATATGCTGAAAGCCGAGTGCGACGAGGTTGAGAAACAACGCCGCAAGGCCCGCCGTGGCGGGCCAATAGCGCCAGGCGATGCCGGCGGCGCGTTGGGCGAATTCCCTCATGGTTCCTACCTACGAACGTGTCGCAAAGGCGTCGAGGCGACGCAGCGTCGCGCTTAGCTTGACGAGACGAGCCCACGGAGAAAGTCGATGATCGCGGAGAACCCATAGGTCCCCATAAACACCGCCGCCGCGGCCAAGAGCGAAAGCCAGACCACGCCGAGGATCAAACCGGCGATCACCAGAACGCCGTCGCGCTCCAAAAGCCCGAGCGCCGTCAACGCCACCGCAAAGCCCGGCACGGTGTTTGTCGAAGGAAAAGGGATCAGAATCGAGGCGCAAAAGAGGACAAGCATCACCCCAATGACACGCTCGGCGGCGGGCGCGGCTAGAAATGTGAGCCGCGGCGAAGCGATCCGATCAGCCCATCCGAAAAACCGCCGAGCGCCGCGCGCCATGCGTTCGAGCCCCTGCTTGTCGAGGCGTCGGGCGCGGAAGCGTTCGGGCAGCCAGGGTTCGTTGCGGCCCATCGCCATCTGCGCGGCGAACACCATCATGGGCACCGCGACGATCTGCGGGATGACGTAAAGAAACGGGATGCAGCAGGGCAGGGCGAGGGCGAACAGCACCGCGCCAAAGGCCCGTTCGCCCAGTTTCTCCAACAGCTCGGCGAGGGTCAGGCCGTCAGCGTCCGCCTCCTCGGCGATGATTTCGATCGCACGCACCAAGCTGGTGCGTGGGGCGGCTTCCACGGTCATCGGCGAGCTCCAGTGAGAAAGGCGGCGGGACCTTAGAGGCGAGGGACGAGGGCGTCGAGCGACGTTGATTCCGCCCTGCGCGCGGGTATGGTATGCGGCTCGCGCGACAGGCTCGGCCGTCGCGAAAGCCCCCGTGGCGGAATTGGTAGACGCGACGGATTCAAAATCCGTTTCTGGAGACAGAGTGTCCGTTCGAGTCGGACCGGGGGCACCAGCCGCATTCAACGTGTTTTGGGCCGTCAGATTGGCGCGCCGCGCGCCCGAGCGCCCATGATCGCATCGCGAGATTTTTCGCTTCGCCTCTCGCCTTCGGCGCGCATCTTGCTATCGTCTTAGGCGATGCGCGGCGGATTCCCTCTCCTGCCTCACGTATCGCGTAAAACGGAATGGAAACGTCCGCCCCACCGCCAATGGGGCGGACGTTTTTCTTAGCGCTAGGGCGTGACCTTCGGGGTCGCCGGGTCGCCGTCGAAGCCGCCGGCGGCTGCGCCGCCCGCCTCGTCATACGCCGCCATGCCGGGCTTGAGCGGGAAGACGATGTCGGCGGAGATCGGGGAGCCGTTGCCGGTTTCGCCATTTAGGAACGGTGCGACGAAGTCGAAAAACGACTCCGCCCGCACCGCGATGTAGTCGTAAGCCTCAGGCCCGGCCGGGTTGTCGCGATACTGAGACTCAACGCCCATCACGTGCCACTGCTCGCCCTGCCGCCACATGAAGGGCGAACCGGAATCGCCCCGCGTGGTGTCGCAATTATGGGCCATGGTCCCGTCGTCATAGATCTCCGTCAGCCGGCAGCCGCGGTTGCCCGATAGGTTGTCGCCGGTGTCCTGGCTATAGCCGGCTTGGTAAATCGGGGTCTCGAGCGCGCGCACGCGGCCCACCGCGTCGACCAAGGGCCGAACGGTCAAGAAACCGAGTTCCGCACCCAGCGGTTCATCGATGCGCAACAGCGCCCAATCGGCGCCCTCAATGGCGGTGGTGCCGTTGAACAGGTCGGTGTCCCAATTGGGGTCGATGACGTAGTCCACGACGTCCGCCGTCCGCGGGCCGCCGGGGAGCATCGCGCCGGTGCTGAACGTCCCGCGCGCGTCGGCGTGCGGACCGTCATGGATGCAGTGGGACGCCGTCGCAAGCACGTCGGGCGCAATGAGCGCGGCGGTGCAGGCCCCGCCCGAAGCCATGCGCAGCTCGCCGATGACCGACCATGGAAACTCATTGGTGGGGAAGACGAACCGGTCGTCATTCCCGAAATAGTGGTCATACATGTTGAGCGGGCGTTCGCGGCCGACGCAGTCGGAGCGGTCGGTCATGGCGGCGCAAGTGCCGGGGCCTGAGCCCGGCTCTTCGCAGACATTGTTGAAGGCGGTCGCGCAGCTGTCGTCTCGTCCGCGCAGGTGAGACAGGTCGCCGCAATCGGTCAAATCGGTGCCGGCCTGGCAGGCCCCGGTGCCGTAGCTGGGTTCGTCGCACTCCCCGTCGCGAGCGTATTCGCAGCTGTCATTGTCGCCGCCGCCGGCGATGGTCCCAGGCTTTCCGCCGTCCTGCCTGCCTGCCGGTTCGGTCAGCCCGTAGCGCGCGCGCCAGGCGGCGACGTCCCCGCTGGTGAGCCGTTCCGCACTCGGGGAGACGGCGGGAAAATCCTCATCGTCGCCAAAGGCGACGGCGGGCGAACACGTCGCGGCGAGCGCCGCAGCGAGCAACAAACGCATGTCCAAACTGGCTCCTTGCATCCCCAACCGCGCGAGCCTATCGCCTCTGCGGCGAAAAGGTCCATGCGCGGATTGCGTTCCTGCAGAGTCCGCGGCGCCTGAACGCGCCGCGGCATCCGCCGCGCGGCCTTAAGCGGCGGAGCGTTCGGCCAGCGCAGCGTCGGTGTAAAATTTGTGTCGCGACCAGATACGCTCGAATGACGTGTCCTTTTCCGCGGTTTTGGGCGTGCGCTGCACAAAACGCGTGGCGATCGCGGCCGCCTCTTGTTTGCGGATGTCGGGATCGTCCTTCAGCCGTTCGAACACCGCGCGGAAGGTCTCTGGATCGGTGTATGTGGCCTCAAGCGCGCGCGCATAGTCGGCGACGAGCTTTTCGTCGGGTTTCGCCGCCCGGGCTTTCCCCGATTTTTTCTCCCGCGCTTGGGCCACCGCGTCGATCAAGCTCACTGGGGAGGCGCGCCAATAGGGTTTGAGAAAGCTGAGCAGTCTTTGGAAATCATCCGCGACCGGCTTTTTGCCGACCCCGGACACCCAGGCGCAGGCGGCGGACAGGGCGGCCGCCAAGTCCCCGATAGTCCGGCCTTTTTCCGCCGCCGGCAGCGCGCCCGCCCGTTCGGCGCGTTTGAGCACCGCAGCGACGGTGCCCCCGGCGGGATCGTCGAAGAGTTTCGCGATCACGCGAAGGTCGACGGCGGCCCCGCGGGCCCCGCCGGCGTTGAGAACCGTGGCGAAGCCCAAGAGCTTGTCTTGAAAGTCACGGGCGTTCATGCGCGCTCTTTACACTGATTTGCGCGCTGCGCGACTAGTCCGCCCCGCGCTGGCGCAGCCACCTGTCGAACCGGGCGACGCCCACCCCGCCGGCGATCAGCAACAAGCCGCCCAAGACCAGGCTCAAGGGTTGAGCGCCGAGAACCTCGAACAGCTGCGTGTAGAAATGGATCGCCAAAAACACAATCGACGTGTTGGCCAGAAAACGCCGACCCGTGCGCACGCCGATCACAAGGGATGCGACTAAGAACACCGCCCATAGGATCGCAAAGGCTGTGTCGGGCACGAACAGCGCGTTTTCCCGCCAGGCGTCCATTTCGGAGTAGTCCCGGTCTCGGCGCGCCCACAGCTCGCCGGGATAGTCTCCCCAAAGCGACCCGACCCAAAGCGCGAAATTGGCCAGGAAAAAGCTGACCCGGGCCGCCACTGTGGCGACCAGGCGGTAAGCTTCCCCCAAATGCCCGCGCGCCCAGAACAACCCCGATGCGATGGCGGCGAACAACACCGCTGAAATCGTCGCCTCCCGGACGAATAGCGCATAGCTCGCATGCCAATAGGCCGTGCTCGTGCCCAAAGCCTGACCGACCGCAAGCGGGGCGAACGCGGCGAGCACCGCGTTGCGAAGCCCCACCGCGCCGACAATCATCAGCACCGCCACTGTCGGCCACGCATAGAGCGGCCAGGGATCGCCGAGTTCGCGGAAGCGCAACAACACCCAACCCCCAACGCCCAATACGCCCATCAGCGTCAAGGCGTGGCCCAGCAGGCCCCATTCTTCGCGCGCCCGAAAAACCAAGATGGCCCCGAGCGCCGTCGACCCCACCGCCAGCCCGAGCCCCACATCCAAGGGCGGCTGAAAGGCGAGCACGCCCGCCACCACCGCAAGCGCACCGAAGATGAACAGCACATTCGCGAGCACGCGACCGCGCGGCGCGGCGGTTTCGCCCATGCCGACAAGCCGGTCGGCCTCGTCTTGGGACAAACGGCCCTCACGGACCAATTGGCCGAGATCGAGCGTTACGCGGGTCATGGCGTGGTCTCCCGAGTTGAGCGCGCGCTAAGCTTCCATTTGCGCGCGGGAATGTCTATGAGCGCGCATCGCAATCCGGGGAGTCCCGCCAAGCCAGGGGCTGAGAGGCTGATGATCGCGAGCGCGCTCGCGGGGTTCAGCGACCCGTCGAACCTGATCCGGCTCACACCGGCGAAGGGAGGAGATCGCCATGAAACGCGCTGTGTGCGTGGGGGCGGCGTTGGTCGCCGCGGGACCCGCAATCGCTCAATCGCCAACGAGCGAACGCTCTTCTGCAGAGCGGGAAGTCATCGTCATCACCGCCCGCGGCCGGGAGGAGGATCCCTTCGCCGCGCCGTTTTTCGCCGCAGCCTATGGCGCAGACGCGATCGCGGCGGACCGATTGTACGATTTGGATGCGGTCGCCGCCGCCGCCCCGGGTTTTTTCCTGATCAACGACCAAGATCCCGGGACCAACATCATCACGGTGCGCGGGGTCGCCACCGATCGCCTTCAAGCCCCCTCCGTCGCCTATCTGGTCGACGGCGTGGCGCTGGGGGACACCGAGTTTTTCACCGGCCGGCTCTATGACGTCGCCCGGATCGAAACGCTCGCCGGTCCGCAAGGCGCGTTGTTCGGCGTGAACGCGGCGGGCGGCGCGCTGACCGTGGTGACCCAAGCGCCTACGCGGACGCCGGAGGGGTTCGTGCGGGCCGCGGTCGGCTCGGGCGCGACGCGCGAGCTCGAGGCGGCGGTCTCAGGGCCCTTGGGAGAGGCGGCGCGCGCCCGGCTGGCGCTGTTTTCTTTCGCCAGCGACGGTCATATCCGAAACCAAACGCTCGACCGCCTCGTCGACGGCTATGAGAGCCACAATGCGCGGCTGCGCGTGGACTGGGATCTCACGCCGAACTGGACGCTCGCCGCCCGGTTGGAGCATCGCGAGGAGGACGGCGGCGCGGCTTGGGCGTCGTCCAACGACGTCACGGGCCTGTTCAACGGCGACTTGGACGGCGCGGCGCTCACCGATCCGATCGGCGACTTCGAAGGCCGCTCGGACCGGTTTTGGACCACCGCCGCAGCGGAACTCACCCGGCGAACCGAGGGGCGGGGCGTTTTCACGGTCCGGCTCGCGCGGGATTGGTACGCCAAGCGCTGGATTGAGGAGCTGGACTATCTGCCCGGTCCGCTGCCGGGGTTCCCTGACGGGGTGCAGCCGGTCTCCCAACCCACCCGACTTGACGTGTGGACCGGCGAAGCGCGCTACGCTTCCCCTGACGCCGCGCCCATCCGTTGGATCGTCGGCGGTTTCGTCCAAGACATCGAACGAGGGCGGGTGGATGATTTCGGCCCGCTCCTTTTCGGCCCCGCGCCGCGGTTCGATACGCGGTCGACCAATCTCGCCGGCTTCGGCGAGCTCGCTTGGGACGTCGTCGACAGCCTCACGCTGTCCGCGGCGCTGCGTTACGACGCGGATGACCGCAGCCAGACCATCACCTCGTCCGCGGACGGGGGGGCGCTCGACGCCGCGGACGCCCGTTTCGAGGCTTGGCAGCCAAGGGTTTCGGCCCAATGGACGCCCAGGCCGGACCTGTCTCTCTATGCGACCTATGCTCAGGCGTTCCGCACCGGCGGCTTCAATCCGACGCCGGTGAACGGGCTATGGTCGCCGCAATTCGCGCCTGAGGACCATGAATCGTTTGAAATCGGGCTCAAGCTGCGGGACGGACCGTTGGGCCTCGCGCTCAACGCCGCCGCCTATGCCAGTCGGATCGAGGCCTACCAGAATTATACGTTTCTCGAATTCCAGTCGGTGACCCTCAATGTCGATGAGGTCGAGATCGCGGGGCTGGACCTCTCAGCAAGCCTAGAACCTGTCGACGGCGTAAGCCTTTCCGCCGCCTATGCGCTCACGGACGCGGAAATCGTCCGCTTCACCTCGCCGGACCCCTTCGATTCCACTGTCACGCGGGACTATTCTGGAAACGCGCCGCCAAACGTCCCCGCTTGGGCGGCCACGCTGTCGGCGCAGTATGGCGTTTCAGCCGCCGGGTTCGATTGGTCCGCCCGGGCTGATCTCGAAGCGCAAGGCGAGACGTTCTTCGAAGTCGACAACGTGCTGCGAAGCCCCGCCCGCGTGTCCGGCGATCTCCGCATCAGCGTCGGTCGCGACGGCTGGGAGGCGGCGGCCTGGGTCGACAATGTCACCGACGAACGCTGGGCGGTGTCCGCCTTCGGACAAGGACAAATTCCGCTCTTGGTCTTCATCGGCCCCACCGACACGTTCACGATCAATCGTGGACGGACTTGGGGCGTCGAGCTAACGGCGCGGTTTTAAGGGAGCGACAGGGGATGAGCTTCACCCAAGAGGCGTGGCGGCGCACGGCGTCCATTCGTGCGGCGATCGACGACTTGCCGTTCAACCGAGAACTCGCCGCCGGCACGCTCCGCCGTGAGGCGTTCTGCGAATACATGATCCAGGACGGGCTCTATCTTCAGGGCTATGGCCGCGCCTTGGCGCTCGCCGCAGCCAAGGCGCCGGACGCCGATGAAATCGCCGCTTTCGCTGAAGCGGCTCGCATTGCGATTGAGGTGGAGCGCGCGCTGCATGGCGCGTTTTTCGACATTTTCGGCGTCGATCGCGATGAGGCGGAGCGCGCCGACCCAAGTCCGGCCTGCGCGGCCTATGTCAATTTCATCATCTCTGTCGCAGCCACGGGGTCATATGGCGAGCTCGTCGCCGCGATCCTCCCGTGCTTTTGGATATATCGGGACGTGGGACTGAAAATCGCCGCCGCGACCGGTCCGGACAACTTCTACCAGCCCTGGATCGACACCTATGCGGATGAGAGCTTCGGCGAAGCGACCGAACGCCAAAAGGCGATCGTCGATCGCGCCGCAGCGCGTGCGGGCGCTGAGGAACGCGAGGCCATGCACGCCGCCTTTCGTCGCTGCGCCCAGTATGAGTGGATCTTCTGGGACGCGGCTTATCGTTTGGAGCGTTGGCCGGAGCCGGTGAGCGGCTAGCCCGCCAGGATCGCGGTGTCGAGCTCCTCGGGCCATTCATCCTCATAGTCGAGAAGCGCTTCCACTTGGCGTTGCGCGCCCAACTCGTCTTCGCCGTAGTCCCATTCCGCGTTCATCGTCATCTCCCTGGCGAACGCCGTTCTCGGGATGACACGCTCGTTCTGGGGGCGGGCGGTTTCGCGGCGCGGCTTCGGCGGAGGG
>CAZABJ010000053.1:0-18836 GCA_964483375.1 uncultured Caulobacterales bacterium
CCGTCGAATTATGATGACAGAAGGGTCTCACTGCGGGTTGGACGCGTCTAGACGATTCCGACCCAGCGCGGCCTGACCCGAGTGCGGGGTCCTTTGAGGGGAAAAGAAAAACCCCGGCCGCGAGGGGCGACCGAGGTTTCTCAACAAGCGCGTCCGCTCAAGTTAGAGCGGCGGGATGGGCTGACCCGGCGTCCAGGGCGCGCCGATGGCGTCGAGCGCATCCTGGAAGGCTGGGATCGTCTCCTCGATGAGGGTGTTGAGCCGCACGCGGATATCCTCGAACTCCGCCTCGGCATAGCCCACATGCTCGATATGGCTGGCCGTGGGTCCGTAGGTGGACCGGAACGTCCCCAGTTGGGCGAAGCTCAACCGGCTGCCGACGGTTTCCGGGGTCGCCCCCATTTGGTCGCGCGAGCGTACGCCGTTGAGCGCCTCGTCGATCTCATAGACCTCCGTCCGGATGGCCTGCCATTGGTCGTCAAGCGCGCCAGGGACGGCGCTTGAACGGTCCAACGCGATTTGCAGATTGGCGAGTTCGCCTTCGAGCGACCCCAGCGTGACGTTCGCCGCGCTGACGCTGCGCTGCAGCCGCGCCAAGCGATCCCAGAAAGCGGCGACCTCTTGCGGGCCCGCGCTTGGCAGGGCGCCTTCGCGCAGCCGCTCAACCTCAAAGGTCACCGGGCCGGCGAGCACGGTGGTCTCCCCGCGCACGCGTTGGCTCAGCTCCGCGGTGTAGGTCCCCGGCGCCGCCATGTACCCCACCGGCGGGTCGTCGGGATCTTCGGGCGGACCGGTCACCGCTCCGGCGGGCGGCCGGGTAAGGTCCCACGTCAGACGATGGAACCCAGCGCCTGTCGCCCCGGAAAGGCGACGGACGACATCGCCGTTTTGGTCGCGGATCGTGAGCAGCACCTGCGGGGCGGTTTCCCGCCGCTCCGTTTCGATCACGTCGAAGCCGGGGAAGGGGGTGTCCTCCCACTCCTCGACGAGCGGCTCTTCCTCTTCCTGACGAATTTCCTCGAGGGTCTGGAGGCCCTCGGCCAGGTAGTAGGTGAACGTGGCGCCGAAGGGCGGGTTCTCAGCCCGGAACAGGCCGTGGCCTTGCCAGCCGTTCTCATCGCCGCCCAGAGGACGTTCCTCAATGTACCACCAGGCCCGGCGGCTGGGGAACAGAAGCGCGGGCTCCTCAAGCGCTTCGGCGTCGATGTCCCGAAGCGGGGAATAGTCGTCGAGCACATAGATGCCGCGGCCGAACGTGCCGCCCACCAGATCGTTCTCCCGACGCTGGATGACCACGTCGCGGAACGAAATCGTCGGCGCCCCGGAGATTTCGAGCCAACGCTCTCCGCCGTCCAGCGTGAAGAAGGCGCCGAACTCGGTGCCCGCGAACATCAGCTCGGGATCCACATGGTCTTGGACCACGCGCCAAACGATGTGGTCATCGGGAAGGTCGCCGGCGATCGACGTCCAGCTTCGGCCGCGATTGGTCGACCGCAGCAGGTAGGGCGTGAAGTCGCCTTCCTTGTGGTTGTCCAGCGCGACATAGACCGTGTCGACGTCAAACAGGTCCGCCCGAATGTCGTTCACGAAGGCGTTGTCGGGCACGCCCGGCAAGTCGCCGACTTCGATCTCGGTCCAGCTCTCTCCGCCGTCGCTGGTGACTTGGATGAGGCCGTCATCGGTGCCGACCCACAGGACGTTCTCGTCGATGGGGGATTCGGCGATGTTCACGATGGTCGAGAATTCCGACATCGCGAACAGGTCCCAACCCGCGTCCCAAGACCATTGCCGGCCCATATGCGGGATCAACATGCGGTCAATGTCGCGGGTCAGGTCGCCGGAAATCGGCCGCCAGCTGTCGCCGCGATCGTCCGACCGCCACAGGCGCTGTGAGGCGTGGTAGATGCGCGCGGGGTCATGGGCGCTGACCAGAATCGGGGCGTCCCAATTGAACCGCTCGGCGGGCTCGCCCGGCGTGGGCTGCGGTTGAATGTAGACGATTTCACCCGTGGTGCGGTCCACCCGCATCAGATTGCCCTGCTGCCACTGGGCGTAGGCGATGTCGGGATTGCCCGGCTCGGTGGCGGATTGGTGGCCGTCGCCGAACAGCGTGACCTCCCAATCGAAATTGCGGATGCCGTTCACATTGAGCGTACGTGACGGGCCGACCTGGGAATTGTTGTCCTGGGTGCCGCCATAGACGAAGTAAAACGGCTCCGCATCATCGACAGCCACTTTGTAAAACTGCGTGATCGGCAGGTTAGCGATGTACCGCCACGTCGCTTCGTCATCATAGCTTTCATAAATCCCGCCGTCGGAACCGAACAGCACATAGTCCGGGTCGGTGGGATGGAAGGCGATGGCGTGGTCGTCGACGTGCTTGTATTCGAGATTGAGGTCGCGCCAGGTGCGCCCGCCGTCGTCTGACACTTGGGTCACGTTGGACACCAGGTAGATGCGATCGAAACGGTGCGGGTGGGCGTAGAGTTCTTGGTAGTAGTGAGGGCCCGTCGCGCCGGCGACGGCGTCGGACATATGCTCCCAGCTCTGACCGCGGTCCGTCGACCGGTAAACCCCGCCCGTGCGGCGATCCAGTTCAATGGCCGCATAGAGAATGTCAGGGTCTTGCGGGGACAAAGCCAGGCCGATCTTGCCCATATTGCCGTCAGGCAAACCGCCTTCGAGGCGCGTCCAGGTTTCGCCGCCGTCTTCCGACATATGGATGCCGGATTCCGGGCCTGCGCCCACATAGGCGGCGACCGTCCGGTGCCGTTGCCATGTGGCGGCGTAGAGACGGTCCGGATCGCGAGGGTCCATGACCACGTCCGTCACGCCTGTCCACTCGCCCGCTGAGAGAACGTTCGTCCAGGTCTCGCCGCCATCCACGGTCTTGAACAGGCCGCGCTCGCCGCCGCTCGACCACAACGGGCCTTGGGCCGCGACCCAAACGGTGTCGGGATCGTCGGGGTGCACGATGATTTGGGAGATCCGCTCGGACTCTGCGAGCCCCATATTCTCCCAGCTCTGACCGCCGTCGGTTGATCGGTAAATCCCATCGCCCCAGCCGGCGTGCCGGCCGCCGATGTTCTCGCCGGTGCCGACCCAGAGGACGTCGGGATTGGAGGGGTCGATGGTCAACGCGCCGATTGAATAGACGTCTTGGTCGTCGAACAGCGGCGTCCAGGTGGTGCCGGCGTTGTCGGTGCGCCAAACCCCGCCCGAGCCGACGCAGACGAACCATGTCGCCGGGTCGTCCGGGTGCAGGTCGATGTCGGAGATCCGGCCCGACATGAAAGCGGGGCCGATGCTGCGCCAGGAAAACGCGCTGAACGTGCCCGCGTTCATCGGGTCGTCGTCGTCATCCTGGGCGCCCGCGCTCGCGGGTATCCAAAGCGCAACGGCCATCGCCGCGCTTAGAAATGCTCTCATGACGTCTTCCTCCCCGACAGCGCGAGACGTCAGGCGGTGCATCGCCGCCCCGCTCGCGCATTTGTTTGAGTGGCGCAACCGTAAACCTGGCGATTGCGTCGGCACAAGCGCGCTGAGCGAGTGCGCCGCCCGGCTCGTCGCAACCTGCGGCCGGGGGATATTGACCGCCGCGACGGCGGCGGCGAGCGTGTGCGGATGAACTCGCAACGCTTTCTTCGCCTCGCCCATCGCTGGGTTTCCATTGTCGCTACGCCGGTCCTCGCCGTGATGATCGGGGCGGGCGTCTTATTGATGCTCAAAAAGGACATCGCTTGGATCCAACCGCCGAGCGAACGGGGCCAGGCGATTGAGACCGCGCCGGACACGACCATCGCGGCGTTGTTCGCCGCCGCTCGGACCGCGCCCGAAGCCGGCATCGAAAGCTGGGACGATCTGGACCGGTTCGACATCAATCCCGGACGCGGCATCGCCAAGCTCATCTCAAATTCGCGGTGGGAGGTGCAGGTCGACCTTCAAACGCTTGAAGTGCTCGCGGTGAATTACCGGCGCTCAGACCTTATCGAGCAAATCCATGACGGCTCGTTCTTCGCGGAATGGGCCAAGCTCTGGGTGTTTCTTCCCGTCGGCGTCGGCCTGGGGCTTTTGTTGCTCAGCGGCGTCTATTTGTTTTTCCTGCCGCATTATAAGCGAGCCATTCGCAGTCGGCGAAATGCTCGGCAGTAGAGGCTAGGCGGACCGCAGGCGCGCCGCGATCCTGCGAGCATGCGTAAGCGAAGCCGACAACAAAAAACCCCCGCCCTAAGAGAGCGGGGGTTTTCTGCATGCGATGCGGCTTCCGGCGCCGCTTAGAGCGAGGACACCTCGATGCCGCGCAAGACCTCGATAGCGCGGTGCAGCTGGTAGTCGCGGTCTTCCGGCCAGTCTTCGGGCGGCTGATCCATCACCTCATGTTCGCCTTCGCGCTCAAGCCCGGACAGGTTTTCCAACGCGTTGGGCAAATCGGCTTCGGACATGCGGCGTCCGGCGGTCTGGCCGCGCCGGAAGGCCACTTCGAGGTCGGGCAAGATGCCGGAGGCCTGAATGGAGCGTCCAGCCGGGGTGTAATAGGTCGCCGTGGTCAGGCGCAGGGCGCCGTCGCGACCGCCGCGGAGCGGAATGACCGTCTGCACGGAGCCTTTGCCGAACGAGGTCAGCCCGATCACGGTGCCGCGGCGACGGTCTTGGATCGCGCCCGCCACGATTTCGGCGGCGGACGCTGATCCGCCATTGATGATCACCACCACCGGGCGTCCGCTCAGAAGATCGCCGGGACGGGCGTTGTAGCGCTCGATGTCGCGGGGGTCGCGGCCGCGGGTGGAGACCACCTCGCCGCCGTCCAGGAACATGTCCGCGATCGCGACGGCTTGGTCCAAAAGACCGCCGGGATTGTCGCGCAAATCGATGATGAGCCCGGACATCCCCCCGTCGATGTCGGAATCAAGCTCGCGAAGCGCGTCCTCCATCGTATCGGCGGCCTGTTCGTTAAAGGTCGCCACGCGGACATAGCCCACATCTTCGTCTTCAACCCGCCACGCCACGGGGCGGACCCGGATATTCTCGCGCACGATCGTCACGTCGAAGGGGTCCACGCCTTCGCGCGCGACCGTGACCGTGATCGGCTGACCCACCGGGCCGCGCATGCGCTCCACGGCTTCGTCCAAATCCAGTCCCAAAATGGGATCGCCGTCGATGGCCGTGAGATAGTCTCCCGACTGGATGCCTGCGCGGTCCGCCGGCGTGTCGTCCATCGGGGCGACGACCAGCACGAGGCCTTCGTCCATCGTCACCTCGAGGCCCAGCCCGCCATATTCGCCGCGGGTGGAGACCTGCATGTCGCGAAAGTCTTCGGCGTTGAGGTAGCTCGAATGCGGGTCGAGAGACCGCAGCATGCCGTCGATGGCGGCGTCGATCAGCTCAGCATCTTCGACGTCGGTGACATATTCGCCCTGCACGCGCGAGAGCACGTCGCCGAAGAGCTCAAGACGCCGAAAGGTCTCAATCCGTTGGTTGTCCGGGGCGTCCGCCGACACCGCGATCACGCCCGCGCCCAACATGGCGCCCAAAATCGGCGCGGTGAGCCAATGGCGAAGCTTCATTACGCCGTCTCCTGCTTCACGCCCCGCACAGGACCTTAGCTGCGCAGCCAAGGCTCGGGGTCGATCGGTTGTCCGTCTCTCCAGACCTCCATATAGAGTTCCGAAGACGGTCTTTCTGCATCCGGCATCTTCCCCAGCGGTTCTCCGGCGAGCACCGACTGGCCCGTTACGCCGTAGACCTCGGAGAGTCCTCCAAGAACGATATGGTAGCCATCGCCAACGTCGAGTATCAACAGTTCACCGTAGTTCAAAAATCTGCCAGCGAACCGAATCTCTGCGTCGAACGGGCTTGTGACCTGGGCCTGCGGCTGCGTTTCAAAAGTTAGGCCGAAAGCGCGGGCGTCCGCGCCGCTCCCCTCAAACCGACGTATGATCGAACCCGCGGCGGGCGGCGACAGCGTGCCGCGGGCGTCCGCGAATCGGCTTGAAAAAAACTGACGGGGCTCGGGGGCGACGCCGCCGGGGTCCGGTCGGAGCCGAAAATTGGGGGCCGGACTGCCAGCCGACGCCGGCGGTTGAAGGGCCTCGCGGCGTTGTCGCGCCCGTTCCGCTTCCTCCGCCCGCAGCGCAGCGATGAGCTCCCGGAGCGATCGCGCCCGAGCGGCGAGCGCGTCCGCCTCAGCCTGCTCTCGCAACGCGTCTTCGCGCAGCGCGGCTTCAGCCCGTTCGCGTTCGGCCAACAGGGCCTGCACGTCGTCGCGCCTTTGCGAAAGCGCCGCCTCTGTCTGGGCGAGGCTCTCCCGCTCGCGCTCGATGGCGGCGCGCAGATCCTGCAACCGGTCGATCTCGGTCCGCGCCGCCGCGGCGCGCGCCTCGAGCAAGGGGGCGATCTCCGCAAACAGACCCGCCGCCCGGGCCGCATCCGCTGCGTCGCCGGGGGAGGCGGCCATCGCGGGCGGGTTAGCGCGGGCGAGCCGTTGAAGCGCCGCTAAGGTCTCCGACAGCCTTTCGCGATCCGCGGCGACGCGCAGTTCGAGCGCTCGCGCCTCGCCGTCCAGCACGCGGAGACGCGCGGCGGCGGCGAGCGCGCTGCGTTCGGCGCGATCGAGTTCTCGGGCTGCGTCCACCAGCCGGGTCTGCAACAGCGCGATCTCCGCCGCTGTCGCGTCGGCTTGCGCGGTGAGCGCCTGGCTCGCAGCGCGCCGTTGCGCGCTTTCGATTTCGAGCGCCTCGGGATCGGCTTCGGGCGGACGAGGGCGCTGCTCCGGGGCGTCTCCCGTCCCGGGACGCAAGGTGATCGGGCCCTCCTGCGCAGAGGCGCTGGTTGCGGCGACAACCGATAGGAGGGCGATAAGCGCGGAACGAACCATAGCGACGTCTACACCGAAGGCGGGGGTCAGACCCGGTGGTAGGGTGCGCCCGTTAATATGCTCACAGCACGATAGAGCTGCTCGGCCGCCATCACTCTGACGAGCCGATGCGGCCAAGTCGGGGCGCCGAACGCCCAAATCCAATCCGCGCTGTTTCGCGCCTCCGCGCTGAAGCCGTCGGCGGGGCCGATGAACAGCGCGGCGGCCGGCGCGCCTTGGTCGCGCCAACGCCCGAGCATCTGAGCGAACTCCGCCGAGCTTGCGTGCCGGCCGCGCTCATCCAGCACCACCCGCTTGGCGCCCGCCGGCGCGGCCTCGAGCAGGGACTGGCTGAGCGTCACGGCGTCCTGGGCCTTGCCGCGCGGTTCAATCTCGCGCTCGACCACGCTCATGAAGCCGGCTTGGCGTCCGCCGGCGCGCGCCCGGTCGAGGTAGTCGTCGACAAGTTCGCGCTCGGGACCGGTCCGCATGCGGCCCGCAGCGATTAAGCTGAGATGCAAGGCGCGCTCAAACGGCTTCGGTTTCGCTCGCGCCCGCCGGGTCGTCCGCCCACATCTTTTCGAGATTGTAGAAGGCGCGCACTTCAGGGCGGAACAGGTGGATCACCGCGTCTCCCGCGTCGATGAGCACCCAATCACACGTCGGCATGCCTTCGACCTTGGCGCGGCCGTGGCCGGCTTCCTTCAAACGGCGCAGCAGATGCTCGGCCATAGAAGAGACGTGGCGACTCGATCGGCCGCTGGCGATGATCATCACGTCCGTGACGGGTGATTTTCCCGCCAGGTCGATGCAAGTCACATCCAGCGCCTTGTCATCGTCGAGCGATTGCAGCGTCAAGGCTCGCAGCGCATCGGCGCTGAGATCTTGGTGCGCGAGACCGCCGGGTTCCGGGGCGGCGCCGGTCATGACCTGGGGCGACAGCACGAGCTTCCTTTTGCAACGGTGTCCGCATTCGAAGATAACACGCCCCGCCTTGGCGAGCCACGCCTTGGAAACGCAGCTGTCGGGGGACCCGCGATGTCGTCGCTAGACCTAGATTTCGTCATCACCGCGCCGTTTCGCACGCTGTTCAACCTGAACACCGATGCGACCGCAGCCGCCGCCGGCCGCGCCGCGCGGCTCTTCGCCGACATCGCTCGCCGCCTCGCCGACCGGCATGGCGGAGAGGCCTTCACCGCCTGGCGCGACCCCGCCGATCAATTCGCCCAATACGTCACCTTGTCCGACGACAGCGTTCCCGCCTCGGCCTTGCCCGCCATCGTCGCGCGCTATCCCGCCGAACAGGCGGCGGCGCTCGCTCCCGACGCGGCTGCCGAAATCCAGAATCTCTCCGAAATCGTCGCGTCCGGGCCTCGGGTGAGCCTGAGCGATCTGCAAATCCACCTGTTCGACAACACGCTCTCGCTTATTCGGTATGTCGTGAAGGTGCGGGGGTTGCACGTTTCGGACGCCAAGCCCTTTCTCGACGCCTTCGACCCCGCCGCCTATCGCGCGTCGGTCGCTGTCGCGCGACACGCCCATGTCGTGGTCGCCGATGCGGCGGAGGCGGCGGCGGCGTTAGAGGCTGGACCGCACGCGCCTGAGCGCGGGGGTGCGCCGATCGTCCGGCAGCCCGGCGGCTTCCTCGCCTTCGCCGATGTGAACTTCCCCCATCGCGACGATGTCGACGTCGCCAATGACCGTCGTTGGCCTGAGGACGTGGATTCGGTTCTGTGGGCGGCCCGCACGCTGTGCCTCCCGCTGCCTCACCAAGACCTCGCCGAGGAGATCGCGACCCATTGGCGGGTGACCGCCGAAACGCGGGGAGCGATACCGGGCGCGCCGGATCGATGGATGGCCTGCAATATCGGAAGCTCGGTTTATCTGGGAACGTCTGAGGAGTTTGAAGCCGCCGGCCTCGCCGCCGCGCTCGATAAGATCCAGTATTTTTACGCGCTGTGCGACGTCATTCGCCGCATGTTCCGCGACCGATACGCTGATCTGGTCGACGACATCACCGAGCGCCGCTTCACCGCCGTAGACGCCATGGTCACCCGCCTGAACTCGCAGGTCTCCTTCGCGGTCTCAGAATATGAAGAGGTGGCGCTGGGGCTGCAGCTCGGTCGCAAATGGCTCTTCGAGCGCTTTGTCGCGGTCTATGAGATGCATCGGGTCATCGAGACGATGCGCATGAAGCAAGAGGCGGTGACAGAGCTTGTGCGGGACCTGCGCGAACGCTTCCGCAAACGCTCCCAGCGCCGCATCGAAACCGCCGCTTTCGCCATTGGCGGGGTGACGCTGGTTGATTTCGTCCTCAACTTAGCCGCCTTCTCACGCGACGAGGTGCAGCCCGACGCCTTTTGGCCGCCTGTCGATGGAGGTCTGTCGCGGGCGTTGGCGCATCTTTCCAGCGATGCGTTGGCGGTGTTGCTGATCGCGGCGCTGGCCGGCCTTGTCATCCTCTATGCGCGGAGCCGTCAGTGAATCAGACCTTTCTCAGCGACATCCCCGAGATTCTGCGCGAAGCGCTCTCAGCGGTCGAGGCGCGTCAAGCCCCTGTGGCGTGGCGCGACGCGCGGGCGCGGGTCGCCGCAGACCGCGCCGCGTTCGAGACCGTCCTCGATCGCGACCCCAGCCTCCGCGTCTATGGCGTCACGACGCTTTCGGGCCATCGAGACGACGATCCCGAGCCGCCCGGCCCGCACACCGTCAACGCGTTGCTGTGGCAAGCCCATTTGTTGGGCGACGGTCCGCGGTTCGACACCTTCGAGGCGCTGTGCATAACGGCGGCGAAAATCCTCCAAACCGGCGCAGGGGGCAGTTTGATATCGCCGGAAACCTACGATGTGATCCTGGCCGCGTTCGAAGATCCGCGCTGCACTTTCGACGGCGTGCCACGGCTTGCGTCTTACTCCTCCGGCGACGTCGTGCCCGGCATGCATTGGGCGCGTGCGGCGTTGAAGGGGAGGCTGGGTCCGGTGGATCTCGCGCCGGGCGAGGCCATGGCGCTGATGAACGGCAGTTTCGTGCATGTGGGCGCCGCGCTCGCGCTGACGCCGCGATTGGCGCGCGGTGTTGACGGCTTCCTTGAAGCCACCGCGCGCGCGTTTCACCGCCTGTCCGCCCCGCAGCACCTGCTCGCCCATAGCGCGGCCAGCGCTGATGCGCGGCTCGCCCGATGGGCGCAGGCGACCGAGGAAGCCGCTCCGGATGCGGGGCTGGAGACAACCCCCCAGCCGCCGGTTTCGCTGCGGGCCACCGACGGGGTCGCAATGGCGTTGATGCAGGCGCGTCGGGAGTTTGACGCCGCTGTCGCAAACGCGCTGGCCGCGCCCTCAAACAACCCGCTCATCGCGCGCACCCAGTCCGGCGAGGCCCGACTCCTCAGCCAAGGGAGTTTTCTCGCTTTGCCGCTCGCCTTGGCGACGGAGACGGTCATCAACGCCTTGCTCGCCGCCATGTGGACGGTGACTGAGCGGGTCAAGTACATGCTGTCGGGCCGTGCGCCTGACATCCCGCTGGACGGCGGCGATGCGCGCGACCCCATCCGGTTCATCCAAGCGCCGAAAATGGTGCAGGCGATTTTGGAGCGTTCCCGGAGACGGTTCGGCATGCGCGCTTTCGCGACGGGCGGCGCGACGTCATATGGCGTCGAGGACTTCTGGACCCATGGTCTGGGGCTCGCCAACGACCTCTCAGCGTTGTTGGACGACATGCGCGCCGCCCTCGCCATCGAAGCGGAGGTTATCGCCGGCGCGCCGCACGCAATGCCGTAGACGATCTCGGATCGAGCGGAGCGGTCAGGTAAATCCACGCCGGGGGACGCGCGTCGGCCAGCCAGCCGGCGTATTCCTCGGGCAGACGTCGGCGTGCAAACGCCTCCGCGGCGGGCGAGAACCGGGCGGCGAGCGCCGCGCCGGGACGCGCCACCACGGCGATGGGCACAAGCGCCATGATCTCCCGCCAGCCGCGCCAGAGGTGGAAACTGGCCAGATTGTCAGCGCCCATGATCCAAACGAAACGAACCCGCGGCCATCGCCCGACAATCGCGGTCAGGCTGTCGATGGTGTACCGGGCCCCAAGACGGCTTTCTAAGTCGGTGACCACGAAGCCCGGCGCATCGGCATGGCGTCGGGTCAACGCCATGCGTTGAGCGAGCGCGTCGGTGTCCGTTTTGTCTTTGAGCGGATTTTGCGGGCTGACGAGCCACCAGACCCGGTCGAGCTCCAATCGCGCCATGGACGTGCGCGCCACATGCGCATGCCCGCCATGGGCGGGATTGAAGGACCCGCCAAACAGCCCCACGCGCATGCCCGCGGCGAGCGCCTCCCCGCGCAAGGGCGGGGCGTCAGGGGCGGATCGTGTCAGCGCCGACAACAACGTACTTATAGGTGGTCAGCTCGTCGGCTCCCACCGGTCCTCGTGCATGCAGCCTGCCTGTCGCAATGCCCATCTCCGCGCCGAAACCAAACTCGCCGCCGTCAGCGAACTGAGTGGAGGCGTTCGCGATGACGATGGCGCTGTCGACCTCGGCGCAGAAGCGTTCGATCGCCAAAGGGTCGCGGGCGAGGATCGCGTCGGTGTGGCCTGAGCCATAAGACGCGATATGGGCGACGGCGCCCTTCACGCCGTCAACCACGGCGATGTTGATCACCGCGTCGAGATGTTCTGTCCGAAAGTCTTGGTCCTCCGCCGGCTCGGCTGCGGGGATCAACGCGCGGGCGTCCTGGTCCGCCTTGATTGCGCAACCGGCCGCCGTTAACGCCGCGCCGAGGCGCGGCGCGGCCTCCGCAGCGCAAGCGCGATCAATCAGCAGCGTTTCGGTCGCCCCGCAGACGCCGGGCCGACGCATCTTAGCATTGAGCACAATCCGTTCCGCCGCATCGAGGTCAGCAGACGCGTGCACGAAGGAGTGGCAAAGCCCTTCAAGATGGCCAAGCGTGGCCACGCGGGCTTCCCTCAGCACGCGCTCGGTGAGGCTTTTGCCGCCGCGGGGGATCAACAGGTCCACCGCTCCGCCAAGCCCCGTGATCAACGCCGCCGCCGCCTCCCGACCGCCCGACGTGATCACTTGCACCGCCTCAGTGGGCAGGCCTGCGCCGGCCAAGCCTGCGTCAATCGTTTTGGCGATTTCCGCGCATGTTCGGAACGCTTCTGATCCGCCGCGGAGGATTGCGGCGTTGCCCGACCGGATCGCAATCGCCGCGGCGTCTGCGGTCACGCCTGGCCGGCTTTCGAAGATCAACGCCAAGACCCCGATCGGGACGGCGCGCTTTTCTATCACCAGTCCGTTGGGCCGCCGCCATTGAGCGAGCACGCGCCCGACCGGGTCTGGACGCTGGGCCAGCGCCTGAACGCCGGCGACCATGCCGCGGATCCGCGCGGGGTCCAGCCGCAGCCGGTCCATGAACGCGCCGGTCGCGCCGTTTGCGCTCGCGGCGCTGACGTCTTGCGCGTTGGCGGCCAGGATCGCGCGCTCATTCGCAGCGATTTGCTCAGCCATGCTGAGGAGCGCCGCAGAGCGGGTTTCGGGCGAGGCTGCGGCCAACACAGGCGCTGCGCGCCGTGCGGCTGCGCCGATTGCGGTCATGTCGAGGGCGGTGTCGATCATGAAGGCTGAGTCCTGGCGGCGGGCACAAGGTCCTCGGCGTGGATCAACGCCGCACCGCGACGATAGCCGAGCACAGCCTCGATTTCCTCGCTGCGTCGGCCTGCGATGAGGCGCGCGTCGGGCGCGTCATAGCCGGCCAGGCCTAGTCCGATCTCACCCCCGCTCTCGTCCAGGATACGTACGGTCTCCCCGCGCTGAAACACGCCAGTCACGGCCAGCACGCCAGCGGAGAGGAGGCTCTTGCCCGTTCGCACGGCTTCCGCGGCGCCGGCGTCCACTGTGACCGAACCGGACGGAGGATGTGCGGAGGCGATCCACCGACGTCGCGCGTTCAGACGCGAGGTGTGGGCCGCGAAGAACGTGCAGCGCGCGCCGTTTGCGAGGTCGGCGAACGGCGCGGTCGCGCGCCCGTCTAAGATAAGCGTCCATACCCCGGCCCGAGCGGCGATCTCCGCTGCGGCGAGCTTTGACGCCATCCCGCCCGAGCCCAGCCCGGCGGCAAGGTTCGGTCCGCCGGCCATGGCGCGGATTTCCGGCGTTATCGCGCCGACCTCCTCAATGTGGCGCGCCTCGGCGTTTGAGACGGGGTCTTTGTCGTAGAGACCATCGACGTCGGACAACAGCACCAGCCCTTCCGCCCCGACCAGCTCCGCAACCCGTGCTGCGAGGCGATCATTGTCGCCGAAGCGGATCTCATCGGTGGCGACGGTGTCATTCTCATTGACGATGGGCGTGACGTTGCGCGCCATCAGTTCATTGAGCGTCGCGCGCGCGTTCAGCCAGCGCCGTCGATGTTCGGTGTCGCTCAGCGTCAGCAGCGTTTGGGCCGTCTGTCGGTTCACGTCCAGAAAAGCGGCCGACCACATCGCCATCAGCGCCGGCTGGCCGATGGCGGCGGCGGCCTGCTTCTGTTCAAGCCGATCGAGCCGAGCGCCGCCAAAGGCCGCGCGCCCCAGTGCGATGGCGCCGGAGGTGACCAACACGATCTGCGCCCGCGTTTGCGCGCTCACATCGGCGATCAAGGCGCGGGTCCACGCCGCTGCGTCATCGCGCGCCAAAAGCGCGGAGCCAACCTTGATGACCAGCCGATCCGCAGCGCTGATGCGTTTCAGGGCGTCCATGGCGCTGTTTCTTGATCCGGGGCGGCGGCGGCTTGGGCCTCAGCGCGCAGAGATCGCGCCGCCTCGGCGATTTTGTGCGAAAGGGCGGGGAGGCCGGCGCCGGACACGCCCGAAATCGCCATCGCTTGGGATCCTGCGGCTTGCGATAGCGCGGCCAAGCGCGCGGCGATCGTCGCCTCGTCCAGGGCGTCGACCTTATTGAGAGCCACGATTTCGGGCTTTTCGTCCAACCCCGCGCCATAGGCGCGCAATTCTTCGCGCACGGTGCGATAGGCCTCGGCGGGATCTTGCGCGGTTCCATCGACGAGATGAACCAACGCCGCGGTGCGCTCCACATGACCGAGGAAGCGATGACCCAGCCCCGCGCCTTCGCTCGCCCCTTCGATCAGCCCGGGAATGTCGGCGAGCACGTAGCGCTCGCCTTCATCCACCTCAACAACGCCGAGATGCGGATGGAGGGTGGTGAACGGGTAAGCCGCGGTTTTGGGCCGCGCCCGGGAGAGCGCGCTCAACAGGGTCGACTTCCCCGCATTGGGAAGCCCGACCAAGCCGGCGTCGGCGATCAGCTTCAGCCGCAGCCAGATCCAGCGATCTTCGCCCGGAGCGCCGGGATTAGCGCGTCTGGGGGCCTGATTGACCGACGATTTGAACCGCGCATTGCCCCAACCGCCATTGCCGCCCGCCGCCAGTAGCGCACGGTCGCCGGCCATGGTGAGATCAGCCAGCAGCGTTTCGCGGTCTTCGTCGAGGATCTGCGTGCCCACCGGCACCTTCAGCGTGGCGTCCTCGCCCGCGGCCCCGGAACGGTTGCGGCCCATGCCGTGTCCGCCCGTCCCGCCCTTGAAATGCTGTTGGTAGCGATAGTCGATAAGCGTGTTCAGCCCTTCGGCGGCCACGATCCAAACGTCGCCGCCCTTGCCGCCGTCCCCCCCGTCCGGTCCGCCATACTCGACATATTTCTCACGGCGAAAGGACACGCACCCCGCGCCGCCAGCGCCGGACCGCACATACACTTTCGCCTGGTCGAGAAACTTCACCGCGCCTGCATCCGCTTAAGCGTCCGCCGTCTGTGCGTCCGAGGCGTCGGCCGGCAAAGCGGCGAGATCCGCGACCATATCAGCGCTGTCGACCTGGGCGTTGCGCGCCAATGAGTAAAGCTTCGTCACCTTACCGGTGGGAACGAACCCGGCTTTCTCCAACACCCGCGAAGAGGCCGGATTGTCCGTGAAATAGCCGGCGGTCAGACGGTCGCAGCCCAGCTCATCTCGCGACCAACGAGCGAGCGCGAGCGCGGCCTCGGTGGCGTATCCCAGGCCCCAATGGGGTTTGGCGATCCAATAGCCGAGCTCGAAATCGTCCGATCCCCGCCGCTTGAACACCCCCGCCGCGCCGACCAGCGCGTTGTCGATGCGGCGCGTTACGGCGAAGGGATAATCGACCCCCCGCCGGCGGCCGTGCGGGTGGGTCATGATCCACCCCTCGGCGGTTTCGACGGGGTAGGGATGGGGGACGGACGTGGTCATCCGCGCCACGTCGTAGTCGCCGGCGTAGCGCGCGGCCAGCGGCGCGTCGTCCAGCGTGAACGGACGCAGGCGGAGGCATTGGGACAGAATTTCGAGATTCATCAAAGGGGCCCTCCCGGCGGGAGTGGTTAAATCTCGGCGACGCCCCCTCTTACGCTGTTTGCGGGGATCGTCGCCAGGCGGCAGACGATCCGATTGCAGCTCAGCGCATCGTTCGCCTGGTTACTCGGCGGGTTTCAGCGCCGCGTCCGGCGCCACCACCACATAAGTTCGTCCGCCGCGTTTCTTTTCGAAGCGTACGGCGCCTTCGCTCAAGGCGAACAGGGTGTGGTCCTTGCCCATGCCCACATTCTCGCCCGGCCAAAACTTGGTGCCGCGCTGACGCACGATGATGTTGCCGGGAATGACGGCTTGCCCGCCGAATTTTTTCACCCCGAGGCGGCGGCCTTCGGAGTCGCGACCGTTGCGCGACGAACCGCCGGCTTTTTTGTGCGCCATGCTTAGGCCTCCTCGTCCGTATCGTCCGCGCCGTCCTGTTTGGCGGCGGCGGGGTCCTCGCCGCGAGCGAGCGCAGCGGCTTGCTCACGCCAGTTATCCCGCTCAATGCGGCCTTTGAAATTCAAAACCTCGTCAATCCGCGCGATTTCCGCATCGGTGAACGCGGCGACTTGGGCGAAATGGTAGATGCCAAGCGCGTTAAGCTTCTCTTCCAATTTCGGACCAACGCCGGAGATTTTCTTCAAATCATCCGCGTCGCCCTCAGGCGCGTCGAGGAACTTGAGCGCGGGCTCGGCGTCCGCCGCCGGTTCGGGCGCGGGTTTCGGCGTTTCGGCCTTCGCTTTTTTCGGCTTCGCCGCGCCGCCATCCGCAAACACGCCGGTGATCTTCAACACCGTCTCATGTTGGCGATGGCCCATGACCTTGCGGTCGTTGGTCCGCGCTTTTTTCTTCACAATGCGGATTTTCGGCGCCCGGCGCTGTTCGGCGATTTCCGCGGTCACGCGCGCTTTGGCGACAAGCGGCGCGCCGATGGCGGTGGCGTCGCCGTCAACGAGCATGACCACCTCGTCGAAGGTCACTTCTTCGCCCGCCTCGCCCGCGAGTTTCTCAACGACGATGAAGTCGTTTTCGGCGACCCGATATTGCTTGCCGCCCGTTTTGATCACCGCGTATGCGGACACAGCTCGCTCCGGCGACAGCGCCCGCCGGCTCCCTGGTTCGCGCGCCAGCGCGTTCGTTCAAGACCGAACAACGGCGCGACAAAATAATGAAAGCCGCCGCCGGGACCCCCCGGCGGCGAGAACGGGGCTTATGACGGGCGGAGGCCGCGCTTGTCAATGCGCCGGCGCTAGTCCTCCGCGCAAATATCCGCGCCTCGGCCGACTGGGGCGGGGAGCACGCCGCCCTCGCGCAGCGCGTCCGCATTCGACCCGCAGGCGAGCGCGCGGACGGCGTCGCGAACGGCTTCATCGGCTGCGATGCGGTTGGGGTCGACATAAATCGTCAGCGGACGGGCGAGGGGATAGTCTCCGTCGCGCACCCTCGCCCGGCTCGGTTCCGTCCCGTCGACGCTTACAAGGCGCAGCCCCTCGTTTGGCGCGAAGGCGAACGGCAAGTCGAACGCGGCGATAGCGCCCGGCGCGCCCTCCAACAGCCGCACCATGGCCGCCACGTCCGGCGCCCCGTCAATCCAGCCCTCACCGGTTCGGAAGGTCTGGGCAAGCGCCCGATAGCGCGTCCGTTCGGTCAGCCGAAGCGCGTCGACGCAAGCGATGTCGCGCGCTGCGCTCTCCATCGCGAGCAGCGCCAATCCTGCGCGCGCCGAGGCGTCCAGCGGCGGCGCGATGACGGCGATGAAACGGTCGGGCAGGGCGACGTCAATGTCGGACCAACGCAGCCGGTCATTGGGAACCGCAGCGCAGTCGGCGTCCGGGTCCGGCGTCGCTGCGGCGAGGGCGCGATAGATCTGCGCCCGCGTCAGCGCAATCGGGTCGGCGTCCTCCGCGATCGCCAGCGCGACGCCGCCATGGCCGATGGCGAACGCGGCCAAGTCGTCAAATCCAGCTTCGGCGCAATACGCGCGTTCACTGTCACGGGGCTCCCGGTCCAGCACGACGAAGGCGGGCCCGTCGTCCCGACCGCACATCAATCGCAGCGCGCCCGCCGGGCCGACCGCGCGCACCGCAGCGCGATCCGGGCCCAGCGCGAGAGCGACCCCGCGCGCGCCGAGCGGATGGGCGGCGACCATGATGGGGTCGGACGGGGGCGCATCAGCATCCTGCGCCCAGGCCGGCCCGCATGCCAGCGCGCTCACGAGAAGTATGACGACGATGCGCAAGGGCGCCTCCTTGGCGGATGCAGGCGACGCGCTGAGCCTAGGCGAGCAGCCGCAGCGCGGCCAGGCCGGGAAACGCAGGGCCGTCGCGAAAGACGCGATAGCCCGGCGCTTCGGCGGCGGCCAACAAGTCTCGGTCGCCGCGAGAGTCGCCATAGGCGTGGGTCAGGCGTAAGCCCGAGCCCACATGCGCGTGAAGCCGCCGCACCTTTTCCGGCCCGCGGCAATTGAGCCCCGTCAGCGCGCCCGTCAACCGGCCGTCTTCAAGCGCGAACCGGGTGGCCAGCCGCTCGCACCCCAGCCGACGCGCGATCGGGCCCGCGACGAAATCCGGCGCGGCGGTCACGATCACGACGCGCGCGCCGTTGTCTTGGTGTCGTTTCAACGCGGCGGCGGCGTCCGCGCGTAACAGCGTCTGCATATGGCGCGCGGCGGCCTCTTCGCCGGCCGCTTCGACGTCGCGCAGCCGCGCGCCTGCAAGAAACCGTCGCGCCACGGCGGATTTGAGCCGGCTGCGATCTCGCCCCGCTGCGAGGTAACGCCCGCCCGCAGGCGCAAGCCTGGCCATAGCGCGCCAGAACCCGGCGCGTCCTGCGAACACGCGGAGGAAGACGGTGTACGTGTCCGTCCAGGTCAGCGTGCCATCCATATCAAAGGCGACGACGGGGCGAGGCCTTATGCCGGCCGCAGACCGTTCGGTCCCCGCGGTTTCGCCCGACGACGCTGACATGGACGGCCTCCTTTAACGTCCCGGCCGGGCGAACGTCGCCTCGGCGCGAACCGAGCGTTAACCGCGACTTGGACTTGATGCGCAAGCGGCTCATCGCTTAGTTTCGCCGCCCCGCGGAGAGGTGCCGGAGTGGTCGAACGGGGCGGTCTCGAAAACCGTTGTGCGCGCGAGCGCACCCAGGGTTCGAATCCCTGTCTCTCCGCCATGACGTTTTTGTTGCAGCGTTGAATTTCAGTGCTTTGTCGCGTGCCGCGCGTGGTCATTGCGCCGCCTACCCTTATCCCTGATCTTCTATCGCTTTCGTTCGGCCCGCTCATGTTGATGGCGACGAACTCGCGATAACGGGACCAGCGGCTGTCGTCCTGGACCTGAAGTTCTTCGCCCACTACTGTCGGTTACGAGGTGAATTCGTAAGGGGGCAGAGCGATGCCAGCTCGTATTTTTCTGCTTTTCTAGCGAGTGGGTTGGCGCTTTTCGCCGCCGACGCCGTGAGCGCACAAATAACTGCGCGGTATGAAAATTTCTATGTTTATGGCCGGTCGGCGCCCGGTGAGGCGCCGCCCAACGAATACCACCACGTCAGCGATGTGAATGTTTGCATCATCGATGTTCAGCCCTTCACGACCGAAGGGAATGCGACCCGCTTGGAAATCACGCGGATGC